>NZ_JBNWDI010000002.1:0-614892 GCF_053521965.1 Rhizobium sp. 22-785-1 | reverse complement strand
CTCGGACATCGCTCAAAATCAACGCGGGGTGGAGCAGCCCGGTAGCTCGTCAGGCTCATAACCTGAAGGCCGCAGGTTCAAATCCTGCCCCCGCAACCAAATAATGCAATATACGAAACACAAAGCCCCTTGGCAGATGCCTTGGGGCTTTTGTGTATTTTGGCGCAGGGCATTCCTTCACGCATAACCTCCGCGGCGCTCGAGACGGAAGGGCTATCGAGCGGCATCTTTGACAGGACATGCAGGCATAGGTCGTTCGGTCACGCCATTCGATTAAGCACCTTGGTGCCGGAGAGGTTGAGGCCAAATTACACCGTGGATCTCGTACAATTCCCAGAGCCTTCAAACTTCGCCTTATCGGATGATAAGCCTCCAGTGCCTGGCCAATCGGAGCTATCCGTGACGCGAAGGAACGAGTGAAGCCCTCTCTTTGCTTCGATCGATCATCCATGTCTGGCTGATACTCTGCATCTCGTTGGTCGCGTTGAAATGCCGGCTTGGCTGATTCCTCCGATCGCTCAGGGCGAAATCGATATAGGGCAGCGTTAAGCGCAGGCCGCTTTGTCCTAACCATAGCCTTTCAGGCGCATCAAGGAATTGCATTGAGAGTGCTTGATATTCAGCGGCCTAAATCAAAAACTTGCCCACGCAACTCCGATAGCGGTCGATAACGCTCGCCAATTATTCTCTGCGCTCCAAATACTGATCCTTAGGAAAAGCCGGAAGCAGGCCCAAATATGCGACAGGTTTACCTTCGGGATAAATATCGTGTCGTTGAGCACACAAGGCGTGTCGTAATCCAAACCGCTCGCCTCCGTCTCGCGTGGTCTCCTGTTCGTATCGAAACGCTACTTGAGGAGGTGGCGTGACTTGCGTGTATGACCGGGCTCAGCCGGTGAAGTTGATGATCAGGCGGGAGGATTATTGGTGGGTACTGGGAGTGACCAGTCTTGGTCGAACCTCCCATTGATCGTTTGACAGTCGAGAATGTCTCAGCCCTGACGGCTGAGACATTGATGTTCAAGCCATGGAGGAGATGGATATGAGCAAGAACAGAGGCGTTGTCTACTTGCGGCCGGGTCAGGTCGAGGTTCGTGATATTGACGATCCGAAGCTTGAGGCGCCGGATGGACGCAGGATCGAGCATGGCGTGATCCTGAAGGTGATCTCAACCAATATATGCGGATCTGACCAGCACATGGTGCGCGGTCGCACAACCGCCATGCCGGGCCTCGTGCTGGGCCACGAGATTACCGGCGAAGTTATTGAAAAGGGCATCGATGTCGAGATGCTGCAAGTCGGGGATATTGTCTCCGTTCCATTCAACGTGGCATGCGGTCGTTGCCGTTGCTGTAAGTCGCAAGATACCGGCGTGTGCTTGACGGTCAATCCAGCCCGCGCGGGCGGTGCCTACGGCTATGTTGATATGGGCGGCTGGATTGGTGGACAAGCGAAGTACGTCACCATCCCCTATGCCGACTTTAATCTTTTGAAATTCCCCGATCGCGATAAGGCTATGTCGAAGATCCGCGACCTCACCATGCTGTCTGACATTCTTCCGACCGGCTTCCATGGCGCGGTCAAGGCCGGCGTGGGTGTCGGCTCTACGGTTTACGTCGCTGGCGCCGGTCCGGTCGGTCTCGCCGCTGCAGCATCGGCTCGCATTCTTGGTGCGGCCGTGGTGATGATCGGCGACTTCAACAAGGATCGTCTAGCCCATGCTGCAAAAGTCGGTTTTGAGCCTGTCGATCTGTCGAAGGGCGATCGGCTGGGTGACATGATTGCCGAGATCGTCGGAACCAATGAAGTCGATAGCGCGATCGATGCGGTTGGTTTTGAGGCACGCGGTCACGCCGGGGGCGAACAGCCTGCTATCGTTCTCAACCAGATGATGGAGATCACCCGCCCTGCCGGTTCGATCGGCATTCCCGGTCTTTATGTCACGGAAGATCCCGGTGCGGTGGATGATGCAGCCAAGCAAGGCAGCCTGTCTCTGCGCTTTGGTCTCGGTTGGGCAAAGGCGCAGTCTTTCCACACCGGACAGACGCCGGTGCTGAAATATAACCGGCAGCTTATGCAGGCTATTCTGCATGATCGCCTGCCGATAGCCGATATCGTCAATGCCAAGATCATCGCACTCGATGATGCGGTCCAAGGATACGAAAGTTTCGACCAGGGTGCTGCGACCAAGTTCGTTCTCGATCCGCATGGGGATCTGATCAAGGCCGCTTGACCGTCCGAGTTTTTTTGCGACTTAAACAAAAACGCCCGCGATGGATCTGCCGCGGGCGTATGTATGTGTCGAAGGTTAGCTAAAGCAGGATGTCGCTAGAGCAGCTCCGGTGAACACGGGTTCACCTACACTCCTCTAACTCTTTGTTTTTAAAAATTTCCGGACGCGAAACCGATCGCACTTTTGCTGTAAATGCTCTAGACGCCAACCTTACTGCGATGGGCCGTCGTTGAAACCTACTTCATCGACCAGTTCGGATGCTTCCTTTCGGTGCGCGGCAATCTCCGTCAGCGACAAGGTGTCGGGCTTGATCGGACCAAAACCCTTGACGACATCGGAAGGCTGCGCACCGGGCAGGACGGGATACTCATACACCTGCTTGGCGTAGATTTCCTGCGCCTCTCCTGATGCAAGGAATTCCATCAGCTTCAGGGCGTTTTCCTTGTTCGGTGCGTATTTGGTCATGGCGACACCGGAGATGTTGACGTGCGTGCCGCGGTCGTCAGCATTGGGGAAGATGACCTTGACGGCGTTTGCCCAGACTTTCTCTTCCGGTTCCTGCTCGTTGGTCAGCATCAGGCCGACGTAATAGGTGTTGCCGAGCGCAATATCGCATTCGCCGGAATAGATGGACTTCGCCTGGCTGCGATCCGTGCCATCCGGCTTGCGTGCCAGATTGTTCTTCAAGCCGGTGAGCCAAGTGCGGGTATAATCCAGTCCATGATGGGCAATCATCGAGGCGAAGAGGGCGATGTTGTAGGAATGCTGGCCGTCGCGAATGCAGATCTTGCCCTTCCATTTCGGATCGGCCAGTTCTTCATAGGTGATGCTCTGCTGCGGCACACGCTCCTTGGAGGCGTAGACCACGCGCCCTCTGGTCGTCAGCCCGAACCATTCGCCTTCCGGATCGCGAAGATTGGCCGGAATGTCCTTCTCGATGATAGGGTCGTTCAGCACGGGTTGTGTGACGCCGCCTTCTTTGGCTTCCACGAGGCGGGCAATATCGACGGTCAGCAGAATGTCGGCGGGAGAATTGACGCCTTCTGCCTGGATGCGCTCGACCAGACCCTTGTCGAGAAACAGGACATTGGTCTCAATGCCGGTCTTCTTGGTAAAAGCGTCAAGCAGGGGCTGGATCAATTCCGGCTGCCGGTAGGAGTAGACATTGACCTCACCACCGGCAAAGGATGGGGTTGCTGCGCCACAAGCGACAGATAACGCCATACCGAGCGTTAGAAAGCTGGTTTTCAAGCGTGCCATACCACAGGTCTCCCGCAGCGCGCCGGGCGTCCATTTTTGTGGATGCAAGAGGACGCGCGATTCCCGTTGAATCTACGCATCGTGTTTTCCGAAAACCGTTTCCGATTTTCGAGCCGATGCAGTAGGGTTGAATAGTGGAGTTGTTTGTTCATGAATCGGCAGAAGCGTCAACGGCGAACCGCCGGAGTTTGCGCCGGGGAGGAAGATTTTTTCATTTCTGGAATTGTTCTAAAGTGAAAAACAAACTATATAACTCCACATTACCGACTAGGAGATCAGCATGCGTTTGACCAAACAGACCAACTATGCAGTCCGCATGTTGATGTATTGCGCCGCCAATGACGGCAATCTCAGCCGCATTCCTGAGATCGCAAAGGCTTACGGCGTATCGGAGCTGTTTCTCTTCAAAATTCTTCAGCCGCTGACCAAGGCTGGCCTCGTCGAAACCGTTCGCGGTCGCAACGGAGGTGTGAAGCTTGGCAAGCCGTCCGACAAGATCAGCCTTTTCGACGTGGTCAAGGTCACGGAAGACAGCTTTGCGATGGCGGAATGCTTCGAGGATGGCGCGGTCGAATGTCCGCTCGTCGATAGCTGCGGCCTCAACTCTGCGCTTCGCAAGGCCTTGAATGCGTTCTTCGACGTCCTGACCGAGTACTCCATCGACGATCTCGTCAAGGCCCGCCCGCAAATCAACTTCCTGCTCGGCCTCGATCAGCTGGCGCCGCGCGTTCATACGCCGCCGGTTGCGGCCGCCTGATCAGAGCTTCAAGCAAGTGCCCGTAAGCCTGCCTGCAAGATTGCCGGCAGGCTTTTGTGTTTCAAGAGCTTGATTTCGCCAGCGATGAAGGGACAAGTGGAAACCTTATGCCTGCGTCCTGATTCCCACTGGTGCCATGATTTCCACATCCGAACTCTATCGACTTGCCCTGACTGTCTCCATCGGCAGTCTCGGTGCGCTGTTCGGAGTGCTGGTAGGCTTGCCAGCGCCGTTTCTCTGCGGACCGGCCCTTTCCGTCACGGCTGCAAGCCTCCTGGGCCTGACACTTTCGGTTCCGAAGAACCTGCGCAATGCAACCTTCGTGATTGTCGGCGTATCGATGGGAGCGAACATCACACCGGATGTTTTTCAAGCCGCTAGAACATGGCCCCTCAGCTTCGTTGCGGTGCTGATAGCGGTCGTGGTTCTTCTTTACACGGCCTACTGGATCCTGCGTTTTGTCTTTCGCTATGACCATACGACGGCAATGCTTGGAGCGTCGCCCGGCCACTTGAGCTACATTATTAGTCTTACGGCAGAAACGAAAAGCGATCTGGCAACCGTCAGCGTAATCCAGAGTGTCCGTGTTCTGGCGCTGACGCTGTCCGTGCCGCTCATTGTCAAGTATCTCGATCTTGTCGGCGTCGCGCCCTCCATTTTGCCGCCGCCCATGCCAGCGCTGGAACTTGGATTGACGCTGCTGGCGTCACTGGTCGTCGGCCTTCTCTTCATGCGCTGGCGCTTTCCTGCCGCATTGCTTCTCGGTGGTGTCGCTGTTTCAATCGGTTCGCACGTCACGGGCTTCTCCAGCGGCGGCGTCCCGGATTGGCTTGCCATCCCCACCTACATCGTTCTTGGAAGCCTGATTGGCACCCGCTTCTCGCGCTCTTCGCTGAAGGATATGAGGAAGGCGTTTTTGGCTGGTGCCGTCGTGACTGTTGCCGTTGTCGTCCTTGCTTGCTCGATTGCCGTACTGATCTCAGACGTGACAGGTGTTCCGCTGAACGCGGTCATGATTGCTTTCGCGCCTGGTGGCCTTGAGACCATGGCCGCCATGGCGGTGATGATGCACGCGGACACTGTCTATGTCGGCTCGCACCATGTGCTGCGCCTGCTGTTCTTGTCGGTGCTCATGCCTTTCGTCATTGGCAAGCAAGCGCGCGGGCGTTGAAAGGCAACGGCTGTCGCCCTTTTTTTCTCAGCCACGATATTTCCCTGCAACCTTTTTGCAGTCCGCTTCGTTACGTCCTGCTGAACCGGGGACAGTCACTCATCAGAGTTGGTCAGAAAGACGAGGCATTGTCCTGCCCGAATAATCATTCCGAGTGGAGATTGCCCATGAACCGTCTGATGAAGCTGGCTGGCGCCGGATTCGCACTTGCTCTCTATGCATCGATTGCCCAGGCGCAAGTCGTCGTTTCGTCCAAGATCGACACCGAAGGAAGCGTTCTTGGCAACATCATCCAGTCGGTTCTGAACGTCAACAATATCGCCACCACCGATCGTATCCAGCTGGGTGCAACGCCTGTCGTGCGCAAGGCGATCATCGCAGGCGAGATCGATATATACCCGGAATATACGGGTAACGCGGCCTTCTTCTTCGAAAAGGCAGACGATCCCATCTGGAAGGACGCAGCCAAAGCCTATGAAGAGGCCAAGACGCTGGACTACGATGCCAACAAGATCGTCTGGTTGTCTCCATCGCCCGCCAACAACACATGGGGCATCGCGGTTCGCAAGGACGTAGCTGACAAGAACAACCTCAAGACATTGAGCGACCTGGGCAAATTTGTTGCAGGTGGCGGCCAGATCGTCCTTGCCGCATCGTCCGAGTTCGTCAACTCTGCAGCAGCTCTTCCGGCCTTCCAGAAAACCTACGGGTTCACGCTGAAGCCGGAGCAACTGATCACCTTGTCCGGAGGAGATACGGCGGCCACCATTGCTGCAGCAGCCAACCAGACCAACAATGCCAATGCCGCCATGGTCTATGGCACGGACGGCGGCATCGCGCCTTCCGGTCTCGTTGTCCTGATGGATGACAAGAACGTGCAGCCGGTCTACCAGCCCGCGCCGATCATTCGCGAAGAGGTGCTTAAAAAGCATCCCGACATCGAGAAGGTGTTGAAACCCGTTTTTGAAAAGCTCGATCTCACCACCCTTCAGGAGCTCAATGGCCGCGTTCAGGTGGGCGGAGAGCAGGCGAAGGCCGTTGCGCTCGATTTTCTCACCAAAAACGGCTTCGTGAAGTAAGAGGTGGCGTTGCAGCAAGAGACCGCCTTGCAGAAGCCGCAGAGCGTCACGCGACATATCGATAAGGTCGGCGTGCTGATATGCGGCCTGCTTCTCTATGCTGCATTCGTTCCGCCCTTTGTCAGTTTCCGTGCCAACCGGATCGTCCAGGGAGAAGGGCGCTTCCTCCTGGACAGCATGCCGACCTCTCTTGGCTATGGCCTGATCGGAATCATCTTTTTGGCCGCAGCAGTGGCGCTGTTTGTGGCAAACAAGAAAATCCGTCTGGCAACCGCTTTTGCTGCCCTGGTCGCGCTGGCGCTTGCCGTCGGTCTTTCTGCCTCCTCTCTCATTCCGCCTGAGAATACCTACGCCCGCGTCTCGATAGCCAGTGGTTTCTGGTTGGTGCTTGCTGGGCTGGTGGTTCTGGCAACGGATGCGATCGCGAGACTTGACCCCAAGCCGCTGACGCGTCTCATCCTGCTCGGGCTGGCTCTCTTGCTTCTTAGCGCCTTCCTGCTCTCCGGCCTGTGGGACGATCTTTCCATCATGAAAGAGTACCAAAGCCGCGCCGATATCTTCTGGACGGAAGCGCAGCGCCACCTTCAACTGGCCTTGGGCTCCGTCTTCGCCGCCATGCTGGCCGGCATTCCTCTGGGGGTGCTCTGTTTCAAGGTGGAGCGCATCCGCGCCGTCATGCTGAACAGTCTCAACATCATCCAGACGATCCCATCCATCGCGCTCTTCGGCCTCCTGATTGCGCCGCTCGGCTGGATCGGCACGCATGTTCCTGGCGCCTCGGACATCGGCATCAGGGGCATTGGCGCGGCGCCTGCCTTCGTCGCTCTGTTTCTCTATTCGCTGCTCCCGATCGTCTCAAACACCGTCGTCGGTCTCGCGGGCGTTCCGCTTGCGGTGCGCGATGCCGCGCGGGGCATTGGCATGACGGCCTGGCAGAGGCTGATCAAGGTCGAGTTTCCTCTGGCGCTTCCCATCATATTGACCGGCATCCGCATCGTGCTGGTGCAGAATATCGGGCTTGCGACGATTGCAGCTCTCATCGGCGGCGGTGGTTTCGGCGTCTTCGTATTTCAGGGCATCGGCCAAACGGCTGTGGACCTCGTTCTTCTGGGGACCATCCCAACCGTCATCTTAGGGTTTGCTGCAGCGATTCTGCTCGATGCCCTGATCGACAGCAATCTCCTGTCTGGAGGAAAAGCCGCATGATCGAGATCGAAAACCTCACCAAGCGTTATGGCGAAGCCACTGTGGTCGACAATGTGAGCCTTTCCATGCGCCCGAGAAGCGTCACGGTCATTGTCGGCACGTCGGGCTCGGGAAAGACGACGCTTCTGCGGATGGTCAACCGCCTCGTTGAGCCGACCGCCGGGGTCATCCGTATCGATGGGCGCAACGTTCTCGATCTACCTGGTTTCGAGCTTCGACGCAGCATCGGTTACGCTATCCAGGGACACGGACTTTTCCCACACAGGACGGTTGCGCAAAACATTGCAACCGTGCCGGAACTCCTTGGCTGGGACCGCCAGCGGATTTCTGCCAAAGTCGAAGAACTCCTCACGCTTTTCCAACTCGATTCGAATCTGTACGCCGATCGCTTCCCGAACGAATTGTCCGGCGGGCAACAACAGCGCGTCGGCGTGGCACGCGCGTTGGCAGCAGAGCCGAATATTCTCTTGATGGATGAGCCCTTTGGCGCACTCGACCCGATCATCCGCGCCAAGGCACAGGAAGATCTCGTGGCGATACAAAAGAAACTCGGCGTCACCATTATCCTCGTCACCCACGACATGGACGAAGCGTTCTTCCTGGCAGATCGGATCGCCGTCATGGATCGAGGGAAGATCGTGCAATATGGGCCGCCGGCAGAGCTTGTTCTGAACCCGGCTACGCCTTTCGTCAGGACGCTGATCGGTGAGCGGGAAAGGCCTCTGAGGCTGCTATCCGTGGCGACGGTGTCGGAGATCGTCGAGGCCGGAGAAGCGGAAGGCGAACCGCTGCCCGATGCGTTAAGCCAGCGCGATGCGCTTTCCGCCATGCTCTGGGCAGGACGTGACAGCCTACCGGTTATCGGTAGCGATGGACAGAAGATCGGACGCATTCGGCGCGATACGCTGCTGCAGCAAGCCGCGGGCCGCTCGTGAGAGGCGCGGACAAGAGAGCGTTGCTTGGACCGGTCCTTCTGCTGGGCCTCGCGCTTCTGCTTGCCGTCTTCCTGGTCAGCCCAAACACTTTTGCGCCGATCTTCGCGCCGCTCGTCCAGACCAACGCACCGGCCATTTACCAGCAAGCCGATCTTCTGTCGCTTACGCTGTCCCATCTCGCGATCGTGGGTGTGGCGACGCTGGCTGCAACACTCGTTGCCGCCACGCTTGCCGTCCTCGTCAGTCGTCCATTCGGTCGGGAATTTCTGCCGCTGTCGCGCAGCATCGTCAACATTGGGCAGACCTTTCCGCCGGTCGCCGTTCTGGCGCTGGCGGTGCCGATCATGGGCTTTGGCCAGAAGCCCACACTGGTTGCACTGTTTCTCTATGCGCTTCTTCCCGTCTTCGAAAATACCCTCACGGGGCTGACGACGGTTCCGGCATCAATCATCGAAGCCGCACGCGGCGCGGGCATGACCGGCTGGCAAAGGCTTTGGAGAATTGACGTGCCGCTTGCCATGCCGGCAATTCTTGCCGGTATTCGCCTCTCCGCAGTGATCAGCCTTTCGACTGCCACGATCGGTTCAACGGTTGCGGCGCGCACGTTGGGCGAGGTCATTATCGCCGGTCTGCAATCCAACAATCTTGCCTTCATTCTGCAGGGTGGCTTGATTGTGGCCGCACTCGCCATTTTGATCCATAGCACGCTTTCGATGCTGGAAACCAAAGTAGCGCGGCGTACAGGTCACTGAAGCATTTTGTCTAGACAAGTCATTTTCCCTGTGAATTAATGCCCCCTAAAGAAGCGGCGAAAATCGACGCTCAAAAATAAAGCAACAGGGGATCTATCATGAGAAAGACGCTGGGTTTTACCCTTCTCGCCGCCGCACTGTTTTCCAGCACGGTCCATGCCGAAACATCCGTCACGATCGGCATGTCTGGCTGGACGGGCTTTGCGCCGCTGACGCTCGCCAAAGAAGCGGGTATTTTCGAAAAGAACGGACTCAAGGTCGAGATCAAGAAGATCCCGCAGGCAAGCCGTCACCTGGCGCTCGCCTCGGGTGACGTTCAGTGCGCCGCGACCACCGTGGAAACCTGGATTGCATGGAACGCCAATGGTGTGAAATCCACGCAGATCTTCCAGATGGACAAGTCCCACGGTGCCGATGGCATGGCGGTTCGCAGCGATATCGCCAAGATTGCCGATCTCAAGGGCAAGACCATTGCCGCATCGGCACCCGGCACCTCGCCGTACTTCTTCCTCGCGTGGATCCTTAAGGAAAACGGTCTGACGCTGAGGGATGTGAAGGTGGTGAACCTGGAGCCCGGCCCGGCTGCGCAGGCTTTTGTCGCGGGCCAGAATGACGCCGCGATGACCTATGAGCCCTATCTCTCCACGGTTCGTGCCGCACCCGACAAGGGCAAGATTATTGCTACCACGCTGGATTATCCGGCGGTTATGGACACATTCGGCTGCACGCCGGAATTCCTGAAAACCAACCCGGAAGCGGCGAAGGCGCTGGCGACGAGCTACTTCGAGGCGCTTGAAGCTATCAAGGCCGACCCCGAGAAAGCCTACGCGACAATGGGCGCGGATGTGAAGCAGTCTGGCGAAGCCTTCGGCAACTCCGCAAAGTTCCTCGAATGGCAGGACAAGGCGGCCAACCAGAAGTTCTTCGAAGGCGAGTTCAAGACGTTTTCGGAAAAGGCTGCCGATCTGCTTCTGGAAATCGGCGTCATCAAGTCGAAACCCGACCTTTCTACGCTCGCCGATACCTCCTTCATCAAGTAATCGGCCATCACGCAATGACCTCGGGCGCGGCCTGCCGCCGCGCCCCGCCTCATGACTGCCGGGATACACATGCAGCCACTACAGCCCATCAGACACAGCACGCGGATTGCGCTCGGCATTCTGTTTTTCGTGCTGTTCTTCCTCGCCTGGGGTATCGCAACGCTGGGTGGGTTCGTGTCGCCCACCTTTCTCGCTGACCCCATCACCATGCTGAAGGACGGGATCTATCTCCTGACCGAGCAGGGTTTCGCCTACGATATCGGCATGACCATCTGGCGCGTGGTCGGCGGCTTCGTTCTGGCAGCGATCGTGGCCGTTCCTCTCGGTATTGCCATGGGTGCATATAAGCCGGTCGAAGCTTTGCTTGAGCCTTTCGTTTCCTTCGCACGCTATCTACCGGCGTCGGCTTTCGTCCCGCTTCTGATCCTTTGGGCTGGCATTGGCGAAATGCAGAAGCTGCTGGTGATCTTCATCGGTGCGGTGTTTCAGATCATCCTTATGATCGCCGTTGCCGTTGCCGGCACAAGACGTGATCTGGTCGAGGCTGCATATACGCTCGGCGCCAAGGATCGCGGCGTTGTGCGCCGGGTCCTCATCCCCGCCAATGCACCGGATATTGCCGAGATTCTGCGCCTCGTTCTCGGTTGGGCCTGGACCTATGTCATCGTCGCCGAATTGATCGGCGCGTCGTCCGGCATCGGCTATATGATCATCAACAGCCAGGCGCTGATGGCGACGGGCCAGATCATTTTCGGCATCATCGTCATCGGTGTCATCGGCCTCATCTCGGACTTTGCCTTCAAGTCTCTCAATCGCAAACTGTTCGCCTGGAGGCTTGCCTGATGAATGAACTCGTCATCCAGGGCGTGAGCCGCACCTTTCCGGGCGTGCGCGGCGGCACGCCGACACTTGCCCTGCAGCCGACGGATCTCGAAATTCCCAGGAACGACTTCGTCACCATTCTCGGGCCATCCGGCTGCGGAAAATCGACGCTGCTTCGTATCATCGCTGGCCTCGATCGCCCGACCACCGGCAAGGTCCTGCTGGCTGGCCAGGAAGTGAAGGGACCAGGTGCCGATCGCGGCATGGTCTTCCAGTCCTACACGCTGTTTCCCTGGCTCACTATCCGCGAAAACGTGGCCTTTGGCCTGCGCGAGCGCGGGGTAGCGGAGAAGGAGAAGTGGGAGATCGTCGATAGCTACATCGATAAGGTGGGTTTGAGAGGCTTCGAGAACCACTGGCCGAAACAACTGTCTGGCGGCATGCAGCAGAGAACGGCGATTGCCAGAGCGCTGGCCAACGGTCCGCGCATTCTGCTGCTCGATGAACCCTTCGGCGCGCTGGACAACCAGACGCGCGGCCTGATGCAGGAACTGCTTCTCGGCATATGGGAGCGGGAGCAGAAGACGGTGATCTTCGTCACCCATGATATCGAGGAAGCGGTGTTCATGGCAAACCGAGTGGTGACGATGTCGGCGCGTCCGGGCCGCATTAAGTCCATCACCCCGGTCGATCTGCCGCATCCGCGTCATTACACGGTCAAGGCTAGCCCGGAATTTTCCGAGTTGCGTGCAAGGCTCACCGATGAAATCCGTGAAGAAGCCATTGCGGCGGCAGCCCATGGCTAAGCACGGGAGACGGTGATATCAGGCGGGCCATGGAAGCGCCGTGCGTCCGACAGGACACACAAAGCACGCTTCACCTTTTGATTAGACGCATCGTGCATTTCAGAAAATCGATTTCGATTTTTTAGCCGGCGCTGTAACGGAACGAAGACCATGGCTGAAACGGCCGCACCGCAGGAAAAGTCTTTGCACGAGCGCATCATGAGCGACGTGGAGGGGCGGATTCTGTCTGGCGAATGGCCGCCCGGTTATCGTATTCCCTTCGAGCACGAGTTGACGAAGGAGTATGATTGCTCCCGCATGACGGTGAACAAGGCGCTGACCGAACTGGTCAAGAAAGGCCTGATCGAGCGCCGTCGCCGTTCCGGCAGTTTCGTGACCCGTCCGCATGTCCAATCCGCCGTTCTGGCAATTCACGATATCCAGCGTGAAGTCCAGCAGATGGGACTTGTCTATGGCTATCGGCTGGACGATCGCGAACTGCGCAAGGCAACGTCTCAAGATCGCGCTGCGCTGGAGGTGAAGGCGGGCGCCAGTATTCTCTCGCTGACCTGCCGGCATTTCACCGGCGACACACCCTTTTGCCTCGAGGACCGCATCATCAACGTCTCAGCCGTGCCAGAGGCCAAAGATGCGGATTTCTCCTCCGTCGGTCCGGGTTCATGGCTTTTGCAGATGGTACCCTGGAGCGCTGCCGAGCATCGCATCCGCGCCATATCGGCGGATCGCCGGATTGCCGATGCGCTTGCCATTCCCGTCGGTACCGCCTGCCTCGTCGTTGAGCGGCGAACCTGGCACGGGCAGACCTACGTGACCCACGTCACGGTAACGTATCCGGGCGAGCGCCATGAACTCGTGGCGCAATTCCTGCCCATGCAGCAGCAGTGATCCTCCGCGATCGCGAATGTAAAAACATCGCTTCGTCACGCATGTTTTTCCAAAAGATGAGTTTACAGCTCCGGTTTATGCAATGTATTAGTTGCTAATCTTACTCCACTTATAGCGGATCGGGCTTGCATGTCTGCTATTCGGGTGCGGGTGAGGGCAATGCCGATGCGTCTGGTCGTCGTGCAGTACAGAAAACCCGGGACCATCTGATGACCTCCATACTCTCGATTTCTTCGTCCAAAGCTGCAATAGCGCCATGGATGCGTTGCCGACACGCGGCGCTGGCAATGACCGTGATGATCTGCGCCTCTTCTGTCCAGGCTGTCGCTCAGACGGCTGCGCCATCCCAAGGCGTGCCAGCCGCACCGCAGACCCAGGCTCCTTCGCCGGCTACGAATTCTGCTCCGCCCGTTTCCGTTCAGCCATCGCCAGCGACGCAGGTGCCGCAAGCCGCCCCACAGGATCAGCAGGCGCCTGCTGCGACCGCTCCCTCTCCGGCGACCGAGGCTCCGGCTCAACCGTCTGGCGCGCAGACACCGCCAGCAGCACAGCCAGGCCCATCCAGTGAGGCGCTTTCTCCGGTAGAGGTGAGCGCGGATGAACGGTCCGATATTCCTCACAACCTGTCCCCTTGGGGCATGTTCATGGCCGCAGACTGGGTCGTCAAAAGCGTCATGATCGGCCTTGCTCTCGCCTCGCTCGCAACCTGGACGGTCTGGCTGGCGAAGTCGATCGAGCTTGCCGCCGCGCGCGTGCGTGCAGGATCAACACTGAAGATCGTTCACAAGGCAAAGACGCTGGCTGAAGCCACTGAAGCCGTCGAAAACAAGGGCGGTCCTGCCGCCTTGATGCTGCGCATGGCAACCCACGAAATGACCCTGTCGGATGCAGTCGTTGCTCACACGGATGGCGGTGGCATCAAGGAGCGGGTTTCCTCAATCCTCTCGCGCATCGAAACCCATGCGGGTCGCCGCATGTCGCGCGGCACGGGCGTTCTGGCCTCCATCGGTTCGGTATCACCCTTCGTTGGCCTCTTCGGCACGGTCTGGGGCATCATGAACGCCTTTATCGGTATCTCGGAATCGCAGACAACTAACCTTGCCGTCGTTGCGCCCGGTATCGCCGAGGCCTTGCTGGCGACGGCGATCGGTCTGGTTGCTGCTATTCCGGCAGTGGTGATCTACAACGTCTTTGCCCGATCCATTACCGGCTATCGTCATCTGCTGGCCGATGTTGCCGCAGGCGTGGAGCGTCTCGTCAGCCGCGACCTCGATTTCCGCCGCATCCCGCCGGGCAGTGCCAGCAAGCCCCAGGTCTCACTGGTGGGACGATAAGATCATGGCAGGCGGTATCCGAGAGAGCCACGGGGAAGAGCTTCCCGAAAACCACGAAATCAACGTCACGCCGTTCATCGACGTGATGCTGGTACTGCTTATCATCTTCATGGTGGCTGCACCGCTTGCGACCGTGGATGTGAATGTCGACCTTCCGGCCTCGACGGCAAAACCCGCCGAGCGTCCGGACGAGCCGCTCTATCTGACGGTGAAGGACGACCTGTCGCTCAATCTCGGCAATGATGCGGTGGGGCGCGAAGCATTGGCCTCCAGCCTCGACGCCAAGACGGGGGGCAAGAAGGACACACGTATCTTTCTGCGCGCTGACAAGGCGGTGGATTACGGCCACTTCATGGAGATCATGAACCTGCTGCGTGACAGCGGCTATCTGAAGATCGCGCTTGTCGGGCTGGAGGGCGTTGCGGGCGCAACTCCAGCAGGTGCGCCGGCCTCTGATTACAGTCAGCCGCAGGTCAGCCAGCCTGCATCTGGCCCGAATGGAGGGTCGCAGTGACGGAAACCGTCTACCCTCGTTCCAGACAATCCCGCTTCGGAGAGATCGCACTCTGGTCCGCGGCGGCACTGGTGATGGTCTCGGTGCACGCCGCAGGCGCCTACTATCTCATGCAGGAAAAGCCGGAAGAGCAGGGCGATAACGCACCTCAGGCGGCGATCATGATTGAGCTTGCCGCCCTGCCTGAGGCCGCCAATACCGAAGAAACGGTCGAAGCCAATGACGAGGTCGAGACGGAAGAGGTCAAAAGCAACGTCACCCAGCCTGTCGAAGAACCGCCGCCCGTAGAACCTCCGCCGGAGCCAGTTGCGGAGCCTGTCGTTGAAGAGCCGCCAGTGGAGCCCGAGCCTACCCCCGAAGTGCCGCCGGAGGTGGTGCAGCAGCCTGTGGAGGAGCCCACGCCTCCAGAACCGGTGCAGGAGGTCGATCCCATCGAGCAGCAGCAGGTAGCGGAACTCGAAAATGTAGAGGTTCCGCTTCCTGTGCTTCGTCCACCTCCGCCACCGGTACAAAAGAAGGTGGAGAAGGAAAAAGAGCCGGAAAAGAAGCGAGTGCAAAAGCCGACGCCGGCGCCCCAGCAATCTCAGCGCCGCGATATCGCCAAGGCTGAGGCGACGCAGTCGGACAGAACGGCGGCGTCTCGCAACAGCGCGGGCTCTGCATCGTCTTCAATCTCTCCGGCAGACTGGGCGTCGAAAGTTCAAAGCGCTGTCGCTCGCCGCATCGTTCGCGGTGCGGGCCGCTCCGGCATGACGGTGACGGTATCCTTCGTGGTGCAGAATGACGGTTCTATCGGCCGGCTGAGCGTGGTCAAATCCACAGGCGATGAGGCAGTCGACGCCAAGATCAAATCGTCGATCGGCAAGGCATCGGTTTCGACGCCACCTCCCGGTGCGCAGACGTCCTTCGTCCTTCCTGTGCAGGTCAGGTAGCGGACGCTCGCAGGACGATCGTGTTCCTCCTGCTGTCAACTCTCCACGGTGAATTGCACGACATCAGCCGGAAAGCGGCTGGTGCCGAACTGTATCGGATGTCCGTCCATGTCGACATTCAGGGAATCGGAGACGAGGAGAATGGCACCCGGCGACAGCTCGAGATCGGCCAGATCGTCGGCTTCCGCATGGCGGGCAGAGACTGTGGTCGAAGCCCGGACATAGTCGGCCACGCCGGATCGCTTCAGCGCCTCTGTAATTGAGCCCGTGTCTTCATAGTCAGTGGCGATGCCGGCGAAGCGCTCAGCCGGAAACCAGGATGTCGAACGCGACACCGGCTTTTGATCGACCTTGCGCAGCAACTCCAGTCGAATGAGCGGCGTGCCCGGCGCCACATTCAGCTTCTCGGCAAGAGCTGTCGTCGCTCCCTCGAGGGAATGCGCCAAGAGCAACCCTTCCATCTCCCGTGCCTGATCGCCAAGACCAGTGGTAAAACGCGTTCGCTTCGAGATCGGGAAATTCAGGCGATCTTTTCGGGTGATGATTGTTCCCCGGCCTTGCAGCGCCTGAACGATACCTTCATCCGCAAGTGCTGCGATGGCACCCCGGACCGTATGGCGGTTAACGCCAAAACGTTCTGCCAGCACCATCTCTGATGGCAACATGCCGGTGCCGTCATATTCGCCCGCAGCAATCGCCGTTCTGATCCGGTCGGCGATCTGGCGCCAAAGCGCCACGCCATTCTTCTTTCGCATATTGTTCGTCAGGGTCATGTCACACGCTTGTCATGCTGGAGGCTTACATCTAAGCTATCTTGTATGGTTGTCTATATCAATAGACGTTTGAGGATAAAATGAACGAACCGACCGAAATTCAAGAGGCGAGAAAGCGGGCCGCAGGGCTGCTGGCCCGTGCGACGGTTGAAGAGCTTCTCAATTGCTGGAGCGCTCTGGATGCCAAGCCGCGAGTCGAAAAGGTACGTGGACCGGAAACCGGGCTCGTCATGGTGCGCGGAAAGATTGGTGGCGGCGGTTCACCCTTCAATCTCGGAGAAGCGACCGTGACACGCGCCACCGTCAAGCTTGCCTCCGGCACGATCGGCCATGCCCATGCGCTCGGCACGAGCCGCAAGCAGGCGTGGTACGCGGCAATCGCCGATGCGCTTTGGCAGGAAGAGACGACCCGTCCTCTCGTTGAGCGCGAGGTCCTCTCTGTGGTCGCATCTCGTCTTGAAAAACGCAAGACCAATGCCATTCAGCAAACCGCCGCAACCCGCGTCGATTTCTTCACCATGGTACGGGGAGACGACTAATGTCCGCCAACGCCAATATCGTAACCGGCGGCTTTTCCGATCCGGTCTTCGATTCCCAGCACATTTTCAAAGCCGTCATGGATGGCATGGCACGCCCAGGTGAGGTGCAATCCTTCGATCTGCCGATCCAGCCGCCAAGCCCGCTCTGCAAGGCTGCCGGCGGCATTCTCCTGACGCTTTCAGATTACGAAACCCCCGTCTGGATGAATGGCGCCTTCTCGAAATCGGTCGTGCCGCGCTGGCTCTCCTTTCACACGGGAGCGCAAATGGCGGCAACCAAAGCCGAAGCCCGTTTTGCGGTGCTCGATGCCGCAAGCCAGCTCTCCTCTTTCGATCTTTTCGCCCAAGGCACGCAGGAATATCCTGACCGCTCCACAACGATCATCATCGAAGTGCAGGATTTGACAGGCGGTCCAAAGCTCCGGCTTACCGGCCCCGGCATTCGGGACAGCGAGATCATAGAGCCTACAGGCCTTCCTGACATTTTCCCTCGTCTGTGGAGCGAGAACCGCGCCGTCTTTCCGCGTGGAGTCGATGTGATCCTCACCTGCGGCAGCCACTTCATATGCCTGCCGCGTTCCATTCGTATCGAGCTGGAGGCCTAAGCTATGTATGTTGCCGTTAAGGGCGGAGAAACCGCCATTGCCAATGCACATCGCCTGCTTGCCGACCGGCGCCGTGGAGATCGCAACCTGCCCGCCATGACGATCGGCCAGATCATTGAGCAACTCGGCCTTGCCGTGGACCGGGTGATGGCCGAAGCCTCGCTCTACGATCGGGCGCTCGCCGCGCTCGCGGTCAAACAATCGCGCGGCGATATGATCGAGGCTATCTTTCTGCTGCGCGCCTATCGCACCACCCTGCCGCGCTTCGGCTACTCCAGGCCGGTCGAAACCGGCGAGATGCTGGTTGAACGCCGCGTGTCCGCAACCTACAAGGATCTGCCCGGCGGACAGTTGCTCGGCCCCACCTTCGATTACACCCATCGCCTTCTCGATCCATCCCTTCTTGAGGATGGCGAGGTCGATGAGCCTGTCCTGCGCGATTCAGAGCCGGAACATATCATGCGGGTGTCGGAAATTCTGGCGGAAGAAGGTCTGATCGAAAGCGACGGCGAAATGCCGGAGGAGCATGTTCCCGGCGACCTGACCCGCGAGCCCATGGAGTTCCCCATGGCACGAGACCTGCGCCTGCAATCGCTTGCCCGTGGTGATGAAGGCTTTCTTCTGGCTCTGGCCTACTCAACGCAGCGCGGCTACGGCCGCACCCACCCTTTTGTCGGCGAGGTGAGAATCGGTGAGGTCGAGGTGGAGCTGGATATTCCCGAACTCGGCTTTGCCGTTTCCATCGGCGATGTTCAGGTCACCGAATGCCAGATGGTCAACCAGTTCAAGGGTTCGGCCAAGGCACCGCCGCAATTCACCCGCGGCTACGGGCTGGTGTTCGGCCAGAGCGAACGCAAGGCCATGGCTATGTCGCTCGTGGACCGTGCTCTGCGTGCTGACGAGTTCGGTGAAGATAGGACCGCACCGGCCCAAGACGAAGAGTTTGTGATTTCACATGCTGACAATGTCCAGGCGACGGGCTTTGTCGAGCATTTAAAGCTGCCGCATTACGTCGATTTCCAGGCTGAGCTTGGTCTTGTCAGAAAGATGCGCGCCGATTTCGAGGCTGCGCAAAAAACACAAGAGGGTTGGTTGAACGATGCTGCCGAATAAAGACTTGGTCTTATCGCTGCTCGTTGAACCAGTAAGCGCAAAATACGCTCGATGCTGCAAATACAGTGAAGAACAGCGCAATGAGAATTCCGATCTCCATGATCATTTACTCCTGACATCCGTTGTGACTTACGGAAGGACAACGCACGATGCTTGAAGAAGTTTCATTTGAGAATGACCTAAAGAATGAAGGTCTCGCAACGTACAATTTCGCCTATCTGGACGAGCAGACCAAGCGGATGATCCGCCGCGCTATTCTTAAAGCTATTGCCATACCGGGTTACCAGGTGCCCTTCGCCTCGCGCGAAATGCCCATGCCCTATGGCTGGGGAACGGGCGGCGTGCAGGTGACGGCGGCAATCCTCGGGCCAAAGGACGTACTGAAGGTCATAGACCAGGGGGCGGATGATACGACAAATGCCGTCTCCATCCGCGCCTTCTTCCAGAAGGTCGCCACTGTCGCTGTCACCACCCATACCAAGGAGGCCACCGTCATCCAGACGCGTCACCGCGTTCCGGAAGAAACGCTAACGGAAGGTCAGGTGCTGGTCTATCAGGTGCCGATCCCCGAACCCTTGCGCTTCCTCGAGCCACGTGAGACCGAAACCCGCGTCATGCATGCGCTGGAAGAATACGGCCTCATGCATGTGCGCCTCTATGAGGACATTGCCCATAATGGCCGGATTTCCCGCACCTACGCCTATCCGGTGAAGGTTGCGGGCCGCTACGTCATGGACCCGTCGCCAACGCCGAAATTCGACAATCCGAAAATGCATATGTCGGAGGCCTTGCAACTGTTTGGCGCTGGTCGTGAAAAGCGCATCTATGCGGTGCCGCCCTTCACCGAAGTCGTCAGCCTCGATTTCGACGACCATCCCTTCGAGATCCAGACCTTCGACAAGCCCTGTGCGCTTTGCGGCGCGGACAATGTCTATCTCGATGAAGTCATCCTCGATGATCGGGGCGGACGCATGTTCGTCTGTTCCGATACCGATCATTGCGAAGATCGGCGCGACCATGGCCATCGCGGCCATCTGCTGGCCGATGTGAAGGAGGCCGCAGAATGAGCGACCAACCGCTGTTGAAAGTCCACGACGTCTCGAAATATTACGGCGACCGCGCAGGTTGCCGCAACGTTTCCTTCGATCTCTGGCCGGGAGAGGTTCTGGCGATCGTCGGTGAATCCGGCTCAGGCAAGACGACGCTGCTGAACTGCATTTCCACCCGGCTGATGCCGACGACGGGAAGCGTCGAATATCGCATGCGGGATGGCTCGGTCCGCGACCTCTATCACATGGGAGAGGCGGAGCGGCGTTTTCTCATGCGCACGGACTGGGGCTTCGTGCACCAGAATCCGGCTGACGGTCTGCGCATGACGGTCTCGGCGGGCGCCAATGTCGGAGAGCGGCTGATGGCGGTCGGCAACCGCCATTATGGCAATATCCGCAACACCGCCAGCGAATGGCTGGAGCGGGTGGAGATCAGCACCGATCGCATCGATGATCAGCCGCGTGCCTTTTCCGGTGGCATGCGCCAGCGCCTGCAGATCGCCCGCAACCTCGTCACCTCGCCGCGCCTCGTCTTCATGGACGAGCCGACCGGCGGTCTGGATGTCTCGGTCCAGGCGAGGCTTCTCGATCTCGTTCGCGGCCTCGTCAACGATCTTGGTCTATCCGTCATCGTCGTCACCCATGACCTTGCGGTTGCACGTCTCTTGTCGCATCGGATGATGGTGATGAAAGACGGCAACGTCATCGAGCAGGGTTTGACCGACCGCGTGCTGGACGACCCGCGTGAGCCCTATACTCAGCTCCTCGTTTCCTCCATCCTGCAGGTGTAACATGCCGACCCCCCTCATCGTTTCGGAAGTCTTCAAAAGCTTCACCATGCATCTGCGTGACGGGATTGAACTGCCCGTCGTGCGCAATGTGAACTTCTCCGTCCAGGCCGGCGAATGCGTCGTGCTTGGCGGGCCTTCGGGGATCGGCAAAAGCTCCATCCTCAAGATGCTCTATGGCAATTACGCCATCGATAGCGGCCAGATACTCATCAAGCATGAGGGACAGATGGTCGATATCGGCAGTGCCGCGCCCCGCACCGTGCTCGAAGTCCGCCACCGCAGCCTTGGCTATGTCAGCCAGTTCCTGCGCACCGTTCCCCGCGTAGCCGCCGTCGATGTGGTGGCGGAGCCGCTGCTCGCTCGAAAAGTTCCGGTCGAAGAGGCACGCGAACGGGCAGGGGAGTTGCTGTCCAAACTCAATCTGCCACGGGAATTGTGGTCTCTGCCACCCGCGACCTTTTCCGGCGGCGAACAGCAGCGTGTCAACATTGCCCGCGGCTTCATTACCGACCATGCCATCCTGCTTCTGGACGAACCGACGGCCTCGCTCGATGCCGCCAACCGCAAGGTGGTGGTGGAGATGATCCAGCAAAAGAAGGCCGAAGGAACGGCCCTTCTCGGCATTTTTCACGATGAGGAAGTGCGTGAAGCCGTGGCCAATCGTATTCTCGATGTCTCGCAGTTCTCCCCCAGAAAGATCGCAGCATGAGTGTCAAAGTCGGACTTGAACCTGTGATCCACGAGACTGCCCGTGTCACGAACTCGAAGATCGGCCGCTACACCGAAGTATCGGAGCGCTGCCGCATCGAAGAGGTGGAGATGGATGACTATTCCTATATCATGCAGGACGGTGCCGTCTGGTGCGCCACCATCGGCAAATTCGTCAATATCGCCGCTTCGGTGCGCATCAACGCCACAAATCACCCCATGTCGCGCGCGACGCTCCACCACTTCACCTACCGCGCCCATAACTATTGGGACGACGCTGAAGACGAGATCGATTTCTTTGCCGCAAGGCGGGCAAAGCGCGTCGTCATCGGCCACGACGTCTGGATCGGCCACGGTGCGACAATTCTGCCCGGCGTCACCATCGGCAATGGCGCGGTGGTGGGGGCCGGTGCGGTGGTCTCGAAAGATGTCGCACCCTATACCATCGTCGGCGGTGTCCCGGCCAAAATCATCCGGCGCCGTTTTCCAGAAGAGATCGGCGAGCGCATGGACCGACTGGCCTGGTGGGATTGGGATCACGCGAGGCTTCGCGCTGCCCTCGATGATTTCCGTTCGCTCGAAGCGGAGGCCTTTCTTGCCAAGTATGACGGGTAAACGAACACCATCTCCCGTAACGTCAGCCTTGTAATAATTTCTTCATCAAACTGACATTCACGCTTCACGCACCCCTGATAGGCCGAATCCGAAATAACGAGACTGGATTTGGCCTATGACTTTTCACCTCAAGCAGGTTACGCGCCGCTTCGGCAAATCGACCGCCGTCGACAGCGTGACGCTCGATATTCCCCAGGGTCAGATGGTCGGCGTCATCGGACGTTCGGGTGCGGGCAAATCCACCCTGCTGCGTATGATCAACCGTCTGGTCGATCCGACATCCGGCTCCATCCATTTCGGTGATCTTGAGGTTTCGTCACTGCGAGGGGCTGCCCTGCGCCACTGGCAGCGCGATTGCGCCATGATCTTCCAGCAGTTCAATCTCGTGCCGCGTCTCGACGTTCTGACCAATGTCATGCTGGGTCGCCTCAATCACCGCTCCACGGTCCTGAGCCTGCTCAGCATCTTCACCACCGAAGAGCGTCTGATGGCGATCGCCGCACTGGAGCGCCTCGGCATCGAGCATGTGGCAATGCAGCCTGCGGGAACGCTTTCCGGCGGCCAGCAGCAGCGTGTTGCCATTGCGCGCGCGCTGATGCAGTCGCCGCGCATGCTCCTTGCCGACGAGCCGATTGCGTCGCTCGACCCGCTGAACGCCAAGATCGTCATGGATGCGTTGCGCGATATCAATGAGCGCGAAGGCATCACCGTCATCACCAACCTGCATACGCTCGATACGGCGCGCAATTATTGTGAACGCATCATCGGCATGGCAGGCGGTCGCGTGGTCTTCGACGGCACGCCGGCCGAGCTTGATGCGCGCGCGGTCAAGGACATCTACGGCACGGATTCGCACGGTGCCGGTATCGACGAAACCATGACATCGACCAGCATCACCATTGAAGGCGCAGAGCTCAGCGCC
This sequence comes from Rhizobium sp. 22-785-1, assembly GCF_053521965.1. Taxonomy (NCBI): domain Bacteria; kingdom Pseudomonadati; phylum Pseudomonadota; class Alphaproteobacteria; order Hyphomicrobiales; family Rhizobiaceae; genus Rhizobium; species Rhizobium sp. 22-785-1. Next base: position 592,051 of record NZ_JBNWDI010000002.1, on the reverse strand, counting down.
CGCGTCCAAAACCCATCTGCCGGTCCTGAAGCTACTGCTCTGAAGCCCCTTTCCATGGCTGGGCTGTAAGGACTGCACAGCATCGATCCGCCCGCGTCAGGGGCGCCCGTATCAAAGCCCACATCATGCAAAACTCCGGCTTGCCGGAAAAACAGGAGATACATCCATGTTGAAGAAAGCTCTTCTTTCTGCGGTCGCGCTTGGCCTTCTGGCCGGTTCGGCTCTTGCCCAGGACGTCAAAGTTTTGCGTATCGGTCTCGATGGCGGCGAAAACTCCAACGACCAACTTCGCAACGCCCAGTGCATTGCCGATGGTCTGAAGGCTGCAACCGGTGTCGAGCAGGTTCAGCTCTTCCCGTCGCCGGACTATAACGGCGTTATCCAGGGTCTGCTGGGCGGCACCATCGACATTGCTTCCATGGGCGCATCCTCCTACGCCAAGATCGCCATTCAGGACCCGAAGGCTGTCGATCCGATCCTGACCTACACTGGCGCTGACGGCTCCAGCGGTTATTACACCATCATGGTTGCCCGCAAGGATTCCGGCATCAAGTCGCTGGCAGACGCGAAGGGCAAGAAGCTCGGTTTTGCCGATCCTGACTCCACCTCCGGCTACCTGATCCCGAACGTCGCGCTGCCGAAGGAAACCGGCAAGCCGGTCAAGGAATACTTCTCCGAAACGGGTTTCGGTGGCGGCCATGAGAACCTCGTTCTCGCCGTTCTCGACAAGAAGTTCGATGTCGGCACCACCTTCGGCTCCGGCGTTGGCAAGTGGGAAGAAGGCTATACCTCCGGCAACCTTCACCAGATGGTCGCCAAGGGTAACCTCGACATGGACGATCTGGTCGAAGTCTGGAAGTCGCCACTGATCCCGAACGGCCCGCTGATGGTTGCCAACAAGGTTGGTGAGCCGATGAAGCAGAAGATCGAGAACTTCTTCCTTGAATTGCCGAAGAAGGATCTGGCCTGCTTCCAGGGCTTCACCCAGGGCAAGAACAAGGAATACATCAAGGTCGATGCGTCCTTCTATCAGACGATCGTCGACGCCCGTAAGGCCGTCATCGGCGGCTGATTGCCGACAATTGCATGAGACGGCGGCGTCGAAAATGACGCCGCCGTTTTTTTAAAGCGCATCTCCGGCGAGCTTGGCTTTGGCCTGCACCCGGACATGTAGGAAAACCGTAAGTCGGGGCAGTGGCGATAAGATCTCGTCACCGAGACGCTCGCGCAAGGGACGCCAGGATATGGCCAGCACGCCAATCACGCACGACAGCCTGAACGAGACCTCGAAAAAGGTCATGCGTCACTACCAGCAACAGCTGCTGACGCGGCGTATCTATACAGGCATCGCCATTGTCGTCTTTCTGGCACTTCTCTTCGCATCGCTGGATTTCGCCAACAGCGCCAATTCCGGCAAGTTCTTCGAGCGGCTGCCCTATTTCTTCGACTTCATGAAGACCTTCCTGCCGAACAGTCCGATGGAAGTCGTTCGTGCCATGTTCGACCTGCCATCGCCCTATGCCGATGGATCGCTGAAATACGACTATGTGTCTGAGCGGGTCTATATTGGTGGCGGTTTTTACATTCCGCATTTCTTCTACCAACTCGTTATCACGCTGAACATCGCGGTGGTCTCGACGCTGATCGGCACGGCCTTAGCCTTCGCGTTGTGTTTCTTCGCCTCCACCAATCTGGTGGGTGCCGGTGCGGTGCGTTTTGCCGTCAGGCGCATGCTGGAAGTGATGCGCGCCTTTCCGGAAATCGTCATTGCCGGATTGCTCACCGCCATTCTCTCGCTCGGTCCCATTGCCGCGATCGTCGCCATCACCATCCATACCGTCGGCGCACTCGGAAAGCTGTTCTTCGAAGTGGTCGAAAATGCCGATATGAAGCCGGATGAAGGCTTGCGGGCATCGGGTGCCAATTGGCTGGAGCGTGTGCGCTTTGCCATCGTACCGCAGGTTTTGCCGAATTTCGTTTCCTATGCGCTGCTGCGCGCCGAAATCAATGTGCGCGCCTCCACCATCATCGGTGCTGTTGGCGGCGGTGGTATCGGCGAGGTCTTCCGCCTGGCGATCGGTAACGATCATGCCGCGAAGACCTATGCCATCATCATCATGCTGCTGATCACCATCATTGCTGTTGACCAGTTCTCCGGCTGGCTGCGCCGTCGGCTAATCGGCCAGCAATCCTTTGAATTCGGACGGGGAGCGGCCTGATGTCCACAAGCTTTGTCATCAATGGTGCGGACCGCGAACGTCTTCTGTCCCAATATCCGCAGGTCTTTCAGCAGGGCTTCATGCGCCGATACGGACTGTTCGTCGGTCTGGTTGCAGCCATCGCCTATCTCGTCATCTGCTTCTTCGCCTTCAATGTCGGCCCGGCCTTGACCAACGGTCGCTGGGACCGCGCTTCCAGCTATATTCAGGACTGGTATTCCTGGCGCGCCCAGCCACGGCTTCGCTTCGATGATGGCAAGGTCGTGCCGCAATGGACGAGCCGCGGGCAGTATCCAGCCAACGCCAATATTAGCTGGCTCCAGCCGCTGCCGGATGGCGGCTATAGCGTGACCTATGGCGATCAGCAGAACCGCATCGACATCACCCCGACGCAGGCCAATGTCTACGTCGACGGCACGCTCTATCCCGTGACCATCGGCGCTGACCGCGTCACAGCCCCGGCCGGCGCGCCTGTTCAAATCCGCCAGGACGAGAACAAGGTCGTCGTCGAGTACGGCTTTGCCGGTCAGGCGGAAATTCGCACCTCGCAGCTTTATGTCCAGCGCCGCTTCCTCGGTTGGGCCAATTTCTTCTTCGACACCCGTTCGCAGTTCTGGGGCAAGAGCTGGGGCGACTTGGCAGCGCTGGCGCTATGGCAGAATCGCGTCGATCCGGCCCAGTCCAATATTTCAAAGATGGCCGATGATTTCCTCGGCAACGATGCCTGGCAGCATGAGGATATCTTGTCCAAGCTGTTGCAGACGCTGGTCATGGCCTTCCTTGGTACGCTTCTCGGTACGCTCTTCGCCTTTCCTCTGGCCTTCATCGCCGCCCGCAACATCACTGCCAACAAGGCGGCCAATTGGGGCATGAAGCGGCTCTTCGATTTCCTGCGCTCCATCGACATGCTGATCTGGGCGCTGTTCTTCACCAGAAGCTTCGGTCCCGGACCGATCCCCGGCATTGCCGCAATCTTCTTCACCGACACGGGTGCGCTCGGAAAGGTCTATGCCGAGGCTCTGGAAAATGTCGATGACAAACAGCGAGAGGGCGTGAAATCCGTCGGGGCGTCACCCATGATCGTCAACCGCTTTGGGGTCATTCCACAGGTGCTGCCTGTGTTCATTTCCCAATCGCTTTATTTCTGGGAAAGCAACACCCGCTCCGCCACGGTTATCGGCGCGGTGGGCGCAGGCGGTATCGGCCTCAAGCTACTGGAGGCCATGCGCACCAATCAGGATTGGGACAAGGTCGCCTATATGGTGCTGTTGATCCTCATCGTCGTCTTCCTGTTCGACAATATGTCCAACGCGATCCGCTCGCGCCTCATCGGCAAAACGCATCACTAAACATGCCACTGATATCCGGCAAATTTCCTGCCCGGTATCATCATTCTGTCATGGAAAAGGTCTACCCCGCACTTCTGACCTTGCGGGGCCGAGACAAGTCGTCTCAAATGACGCTTCCGCTGTTTTCATGACGTTTGAAAGTGCGACCCTGTGCGCTACGCAATCTATTTTTCGCCCCCCGGCAGCGATCCGCTGACTGAGACAGCGTCACGGTGGCTGGGACGCAACGCCTTTTCCGGTGAGGGCTTTGACGACTATGAAAGCTTCGCTGACCTCACCGAAGAACCAAGACGCTACGGTTTCCACGCCACGCTGAAAGCGCCTTTCGAACTGGCCGAAGGCAGACATGAGAGCGAGTTGGTGGAGGCATTCTCCGCCTTTGCAGCTTCACACGCCGCCTTCGATATTCCCGAAATCGTCATCGGCTCACTCGGGCCTTTCTTCGCACTGGTTCCGGCCACGCTCCATCAGCCGCTCCAGGATTTCACCGCCGATGTGGTGAGACATTTCGAGCCCTTCCGCGCGCCGTTGTCGGAGCGCGATATTGCCCGCCGTAAGCCGGAAACGCTCAGCGAAAGCCAGCGCGCCAATCTTCATCGCTGGGGTTACCCTTATGTGATGGATGATTTCCGCTTTCACATGACACTGACAGGGCCGGTGAGTGAGGCACGTAGGCAAGAGATGGCCGACATCCTGGCCGAGACATTTTCCGGCTTCATCCATCGCCCCCTGACCATCTCCGGCCTCGGCCTTTTTGTCGAGAAAGAGCGAGGCGAAGCCTTTACCGTTCATAGCTGGCAGCCACTGGCTGCTTCCAATACGAAAGACGTCCGAAATGGCTGAACATGTCCTATCCAATGCGCGCATCGTCCTCTCCGACGATGTTATCCAAGGTTCCGTCCTGATCCGCGATGGCGTGATTGCCGATATCAGCGAAGGCGCATCGCAAACCGGCGAAGACTTAGAAGGGGACTATCTGATCCCCGGCCTCGTCGAGCTTCACACCGACCATCTCGAACAGCATTATTCCCCGCGCCCGGGCGTCACCTGGGACAAGATTGCCGCTATTCAGGCCCATGATGCGCAGGTCGCGTCCTCCGGCATCACGACCGTCTTCGATTGTCTGCGCCTCGGCTCGGATGAGGATGGCGGCTTCGAGCGCGGCGAGATGCGCGACATGGCCGATGCCATCGAGAAGGCCAAGGGTGAAGATCGCCTTCGCTCCGATCACCTGCTGCATCTGCGCTGCGAGGTTGCTTCCGCCGACGTGCTGGAGCATTTCGAGGATTTCGAAAACGATCCGCATGTGCGGCTGATTTCGCTGATGGATCACTCCCCGGGCCAGCGTCAGTTTCAGACGATGGACCAGTACATCATGTTCTACCAGAAAAAGCGCGGTCTGAGCGATGAGGCCTTCAGGGCCTTTGTCGACCGGCGCGTCTCGGCCTCCGGGAAATATTCCGGCAAGCACCGCGATTACCTTTCCGCCCGCTGCGCCGAACGCGGCATCACCGTTGCCAGCCATGACGACGCCACTGAAGCCCATGTCGAGGAGGCGATCGGCCATGGTGTGCGGCTTGCTGAATTTCCCACCAGCGTCGAAGCCGCAAAAGCATCGCACACGGCGGGCATGAGTGTTCTGATGGGCGCGCCGAACATCGTTCGCGGCAAATCCCATTCGGGCAATATTGCTGCGCGCGATCTCGCCGAACTCGGCGTTCTCGATGTGCTGTCCTCTGATTACGTGCCTTTCAGCCTGCTCTACGCGCCCTTCCTGCTCGCCGATCAGGTGGACGGGATTACCCTTCCCAAGGCACTTGCGATGGTCACGGCAACACCGGCAAAGACGGTTGGTCTGACAGATCGCGGTTCTATTGCCGAAGGACTGCGCGCCGACCTCGTACGGGTGCGTCGCGAAAGCGGTGTGCCCGTGGTGCGCAGCGTCTGGCGGCAGGGAAAACGTGTCGCATGAGCGTTGTATCGTCAGACGCATTTCCGCCGAATTTGGACACCCTCGGAACGATGATCGTCGTTGTCGGTCCGAGCGGTGCCGGCAAGGACACGCTGATCGACTACGCGGCCGAGCGGCTGCGTGATCAGGCAGATGTGCATTTCGTCCGGCGTATCATTACCCGAGACAGTGACGCGGGTGGCGAGAACCATGAGGGTTGCAGCGAAGAGACCTTCCAACGAAAAAAGGTAGCCGGCGAATTTTGTGTGTCCTGGAGTGCCCACGGTCTGCATTATGGAATACCCGCTTCGGTCAAGCAGCATCTGAAGAAGGGCGGCGTGGCGGTGGCGAATGGCTCACGCTCCGCACTTCCCCACTTCAGAGCAGCCTTCCCCAACTTGAAAGTGGTGGTGGTCACAGCACGGCCGGAAATCCTCTCCGCCAGGCTGGCGAACCGGGGCCGCGAGAGCATGTCGGAAATCATGGGCCGGCTCGACCGCAAGGTGGAGGCAATCTGCGATAGTTTCGACGTGACGACCATCGACAATAGCGGCGAGATCGAGGAGGCGGGATCGGTCCTGCTCGCTCTCCTGCAGAGCAGCATATCGACCCGATAGGCTATTCGTTCACGAGAAGCTGCGACGCTCCTTCGCGACGATATCCTGCAGGAACTGCACCACCGTTCTTACCCGCGCAAGCTGACGGGCATTTTCGTGATAGGCGGTCCAGTAGGATCGGCGAATCGATATCTCGGGAAGTAGGCGTACAAGGCTTGGATCGTTGCGGGCAATGTAATCATGCAGGATGCAGATCCCGGCACCGGAGCGTACTGCTTCGGTCTGGCCTATGGCGCTGGAAATCGCGAAGGTCGCATCCCAGTCGCGGAGAACCTCTGCGGTAAAATTGAGTGACGGCGAAAAGATGAGATCCTCGACATAACCGATCCGCCGATGCTGCCTTAAATCTTCGACCTTTTCAGGCGCCGGGTTCCCCTCGAGGTAGCTCTTCGACGCGTAGAGACCGAGCGAGTAATCCGTCAGCTTCGAGTAGATCAGCCGCCCCTGCTCGGGCCGCTCGATGGTGATCGCAATATCCGCCTCGCGCTGCGAAAGCGAAAAGGATCGCGGCACCGGCACGAGCTCGATTCTCAGTTCCGGGTGAGCCGCCGTCAACTCTCCCAGGCGTGGCGCAAGAAACGAAACACCAAAACCGTCCGGCGCGCCGATGCGCACGGTGCCGCTGATGCCCGCCACACCTTGGCCAAGCATTGCCTGCACCGAGAGCATTTCGGTTTCCATCCGCTCCGCCGCCACCAGAAACTGATTCCCGTCCTCTGTCAAAATGCAGCCGGTCGTTGTCCGGATGAATAGCTGGGCACTGAGCGCCTTTTCCAGTGCTGTCATGCGACGGCTGAGCGTCGCGTGATTGACGCCCAGAATCTTGGCGGCAGCCAGAAACTGACCACTGCGCGCTACGCTGAGAAAAATTCGCACATCGTCCCAGTCCATCGCTGCGCCCTTATTTCGTTTTATGCACAACGGATGCGTATTCCTGACCATTGCTTTGTGCAACTGAAAACAGGATGGTGGGTCATCAAGAATCCCTGGAGGACACCATGAACGAGATCGGCCATTTCATCGACGGCAAGCGCGTAGCAGGTACAAGCGGCCGCACGTCGAATGTCTTCAATCCGGCAACCGGCGAAGTGCAGGCGACCGTGGCGCTGGCAAGCGACGCGGAAATCCTCGCGGCGGTACAGAGCGCCAAGGCCGCGCAGCCGAAATGGGCAGCGACCAACCCGCAGCGTCGCGCCCGCGTCTTCTTCAAGTTCGTCGAACTCCTCAACAAGAACATGGATGAGCTGGCGGTGCTGCTCTCCAGCGAGCACGGCAAGACGGTCGAAGATTCCAAGGGCGATATCATTCGCGGCCTGGAAGTCTGCGAGTTCGTCTGCGGCATTCCACATCTCGCCAAGGGCGAGTTCACCGAAGGTGCAGGCCCGGCCATCGACATGTATTCCATCCGCCAGCCTGTCGGCATCGGTGCTGGTATCACGCCTTTCAACTTCCCTGCCATGATCCCCATGTGGATGTTCGCCCCGGCAATCGCCTGCGGCAACGCCTTCATCCTCAAGCCATCCGAGCGTGATCCATCTTTGCCGATCCGTCTCGCAGAATTGATGATCGAAGCAGGTCTGCCCGCCGGCATTCTCAACGTCATCAATGGCGACAAGAGCGCAGTGGACGGCCTTCTGACCAACCCGGATATCGGCGCGGTCTCCTTTGTCGGCTCCACGCCGATTGCCCGTTACGTTTATGGTACCGCCGCAATGAACGGCAAGCGCGCCCAGTGCTTCGGCGGCGCGAAGAACCACATGATCATCATGCCGGATGCCGATCTCGATCAGGCGGTCAACGCGCTGATGGGTGCCGGTTACGGTTCGGCTGGCGAACGCTGCATGGCTGTGTCTGTTGCCGTGCCGGTGGGTGAAGAGACCGCCAACCGTCTGGTTGAAAAGTTGATCCCGCAGATCGAGGCATTGAAGATCGGCCCTTATACCGATGACAAGGCCGACATGGGTCCTCTCGTCACCAAGGAAGCGCAGACGCGCGTCAAGGGCCTGATCGACAGTGGTGTGGAGCAGGGCGCCAAGCTTCTGGTCGACGGTCGCGATTTCAAGCTGCAGGGCTATGAGGACGGTTATTTCGTCGGCGGCTGCCTGTTCGACCACGTCACGCCTGACATGGATATCTACAAGCAGGAGATCTTCGGACCGGTTCTCTCCGTCGTCCGCGCCCAGAATTACGAAGAAGCGCTCGACCTGCCGATGAAGCATGAATATGGCAACGGCGTCGCCATCTTCACCCGCGACGGCGATGCCGCCCGCGACTTCGCCTCGCGTATCAATATCGGCATGATCGGCATCAACGTTCCGATCCCGGTTCCGCTCGCCTATCACTCCTTCGGCGGCTGGAAGGCTTCGAGCTTCGGCGACCTCAACCAGCACGGCACGGACTCGATCAAGTTCTGGACCAAAACCAAGACGATCACTGCCCGCTGGCCATCGGGCATCAAGTCTGGCGCTGAATTCGTCATGCCGACGATGAAGTGATGCGGATTGAAGTTTGAAAATGGAGGCCCCGTTTGCGCGGGGCCTTTCTTTTGGCGGCCCCAAACTCTCCCTCCGGTCATCCTCGGGCTCGACTCGAGGATCCATTTTTCCCAACGGCATTAATGTCTTATGGATCCTCGGCTCAAGGCCGAGGATGACGGCGGAGAGGGAAGTTGGCCGTCATCTTCAAGCAGAGCGTGGCTTAAGCATCTCTTGGTCGAGCGTTAAGCGGCCTCTTGAAATCGGATTTCATAGCAGACGATATTCTCAGCCTTAACGCTGGCATCCTCTTCAACGAGCACGCAATCCATCGCTTCCAGCTTCACCTTCTCGCCCGCACTGGTGACCATAACGGGGCCTGTCGCTAGAACATAAACCGTCTCCCCACGCTCACAGCGACGCACCGAGAACGAACCAGCACGTCGCTCAACTCTATGCACAAATCGTCCACGACGCGTCATGACGTTGAGATCGGTGATCGCACCATCCACAAGCGTTGCGTCGACAGGGACATCGGCGGCAAAACGAAGCGGATCGCTTCCCATCGCCAAAAGAACCGGTGCCGCACCGTCGATGGTGAGTGACATGCCGTGTCCGGAGAGAATCGATAGCGTTCGATCGATCTGCGGAAAAAGCGAGAAAGCTCCGTTATTGGCGACACTCGCCATGCTGATCCGCCACTCGAAAACATCCATGGATGCGCCGGGAGGAAAGACGGCGATTTCCACCGTCTCTCCCTTGCCGTTCTTCCACGGCATGCGCTTGTAGTCAGAGGTGCTGAGCCGCTTCATTGCTCAGTTCCCCAGAATGCCGGGCAGGCGAAGGCCCTTCTCCTTGGCGCAATCGAGCGCAATGTCGTAACCGGCATCCGCGTGGCGCATCACGCCCGTCGCCGGGTCGTTCCACAGCACGCGCTCCAAACGGCGCGCGGCATCATCCGTGCCGTCGGCGCAGATGACGACACCCGAGTGCTGGGAAAAGCCCATGCCGACGCCGCCGCCATGGTGCAGCGACACCCAGGTGGCGCCCGATGCGGTGTTGAGCAGCGCGTTCAACAACGGCCAGTCGGATACGGCATCCGAACCATCCTTCATCGCTTCGGTCTCGCGGTTGGGCGAGGCGACGGAACCGGAATCGAGGTGGTCGCGACCGATGACGACCGGAGCCTTCAACTCGCCAGTCCTGACCATCTCGTTGAAGGCAAGCGCCAGGCGATGACGATCGCCGAGGCCGACCCAGCAGATGCGCGCCGGCAGGCCTTGGAAGGCGATGCGCTCGCGCGCCATGTCCAGCCAGTTGTGCAGGTGCTTGTTGTCCGGCAGCAGTTCCTTGACCTTCGCATCGGTCTTGTAGATGTCCTCCGGATCGCCCGAAAGGGCAGCCCAGCGGAACGGACCGATGCCGCGGCAAAACAGCGGGCGGATATAGGCAGGCACGAAGCCGGGGAAGGCGAAGGCGTTTTCGAACCCTTCTTCCTTGGCAACCTGGCGGATATTGTTGCCGTAATCGAGCGTCGGAACACCGGCGTTCCAGAAATCCACCATGGCCTGCACCTGCGTCTTCATCGAAGCGCGGGCAGCTGTCTCCACCGCCTTCGGATCGCTCTCCTGCTTGGCGCGCCATTCGGCAACGCTCCAGCCGGAGGGCAGGTAGCCATGGATCGGGTCATGGGCGGAAGTCTGGTCGGTGACGATATCGGGACGTGCACCGCCCGCCTTCATCTGCTTGACGAGTTGCGGGAAGATATCGGCGGCGTTGCCAATGAGGCCAACAGACTTCGCTTCGCCTGCCTTGGTCCACTGGTCGATCAGTGCCAGCGCTTCATCCAGCGTATGGGCCTTGGCATCCAGATAGCGGGTGCGAAGGCGGAAATCGACGCGGGTCTCGTCGCATTCGACAGCCAGGCAGCAGGCACCTGCCATGACGGCGGCGAGCGGCTGCGCGCCACCCATGCCGCCAAGGCCGCCGGTCAGAATCCACTTTCCCTTCAGGTCGCCGCCAAAATGCTGGCGTCCCGCTTCCACGAAGGTTTCATAGGTCCCCTGAACGATGCCCTGCGTGCCGATGTAAATCCACGAACCGGCGGTCATCTGGCCGTACATGGCGAGACCCTTACGGTCCAGCTCGTTGAAATGCTCCCAGGTCGCCCAGTGCGGAACGAGGTTGGAGTTGGCGATCAGCACGCGCGGCGCATCCTTGTGGGTGCGAAACACACCGACAGGCTTGCCGGATTGCACCAGCAGCGTCTCATCTTCGTTGAGGGCCTTCAGCGTGGCGACGATCCGGTCGAAATCTGCCCAGGTGCGCGCAGCGCGGCCGATGCCGCCATAGACCACCAGCTCATGTGGACGTTCGGCAACGTCCGGATCCAGATTATTCATCAGCATGCGAAGCGGCGCTTCGGTCATCCAACTCTTGGCATTCAGTTCCGGACCGTGTGGTGCGCGGACTTCACGTTCGTTATGACGCGGATTTGTCATGGTCTTTCCCCTTATGTCCTGAGTGTGAGCGCACAATCTTCCATGCGCGTCAGAATGGTTTTGAGATGGGTGCGGAGTGTCGCCGCCTTGTCGGCATCAAAGGCAAACGGCGGTGCCTCTGTCGCGAGATGGGTGCATTGCGCAAGCTCCATCTGGATCGCGTGGACGCCCTTGTCTGGCTGGCCGTAATGGCGCGTGGTCCAACCGCCCTTGAAGCGACCGTTGAGGATGGAGGTGTAGCCTTCCGCTGCCGTCGTAACATCGACCGCAATGGCCTCAACGGCCGGATCGCAGGTCTTGCCCATATCCGTGCCAATATTGAAATCCGGTAGCTTGCCCTCGAAGAGAAAGGGAATATGCGAGCGGATGGAATGGCAATCATAGAGAACGGCGACGCCATGGATGGCCTGCACGCGCTCGATTTCCGCTGTAAGTGCTGCGTGATAAGGTGCATGAAAATGCTCTAGCCGATAAGCGATATCCGCTTCGTTTGGCGCTTGCCCGTCTTTCCAGATCGCTTTGCCGTCGAAGTCGGTTTCGGGAACAAGGCCAGTGGTGTTCTGGCCCGGATAGAGGCTTGTGCCGGACGGATCGCGGTTAGCATCGATCACATAGCGATGGAAGGTGGCCCGCACCGTCGTCGCGTCGTCCAGCAAACCGGAGTAGAGTTCATGAATATGCCAGTCGGTATCCGCAAGCAGGCGGCCATTGTCGTTCAGCCGCTCCCAGATCGCGACCGAAACGTCGGTTCCCGTATGCGGCAGGCCGAGAATGACGGGCGAACTCCCCTGATGGATATCGACCACTGACATCTTACGCCTCCAGCCTTGGCAGAATGCCGTCCGAAATTGCATCGACCAGCGCGCCGGTGGCGATCAAGTCGGCTGCAGCCTTGAGATCGGGCGCCATGTAGCGGTCTTCTTCCAGTGACGGGATGGCAGCGCGCAAGACCGACATGGCCTTTTGCAACTGCGGGCTCGTCTTCAACGGTCCGCGCAATTCGACGCCCTGCACGGCAGACAACGCCTCGATGCCGAGAATGGCAAAGAGGTTTTCCGTCATGGCAAGCAGGCGGCGCGCGCCGTGGCATGCCATAGACACATGGTCTTCCTGGTTGGCTGAGGTCGGTGTTGAGTCGACAGACGCCGGATGCGACATCTGCTTGTTCTCGCTCATCAGCGCAGCCGATGTCACCTCGGCGATCATCAGACCGGAGTTCAGGCCGGGCTTCTTCGAAAGAAAAGCAGGCAATCCATAGGAGAGGGCGGGATCGACGAGAAGGGCGATGCGCCGCTGGGCGATTGCACCGATTTCGCAGATCGCAAGAGCGGTCTGGTCCGCTGCAAAAGCCACTGGCTCCGCATGGAAGTTGCCGCCGGATACGACGGAATTGTCGGAAAGAACTAGCGGGTTATCGGTCACCGCATTGGCTTCGATTTCGAGCGTCTTCGCCACCTGGCGTAGAAGATCGAGGCATGCGCCATCCACCTGCGGCTGGCAGCGGATGCAATAGGGGTCCTGAACCCGCTCGTCGCCTTCGATGTGGCTAACACGAATTTCCGAGCCTTCCAGCAGTTGGCGAAGGGCCGAGCCCGCATCGATCTGGCCCTTATGGCCGCGAAGCGTGTGGATGTCCGGATGGAAAGGCGCCGAAGACCCCATGGCCGCATCGGTGGACAGCGCGCCGGTAATGAGTGCTGCCTGTGCCGCGCGATGGGCGCGGAAGAGACCGGCGAGAGCCAGTGCCGTCGAAGTCTGCGTGCCATTGATCAGCGCCAGACCTTCCTTGGCAGCCAGAACCACAGGCGCGAGATCGGCCTTTGCCAGCGCATCGCGAGCTGGCATCTGCTCTCCGGCAAAGAAGGCTTCGCCTTCGCCCATCATCACCGCTGCCATATGCGCCAGCGGCGCGAGATCGCCCGAAGCGCCGACGGAGCCCTTTTCCGGGATCAGCGGAATGACGCCTTTTTCCAGCATGGCCTCGATCAGCCGCACCAGTTCCAGCCGGACACCAGATGCGCCACGACCAAGCGAAATCAGCTTCAGCGCCATGATCAGCCGCACGACATTTTCCGGCAGGGGCGCGCCCACGCCGCAGCAATGGGAAAGGATCAGATTGCGCTGAAGGGTCGCCACATCTGCGGCATCGATCTTGATCGAGGCAAGTTTGCCGAAGCCGGTATTGATGCCATAGACCGGCGCATTGCCGGCGGCGATATCGGCAATGCGCTTGGCCGCCTTTTCGATACCCGCATCGAAGGATGGATGAAGCTTGGCAGCACCATTCCCCCAATAGATTGTCGCCAGATCGGCAAGCGGCACAGCGCCCGGATGAAGAATGATGGTCATGGTCAGATCGTCCGTCCCTTGAAGATGCGTGCGTGAAGTGGGTTGAAGCCGATGCGGTAGACGAGCTCCGCTGGGCGCTCGATGTTCCAGATGGCGAGATCGGCGGATTTGCCGACCGTGATTGTTCCGGTCTCGGCGAGAACACCGAGAGCCTTTGCGGCATTGCGGGTCGTTGCGGTTATGCACTCATCCACCGTCATGCGGAAAAGCGTCGCGCCCATGTTCATGGTCAGCAGCAGCGATGTCAGCGGCGAGGTGCCGGGATTGCAATCGGTGGCAAGCGCAATATCGGCACCCGCATCTCGCAAAGCCTGTATGGGCGGCAGCTTCGTCTCGCGCAGCGCATAGAAGGCACCCGGTAGAAGAACGGCAACGGTGCCGGATTGGGCGAGCGCTTTCGCACCGGACTCATCGAGATATTCCAGATGATCGGCGGAGAGCGCACGATAAGAGGCTGACAGTTCCGCGCCGTGAAGATTGGAAAGCTGTTCGGCATGGAGCTTGACGGGAAGACCGAGCGCTTTGGCCTTGTCGAAGACAGTGCGCATTTCTTCAACGGAAAAGGCAATGCCCTCGCAAAAGCCATCGACGGCATCAATGAGCTTTTCCTGATGAGCGTGTTCCATACCAGGCAATACAATGTCGGCTATGTAATCCGCATTTCGCCCTTTATATTCGGCAGGCGTCGCATGGGCAGCGAGATAGCTGGTGAGGATGCGAACGGGGCGCAATGTTTCGAGCCTGCGCGCCACGCGCAGCATCTTGCATTCGGTCTCGATATTGAGCCCGTAACCGGATTTGATCTCAATGGTGGAAATGCCTTCGGCAAGCAGCGTGTCCAGACGCGGAAGAGCTTCTGCCACCAGTTCGTCTTCGCTCCTGGTGCGGGTGTCGCGCACGGAGGAAACGATCCCGCCGCCGGCCTTGGCGATCTCTTCATAGCTTGCACCATTCAGGCGCATTTCGAATTCCATGGCGCGGTTGCCGCCGAAAACGAGATGGGTGTGGCAGTCGATCAGCGCGGGCGTGATCCAACGACCTTTGCAATCGACGGTCTCTGCCTGGTCGATCAGGCTGGAGGGAAGCTCGGATTCTGGGCCGACAAATACGATCCGCCCGTCTTTGGCGGCAATCGTGCCGCCCTCGATAATGCCGAGGCCGTCGCGGGAAGGATCGAGCGTCGCAATGCGGGCGTTTCGCCAAAGCGAAATGCCGTTGCCGTCTGAGGTGGAATTCCGGTTTGCCATCAGTTTTTCCTTCCCTTCTGATCAATATGTATATACATAAAGGAGGTAGAGGCAAGAGCCTGTTCGAGGAAATTGAGGAGCCGACATGTTCATCCATGCTGAAACCGCTTTGCTGCCGACAGGCTGGGCAAACAATGTCCGTATCGAGATTGCCGATGGCAAGGTGATGTCGGTCACGCCGGACGTGGAAGCGGCGGCCGGCGATGATCGGCATGCGGTTCTCGTGCCGGCCATGCCGAACCTTCACAGCCACGCCTTTCAGCGCGCCATGGCCGGCATGGTGGAGCGGCGCGGTGCCACGCAAGACAGTTTCTGGAGCTGGCGCACGCTGATGTACCGCTTCGCCCTGTCGATGACGCCGGAGCAGGTGGAGGCGGTGGCAGCTCAGCTTTACATGGAGATGCTGGAGGCCGGTTTCGGTCGTGTGGGCGAGTTTCACTATCTCCATCACGATAAGGATGGCGCTCATTATGCCAATCTCGCCGAGCTTGGCGAAAGGATCGCGGCAGCCGCCGCGCAAACCGGGATTTCGCTGACACTGTTGCCAGTCCTTTACGCCCATTCCGGCTTCGGCGGTCAGCCATCGGTGGAAGGCCAGCGCCGCTTCGTCAATTCGCCCGATAGTTTCGAGCGTCTGCTGGAGGGTTGCCGTCAGGCGGTTTCAGCCCTGCCCGAAAGCGTGGTGGGTGTGGCCCCGCACAGCCTGCGAGCCGTAACGCCGGAAGAGCTAAGCTTTGCCGCCCAACTCGCCCCTGACGCGCCGCTTCACATTCATATTGCCGAGCAGGTGAAAGAGGTTGAGGACTGCATCGCTTGGTCGGGCAAGCGACCGGTCGAATGGCTGCTGGACAATGCAGAGGTGACGGATCGCTGGTGCCTGATCCACGCGACGCATTTGACCGAAGCGGAAACGCGAGGCGTCGCCGGGAGGGGAGCAGTCGCCGGTCTCTGCCCGATCACGGAAGCCAATCTGGGGGATGGCACTTTTGCTGCCGTCGAATACTTCAAACATGACGGCGCCTTCGGCATCGGCTCGGACAGCAACGTGCTGATAGGCGTCGGCGAGGAATTGCGCCAGCTCGAATATTCGCAGCGCCTGTCCCACCGGGCGCGCAATGTCATCGCTCCAGCGAATGGCTCGACGGGCCGTACCCTGTTCGATGGCGCCTTGGCGGGTGGCGCCAAGGCCTTGGGTGTAAAGGCCGGGATCGCAGCGGGCATGGCCGCGGATATTTCATCCCTCAACGTAGACGCGGCCCCCTACCTGCAATGTGATGACATTCTCGATGGCTGGATTTTCGGCAATCTCGTCAAGCCACGTACTGTCTGGATCGGCGGTAAGGCGGTGGTGCGAGATGGCGCCCATATTCGCCGCGATGAGATCGCGCGTCGCTTCCAGCACACGATGCGGCAGCTTTTGTCCGTCTGACATCACTATGTGACGCTAATATAAGCGCCGGACGACCTTGACTCGGAGAACAAGCTCGCCGAGTCATTGCGGTCAGGGAGTTTGAGACATATGCCACATTTTCTTCGCCAGCTTTCGCCGACGGGTCTCGGCGTCGCGGTCATGCTTTTCGGCATGGTGCTCTTCGCGCTCAACGATGCGATGGGCAAGTTCCTCGTTTCCACCTACAGCCTCGGTCAGGTCATTGCCGTGCGTAGCATCGCGGCCGTCATTATCCTGCTGCCGATCGTTTGGAGGGCAGGGTTGCCGAAACTGGTGAATGTCGAGCGCCCCGGCCTTCAGGCAGCACGTGTGTTCTTTTCAACAGCCGAACTCTTCTGTTTCTACTTCGCTGTCGCAGCGCTTCCGCTGGCTGACGTCATGACCTATTGGCTGGCTGCCCCTATCTATGTGGCCGCATTGTCACCCTTCCTTCTGGGTGAGAAAGTCGGCTGGCGGCGTTGGACGGCCATCGGCATCGGTTTTGTCGGCGTGCTGATCGCGCTGAAACCAAGCTCTGCGTCTTTAACAAGTGCAGCCTTCTTTTCCATCCTTGGCAGTGCCGCCTTTGCCTTCATGATGCTGTCCGGCCGGCAGCTTCGCAACACGCCGGACACGGTCCTGGCCTTCTGGCAGATTATCGGGGCAGGGCTTGCCGGCATCGTCGCCATTCTCGTCACGCCGTCCGGCTGGATTCCAATACAATCCGGTTTCGACCTGTCGCTGCTCGCACTTCTCGGCATCGTGGCGATGACCGCGCATGTGCTGGTCAATCGCGCGCTCAAACTCGCCGACGCGGCGACGGTTGCGCCCTTGCAATACACATTGCTGCTGTGGGCCGTCATTTTCGGCTGGCTGATCTTCGGCGATGTACCGCAAATCAGCATCGTCATCGGGGCCGGATTGATCGTCCTGTCGGGACTCTACATCTTCTTCCGGGAAAATGCTGTGAAGCGCAAGCAGGCCAGGACGGCGGTTCAGCCCGTCGAAGATCTGGTCTGATCCTCTGGTGAACAACAAACCTGTACCCTTGGATGTAAATACAACCTTTGAGAAGTAAAATAGGGCTTATCGCAGCGAAGAAAGGCCGACAGGTAGCCGAAAAACAACTTTAATCTTGACGGCATCACGAAGTTGAGAGACTAGAGTGACATTCTGCCCCTGACATCGGGCAGGATGAAACCTTGGTGCCGGGCCCCTCTGGCGAGAGTTTTACGGCGCTCTCGCGATGTCGGTACCGCCTGCTTATGACGCCGGCGGATGAACACCCATGAACAACTCAACCATGCATTCGGTGCTGGCGCGCGACGTCACGCACATCTTCTGCTCTAATGTTGCGGGGGCTTTGTGATGACGCCCACCACGCAATCCACGCTCTCCTATTTCAAGTGGGCCTTTATCGTAACCGTCGTCGGCCTCATTCTCGGCGGCTATCTCGGCTGGGAAATGACCGGCACCGTCAGTGGCACGGCCACGATCTTCTTCATCTGCGCGGTGCTGGCCGTGCTGGAAATCTCGCTCTCCTTCGACAACGCCATCGTCAATGCCAACAAGCTGAAGGACATGACGCCGGAGTGGCAGCATCGCTTCCTCACCTGGGGCATTCTGATCGCCGTCTTCGGCATGCGTATCGTCTTCCCGCTTCTGATCGTCGTCATCGCCGCAAATGTCGGCCCCTGGACGGCCATGGTCATGGCAGCGACCGAGCCGGATCGCTACGCCCAGATCATGAAGGACGCGCATCTGCCGATTGCGGCCTTTGGCGGTACCTTCCTGATGATGGTGGGCCTCAGCTTCTTCTTCGACCATGAGAAGGAAGTTCACTGGGTGCGCTGGTTCGAGGAGAAGATCGCCACCTATTCCTCGATCAAGGGAATCGAGATCGCCTTCGTCTTGATCATCATGCTGGTCTTCACCCGCATCATCAGCAACAGCGCCAATCCCGAGCTCGGTCCGGAAGCGGCCAATGTCTTCTTCACCTCGGCGATCTGGGGCCTCTTGACCTTCCTTCTGGTCGAAGTCCTTGGCGGCGTTCTCGATCGCAGCCAGCAGATGCTGGAAGGCGCGGCAAAGGGCGGCTTCGGTGCCTTCCTGTACCTCGAAGTGCTGGATGCCAGCTTCTCATTCGATGGCGTTATCGGCGCCTTTGCGCTGACATCGAACCTCTTCATCATCGCCATCGGTCTTGGTATCGGCGCCATGTATGTGCGCTCCATGACCATCATGCTGGTGGAGAAGGGAACGCTTGCCGAATATCGCTATCTCGAGCATGGCGCCTTCTACGCAATCCTGATCCTTTCGGTGATCATGTACACGCAGAGCCTCGTCCATATTCCGGAAGTGATCACCGGTCTTGGCGGCGCGACCCTTATCGGCATCGCGCTGTGGTCCTCCATCCGCTATAATAAGCAGGAAAAGGCCCGCGAAGTCGGTGCCGCGCATGGTGCCAAGGTCTGACGAAGCACCTGACCCTCTGCCTTAACAGGCGGAGGGCTGCGTCTTAATTTTGCGCGGCGATTAAAAAATGATCTCTCGCCCTTCGCGACCAATGGGAATTGAGGGCATTCAGCGTCTGATTCGGCTTGATCGCGGGTTGGCACGCTTCCTGCTTCTTGGTTGTTCAAGTCCAGAGGGGACGCGAGAGCTCAAAACGAGCCTATCGAGACCGCCGCCATTTCGAAGAGACAACTTCGATGGCGGCGGTTTTGTTTTTATTCACCGCTTGGCGCGATGATAATGGGGATTTTTCAAAGAACGGAGAGTTCCAACGTGCCAGTGGAATTGTCGCCAAGCCAGGCGCTCGGCTTGTGGCACCGCGTCGCGCTGGCTCAGGTAGAAGGCGAAGCGCCCGACCTGACGCTGAGACAGACTGCGATCCTGCTCCATATCTATCTGGTGCCGCCGCCGCACACCGTGCGAGCCCTGGCGAGTGTTCTGGGCGTCACCAAGCCTGTGATTACTCGCGCACTGGACAGTATGGGTGCTTTGGGCCTTGTCGATCGCGAACGCGACGAAAAGGATCGCCGCAATGTGGTGATCAAACGCACGGTCGCAGGCGCTCTCTATCTAGAAAAATTCGGCGATCTGATTATTGATAAGGCGCGCGAGACTTGATGTTAAAAAGTCGCCGCATTGCCGTTCGATGAACGCTGGCATTATTCTTTCAAACCAGGACCAAATCACCATGACATCCGCCGAAACCCTTGACCGCCGTCTGAATGTCATTCGCCCCGATCTAGCGGATGCGAAGCTTGAGGGCAGGGTCCAGGCAGAGCGTTTCATCACGGGCGAGCCCGCACAGGTCGCTCTTCCGGTGGTCGGACTTCGGCCAAAGCCGGAGATGGTATCGGGGATCGATACCGAACTGCTTATGGGGGAGGCGATCCGCGTCTTCGACCGAGCCGATGGTTGGGCATTCGTGCAGGCGGAGGCGGATGGCTATGTCGGTTACATGCCACAGGTCGCGATCGGCGCGGTAGAGGTGGCAACACACACCGTCATTGCTCCCCGCACCTTTCTCTATCCAGCAGCAGAACTCAGAAAGCCGCCTGTTTCGGCCCTTTCCATGGGAAGCCGCCTGACCTTCGTCGGCGAAGAGGAAAAGCGTGGGACGCGTTACCTGATGACGGCGAAAGGCGAGGGTGTAATTGCTGCCCATTGTCTCCCCGTCGATCGCTTCGTCTGCGATGATTATGTCTCGGTCGCACTTCGCTTTCTCGAAACACCCTATCTCTGGGGTGGCCGCTCCGGCTTCGGCATCGATTGTTCGGGTCTCGTCCAACTGTCCATGGCGATGACGGGCAAATTCGCACTGCGCGATACGGATATGCAGGTGAAGTCTCTCGGAACCGAGATCGAGCGCGAAGAACTGCGCCGCGGCGATCTGGTCTTCTGGAAGGGTCATGTCGGCATCATGGAAGATGAAACGACGCTGCTGCATGCCAACGGCCATACGATGAATGTTGCACGCGAGAACCTGGACGAGGCTATTCAGCGCATAGGCTGGCTCTATGACAGGCCCACCGCCTATCGCCGTCCTTGATTTGCTCACGAAAACGTTTCGAAGCGACATCCTGCGCACACCACTTGCATGGCTTATATAGAGCTTCTCTTGCATCGGGATGCGACATGATGAGACGTTTGAAGCGCGCTTTTTCCGGCCTGGCTCTTTGCCTGGTGGCTCTCGCTCTGCCGCAGGCTGGCACGGCGCAGACCGTTTACAAGGACGGTTATCTTCCCGCACCAGACGCTTATGCCAATTTGCCTGGCGTGAAGGACCCCAAGACGCTCAAGCCAATGGAGCGGTATCATTGCTACTCGACGACTGTTCAGTCCAGCAGGCCCATCGGCCCCTATCGCGATCTCTTCGGTAGCGATGGCCTGCCGGTTCAGGGTTATCGTTGCTCCGGCTCGTCCGGCACGTCCTATTTCGGCACCAGGGTCCCGACATCGAAGGACTGGTATCCGGGGATCAATCCTCCCGCTACGGATTTCTGAGAGGTAAGACCGCTCCCCAACGTACCGCACTCGGGTGAACTGGTCTGGACTTGCCATGCGTTTTTCAGATAAGTCTTTGACCCACAAGGTCGATGACCTCTGAAAATGCGCGGCGATGCCGGACTTACATGGTGCAGGGGTCTGGCGCGGGGGATAGCAGCAGCAATGACGAAGACAGACATAGCGACCCGTGTTCACAACCACACCTGGAAGCTTGATCCCATCATCCGCAGCCTCATCGATACGGATTTCTACAAGCTGTTGATGTTGCAGATGATCTGGAAGCTCTATCCAGAGGTCAACGCAACGTTTTCCCTCATCAACAGAACAAAGACCGTTCGGCTCGCAGAGGAGATCGACGAGGTAGAACTGCGCGAACAACTCGATCACGCTCGCAGCCTGCGACTGACGAAAAAGGAAGCGATCTGGCTTGCCGGTAACACCTTCTATGGCCGCTCGCAGATTTTCGAGCCGGAGTTCCTATCCTGGCTGTCGAGCTATCAATTGCCGGAATACGAGCTGTTCAAGCGCGACGGGCAGTATGAGCTAAATTTCCATGGCCGGTGGATGGATACCACGCTATGGGAAATTCCAGCACTCGCCATCGTCAACGAATTGCGCTCGAGAAGCGCCATGCGTTCACTCGGCTACTTCACACTGGACGTCCTTTATGCCCGCGCCAAAGCCAAGATGTGGGCAAAGGTCGAGCGCCTTCGCGAACTCCCTGGCCTGCGCATCTCCGATTTCGGCACGCGCCGCCGCCATAGTTTCCTGTGGCAGCGCTGGTGCGTCGAAGCCCTGAAGGAAGGTATCGGCCCCGCTTTCACTGGCACCAGCAATGTCTTGCTGGCGATGGATTCCGATCTTGAAGCGGTCGGCACCAATGCGCATGAGCTTCCCATGGTCGTTGCCGCTCTGGCGCAGAACGACGAGGAACTGGCCGCGGCACCCTACCAGGTGATGAAGGACTGGAACCGGCTTTATGGCGGCAACCTGTTGATCGTCCTGCCCGATGCCTTCGGCACTGCAGCGTTTTTGCGCAACGCGCCGGAATGGGTAGCGGATTGGACAGGCTTCAGACCGGATAGCGCGCCGCCTATCGAAGGTGGCGAAAAGATCATCGAGTGGTGGAAAAAAATGGGCCGGGACCCGAAGAAGAAGCTCCTCATCTTCTCAGACGGCCTGGATGTCGATGCCATCATCGACACCTACAAGCATTTCGAGGGACGCGTGCGCATGAGCTTCGGCTGGGGCACCAATCTCACAAACGATTTTGCCGGTTGCGCGCCTAAAACCATCGAGGGCTTGAAGCCGATCTCGGTCGTATGCAAAGTCAGCGATGCCAACGGACGCCCCGCAGTCAAGCTCTCCGACAATCCGCAAAAGGCGACAGGCGAGGCGGATGAGGTGCAGCGCTATCTGAAATTCTTCGGTCAGGAAGACCGAAAAGACCAGAAGGTCCTGGTTTAGGACGTTCTGGTCGGTGAATAGGCCGAGTTTCATCATCCTCACCGTAATGGCGAGGATGATGAATTGGTATGGTCAGTTCTACCGCTTCACGAAGCTGCGGGAAATATAGTGGAACAGAGCACGGATAGCCTGTGCCTCTCCACCGATCGATGAATGCGGTCGCTCGCTGAGCGACCATCCGTAAATATCGAAATGCACCCACTTCTTCGTCTCGGTAACGAAGCGCTTGAGAAAGAGCGCCGCCGTGATCGATCCAGCCATGCCGCCCGAGGGCGCGTTGGTAAGATCGGCCGCGCGCGAGCGGATATCCTTGTCGTAGCCCATATAGAGCGGCAGCCGCCAAAGCGGATCGTCGGTATCGATGCCGGCATCGGCAATGCTGTGGGCAAGGTCTTCATCATCGGTGTAAAACGGCGGAACATCCGGTCCGAGCGCAACGCGAGCCGCCCCCGTCAGCGTCGCCATGTCGATCATCAGTTCCGGCGGATCTTCATCGGCATAGGATAGTGCGTCGGCCAGGATGAGACGGCCTTCGGCATCGGTATTGTCGATTTGCACCGTCAGGCCCTTGCGGCTCTTGTAAATGTCACCGGGTCGGAAGGCGCTGGCGGAAATGGAGTTCTCCACTGCTGGAACGATGACGCGCAGATTGATCGGCAGACGCGCATCCATGATCATCAGCGCAAGACCAAGCACATTCGCTGCCCCGCCCATATCCTTTTTCATCAGCGCCATTGATGAGGATGGCTTGATGTCGAGCCCACCGGTATCAAAGCATACACCCTTGCCGACCAGGGTCAGTCGCGGATGGTTCTTCTTGCCCCACGACATTTCCAGAAGGCGTGGTGCGCTGGCGCTGGCGCGACCCACAGCATGGACCAGAGGAAAATTTTCCTTCAGGAGATCGTCGCCGGCCACGACCGAGACTTGCGCCTTGTAATGCGCACCGAGACTGCGAAAGGCAATTTCCAGCTCATCCGGTCCCATGTTGTTGGCCGGGACGTTGATGAGGTCACGGGCCAGATAGACACCGGCGAGAATACGCTTGATTTCGGCGTCCTCGGCATCGCGAGGAATGAGAAGCTTCGGCCCGTTGTTCTTCGTGGCGCGGTACTTGTCGAAGCGATAGGCGCCGAGACCGAATCCGAGCGTCAGCCGGTTTACAGTCAGTGGCGCGGTTTCGATATGCCAGTCGCCCTCGGGAAGCTCATGTGCCAGCTTTCCGGTAATGAAGGGAATTTCGGATGGATTCGTCCCAAGGCCGAGGAGGGCGCCGCCCAGGGCACCTTCCGCAGAGGGAATGAGCAGAATGGCGCCAGCCTCTGCCTTGAAGCCTGCCTTGCGCGCCCAATCGAGCGCCACAGGATCGATAGCCCCCTGTTCTATATGGGCAGGCGTCACTGCAAAGACGGGAAGCGTTGCGCCAGACTTCGAACTGAAGGGCGAGGCGCGCTCTATGAACTGATAGGGGACCATTGTCTGCTTTCGTAAACGCCTGAACCGGCCAAATTAACACTCTGTTAGGGTTAACAGATTATTGCTGGAGCGAAAGTTGCGTGGCGCACGCCGCGTCAACGAAATATCCGAACATAGGCCCGGGGCGACATCATGATTGCGATTTCCTCACGTCATGCCAGCAAACGCATCCTTCTTCGGGGTGCATGCGTCGCTGCTGTGGCTTTAAGCCTCGCGGCCTGCTCCACAAACCGTACGGATCGCCCGGACCGAATGTCGACGGGATCGATTTCTCCTGCTGTCTCGCATTCCTACGATCAGATGAACATGGACCAACTGCGCCAGGCCGAAGCATCGGTCGGGGCAGCTTATGCGCGCAATCCCAAAGACCGCAACACGGGGATGAACTACGCCAACATCCTGATGATGACAGGCAAGAACACGCAGGCACTGGCGGTCATGCAGCAGGTTGCGATTGCCTATCCATCTGATCGTGAAGTGCTGGCGGCCTACGGCAAGTCTCAGGCTGCTGCCGGCCAGCTTGAGCAGGCGCTCAATACCATCCAGCGAGCGCAAACCCCCGATAGGCCGGATTGGCGTCTTTACTCCGCAGAAGGCGCGGTTCTGGATCAGTTGGGACGCTCCAACGAAGCCAGAGCGAAGTATCGTCAAGCGCTCGATCTCAAACCCAACGATCCGAGCATCCTGTCAAACCTCGGAATGTCCTACGTGCTGCAAAATGATCCGCGCACGGCAGAAACCTATCTTCGCTCGGCGGCATCGCAACCCGGTGCCGACAGCCGCATCCGCCAGAACCTCGCACTGGTCGTCGGCCTTCAGGGGCGCTTCGATGAAGCGCAACGCATTGCCATGCAGGAGTTGTCTCCCCAGCAGGCGCAGGCCAATCTCGCTTATCTGCGCGGCATGCTGTCTCAGCAGAACGCGTGGTCACAACTTGCCGACAAGAACAAGAAGACCGAAGTTCGTTAGGACCTTCATCTAGAGCGCCGTGCGTCCCGTTGGGCGCAGTGAGGACGCTCGATCTCCTTGGATCTACCCGCGTCTCTTCCGACCAATCGCTTCATAACCGTGCTGGCCGGCCAGTGCGCCCTGTTCGTCTAGGCCGACGTAAGGCTGCTCTCCAACCTCATGGCTGCATGGTCAAAACGTATCGGCGACCCGAATGCCCGCAGGTCCCAGAATGACAGCGACGAGCACCGGCAGGAAAAACAGGATCATCGGTACAGTCAGCTTGGGCGGCAGCGCAGCTGCTTTTTTTTCTGCTTCGTTCATGCGCTCGTCGCGACCTTCCTGCGACATCACGCGCAAAGCCTGCGAGAGCGGTGTGCCATAGCGTTCCGCCTGGATCAGCGCCTGGACGACATTTTTCACATTATCCAGCTGAGTGCGAAGCCCTAAATTTTCCAGCGCCACGCGGCGATCCTGCAAAAACGACAGCTCGGCCACCGTCAGCACCATTTCTTCGGCAAGCTCCGGCGATTGCTCCGTCATTTCCTCGGCCACGCGTCGCATGGCAACCTCCATGGAGGTGCCGGATTCCACGCAGATGAGCATGAGGTCCAGCGCATCCGGCCAGTTGCGTTTGATCGACTTCTGCCGCTTGGTAATGCGATTGGAGACATAGATATTGGGAGCGTAGAAGCCCAGATAACCGAACACCAGCACTCCCACGAGACGGGTCATGAAGCTGTAATTGGGGAAGTTGTTAAGACCGAAGACCCACAGGCCCCCGACAAGCAGAAACACGAATGGCAGGATGAAACGCGCAGCCAGGAAGGTGTTGAGCGCGTTTTGGGAGCGAAAGCCCGCAGACTTCAGCTTGTTCACCGTATTGGCATCCACCAGCGCCTCGCGCAGGTTGAAGCGTTCGACGATCTTGGTGGCCGATTTGCTATGGTTGGCGCGAAGCGAAGCCTTGCCCGTTGGACTGGGTGCGTTCAAGCGCTCCTGATTGCGGCTCCTCAGGCGCTCCCGCTCTGTCGAAACGGCTCGTGTGCGCCTGTTGAGATCTGCACGAGTAAGATAGGGCGTGGCGACGGTGTAGACGGTGGAAAAGGCCGCCACAGCGACAAGAACCGCGATAAGGAAATGCGGATCGAGGAGGCGTTGCATGAGCGTATCGAGCATGGGACCGCCTCAGATCTCGAAGTTGATCATATTGCGCATGATAACGATACCGATCGACATCCAAACTGCAGAGCAACCGAGAATGATATGCCCGCGCTGATCGGTAAACAGGACCATCAGATAGTCCGGCGCCGTGAAATAGACCAGAAGCGAGACGATGAAAGGCAGGGAGCCGATGATGACGGCGGACGCCTTCGCTTCCATCGACAATGCGTTGACTTTAGCCTTCATCTTGCGCCGGTCGCGCAGAACCTTGGAAACGTTGCCAAGCGTTTCCGACAGGTTGCCACCTGCCTGAGCCTGCATCGAAATGACAATGCCGAAGAAATTTACCTCCGGCAGAGGCATCGTCAATGCCATGCGTTCAATGGCTTCGGCAAGGGACATGCCCACCTGCTGCGATTCGACAATGCGCTGGAACTCTCTTTTAACCGGTTCCTGTCCATCGGACGCGATCAGCCGCACCGCCTCATTGAGAGGGAGCCCGGCTCGTATCGAACGACACATCACATCGAGCGCGTTTGGAAATTCTTCCAGGAATTTGGTTTGACGCCGTTTGACCAGATAGCGCAGCACCCAACGTGGCGCGCCCAGAATACCGACGAAAGCGATGCCGATCCCCACGAGAAAAGGCATGCCATAGAGCAGGGACATAAGGGCGACGAAAACTGCGATGCCAATGCTGAAGAGATGGAACCGCTTTACCGAAATTGGAAGGTCGGCCTGGAGAATGAGACTTTGAATGCTGGCATTGTTGCGTTTCTTCGTCTTTTCGTTCTGCTTTTTCTCCAGGTCTTTCAGCATTTCCTGCGTCGATTTGCGACGCTTGCTGAGTTCCTGAACGCGATCACGCGCAGCTTTGATCTTGACCCTGTCCGTTTCGGCTGCCTTGACGCGGGTAACGCGGCTTGCCGTCTTCTTCTCCGTTTCGATCTGCGGGAACAGGAAGACATAGGCCAGCGCCCCTGCCGATATGGCGACCAGAACGACAAGAAGCACTACAGTTATGTTCATTGGCTGCTACGCTCCATCGCCTCAAGCGCCGCGACAAGACGTCCGCCTTCGTTGTAGTAGCGGACGCGATCGAAAAAGTGGGGCTTGGTGATGCCGGTAGAGACGTGGCGCCCGATCAGCCGTCCATTGGCATCCTCCCCTTCGATTTCGTACTTGATCAGGTCCTGCGTAATAATCACGTCACCTTCCATGCCGACGACCTCCGTCACCTGGGTGATGCGCCTTGAGCCATCGCGAAGGCGGGCTGCCTGGATGATGATATCGACGGATGTGGAGATGATTTCCCGGACGGTTCTCGCCGGCAGGGTGAAGCCGCCCATTGCGATCATCGACTCCATACGGCTGAGGCATTCCCGGGGCGTATTGGCATGGATCGTGCCCATGGACCCGTCATGGCCGGTATTCATCGCCTGAAGCAGGTCGAACACTTCGGGTCCGCGTACTTCGCCGACGATGATGCGCTCGGGACGCATGCGCAAGCAGTTCTTGATCAGATCGCGCATTGTGATTTCGCCCTCGCCCTCGATATTGGGCGGGCGGGTTTCCAGGCGGACGACATGCGGCTGCTGCAGTTGGAGTTCGGCGGTGTCCTCGCAGGTAATGACGCGCTCGTCCTTTTCGATATAGCTCGTCAGGCAGTTGAGCAGCGTCGTTTTACCCGAACCGGTTCCTCCCGAAATGACGACGTTGCAGCGAACACGTCCGATGATCTGCAACAGGACAGCGCCCTCAGGCGTGATGGCACCGAAGCGCACCAGCTGATCGAGCGTCAGCTTGTCTTTCTTGAACTTTCGGATCGTCAGCGCCGGACCATCGATCGACAGGGGCGGCGCAATCACGTTCACACGCGACCCGTCCGGCAGGCGCGCATCGCAGATCGGACTGGATTCATCGACGCGGCGGCCGACCTGGCTGACGATGCGCTGGCAAATCGAAAGAAGCTGCGCGTTGTCGCGGAAACGGATGTCGGATTCGATCGTCTTGCCGTTCACTTCGATGAAGGTCTGGCCCGCACCGTTGACCATGATATCGGCAATGTCGTCGCGCGCCAGAAGCGGCTCCAGTGGTCCATAGCCGAGCACGTCGTTGCAAATATCTTCCAGCAGTTCTTCCTGCTCGGAGATCGACATCGCAAAGTTCTTGATTGTGATGATATCGTTGACGATATCACGAATTTCTTCTCGAGCGCTTTCCGTATCGAGTTTGGAAAGCTGCGACAGATCGATCGTGTCGATCAGCGCTGAAAACACCTGCGACTTCGTCTGATAATAGTCATCCGTGCGGGCACGTTTGCGCTGCGGGCCGTTATCCTTCGGTACTGGGGATGGCCGCGGGGCAGGTGGTTGAAGCACCGTGAGCTCCGCAGGCTCCATGTCATCCATGAGCGGAGGCGAACTCATGGCAGGCAACGGCGCGGGCGGCGGTGAAGCCACTCGCCCGATGGTTCCGCTTCGTCCGAAGCTGTCGCTGCCACGTTTTCCAAACATCTCTTGTCTTCCGGTCTGTCTTTTCGTGGAAGGTCCACGTTTATTTGCGTTTCAGGAGATCCATGAACTTGCCGATTCCAGGTTTTTTCGCCTTGCGTGCCGACGAGCGTCCCGTCAGCACATGCGAGAGCTGTGAAAACGTTTCTGCAATCGGTGATTTCGCATCGATTTCGCTGATCATGCGTCCGCTATTGGCGGCAGACCCGAACAGCTGGGCATCGAAGGGAATGATGGCGAGCGGTTCGATCTCCAGCGGCTCGAAGAAATCCGAGGGCTCGATCTCCGGTCGTTTGACCATGCCGACCTGGTTGAGAATGAGATGAGGCGCCTTGTCGTTCGGGCGCAGACGCTTGAGCGCATCCAGGATGTTCTTCGTGTTTCTCAAATTGGCAAGATCGGGAACTGCGGTGATCACCACTTCATCGGCATCCGACAGCACCGACTGCGTCCAGTGCGACCAGACATGGGGTACGTCCAGTACGGCCACGGGCGCGCTTCGTTGCAGCAGTTCCGTCAAAGGTTGGAAGGCGGCTCCATCGAAGTCATAGGCTCTGTCGAGAAGTGACGGTGCAGCCAGAATCGACAGATGGTCAGAACATTTGGTGAGCAGACGATCGAGAAAAACCTCATCGAGCCGCTCCGGTGCGAATATGGCTTCGGCTATTCCCTGCGCAGGATCTTGGTCGAAATCGATATTGGCCGTACCGAAAGGCAGGTCCATATCCGCAAGAACGGTTTCGGTTGAAAAAAGATTTGAAATCCCGAAGGCACAATTATGCGCGATCGTGGAAGAGCCCACGCCGCCCTTGGCGCCAATGAAGGCGATGCTGCGACCAAGCGGCTCGGCTTCGGGGTCAACGAAGATTGCCGCGATGGATGTCATCAGGTCGGCTACCTTGATCGGCGCGACCAGATATTCCGAGATGCCGTTGCGCATGAGGTCGCGATAGAGGGAGATGTCGTTATGACGTCCGATGATGATGACACGTGTCGTCGGATCGCAAACCTCCGCAAGCGGCCTCAGGTCGTTGAGCAGAGTGGACGGCTCGCGGTGGGTCTCGAGAATGACGAGGTTTGGCGTTGCCATGGATGAGAACGTTCTCGCCGCAGCTTCGATCTCGCCATTCGTCACCCGCATGCTGACCTTGTTCATCCGCCGGTCGCTGGCCAGACGCTCCATGATCTGCTGCATGGTTTCGCTTTCGCAAAACGCATGGATGGAGATACGCGGCAGGGGCCTGACGCTTTCCAGCTCTCCAGGCCGCAACGTTTCCGCGCCGCTGATCGCGTCTGAATTGTTGGGCCGAATATCGTAATTCACCGGGTTCATGTCAGGTCCTGTCGTTCAAGCTGGAAAGCTCGTCTAATCCGCCGCGGCAGTATTCTTGCCGGCGCGATAATTGCCGAGCACCACGGATCGGCGTTCCGCATCGATCGGGCTCATACCGCGCGGTCCGACCAGATCCATGGGATTGGCGATCTGGGCAGCAAGATTATTTTGCGAGGCGCAGCCGAAATTGTACCAGTTCTTGTTCGAGTAGGTGTTGGCGTTGAGATCTTCCGGCCACTGGCCACATTGGCCCGTCATGGCGGTGATGGCCACATATGACAGCCTGATCGGCGCGGCGTCCCCGCTAGGAGCCGCACCATAGGGTACCTCGACGATCTTTCCGGCGGGAATACCGGAGGATGTCAGAACAGAGCGTATCTGGCGTTTTAGGATTGATGCGGAGGCGGCATTGGCAGAGCCGGACGGCACCTGGATCTGAACGACGCTGGACGATGTCGCCGCATAGTTCTGTGCAAAACCTTTCACGTTGTCCGCCATTGCGATTGTCAACCGGTTGTCTGCGGCAGACACAGGGATATCGAGCGAATGTTGCGCTTCCGAAAGGGTGATCGGATGGCGTGTGCGATAGTCATCGGGGACGGCCCCCGTCGTCTGCGGATCGCGAGCGCACCCTTGAGAAAGGGCTGCCACTGCTGCAAAGGTCAGCGCCAGCCTGGCAATGCGCCAGGCGGAACCGGAATGGGTGATCGGGTGCGTTTTTGTCATTTGTAGATAAATCCTACCGAGCCCTGATACGGCTGCGCCTGTACCTGCTGCCTGTTGTTTCCGTAAACCTTGTTCACCCGGTTCATGAAGAACGTCGCGGCATCGCTTTCCGGATTGAAATTGTCATCCGGCCGGGCGATCTGGTTGCGCGCCACAGGTCTCACCAGATAGGGGGTCGCGATGATGACGAGCTCGGTTTCGTTGCGGATGAAGTCCTTGCTGCGGAAGAGCGTGCCGAGGATCGGAACCTTCGAAGCGCCGGGCAAGCCGGACATGGCCTGACGAACATTATCCTGCACCAGACCGGCAATGACGATGGAGCCGCCCGAGGGCAACTCGACGCTCGTCGATGCCTCGCGCTTGCGGATGGAGAGATAGGTGCTGCCGGGCAATCGGGTGGTATTGCCATTGCCCGACACCACGTTGCCCTCATAGGTGGGCTCCGAAACGTTCGTCTCGATCTTCAGGCTGATACGCCCGGGAGACAGGACGACCGGGCGGAAATTCAGTTCGATACCGTATTCGACGGTGTCGGTTTGCCGCGTGACCGTTGGAACATTCTTATCGTCGAAGGTGACGTTCTGAACGCCGGCGAGACGGAAGTCGCCACCCACATAGAATTTTGCCTGCTCGCCGGAGATTGCAGTCAGGCTCGGTTCGGCAAGCGTGCGCATTACGCCCGCCTGCTCCATGGCGTTGAAGTAGCTGGACAGCGCTACCTTACCGATGGTGCCGGCCAGATTGCCGGTGCCCCCGATGGCGAGCGCATTGCCAAGGTTGGCGGGGTTGGAAAACGCAACCGACCCACCAAAGTCGGAACCGCCACCGCTAATAGAGCCGTTGAAACCAAGCTGCTTGAGGACCTGACGGCTGACTTCCGCAACGGTCACCTTCAGCGTGACCTGATCTTCTCCTTCGATCGTCAGCATATTGACGATGGACGACCGCTGCCGGTTTTCCGCAAAGATCGCGACGGCGCCATCGCCGTTGCTCTGGCTGGTGGCGGTGATGTTGCGGGTCGTGGCTTCGCCGCCCTGAAGAAAGGCCGTGGCAAGCTGAACCGCGCGCGCCGAATCCTGCGGTGTGCGAACTGAGCCGGAGAGC
Organism: Rhizobium sp. 22-785-1; assembly: GCF_053521965.1. Lineage (NCBI taxonomy): Bacteria > Pseudomonadati > Pseudomonadota > Alphaproteobacteria > Hyphomicrobiales > Rhizobiaceae > Rhizobium > Rhizobium sp. 22-785-1. The sequence continues at coordinate 560,666 of NZ_JBNWDI010000002.1, read as the reverse complement.
ACGATGTTGTCCGATACGATTTCCACCCGGATGTCCGATTCCGGAATGAAACGGCGCAGATTGGCCTCAAGACCAGTGATATCGCGTTCGACTTCCAGGTCGAGGCTGACGATTTCCTCGCCACCCGCTCCGAAGATGAAGATGTTGGTTTGGCCAACCGACTTGCCGAACAGGTAAATGCGGCGCGACGTTCGCGTCACGGCATCGGCCATGCTTGGGTCGGCAACGAGAATATCGTGTGCGTCCTGTGGAAGGTCGATGACCAGAGCCTTGTTCAGACCAAGCTTGACGCGTTTGCGAACGCCCGTACCGCTTTCGCTGATCCGCAGAATACTTGCGTTCTGGGCCTGCGCTTGCGCCATCCCCACGCCAAATGGCGATGCGCCGGGGACACCGGCGAAGCTGATGCTGAAAGCCAGTCCGCCGAGAAGCGATGTTTTGAGCGCGTGGCGGATCGGTGTCATCTTGCTCATTGTGCGGTTCCTTCATTTTCACGCACGATCGAGCCAGACTTGATCACTTGGATCGCCGGTCTGCCGGATTCGCCGTTGAGCAGGTAATCGGCCGACGCCGTGTCGCTATCCTGCACATCGGCAATTGATCGCAGGGAAAGGGTCAGGCGATCGGCCATTTGATGGGCGACGGTGATGATCTTTGCCTGTTCGGGGGTAAGCTCCAGCGTAGCGGTGGCGCCGATAACCGATGACGTACCGTCAGGCCCTTCCTTGATCTGTTGGTCGATCGCCAGAACGCGCACATTGTTGAGCACATTCTCGGTCAGAAAGCCGCCACCGCCGTTCTTGCGGACCATGATCACATCCACGCGGTCATTGGGAAGAACAAAGCCGCCAGCGCCTGTCGCCACAGAAATCTCAGTCGCAACCGCGCGTTTTCCCGCCGGCAGAAGCGAGGACATGATGCGTGTACTGGAATCAACGACCTTCTCGGAACGAACGGGTTCGCCTTCGAAAAGCGGAAGTCGAACGATGGTCCCGTTCAGCTCGTTGACCGCATCAGGACGTTTGTCTTCGGTGATATAGTTCTCATTGATGCTGCCTTGCGGCCATCGTGCCCAGCGTACGGAGTTCGAATCGAGCCGGCTTCCCACTGGTAGATTGGCAGCCGAAACGAGTACGTTGACGGTCGGCTCTTTCTCGATGATGGCTTCCGCCTTCTCCACTACCATCTGCGGAGCAGACAATTGCATGGCGAGCAGGCCCGCTAGACCAGCGGCCACGACGGCGACGGAAAGGATAACGACACGTGAGGACTTCATGCTGGGCCTTTGAGAAGGATAGAATCTCTTCTCCTGAAGATGGCCCGCCATTCGTGTAATTATGGTTAATAAAAACTGTGCGCTTAGGGTTAATCAGAAATTAATCTGCTGGATTGGCAGGTTCAAATTCGCTTTGCGCATGTTGATTAGAGAAGAGCGCGCATGGCAGCCTGTACGATCGGCGCCTCTGGATAGGTCAGCAAACCCGCAGTTGCAATGGCAATACCATAGGGAACCTTTTTGGCGACAAGCAATGAGTCTGGGATAGGAAGACCCGTGGCCATGATCTGCTGCGATCTGGAGCGCAAGAGCAGAATGAACAGAGTCAAAGCCCCGCCGGAAAAAGCCACTACAAGTAAAAAAGCAGCGAGTGAACCATTGAAGCCGAACCATACGGCGCATGCCGCCAGAAGTTTCGCATCGCCTCCGCCCATGGTGTTGAAGGCAAACAGGATGAAGCAAGCGAAGAGCACGACAAGTCCTGCCGCAAGGCTCATGACAAAACTTTGCCAATCCATGCCCGACAGGGGAGCCACGATGATGAATGTGGCCAGGAGAATGACAGAAACGCGGTTGGGAATCGTCATCGTGAAGAGGTCAGTCAGGGCTGCAAGCGCGAGGCATAGCGGAAATACAAGAAAGATTGAAGCAATGATCATATCTCACCTCTGTTTCCGGGGGCTGCTGTTCTTGCAATAAAAATGCCGCCCTGTAGGGCGGCATTCGCAAATGCTATCCAATCACTTCGTAGCTGGGTCGAGCTTTGTATTGATGTTCGTGAAGACGCTCGTCAGTTTTGCTCCGAGATTGGTTGCAGATGTAATGATTGCAACAGAGATCAGGCCAGCGATCAGGCCATATTCAATAGCGGTCGCACCGGATTCGTCTTTCAGGAAGCGAGCGAAAATCGTTGTCATGCGGTTTCTCCTGGGTCGTTGTTTTGGTCAGCACGCCGACAACTGTTTTTCGTTGTTCGGTTGAGGCCACCTTAGAAGATGCCGCTTTCCAGTGAATTAAAGAATGCGCTTAACGTAACGTTAAATGAGTAATGCGGAGTTGTTTAGAAATAACGCGTAAGTTTATTATTTAAAATTTGACCTATATTACGTGCTTTGGCATATCAGCTGTTTCTTTAATAAAGTGATGCGATCACCGTGCTTTCGCGGCGCCGAAGTCCTTTGATTATGCGACATTACGCCAGAACGTCGTCGCTGATTACCCAGGTCGTATTCTTTGTTGTACCGCGCCTTTTAAATCTTCATTTACCATTCCCATTCATGTTGAGCGTGATGAAATGCGCCAAGCGCAAATGAAGGTCTTTGCCGCTCATGCTGTCTTCCCGTATCAAAAGATTCGCAGTCGCTGCGGCGGTACTGGGCATTGCTCCCGCTTTCGCACTGTCAGCGGACGAGGACGTATTGCGCGTATCGATGAATCAGGCTCGCGTCCTGAAGCTGGATCGCGCTGTCAGCAAGGTTATCGTCGGCAATTCGAAAGTCGCCGATGCGACCGTTGCCGATGCGACGACCATAGTGTTAACCGGCCGCAGCTTCGGCACGACCAATCTCGTCCTGCTGGATGCGCAGGGCAACGCGATCGTCGATGAACGGGTGCTGGTTTCGATCGACGAAGGCAATACGGTGCGGGTGTTCCGCCAGACTGACAGAAGCGTTTTGTCCTGTACGCCAGCATGTGAAGCAAATTCGCAGAACTGAACCGTGTGACGATTGCAATCTGTCGTCGCTAACCAATCCCTGATCATGATTTTCGACACCAAGCATCAAACGCCGGCTCCGCCCTGCGTCTAGGCTTGACGTGAAATCGAGGTGTTAAAGATTCGTCCTGAGCCCATCTTGCCACTGAAATCCTGTGTTCTCGACACTTGGCAGTGGAGCCAGCGCTCTTGGCATAACATGCCGAGGATCGGTGCTGCGAAGCAAGAAAATCGTCTACCCCAGGAGGGGAGCAATAATCCAAGTTTTTCGGCTAAACTATTGATCTGGCTAGGATCAAATAAGGAATGGTGCCCAGAAGAGGACTCGAACCTCCACACCCTTTCGAGTACCAGCACCTGAAGCTGGCGCGTCTACCAATTCCGCCATCTGGGCGACGAGGAGCCATGTACGGGGGCGAGCGGCTGGTGTCAACAGGGATTTTGAAGTTTTATGACGATCCTTGTTTTTTCATCAAAAAACATGCTTTCACCTGTTGCCAACTGGTCTTCAAGCATCGTCATGCGCCAAGCGGGCGGACCTGTCCGTTACACCGACAGGACATCATCGGGCTGGCACCTTTGTTTTGGTCGCAAGGGGCAGGCTCTACGTATCCAATCCTTCGTTCTTTTGCCTGTCGAGATGGCCGAGATCGCGATCAGGGTCGATCATATCGCGCAGGCGCTGCTTCAGTTCCTTCGGACCCGGAAAGCCACCATCGCGTTTACGTTCCCATAGAAGCTTCCCATCCACGGTGATGTCGAAGCGTCCGCCTGTTGCGGGGATGAGCGCGACCTCGCCGAGGCTGTCGGCAAACGTGCTGAGCAGCTCTTGCGCCATCCACGCCGACCGCAACAGCCAGTTACACTGCGTGCAATAGGTAATCGCGATTCGGGGCTTTGCGGTTTCATCCATTTCGGTGATCCTCGTTCAAGCTCGCAGCGGCGGCCCGTATTGTGAGAACAGCATCTTGCAGAGAATTCGCATTTTGCAAATGGCCACTGCAGACGTTGCGTTCGAACGCCTTCGCAGAACAAAAGTTTCTCGCAGCTGCATCGACGACCATATATCGAAAAGCGCTTCCCTCTGGAACCTTTTCACCGCAGAACAATTACGCATGAGGTGGAATGCGGGAAAATTCATGGTTGATTACTTATTGCCCTCGGAAGCGCGTAAGGCGGGTGAGCGTTTGCTTGCCGATCACGCCTCGGGCGACCCTTTTGCGGCAGCCTTCAAGGCAACCCGTATGCCGATGATCATCACCGATCCAAAGCAAGACGATAACCCGATTATCTTTTGCAACAAGGCCTTCAACGACCTCACCGGCTATTCCAGTGACGAGCTGATTGGGCGCAATTGTCGCCTTCTTCAAGGGGAGAAGACCGACCGCAACGCTGTCGCTAAGATACGTGAGGCGATCAGTGCAGGGATGTCCGTATCCGTCGACATTCTGAACTATCGAAAGGATGGTGCCGAGTTCTGGAATGCCTTGTTCGTCAGCCCCGTAAGAGACGACAAGGGAGAGGTGATCTACTACTTCGCGTCCCAGCTGGACTTTACCCGCATAAAGGATAAGGAGGCCGAGCTTGCCGAAGCCCGCAATCTTGCCGAGGAAGAAGTCGGTCGCCGCACCAAAGACCTGCGCGATGCCTTAGACGCCAAGACCGTGCTGGTTCACGAAGTCGATCATCGCGTCAAGAATAACCTTATGACGATGGCGTCCATCGTGAAGCTGCAAGAGCGGATGACGAAGAATGAGACGGCGAGTGCAACACTGAAATCGGTGCTTAACCGCATCGAGGCGCTCAGCACCGTTCACCGCAAGCTGTTCACGCTCGATAACATCGCCCGTTTCGACGTGGCCGACTTCGCAGAAGACCTCGTGGTCAACCTGACAAGTCAACTGAAGCGCACCGATATCAATGTCACACTGGACCTGTCGCCGGTTTACGTCCCTGCAGACAAGGCATCGCCTCTGTCGCTTATCGTCAACGAGTTGGTGGGCGATGTCGTCAGACGCGGGCTGGGCGATGGTGGCGGTGACATCAAGGTGACCGTAAAGAGGCTGAACGGACATTTCCTCATCCAGGTCGCCGACACGGTCGATCCTGTGAAGGTCGATGAAGAGGAGCAGCGCTTCAGTCAGATGTTGCTGGAAACCTGTGCGCGTCAGGTCAGCGCAGATATTAAACGAGAACAGAATGGCCGGCAGACGATTGTAAGCGTGACGCTGTTGGTTGGACATAAGAAGGAATCATGAATTGCGCATTATCATCGTGGAGGATGAGGCACTTCTGGCACTCGAACTGGAAAGCGAAGTTGAGGCAGCAGGGCATAGCGTTGTCGGCGTCGCAGCCGATAGCGCATCGGCCATTGCTCTGATTGAAAAGGAAAGTGCCGACTTTGCTTTTGTCGATATTCATCTTCTCGATGGTCCGACCGGCGTGGACGTCGGCAGGTTTCTCGCCAGCAAAAATGTCCCCTATGTCTTTGTCAGCGGCAATATCAAACGCATTCCGCCCGATTTTGCCGGCGCTGTCGGCGCTATCGAAAAGCCTTACACCGTCAATGGCTTGCAAAACGCACTTGGCTATCTGGACGCCATGATCAGCGGCAAGGATGGGCTTGTCGTGCCGCCGAACCTGATCATGCCGCTAACAACGACGTCTTAAGTGCGATGACTGTGAATAACGATCCTGGGAATATCGGTCCGATCCTGACTCAGCTTTTTGAGCAGGCGCCGACCTTCATTGCGCTTTTGCGGGGTCCAAACCACCGCTTCGAGCTTGCCAATCCGAGCTATATGAATCTCGTCGGACGTCACGATATTGTTGGACGAACGGTCGCGGAAGCGCTTCCTGAGGCTGCAGAGCAAGGCTTCGTCAACATTCTCGATGAGGTCTACACAACGGGCAGACCCTATAAAGCTCTCGGTGCTCTTTTCGTCATCCATGCCGATGAGGATGGATCTGGCAGGGAATGTTATCTCGACTTTCTCTATCAGCCGATCCGCGATGAGAACGGCGAGGTCTGCGCTATTTTCGTCGAAGGCTCGGACGTCACGGAACGCACTCTCTCAGACCGTGCAAGACGCGACAGCGAAGACCTCTACAAAGGCCTCTTCGATGCGATCGACGAAGGCTTTTGCATTATCGAATTCTTGGATGGGCCACACGGGCCGGATAGCGACTATGTGCATATCCAGGCAAACGACGCATATGCGCGACATGCCGGAATACCGAACGTGGTCGGCCAGAAATTGCGTGAAATGGTACCGGATGAAGCTGATGCCTGGATCGCACGATATGGCGCGGTTTTGAAAACCGGCGAGCCCATTCGCTTTCAACAGGAACTGGTTGCGACCGGGCGCTATCTGGAGCTTGCCGCCGTTCGCATCGAGCCCAAAGAGCGCCGCCAGGTTGCCGTTCTTTTTCAAGATATTACGGCACGCAGACGAGCCGAACTCGCGCTCGAAACCCTGAACGCAACTCTTGAGCAACAGGTTGAGGAGCGCACTGCCGAATTGATGGTCGCGGAGGAGGCTCTGCGCCAGGCCCAGAAGATGGAAGCCGTCGGCCAGTTGACGGGCGGGCTTGCACACGACTTCAACAACATTCTCGCTGGTATCAGCGGCAGTCTGGAGATGATGAATACCCGGCTGGCGCAGGGCCGGGTGGGCGACCTTTCGCGCTACATCAATGGTGCCATGGGTGCCACCAAGCGGGCGTCTGCACTGACGCAACGTCTTCTGGCCTTCTCGCGCCGCCAGACACTCGATCCCAAACCACTCAATATCAATACCCTCGTCGACAGCATGCTGGAACTTGTGGTCCGCAGCGTTGGCCCAGGGATCAAGGTGGAAACGGTTGGCGCTGCGGGCCTATGGCCGACATTTGTCGACGCTGGCCAGCTGGAAAACGCGCTTCTCAACCTGTGCATCAATGCGCGAGATGCCATGCCGAATGGTGGAAGTCTCACCATCGAGACAGGAAATCGCTGGATGGATGAGCGGGCCGCCCGCATGCGCGGGCTGGAACCAGGGCAATATGTGTCGCTTTGCGTTTCCGACACGGGAACGGGAATGTCGCAGGACATTATCGAGCGCGCTTTCGACCCGTTCTTCACCACGAAACCTATCGGTCAAGGCACCGGGCTCGGCCTTTCCATGGTCTATGGTTTTGCCGGCCAGTCCGGCGGCGCGGCCCGGATTTACTCCGAGATCGGTAAAGGCACGATGATCTGCATCTATCTGCCACGTTACGCTGGTGACATAGACGCTGAGGATCCGGAAGTGCAAGTCCAGATGGATGCACCGCGCGCCGAGGGCGGCGAAACGATCCTGGTGGTCGATGACGAGCCCCTGGTCAGAATGCTGGCCGTGGAGGAACTTCAAGATCTGGGTTACGCGGTCATCGAAGCCGAAGATGGGCCATCGGCCTTGCGGCTGCTCAATTCCCGCAGACAGATCAGCCTTCTGATCACCGATGTGGGACTGCCTGGCGGCATGAATGGACGTCAGCTGGCGGATGCGGCACGCGTTAGTCGACCGGATCTTGAGGTGCTGTTCATCACCGGATATGCCGAAAATGCGGTGCTCAATCACGGCCACCTTGAACATGGCATGCACGTGATGACGAAGCCCTTCCAACTTGATGTCTTTGCCCAGAGGGTCAAAAGTCTCATTAAGCCGCAAAGGTAAGGTGCCGACTTGAAGCGATACACGACCTGTTGTGTCGTTTGCTGGTCCGTCACACAAGCCTTAGAAGCATGATGAAGAAGTGCAGCAAATCTTTCTTTTTGCTGCCTTCGCTGGCGCCATTCGCCTTGCAGCCAGAAAAATCGCTCCTTATATACGCCGCATACCAGCAGAAATGCTGACAAAACGGCAAGACCATCCAAGTCAAGGAGTCGTCAGTGGAATGCCTCCCGGGGTTCCGATGACTCGCTTCAAGGAGAGAAGAAAATGGCAAAAGTAATCGGTATCGACCTTGGCACGACCAATTCCTGCGTCGCAGTGATGGACGGCAAGGACACCAAAGTGATCGAAAACGCGGAAGGTGCGCGCACGACCCCTTCCATGGTCGCATTCAGCGACGATGGCGAGCGTCTGGTCGGTCAGCCTGCAAAGCGTCAGGCCGTGACCAACCCGACCAACACGCTTTTCGCAGTCAAGCGCCTCATCGGCCGTCGCTATGACGACCCGACCGTCGAAAAGGACAAGGGCCTCGTTCCCTTCGAGATCGTCAAGGGCGACAATGGCGACGCATGGGTACAAGCGCAGGGCAAGGGTTACTCCCCTTCGCAGATTTCCGCGATGATCCTTCAGAAGATGAAGGAAACGGCTGAATCCTATCTTGGTGAAAAGGTCGAAAAGGCCGTCATCACCGTTCCGGCCTACTTCAACGACGCCCAGCGTCAGGCCACTAAGGATGCCGGCCGCATCGCTGGTCTCGAAGTGCTGCGCATCATCAACGAGCCGACGGCTGCCGCTCTCGCTTACGGTCTGGACAAGAAGGACGGCAAGACGATTGCCGTATACGACCTTGGCGGTGGTACCTTCGATATCTCCATCCTGGAAATCGGCGACGGCGTCTTCGAAGTGAAGTCCACCAATGGTGATACCTTCCTCGGTGGTGAAGACTTCGACATGCGTCTGGTCGAGTATCTTGCAGCCGAGTTCAAGAAGGACAACGGCATCGACCTGAAGTCCGACAAGCTGGCTTTGCAGCGCCTCAAGGAAGCTGCCGAAAAGGCAAAGATCGAGCTGTCGTCTTCGCAGCAGACCGAAATCAACCTGCCATTCATTACGGCAGACGCCTCCGGTCCGAAGCACCTGACTCTGAAGCTGACGCGCGCCAAGTTCGAAAGCCTGGTCGACGACCTGGTTCAGCGCACTGTCGCGCCGTGCAAGGCAGCGTTGAAGGATGCCGGCGTGTCTGCTTCCGAGATCGACGAAGTCGTTCTGGTCGGTGGTATGAGCCGCATGCCGAAGGTGCAGGAAGTCGTCAAGCAGCTGTTCGGCAAGGAGCCCCACAAGGGCGTGAACCCGGACGAAGTGGTTGCCATGGGCGCTGCCATCCAAGCAGGCGTTCTGCAGGGCGACGTCAAGGACGTTCTGCTTCTCGACGTAACCCCGCTGTCTCTCGGCATCGAAACGCTGGGCGGCGTCTTCACCCGTCTGATCGACCGTAACACGACGATCCCGACGAAGAAAAGCCAGACCTTCTCGACCGCCGAAGACAACCAGTCTGCCGTGACAATCCGCGTCTCGCAGGGTGAGCGCGAAATGGCAGCCGACAACAAGCTGCTCGGCCAGTTCGACCTCGTTGGCCTGCCGCCATCTCCCCGTGGCGTTCCGCAGATCGAAGTGACCTTCGATATCGACGCGAACGGCATTGTCCAGGTTTCGGCCAAGGACAAGGGCACCGGCAAGGAACAGCAGATCCGTATCCAGGCCTCCGGTGGTCTCTCCGACGCCGACATCGAGAAGATGGTCAAGGATGCTGAAGCCAATGCTGAAGCAGACAAGAAGCGCCGTGCGGGCGTAGAAGCCAAGAACCAGGCGGAAAGCCTGATCCACTCCACCGAGAAGTCGGTTCAGGAGTATGGTGACAAGGTTTCCGAAACCGACCGCAAGGCAATTGAAGATGCCATCGCTGCCCTCAAGACGGCTGTCGAAGCATCCGAGCCGGATGCAGACGACATCCAGGCGAAGACCCAGACCCTCATGGAAGTGTCCATGAAGCTCGGTCAGGCCATCTACGAAGCCCAGCAGGCGGAAGCCGGTGAAGGCGCAGCAGGCGGCAAGGACGATGGTGTGGTCGACGCCGACTATGAGGAAATCAAGGACGACAAGAAGTCCGCTTAATTGTGGTTCTTGCTCTTGAACTTGGGTAAATGAGACTGACTCCGGCTGCCTCGTGCAGCCGGAAATCCATTTCGGGGTGTGTTATCTTCATGGCGAAAGCAGACTTTTACGAGACATTGGGCGTGAGCAGATCCGCCGATGAAAAGGAGCTGAAGAGCGCCTTCCGCAAACTTGCGATGAAGTATCATCCGGACAAAAATCCCGATGACGCTGAATCCGAGAAGAAGTTCAAGGAAATCAACGAAGCCTATGAAACGCTGAAAGATCCGCAAAAGCGCGCAGCTTATGATCGCTTTGGCCACGCAGCCTTCGAGCAGGGCGGCATGGGCGGCGGCGGGGGCTTCGGCGGTGGCGGGTTTGCCAACGGTGGTTTCTCCGACATTTTCGAAGACATTTTCGGCGAGATGATGGGCGGTGGCCGTGCGCGCCGTTCATCCGGCGGTCGCGAGCGTGGCGCCGATCTGCGCTATAACATGGAAATCTCGCTGGAAGAGGCTTTCACCGGAAAGACGGCGCAGATCAGGGTGCCAACATCCATAACCTGCGATGTCTGTTCCGGCTCCGGCGCAAAGCCCGGTACAAGTCCAAAGACCTGTGGCACCTGCCAGGGTTCAGGCCGTGTGCGTGCAGCACAGGGCTTCTTCTCGGTGGAGCGTACCTGCCCGACCTGCCATGGTCGCGGCCAGACGATCACCGATCCTTGCACAAAGTGCCACGGTCAGGGCCGTGTGACGGAGGAGCGCTCGCTCTCTGTTAACATTCCAGCCGGTATTGAGGACGGAACCCGCATCCGCCTGCAAGGCGAAGGCGAAGCAGGAATGCGCGGAGGCCCCTCGGGAGACCTTTACATTTTCCTGTCGGTGCGTCCGCATGAGTTCTTCCAGCGCGATGGCGCGGATCTCTATTGCGCAGTACCGATCTCTATGACGACGGCAGCGCTCGGCGGCACATTCGATGTGACGACACTGGATGGAACGAAGTCCCGCGTGACGGTGCCGGAAGGCACGCAGCCAGGCAAGCAGTTCCGCCTGAAGGGCAAAGGCATGCCAGTGCTGCGTTCGGCACAGACGGGTGACCTCTACATCCAGATCCAGATCGAAACGCCGCAAAAGCTGACCAAACGTCAGCGCGAATTGTTGCAGGAATTCGAGGAAATCTCTTCGAAGGACAACAATCCGGAATCGACTGGCTTCTTTGCCCGGATGAAGGAATTTTTCGACGGCTGACGCCTTTGGCCGCTCAAATGGTTCGGACGCCGCCACCCACAGAGGTTGGCGGCGTTTTTGTTTGTCTTAGCCAGCGAAGCCGCCTTCATCGAGAAAGACACGTTCTTCAGCTGTCGTCTTGCGAAGCAGGATGTCGTTGCGATGTGGGAAGCGGCCGAAACGCTGGACAATGTCGCGATGTTCAATGGCAAAGGGCACGTAGCGTTCGCCCAGAGGCTCGCACATTTTACAACAAAGCTCCTGATCGGCCAGGTCTTCCGAATGCATGAAAGGCAGGTAGAAGAAGATCCGTAATTCGGGATCGATCGCCACATCATGACCGCGCGAAATGGCATCGCGGGCATAATGCAGCGCCAGCGGATCGGTCGCATACATATGCGCCGTATCGCGGAAGCAGTTGCGGGGAAACTGATCGAGGAGAAGCAGCAGCGCAAGGCTGCTTTCCGGCGCATCTAGCCAGTCGGTCAATTCCTGACGGGCCGCCGCAAAGTGCAGATCGTGAAAGCGGGCGTGGAAGGAACTGTCGAAATGGGCGTTCTTCTCAAACCATTTTTCCGGGCCGGCCTCGTTCCAGAAGGACAGGACTTCGGCGGCTGGTGTGGGTATCGCGATTTCTGTCATCTCAGTTCCTCAATGTCTCGGTCTCTGCTGGCGCGCATCTACGCTATCAGTAGTGCGGCGGCTTGGTTATGGCTGGCGCGTCGAGCGACTGCTCCTCAAGGCTCAAGAACCGCTCGGTGAGACGATCGAGCTTCGCACGGGTCTGCTCGACGACCTTCCACTGCTCAGCCAACTGATCGGACAGTTCCTCGATCGTCTTGGCCTGGTATGCCACCGTCTCTTCCAAAGCGATGATCCGCGCTTCGTTGTGATCTGCCATGAAGACCTCCGTTTTCACTCACGCTGCTTTCGCAGTTTTATAAAGGATAAACAAGACAAAGGCCGGACACATGGTGCCCGGCCAGTGATGGTATGCTGTAAAGCGTGAGACTATATCAGCCTTCGTCCTGGAAAACCTCTTCGCGCTTCTTCTTGACGCTCGGCAGAAAGACGACAACGAGGACCAGAAGGGCGATCAGAAGCAGCGTGGCGCTGATCGGCCTGGTGACGAAGGTGCTTGGATCGCCACGCGACAGGATCATCGCACGCCGCAGGTTCTCTTCCAGGAGCGGCCCAAGCACGAAGCCGAGCAGCAGCGGTGCAGGCTCGCAGCGCAGTTTTACCAAGGCGTACCCGATGAAGCCGAAGAAGGCGACGGCATAGAGATCGAAGACGTTGGAGTTGACGCTGTAAACCCCGATGGCGCAGAAGGCCATGATGATCGGGAAGAGCACGTAGTAAGGGATCGTCAGAAGCTTCACCCAGAGCCCGATGAGCGGGAGGTTCAACACCACCAGCATCAGGTTGCCGATCCACATGGAGGCGATGATGCCCCAGAAGAGCGCCGGCTGCTCGGTCGCAACATTCGGACCGGGAACGATGCCCTGGATGATCATCGCGCCGACCATCAGCGCCATGACCGGGTTGGCAGGAATGCCAAGTGTCAGGAGCGGGATGAAGGAGGTCTGAGCACCGGCATTGTTGGCCGATTCCGGACCTGCGACACCGGCGATTGCGCCGTGGCCGAATTCTTCCGGGTTCTTCGAGACGCGCTTTTCCACCGTATAGGAGGCGAAGGCCGCGAGAATGGCACCACCGCCCGGCAGGATGCCCAGCGCCGAGCCGATAACAGTTCCGCGCAGGACGGGCGCAACCATCTTCTTGAAGTCATCCTTGGTGGGCAGAAGGCCGGAAACCTTGGCCATCAGCACGGTACGGGTCTTTTCGTCTTCCAGATTACGCAGGATTTCGGCAATACCGAAGACACCGACGGCAACCGCAACGAAGTTCAGGCCATCGGCATATTCGCGAATGCCAAGCGTGAAGCGCGGCGTGCCGCTATAGATGTCGGTACCGACGAGGCCTAGCAGCAGGCCGAGGACGACCATGGCAAGCGCCTTGACGATGGAGCCGTGCGCCAGCGCAATAGATGACACGAGACCGACGACCATCAGCGAGAAATATTCCGCCGCACCGAATTCGAGCGCGATCGCCGTCAGGGGTGGAGCGAAGACTGCGACGAGAAAGGTCGCGACCGTGCCGGCAAAGAAGGAGCCGATGGCAGCAATTGCAAGAGCTGCGCCCGCCTTTCCCTTGCGCGCCATCTGGTAGCCGTCGATGGCCGTCACGGCGGAGGAAGATTCACCCGGCATGTTGATCAGGATAGCCGTGGTCGAGCCGCCATATTGCGCGCCGTAATAGATGCCGGCGAGCATGATCAGCGAGGAAACGGGCTCCAGCTGGAAAGTGATCGGCAGCAGCATGGCGATTGTTGCGGTGGCGCCGATACCCGGCAGAACGCCGATGAGCGTTCCGAGCAGTACGCCGATCAGGCAGAAGAACAGGTTATGAAGCGTTGAGGCCGTGTAAAAGCCAAGCGCCAGATTATCGAAGAGTTCCATGACGCGACCTCAGAAGTTGAGCCAAGGGCCGAAGCGCTGGAAAGGCAGGCCAAGACCGTAATCGAAGACGAGAACCGAAAAGACCGTGATCGCAGCGGAGAGCAGGACGGCCATCATTGGTTTCATCTTGTGCGATGCAAACGAGGCGATTAGAGCGCTGAGGAACAGCGACGGCACGAAACCCAGCCCACGCACCGTCAGGCCGAAGAAGATCGGTGCTGGCAGGATGAAAAAGATGCCGCGCCAAGCAATGGAGGTCATCGGCTCGTTTGCAACCTTGCCGGCGCGAAGAAAAATGACGCCGCCGAGCAATATGAGGATCAAGGACAGGGCAAGCGGGAAATAGCCCGGCCCCATGCGGAATGTCGTTCCCAGATCAAGATCATAGGCTTGCCAGGCAAAGAAGATGCCGAGGCAGATGAAAATTGCGCCGCAGATGGCTTCTGTGGCATCGAAACTGACTGATTTCATGGCCGTCCCCGCCTGTGCATCAGTGCCGTCTTTGGCCCGATGTCTGTAGAGTTCGATGAGGTCTTTAAGGATCGATGTCGTTTTCAAGCGGATGCCGGGGAGGACATCGGTCATCCCCGGCCTCAGGCAGGATTAGTCGGCGTATTGGCCAGCGGATTCGATGACCGGCTTCCAGCGTGCGATTTCGCTTTCGAGCTTTGCCTTTAGCGCGGCAGGCGTTGCATCCGTTTCTGGAGAAGGCGTTGTACCAAGCTCGGCAAAGCGTGCGGCAACATTCTGATCCTTCAGTGCCACCTGAAGCGACTTGGAGAGACGCTCATTCACAGCGGCAGGCGTGCCCTTCGGCGTGTAGATGCCGTGCCAGATGCCAACTTCGAAGTTGGGCAGGCCCGCTTCCGTTGCCGTCGGGACGTCTGGCAGAACGCTGAGGCGCGCCGGTGTCGTGACCGCGTAAGCCTTCACGGTGCCGCCCTGGATCTGCTTTGTGGTGTTGGTGGTCTGGTCGCACATGATGTCGACCTGGCCGCCAAGAAGGTCGGTCATTGCCGGGCCCGTACCCTTGTAGGGAACAGTCACAAGCGGCGTTTGAATTGCGCTCATGAACAGCATGCCGCACAGATGAGAGGCAGCGCCGATGCCGGCATTGGCGACGGTAACCGTATCCTTGTTTGCCTTGGCGTAATCGATCAGGCCCTTCAGGTCCTTGGTCTCAAGGTTCTTGCGCGAGAGGATCGTCATCGGGACTTCGGTCACGAGGCCGACATAGTCGAAGGCGTCGAGTGTCTTGTAGGCCAGCTTGCGATAAAGCGTGTCGCTGGTCGCCATACCAATGTGATGCAGAAGGATGGTGTAGCCGTCCGGATCAGCGGATGCCACGCGACCTGCACCGAGCGTTCCGCCTGCGCCGCCGACATTTTCGACGATGATCTGCTGGCCGAGATCCTTGGACATGGATTCAGCAACGAGGCGTGCCACGGTATCCGTCGGACCACCCGCGGAGAATGGCACGACCATGGTGATGTTGCGGCCAGGATAATCCTGTGCGGCTGCGGAAAGCGCAAAGAGCGATACGGCGGCGGCAGCAACTGCACCCGTGACGGATTTCAGAAGTTTCATCTTTTCCTCCCGATGAATATGGCCTCAGCAACGAAACGCACTCCTCTGCGCTCGCCGGGGTAGGTTCATTTGCAGTCGAGATCGCGCGTCACGCAATTGAGGGAGGAAAACAAATCTTTAAAAGAGTGTCGGCTAACGGTCCGAATGGGTGGAATCCGAAACATTGGTGTCGTGACGTGGGTGGATTTCTACCCATGACGATAAGAAGAGAGTAAACTCAGGAGTTCGTCATGTCTTCGTCGATGGGAGCGTTCTTGGTCAAAGCGTATTTCTGCATCTTTTCATAGAGCGTCTTGCGCGATATTCCGAGCGTCTCATAGACGGCTTTCAGATTGCCTTTATGGGTCGCGATTGTTCTTGCGATGATGCCCTTTTCGAATTCTGCTACCTTGGCGGAAAGACCGTGACCCCCAAGTGGATCGCTTTGCGATCCTTCGCCGGAACGACCATCAAGGCCAAGAACGAACCGGTCAGCTTCGTTTCTCAGCTCACGGACATTGCCCGGCCACTCACGCATAGGAAGCGATGAAATGATGGTGGACGGGACCTCCATGTCGTCGCGCCCGTAGCGCGCGGCGGCTTCTCTCACCAAGTGTAGGAAAAGCAGGGGAATATCGCTTTGCCGTTGCGCCAGTGACGGGACATGGATGGTCGCGACATTCAACCGATAAAGCAAATCCTGCCGGAAGCGCCCGGCAAGTGCTTCCTGCGCAAGGTCCGTCTTGCTGGTGGCTATGAAGCGGACATCGAGCTCTACTGTCTCGTTGGAGCCGAGGCGTGTGATGGTGCGCTCCTGAAGGACGCGCAGCAGCTTGCCCTGCATATCGGACGGCATGGAGCCAATCTCGTCGAGAAGTATGGTGCCACCACGCGCATGCTCGAACTTGCCGTAGCGGGCTCTGAGTGCCCCTGGAAAGGCACCCGCTTCATGACCGAAGAGTTCGCTTTCGATCAAATGCTGCGGCAGAGCCGCGCAGTTGATGGCAACGAAGGGACGGTCGGCACGCGCACTGATATCGTGCAGCGCCCGCGCCACGACCTCCTTGCCCGCACCGGTATCGCCAATGATCAAAGTATCGGCATCGGCAGCTCCTATGGCGCGGATGCGGTAGCGCAGATCAACCATGGCTTGAGTGCGTCCGGGCAGGCGCGTTTCCAGGTCGTCGCGCTTTCCTGCAACGGCGCGCAGGCGGCGATTTTCCAGCACAAGCGAGCGCCGATCCATGGCGCGTTTGATGATGCTGGCGAGATACTGGATACTGAAGGGCTTTTCGATAAAGTCATAGGCGCCGTTGCGCATGGCGCTCACCGCAAGCTGCACGTCGCCGTGACCGGTGACGAGGATGACGGGAATTTCGGCATCCAACTCCCGAACCTTTTGCAACAGGCTCATGCCATCGATACCCGGCATGCGGATGTCGCTGACGATCACGCCATCGAAGCTATAGCCGATCAGTTCGAAGACATGATCGGCATTGTCGATGGTGATGACATCCAGCCCCGCAAGTTCCAGCGCCTGAGCAGTGGAAAGGCGCAAATCCTCTTCATCGTCAATCAGCAATACGCGGGACAGGCTCATTCCGCGGCAATCTCCATCGGTGTTTCGGCGTCGAGTTCAATATCGAAACGCGCGCCGCCGTTCTCAAGGTTGGTGACGATCAGCCGTCCGCCGAAATCCTTGACGATATTATAGGAGATCGACAAGCCGAGACCGAGACCCTTGCCGACGCCTTTGGTGGAAAAGAACGGGTCGAAGATACGCTCCATGATCGCAGGCGGCACGCCGGGACCGTGATCGCGCACGGAAACGATGACCTTGCCCTCGCTCTTGTGTGCGGTGAGATCGATACGTCTGTCGTCTAGACCCTCGACCGCATCGGCGGCATTGGAGATGATGTTGACCAGCACCTGCTGCAGGCGCACCGGCCCGGCCTTGACGAAGAGTGTCTCCGGTCCAAGGGACACATGCAATTGCGCATCTGCCGCCTTTAGCCGGGCGCTGACGATTTCCAGCGTATCAGCCACCACCATATCCAGCGGAACAGGTCCCACATGCTCGTTGGGTTTGCGGGCGAAGTTGCGCAAATGCTTGCTGATCGAAGCCATCCTGTCGATCAGGGCGGAGATACGCGACAGGTTGGAGCTTGCCTCCTCCACGCGTCCGCGTTCGATCAAGAGCGAGGCGCTTTCGGCATAGGTCTTTGCTGCCGCGAGCGGCTGGTTGAATTCGTGCGAGAGGGCCGCCGACATCTGACCAAGGGCTGCAAGCTTGCCCGCCTGGATCAGATCCTTCTGGGTCTTGCGCAATTGCTTTTCGGTCTGTCGACGCTCGGCGATCTCGCGCTTGATGTCGCAGTTCATCCGCGCCAGATCGGCAGTGCGTTCCTCCACGCGACGCTCCAGCTCGGCCTGGGCCTCCGCCTGATGCACGAGGCGGTCCTGCAAGCGCCTTCGTCTTTGCAGCATGGCCGCGAGCAAAGCGCCGGCGAGGCCAAGGCAAAGCAGGGCGGCCAGCAGCATAGTCTGCACCTGTGTCCGCACCGAACCGGTATCCATCAGCACATTTACGGTCCAGCCTGCTTCCGGCATGGGCTGGGAGAGAACGAGATATTCCCGGTCCTGCTGCCCTTCGCGGACCGCCATCAAGCGATGACTGCCGAAAGTCCCTTCAGTCACCGGCAGCTGGCTGAGCTTGGCGTCCGCATAGCGGCGGGAGGCTTCGGTTCGGGCAATTCTGTCCGGCGTCAGCGGCAAGATTGCCGAATAGAGCCACTGCGGCACCCCGGTCATGAAGATGATGCCTTCCGGATCGGTGACGACGATGCGGTTTTCGCCGGTGCCGAAGGAGGCTTCAATGCCTTCGATATCCACCTTGAAGACAATGACGCCTTTGATGACATCGTTGAACAGAATGGGCGAGGCAAAATAATAGCCGCGCTTGTGCGACGTGGTGCCAAGTGCAAAGAAGCGCGATTGCAGGCCCTTGGCGGCATCCTGGAAATACGGTCGATAGCTGAAATTTTGCCCGATGAAGCTCGCGGGGCCGTCATAGTTGCTGGCGGCGATTGTTTCACCGTCCAGCGTCATGATGTAGATGTCGGAGGATTTAAGAAGGTCGTTGATCGACTTCAGATAGATATTGGCGCGCTCTCTGAGACGCTGGTCTTCGGGATGCGCAACCAGCTCTTCGATGTCATCGTGATCGGCCATCAATGCCGGCAACGGCTCGTACCGGTTGAGATGCCCGCCAAGGGCGGAGACGGCGAGGCGTAAAGTTGTTCCGCCCTGTTCGGCAGCCTCGTTGAGGTAGCTTTCCGCCAGCAGTTCGCGTCCCTTGGTGAAGGCGAAGCCGCACAGAGCCAGGCAAAGCAGAAGGATGCCAACCCGCCGATATCTCACTCAAACCCCTCCACATGGCACATCCCGAAAATCTGCCCTCCTATTGAGGATAGTATGTGTGGGTGAACTATTTTCCAAGCGGCATTGCGAAGACACGACAAGGTAACAAAAAAGCCGACCCAAAGGCCGGCTCGTTCGTCATGCAAGTGTATCAGGAAGCGCTGATTATGCGCTTTCCTTCGGCGTCAAAACCTGACGGCCGCGGTACATGCCTGTCTTCAGGTCGATGTGGTGCGGGCGACGCAGTTCGCCGGAGTTCTTGTCTTCGACGTATGTTGCTGCCTTGAGGGCGTCTGCCGAACGGCGCATACCGCGCTTGGACGGGCTCGTTTTTCTTTTAGGAACTGCCATTTGTGTTACTCCACTGAAGCGGCGAAACACGGGAACCAGCCAAACCTTAGGCCGAATGTCGCATGTCTCGATATCGGAAATTTGGCGCGCTTATACATGCCTCATGGGGCTTTGACCAGCCCTGACACGCATTTTTTCGAGAGATACCGATATGCAATCGAAAATCGGCATCCTTGGGCGACATCCTTATCAGACGGGATTGAAGACAAGCAACTCCTCAAAGTGGTTCATGTCGGCAAATGCACAGAAGGCTGGTGGACGCATTTCGATGACCGGTGCCGCCGCTCGCAATTCGTCGAGGCAGTCATCCAGCATTACCTGCCACCGGGGCAGGCTATCCGGCTCAAACCAGCGGCGAGTATAGGCGAATGTGATGTGGAATTCGTAAGTCTCGTGGTCTGGGTGACGATAACCAAAGGCATCGGCAAATGCATCCCGCCATGTGGCGATTATCCTGTCGTCTTCAACGCTCGCACCTGTCAGCCGCAAACCAAGCGGCGTGACGCAGGTTGCCTGCATGTGGAAGGCTGGCAGCTTTGGAAAGTCTGCAAGGCGCTCCAGATAAAAAGCCGTCATCGCGTCGATCGCGCTGTCTTGCGGCATCTCCTTGGGCCAGTAAGGCCAGGAGCGGCGATGCTCGATGATGCCCTGAAACACCGTCATATGCAGGCTGGAGACGGGCGTGAAGGCAAGGTGTGTGTCAGCTTTCGGCATATCGAGAAGCCGCTGACGGGCGGCAATGATCGCCTTTTGAGATTGCGACCCTTCGACCAGATGGCAGACAACCGTGTTGCCCGGCTCGGGCAGAAATTCTCCTTCCGGAGAATAGCGCGTTCCCAGATGGCGGGGTGGTGTCGTCTGATAGGTTGTCGAGAACTTGGCAAGCGTTGGTGAAACGAGCGGGGCGTGCATGGGAAGGCTCCTTGTTAGAAGCCTTCACCTACGCTTCATGCGCGACAGGCGCGTGACATCCGAACCGCTGCACACTTTTACGCGGATCATGCTTTAGTGCGCCTCATCCCAGTTATCGGCAGCGCGTGCGTCCACCTGCAACGGCACCTTCATATCGATGGCGGGCATTGCGGCGTTTTCCATTATGGACACCACAACCGGCAGCGTTTTTTCGATCTCGCCGTCTTCAACCTCGAAGATCAGTTCGTCATGCACCTGAAGCAGCATGCGGGCCGAAAGCTTCGCCTGTTCCAGCGCGGGCTCCATGCGGATCATTGCGCGGCGAATGATATCGGCAGCAGAGCCCTGGATTGGCGCATTGATTGCGGCCCGTTCGTTGAACGCTCTGACCGAGGGGTTTGAAGACTTGATTTCCGGATAATGGATACGACGACCGAAGATGGTTTCAACATAGCCATGCTCGCGGGCATAGGCCTTGGTGTTTTCCATGTAGTCGCGAATGCCGGGGAAACGCTCGAAATACTTCTTGATGTACTCACCCGCCTCCGAGCGACCGATGCTGAGCTGATTGGCAAGACCGAAGGAAGAAATGCCATAAATGATGCCGAAATTGATCGCCTTGGCGCGGCGACGCACCTCAGACGGCATGCCTTCCACCGGGACACCGAACATTTCCGATGCCGTCATAGCATGAATATCGATGCCGTTCTCGAAGGCATTTCTCAACTGCGGGATATCGGCGACATGCGCGAGCACGCGCAATTCGATCTGACTATAGTCGGCCGAAAGAAGCTTGTTGCCGGGCGTGGAAACGAAGGCCGTCCTGATCTTGCGGCCCTCGGCGGTGCGTACCGGAATGTTCTGAAGGTTGGGTTCCGAAGAGGATAGACGCCCAGTCGTCGTTGATGCCAGAGAATAGGAGGTATGCACCCGTTTGGTATCGGCATGAATGTAACCCGGCAGCGCATCCGTATAGGTGGATTTGAGCTTGGTCAGCTGGCGCCAGTCGACGATCTTGCGCGGCAGTTCCATACCTTCGGCGGCGAGGTCTTCCAGCACGGAGGCGGAGGTAGACCATTGCCCGGTCTTGGTCTTGGAACCGCCGGGCAGACCCATCTTGCCGAACAGGATATCGCCAAGCTGCTTGGGCGAACCGATATTGAATTTCTCGCCGGCAAGCTCGTAAACGTCTTCCTCGAAGGCAGCGGCCTTCTGGGCCAGTTCGCCGGAAAGCCGCGACAGGATCTGTCGGTCAACAGAAATGCCGCGCTCTTCCATATGGGCCAGAACCGGCACCAGCGGTCGCTCCAGCCGCTCGTAGACGCTCGTTAGACGATCAGCGACGAGGCGGGGTTTCAGCACCATCCAGAGCCTGAGCGTTACGTCGGCATCTTCGGCAGCATAGGCGGTGGCCTTGTCGATATCGACGAAGTCGAAAGTCACGCCGGATTTCCCGGAACCTGCAACGTCCTTGTAGGCAATCGGCTTGTGGCCCAGCCAGCGCTCGGAAAGCGCATCCATGCCATGCGCGCCCTTGCCAGCCTCCAAGACGTAGGAGAGCAGCATAGTATCGTCGTAGCTCTGCATCACGATGCCGAGGCGCTTGACGAGCAGGTAATCATATTTGAGGTTTTGCGCGACCTTCAGAACCGCCGGATCTTCGAGCAGGTCTTTCAGCCGTGAAAGCGCCAGGTCGAAAGGGATTTGGTCGGGGGCCAGCTTGATGCCGTCGCTGAAGAGATCGCCGCCGGAGCCCGTCTTGTGGGTCAAGGGAACATAGGCTGCGATGATGTCCGTACCGCTGGCATTCTTGCTGTTATCGGCAATCGCAAGCGAGAAGCCGACCAACTCCGCCATCATCGGATCAAGCGAGGTCGTCTCGGTATCGAAGGCAACCACGCCCGTCTCTCGCGCCATGGCGACCCATCGATCCAGTTCCTCGATGCTGCGGATGGTCTGGTAAGCGGTCGTATCGATCTTGGCGGCGGCGAATATGGTTTCGCGCGCCGAGGCAAGCGCCTGCGGCGTATCGCCTTCTGCTTTGGAGAGAACGGCGCCGACATCGGACACGGACTCTTCGCCAAGCGGAACGGATGCAGCATCCGGCGCATCCGTGATAGCATCGAGATCAGGACCATGGGCCTCCGCGCCGCGCTCCACCGGAACATGCGCGGGTTCTATCGCGGCGGCATCGGCGCCGGTCGCTTCCGCCACGCGGCGTGTCAGCGTGGTAAACTCCATCGCCTTCAGAAAGGCGATGAGCTTCGGGCCATCCTGCGGCTCAAGGGTCAGCGCATCCAGCGCAAGCTCCAGCGGCACGTCGGTCCTGAGCGAAACGAGCTGACGGGAGAGGCGGGCCAGTTCCGCATTGGCGATGATGTTTTCCCGGCGCTTTTGTTGCTTGATTTCGCCCGCGCGCTCCAGCAGCGTATCGAGGTTGCCATATTCCTCCAGCAATTGCGCCGCCGTCTTCGGCCCGATGCCGGGAATGCCCGGAATATTATCGGTGGAATCGCCGGTCATCGCCTGCAAGTCGATCATCTTTTCCGGGGCCACGCCCCATTTTTCGATGACGTCCGGCACGCCGATCTGCTTGTCCTTCATCGCGTCGTACATATGCACATTGGGCGTGACGAGCTGCATCAGGTCCTTATCGGAGGAAATGATGGTGACATCCGCACCGATCGCTTCCGCCTGGCGGGCATAGGTGGCGATGATATCATCGGCCTCGAAACCTTCGGTCTCGATGCAGGGCAGGTTGAAGGCGCGGGTCGCATGGCGGATCAGGCCGAATTGCGGAACGAGATCTTCCGGCGGTGCTGAGCGATTGGCCTTGTAGAGGTCGTAGAGCTCATTGCGGAAGGTCTTGGACGAGTAATCGAAGATCACCGCGAAATGCGTTGGCGTCACCCCCACATCGGTGTTGCGCGCATCCTTCAACAGCTTCCACAGCATGTTGCAGAAGCCGGATACAGCATTGACCGGCAATCCATCGGACTTGCGGTTGAGCGGGGGGATGGCATGGAAAGCGCGGAAAATGAAACCGGAGCCGTCCACGAGGAAGAGATGATCGCCTTTTTTCATGGGAAGCATGGATAGCGCGAGACGGCAAAAAGGTCTATCGTCGCCCTCAAGTACCCAGCAAGTTTCTTCCACGGTCTCGCGAGGTTCTTGATGCATACAACATCTACCACAACGGCCTTGCTCGTTTCGATCGTCCTGATGGCGGGTGTTGCTGCAACATCCTGGTTCTTGGGTGATGCCGCCTCATTGACAGTGGCAAAGACGGCCATCGTTCCCCTTTACCTGCTGGCGACCAAAGGTCTGCGCACGTATTTTCCCGATAATCCCGAAGTGAATACAAATATGTGGGAAGTGGCAAAGTTTCAGTTCGCAGACGCAGCACTCCTGGCCGGCTTTGTCGTCATCATCGTCGCTCGTGCCGATAGTGCCGCGGCCCGCATGGTGATGGATTTTATTTGGATCACGGCTCTGATTGGTGGTGCGCTGACAGGCATCACCTGGCTTCAGCAAAAGCCCAGAAATAACGCCAAATAATCTCACCGGAACGTTACCGATTTGTAATCCGTTCTTCCCTTGAAAAGCCGCATTTGCCGCCTCATTTCTTAGAGGACGGCGACTGATCACGCCGTAGTCTGATAGCTGGCTCGTCCCCCGCCGCGTCAGACCGGACAAAGGCCTTTCCCCCTCTCCGGGCCTTTGTCCCTCAATATGGCCGCCATGACCGTCCCCTCCCGGTCATGGCGGTTTTCTTTTGCGCGTCCTCCTGGCTCGCGCATGCCTCGCGAAAGCATGCCGCTGTACATCGTACGATATGTAAATGATCCGGACGATCTGCCCGATGGGATTTTCTCGACAGGACTCGGTAGCCTATCTTGCGGCGCAACTGGCAAAAGGTTTTTCGCTTGCGCTGCAAAGACGCACAGCAGAGCTTGGGTTCTCGCCTGGCCAGTTTCCCGTTCTGCTGGAACTGTGGAAGGAGGACAGGTTGACGCAGCGCCAGTTGCTCGACCGGGTCGACATAGAGCAGGCGACGCTGGCCAATACTCTCGCGCGCATGCAGCGCGATGGCCTTGTCGAGCGAAAGCCCCATCCCACTGATCGCCGCTCGCAGATCATCATGCTGACGCAAGCGGGGGCCGCTTTGGAAGAGGCGGCGATCGCCGCTTCGAACGAAACGGAAGAGGCGCTGCTCAAGGACCTTTTGAAGTTCGAGCGGCAATTGCTGCTCGAATATATGTCGCGGGCCATTGAGGCGGCCAAATCCGAAAGATGATATTTTCCGGCTCGAAACTGCTGGTCAATTGCTCTATCGTGCCGCCATCTTGTGCATGGGCGCCATGATCTGACTTGGATGATCGCGACGCCAGATGCGCAGATTTCCAGAAGGTGGAGCGCAGTTGGAAGACCTATGGCGCGCCCGACATGACAGGATCATGCAATGACAGATATTTCCCCCGTTCTCTCGGCAGTTGACGACAATCTTCCCTCCAGCCTTGAGAGACTTTTCGAACTCGTTCGCATCAAGTCCATCTCCACCGATCCGGCCTACAAGGCGGAGTGCCGCAAGGCGGCCGAATGGCTGGTGCGCGATCTGACCAGCATCGGCTTCGACGCTTCCATTCGTGACACCGCAGGCCATCCCATGGTCGTCGCGCATCATGATGGAGCAACAGCCGACGCGCCGCATGTGCTGTTTTACGGCCACTACGATGTTCAGCCTGTCGATCCGATCGATCTATGGCAGGATGATCCCTTCGATGCCAAGTTGAAGGATATCGGCGGCGGTCGTCAGGTGATTTCGGGTCGCGGCACATCAGACGACAAGGGCCAGTTGATGACCTTTGTCGAAGCGTGTCGCGCCTATAAGCAGACCAGCGGTTCGCTGCCGATCCGCGTCACCATTCTCTTCGAAGGCGAAGAGGAATCCGGCTCGCCCTCGCTAAAACCGTTTCTGGACGCCAACTCAGGCGAGCTGAAAGCCGATTACGCTCTGGTCTGCGATACCAGCATGTGGGACCACGAAACGCCCGCAATTGCTGCGGCCCTTCGTGGGCTCGTCGGCGAGGAAATCGTCATCACCGCTGCCGATCGCGACCTGCATTCCGGCCTCTTCGGCGGTGCTGCCGCCAACCCGATCCATATTCTGACCGACATTCTCGCCGGGCTGCATGATGAAACGGGTCGCGTGACATTGCCCGGCTTTTATGATGGCGTGGAGGAAACCCCTGCCAACATCAAGGCTTCGTGGGACAGTCTCGGCCGCACGGCAGAATCCTTCCTCGGCGAAGTTGGTCTTTCCGTTCCGGCTGGAGAAAAAGGACGTTCTGTCCTCGAGCTGACTTGGGCGCGCCCGACGGCGGAAGTGAACGGCATCACTGGCGGTTATACAGGCGAAGGCTTCAAGACCGTTATCGCCGCAAAATCCTCTGCAAAGGTGTCCTTCCGCCTTGTCGGCCATCAGGATCCAGCCGCAATCCGCGAGAGCTTCCGCGCCTATGTACGTTCTAAGATTCCGGCAGATTGCTCGGTCGAATTCCACGAACATGGCGGCTCGCCAGCCATCCATCTCTCGTACGACTCGCCAGCCTTGACCAAGGCGAAGTCGGCGCTGTCGGATGAATGGGCAAAGCCTGCCGTGGTCATCGGCATGGGTGGATCGATCCCGATTGTTGGCGACTTCCAGAAGATGCTCGGCATGGATTCGCTGATGATTGGCTTCGGCCTCACCGACGACCGCATTCACTCGCCCAATGAGAAGTACGAGCTCAAGTCTTTCCACAAGGGAACGCGCTCATGGGTGCGGATCCTATCGGCATTAAGCGCCAAATAATCGAATGGGAGACAGACAGTGCCGCCTTTGGCGGCACTGATCCTCGGGGGGTAGACCCAGAAAAGCAAAAAGGCCGGGCAAGCCCGACCTTTCATTTCCGTTTATGCGATCAGTGCCAGTACATCCGTGGTCAAAGTGCAAAAACGGTTTTGTGTCTCAGCACGGCGCCAGCATATTTACTGTCGCTCATGTCTTCCCTTTCATCATTGCGCGCTTTGGTTAATTTTTCATTAACGGGCTGCAACGCGGCGGCTCATCAAAGCCTCATCGGGAACTGCCGAAACACTGATGTACCTTATATTGGTTGGCATGATCTCTTTTACAAGGACAAGGGCCCATTATTCGTCAGATGCCTTTAAAACGCAAAAAGCCGAGACGCGAGATCTCGGCTTTTCAACTGACAGACTGGTCAAACCAGCCAAATCATGATCAGGCAGCGACGAGGCTGTCTGCAGACATCTTGCCAGAACGACGGTCCTGAACGAGTTCGTAGGAGATCTTCTGACCGTCCTTCAGACCGCTCATGCCAGCGCGCTCGACTGCAGAGATGTGTACGAACACGTCCTGTGCGCCGTCGTCAGGCTGAATGAAGCCGTAGCCCTTGGTTGCGTTGAACCACTTAACTGTACCAGTAGCCATAACGAGTTCCTTCCGTTGGCGTATTACTTTTGCACTGAAAGCCAGCGCGGTTTTGGTCGAATTTGAAGGAAAGAAAGATCGTCTGAGCGTCTTTGGGACGCCGAAGCTCTGGTCGTCAAACAAATATCGATGCGAGAGAAGTAGGGCGGGTGAACGAATAAGTCAAGTTTCCCCTCAACACCGTTTCACGACAAATCTCACGGGCAAATTTCAATAGAGCGCGTCGCGTTGTCCTGCATCAAAAGGCATCGCGCTCGCGGTTGTTGTGAGGCCGAGGGATCTGCGAGCATACCCCGGATACTGAGATGATGAAATGAAGGGAGCTTCTGCCATCAAGGCAATAAAAAACCCGGCGCGGGAGGAGGTGCGCCGGGTTTTTAAAACTGACTGACAACTGGGAGGAGGAGTGCTGTCAGTCCAATCGGGCGACGCTGGGAGGAGGAGTGCGTCGCTTCGATGCTTGTAAGATACAGGAGTTCCCGTCCGAAAACAGACATATCATTGCAGCGCAGCATTGCGTTTTGCGCATAGCTATGAGGCGTCCTCTTGCCTCCATGGCCGGGTGCGCCTAAAGATTGCGCATGAGCCTTCGTTCCGTCCAAGACTATTTCGCGACCCATGCTCCAGATATTGAGGTTCTGGAGACCGAAGCCAGTTCTGCCACCGTGGCACTTGCCTCGGAAGCGCATGGCGTCGATCCGGATCAGATAGCCAAGACGATCTGCGTTAGGGCGGGAGAAACCATTCTCCTCGTCGTCACCGCTGGTATGAAGCGTCTGGACAACCGGAAATTCAGGGATCGCTTCTCCGCCAAGCCTCGCATGCCGGATGCGCAAGAGGTGGTCGAGGTAACGAGCCATCCAGTCGGTGGCGTTTGTCCTTTTGGCTTGCCTTCCGATTTACCGGTCTATTGCGATGTGTCACTGAAGGATTATGCCGAGGTCGTGCCTGCGGCAGGTGCGATTAACGCGGCGGTGCGGATTTCGCCAGAGCGCCTGGTGAGCTTGACCAAGGCCGAGTGGGTCGACGTCTGCCAGTGACCCCCGTTCGCGGTGACGCCAAAGTGAAGCCGGTTGCGCCTTAACGCCACCTTAAATCGCCGCATTTAAGCTTCAACGGGATTCACCTTCGGTGTCACGCGATGTCCGGCGCGACATTAGTTATCATGGAGCAGTTTCTCACAGATGGCCGGTAGCGGAAAATCACGCCAGAGAGTCGAACCTTCTTTTGGGGATTTTCATGATTCCGGCGATGATCTGCGTCTCGATGCCAGTGATCGGGTTGCCGGCACCAATGCGGGTAGCCGAAAGTCAGGTCCCTCCGATGCGCCGCCGCCTAAAAAGCGCGGAACGAAGCCGTCGAAATCGAAATCGAAATCGAGGCGAGAAACGCGTGAGCGCGGCGGGATCACCGGCTTTTTCCGGCGGATCATCTATTGGTGCATCGTGCTCGGAATCTGGGGCGGTATCGCGGTCGCCGGTGTCGTCATTTATTATGGCGCACGCATGCCGAACGCCAGCACTTGGGCCATTCCAGAGCGCCCGCCGAACCTGAAAATTGTCGCGGTTGACGGCACAATCCTGGCCAACAGAGGCACGACAGGCGGCGAGGCTTTGGCGCTCGAAGATATGTCGCCCTATATCCCGCAGGCGGTGATTGCGATCGAAGATCGCCGATTCTACTCGCACTTCGGTGTCGATCCGCTCGGCCTCGGGCGCGCAGTGGTCACCAATCTTCTGCATGGTCGCACGGTTCAGGGCGGCTCGACCCTGACGCAGCAATTGGCCAAGAACCTCTTCCTCTCTCCGGAGCAGACGCTGGAGCGCAAGATCCAGGAAGCGCTTCTCGCCATCTGGCTGGAGCAGAAATACACCAAGGATCAGATTCTGGCGATGTATCTGAACCGCGTCTATTTCGGTTCGAACGCCTATGGCGTCGAGGCCGCCTCGCGCCGATACTTCAACAAATCGGCGCGTGACGTGAACCTCGGCGAAGCGGCGATGCTAGCGGGATTGTTGAAAGCGCCCTCGCGCCTGTCTCCTGCGCGTGATCCGCAGGCGGCGGAAGAACGGGCGCAGGTGGTGCTGCAATCCATGCGCGATGTCGGTTTCATCTCCGAAGACGAGATCAAGACCGCCATGTCGCAGCCACCCACCAAGGCCAAGCGCTTCTGGTCGGGTGCCGAGCACTATGCGGCCGATATGGTCATGGATGAGGTCAAAAGCCTGATCGGCGACGTGAAGCAGGATCTGACGATTGATACGACCATCGATCTCAATCTTGAGAAGGATGCCGAGAAGGCGCTGAACGATGTACTGAAGAGCGAAGGCAAGAAGCTCGGTGCTTCGCAGGCGGCGCTCGTCTCGATGGACGGGGCAGGTGCCGTGCGCGCCGTCGTCGGCGGTGCAGATTATGCCGAAAGCCAGTTCAATCGTGCCACCAAGGCCAAACGCCAGCCAGGCTCCGCCTTCAAGCCCTTCGTCTATATCGCCGCGCTTGAATCCGGGCTGACACCGAACTCCGTGCGCAACGACGCGCCGGTCAGGATCGGAAACTGGACGCCGGAAAATTACGATCAGAAATATCGTGGCGAAGTGACGCTTGCGACCGCAATTGCCAATTCGCTCAACACGATTGCCGCGCAGCTCGTCATGGAGGTCGGACCCAACAAGGTTACGCAGGTGGCGCATCGCATGGGTATCGAATCCGACCTTCAGGCCAATGCCTCGATTGCGCTCGGCACGTCCGAAGTTTCGCTGCTGGAACTGACGTCTGCCTATGCGCCGATGATGAATGGCGGTTTCAAGGCAACGCCTCATATCGTCAAGCGTATCACCGATGCCGATGGCAAGGTTCTCTACGAAAACAAATACGACAACCCGCCCCGCGTTCTGGATGAGGGCATCGCCGCAACGATGAACGGCATGCTGACGGGCGTCATCAATGAGGGTACCGGCAAGGCTGCGCGTCTTAAAGGTTGGCAGGCAGCCGGTAAATCTGGCACGACCCAGTCTTTCCGCGATGCGCTTTTTGTCGGCTACACCAGCCAGCTAACCACCGGTGTCTGGTTCGGCAATGATGACGGCACGTCGATGAAGAAGGTAACGGGTGGTGGTCTGCCGGCCAAAGCCTGGAAGGAATTCATGACGGCAGCCCATAGCGGCCTGTCGCCATCGCCACTCTTTGGGCTTGGCGCTTATGGCGGCCAGGAAATCGGTCAGCCCATGGCGCAAAGCCCGCAAGCACCCGCGACGATCGGCGACATTATCTCCAATGCGTTGGGCGGTGGCTCTGCGCCCACGCCGGCGGAGTATCCGCCCGCACCCGTTGGTGCTGAACAGACCGCAGGCACGGTCCCGGCGCCGCCCTCCGAATATCCGCAACAAGCCTATCCACCACAGCAATCCGGTGGGCCGGTCCCGCCTGCAGATATCGGCGGCGGTGCTCAGCCACGACAAGGTGGACCGAAGCAGACGACCCTTCTCGATATTCTGATGGGCAATTGACGCCGGGGCAGCCGTTCGTCGCCAGTTTGGCTCGAGTCTGATGAGCGGGCTTCTCACGGATAATTGAGCCATGACGCTTTTTTACCTGCATAAGCCCAATCCCGTCGTAAAGATTGGATTCAGTCTTTTTTGATAATGTCCTGTTAGTCATACCTTTTGGTTATCAGGACGGGCCAGTTTTGCGCATGTCCCGATTTTGTTTTGCGTACGGGTTCACATGCTTCGATCGACAGTGCCAGCTTTTGTTCTCGCCTGCCTATCTCTCACAGGCTGTACCTCCAGTTCCGGGCCGGATGCCCTCATGGCGGGTTTGCCTTCGAAGGAAATAACGAGTTCCGTCACACCATCCGCACCGGTTCCGCAGGCAAGTGTCGGTGAAGCCAGCCAGAAAGTCGCTTTGAACAGGCAGCCGCATCAAGAGGTGCTCGCCTGGGGCGGGCCGATGCCAAGTGGTTCACCCGCCTTTGCAGCCGTCGACAAGCAGATGTCGACGCAGCAGCGTGCAGCACCTGTCATCGCGCCACCGGTCGTTCCCCAAGCTCGTGTGAATCTTCCACAAGACAGACCGGTCCAGCTTGCCATGGCAGGCAGTGTTGCCATGAGTGCGGGATCTTCGGCGCGCTCACGCGTGTTTCGTCCGGCCTTCTCGGATGCAAAGCCAATCAATTTTGGCAGGGTACAGCCGAAGCACTTTGAAGTTCACGGTGTCGATGTCTCGCGTTGGCAGGCGAATATCGACTGGGAACGTTTGAGAACACGCGGCGCCAACTTCGCCTTCATCAAGGCGACCGATGGCGGTGATCATCTGGACCCGATGTTCCGCACCAACTGGGAGCGGGCCAAGGCCGCAGGCGTTCGCCGTGGCGCATACCACTTCTTCTACTGGTGCCGCCCGGCAAGCCATCAGGCAGACTGGTTCATTCGCAACGTGCCGAGAGATCCAGATGCGCTGCCGCCGGTAATCGACGTGGAATATAACGGCGAGTCCTCCTGCAAGATGCGCCTCTCCCGCGCCCAGGTTCTGGAAAAGATGCAGGTCTTCATGGACAGGCTCGAGCGCCATTATGGCAAGCGCCCGATCATCTATACCGCGCCGGATTTCTACAAGGATCACCTGTCCGGCGAGTTGCGCGACTATCCCTTCTGGCTGCGTGCCGTCGCCCAGCATCCCTCGCGGGTCTACCCTGACCGCAAGTGGCTGTTCTGGCAGTATTCCGGCTCAGGCCTGTCCCATGGCGTCGAAGGCAAGATCGATCTCAATGTCTTTAACGGCAGAGAAGAAGACTGGCACCGTTGGATCGGCCGCGGCGGGAACGGCTGACGCCTATCTTGCAAATCTCCGCGCACCTGCAACGCAGGCCACCACGCCGAGCGTAACTACCAGCATGGTGAAGCTGATGGGCTCGCCCAGTAACGTGGCGGCAAGCAGCAGCGCAAAAAACGGTTGCAGCAGTTGCAGCTGGCCAACGGCTGCAATGCCACCCAAAGCTAGTCCGCGATACCAGAAAATGAAGCCGATCAGCATGCTGAACAGCGAGACGTACGCAAGCCCACCCCAGGCCGATGCGGCGATGCCACTCCATGTGGAGGGCATGGAGAAGAGCGCGAGTGGAAGCATGATCGGCAGCGAAATAACAAGCGCCCAGGAAATGACCTGCCACCCGCCAAGCCGCCGGGAGAGCGCGGCGCCTTCCGCATAGCCTAGCCCGCAGACGAGGATCGCTGCCACCATCAAAAGATCGCCGGTAAGATTGCCCTCGCCATTGAGGCTCAGAGCAAAGCCTGCGACGAGCAGGCTACCGAGGCCGGAGAATATCCAGAAGGCGAGGCGAGGGCGCTCTCCGCCGCGCAGAACGGCAAAAAGGGCGGTAGACAGCGGCAAAAGCCCGATGAACACTGTGGAGTGAGCAGAGGTGACCTGCTTCAGGGCCAGCGCAGTCAATAGCGGAAAGCCTACGACCACGCCGAGCGAGACGATGATGAGCGAGGACAGATCGCCTCGCGCCGGTTTCGCCTGCCGAAAGGTGAGGAGAAGGGCAGCCCCCAACATCCCTGCAATACTGGCGCGGGCAAGTGTCAGGAACAGTGGATCGAAACCTGTTACCGCCAGGCGCGTGGCCGGCAGAGATCCGCTGAAGATTATGATCCCGATAAAACCGCTCAACCAACCGCTCGATAATTTGTTCATGCATGGCGCTCCTTCTCAGTTTTTATGTCCGGAAAAGCCTGGCTCTGCCAGAAACGGTGACGTACAGTTGTGCGAAACTGTTATGGTAGATTGAGCACCACAGATGGACCTAGGTCATAGCGCACGGACGAGCGCCTCCCCACGCATCGATGCGGTGATGATGGAGATAAGACGCCGCATTGCCGCGCGGGTTTTGACGCCCGGCGCAAAGCTTCCCTCCGTCAGAGCCTTGGCAAAGGCGCAGGCTGTTTCAACCTCCACCGTCGTCGAAGCCTATGAGAGGCTGGTTGCCGAGGGGGCAATACGGTCGCGTCCTGGCTCGGGCTTTTTTGTTGCCAGTGCGCTGGCCCCGCTTTCGCTGGCGGATATTGGCCCAAAGCTCGACAGGCAAGTTGACCCCTTCTGGGTATCGCGCCTGGCATTGGAGGGCGGGCGGGGGCTTGCCATGCCCGGCTGCGGATGGCTGCCGCCATCATGGATGCCGGAGGACGCCTTGCGCAAGGCACTGCGCGCGCTCGCGCGCGCCAATGCCGACGTGCTGACGGGCTATGCCATGCCACTGGGACTACCTGCGCTTCGCCAATTGCTGGCGAGACGTTTGGCGGAGTCCGGCCTGATGGTCGGGGCCGATCAGATCCTGCTGGTGGATTCAGGAACGCAGGCGATCGACATGATTTGCCGTTTCCTGCTGGAACCCGGTCAGACCGTACTCGTAGACGACCCCTGCTATTTCAACTTTCATGCGCTGTTGCGCGCCCATCGGGTCAAAGTTATCGGCGTGCCTTACACGGCGGACGGGCCTGACATTGAGCTGTTTGAGCAGGCCCTGGAGGAGCATCGTCCGAGGCTGTACATCACCAATTCGGCCATCCACAATCCGACAGGCGCCGTCCTCTCTCCGGTTAAAGCTCACCGCCTCTTGATGCTTTCGGAACGTTCGGGGCTGACGATCATCGAAGACGATATCTTTGCCGATTTCGAGATAACCAAGGCACCGCGGCTTGCTGCCTTCGATGCTCTGAACCGTGTGATTCAGATCGGAAGCTTCTCCAAGACTCTCTCCGCCTCGGCCCGATGCGGCTACATCGTCACGCGCAAGGAATGGCTCGACCCTCTGGTGGATATGAAGATTGCCTCGAATTTTGCCGGAAGCCAAATTTCCGAGGCGGTGGTGCTTGAGGTGCTGAAAGACGGTAGCTACCGCAGGCACATGGAAGCCCTGAAGGCGCGTCTCGCAAAGGCGAAAGCGGACGTGGTCCAGACACTGCGCTCGCTCGGAATCGAGCCTTGGACCGATCCCCAGGCGGGTATCTTTCTGTGGTGCCGCCTCCCTTCGGGTGTTGATGCCGCGCACATGGCGCGCAATGCTCTGACCGAGAATATGGTCTTGGCACCCGGCAACGTTTTCTCTCAATCGGATACGGCGTCGACTTACATGCGCTTTAATGTATCGCAATGCGATCAGCCGCAATTTGCGTCGATTCTAAGACGCGCGATGACCGAGGCGAGCCGCTGAACTCCACCTTCGTTGGCATTTTAGGAACAATTCACGCAGATGTGCATTTTCTCCCCATTGGAAGAGGAGAAAACACCATGACTTTTGATCCAAACATGCCCCGCGACCCGAACCTTCGTCCGGACCGCCCTGAACTGCGCACAACGCCCGAAACCCATCGCAAGTCCGCTGGCTGGGCACCGTGGGCAGCCATCATCGTCGTTCTGCTGGTTGGCGGTTTCATCTGGATGCAGATGAGCAGCCCGTCCACGACGGATCCGACCACAACGTCGTCTACGACGCCGCCAGCTGTGAGCGATCAGGCGCCAGCCCCTGCACCAATGACGCCGACGGCCCCGGCAACCGAGCCGGCTAATGGCGCTGCACCGGCTTCGCCGAACACCAATGGCACATCGACCCAGCCTTAATCGGCAGTGATGTCGTGAAAGAGAGCCGCCTGTCATGAAGTCAGGCGGTTTTTCTATGTTAAAAATTTTCCATCGCTGATGCCTTATGGCCGGATTGAGCCCAGCGCTTGAAGGATTCTTGTGCGAGATCGGCAAGCGTAATTTTGGCGAAGCGTGCGAGCAGGATTGCCTCCGCCTCTTTCATACCGTCCGCCAAAGCCATATTGACCGACTGCTCGATGACGCAGGCCGGATTGTCCCCCGAAAGACCGATCGAAAACAGTCCAGGGGTGCCGAGAGCTTTGTAGATATCGAGAAGCGTGATGTCTGAAAGCGGTCTCGCCAGCACCCAGCCACCACCGTGACCCTTTTCCGATGTGACATAACCGGCGTCGCGCAGGCCCGCCATGGTGCGCCTGACGACCACTGGGTTGGTCTGCAGCATGGCGGCGATGGCATCGGATGTCGCTGGTTTTTCATGCTTTTCCATGTGGATCAGCACGTGCAGCACTCTCGAGAGGCGGGTGTCTTGTCTCATTTGGTCTCTCTGGTTTTCTCCTCCTATCACCACGCCTCGCATGTAACAATATGAGTTACATGATCTTGATTTGCGCTTTCACGTAACAATATAAGTTACGAAAACTTGTCAGTTGGAGGAAGGATCGTCTCATGACCTACGACGTCATCATTATCGGAGGAAGCTATGCCGGTCTCTCCGCAGCGCTTCAGCTCGGGCGGGCAAGACGGTCAGTGCTCGTCATCGATGCCGGCACGCGCCGCAACCGCTTTGCCAGCCACTCACATGGCTTTCTTGGCCAGGATGGCAGAGCGCCAGACGAGATCGTGGCCGAGGCCCGCCGCCAAATCGAGAGATATAATACGATCGACTGGATCGATGGCCTCGCAACGAATGTCAGCGGCTCGGTTGACGCATTCGAAGTCGAGATTGAAGGGGATGGACGCAATGAGGGTCGAAGGCTCATCCTCGCTGCCGGCGTGACGGATGATCTGCCGTCAGTACCTGGCTTGAGCGAGCGCTGGGGCAGAAGTGTGTTTCATTGCCCCTATTGCCATGGCTATGAACTGAACCAGGGGCAGATCGGGGTCATCGCGGCATCCGCGCTTGCCATGCACCATGGATTGATGCTGCCAGACTGGGGAGCAACGACGCTCTTCACCAACGGTGCCTTCACTCCCGATCAGCGCGAGCGCGCTCAATTGGAGGCACGCGGAACCGTAGTGGAGGAGGTAGCGATCCACGAGATCACCGGCAAAGCAGACGTCGTCCTTGCGGATGGTCGAACACTCGTCATGGACGGGCTTTTCGCCCAGCCAACTCTGAGAATATCGGCGCCGTGGATTGCCGAATTGGGTTGTACGCTGGAAGAAACGCCGATGGGTGCCACCATTCCTACCGATGTAATGAAGCAGACGACGAAGCGCGGCGTCTTTGCGTGTGGCGATATCGCTCGTCCGGCGGGGTCGGTGGCGCTCGCGGTGGGAGACGGCGCGATGGCTGGCACGGCTGCACACCGGTCGCTGATGTTTCCCGATCTATAGCCACCGATGAAAATGAAAATCCCGACCATTGGCCGGGATTTTCAAAACAGAGATGATGAAGCGCCTATTCGTCGTTCATTTTAAGCGCTGCGATGAAGGCTTCCTGTGGAATCTCCACCTTGCCGAACTGGCGCATGCGCTTCTTGCCTTCCTTCTGCTTGTCCAGCAGTTTGCGCTTACGTGTGGCGTCGCCGCCGTAGCACTTGGCGGTTACGTCCTTGCGCAGCGCGCGAACGGTTTCGCGGGCAATGACCTTGCCGCCGATGGCAGCCTGGATCGGGATCTGGAACATGTGCGGCGGAATAAGTTCCTTCAGCTTCTCGCACATGCCGCGTCCACGACGGTCTGCTGCCGAGCGGTGAACCAGCATGGAAAGCGCATCGACCGGATCGCCATTGACGAGGATCGACATCTTGACCAGATCGCCTTCACGGTAATCCATGATGGTGTAGTCAAAGGAGGCGTAGCCCTTGGAGATCGACTTCAGGCGGTCGTAGAAATCGAATACCACTTCGTTGAGCGGCAGCTCATAAGTGATCATGGCGCGGTTGCCGACATAGGTCAGCTCCGTCTGGATACCGCGACGGTCCTGGCAAAGCTTGAGAATGCCGCCGAGATATTCGTCCGGCGTCAAAATCGTCGCTTTGATCCACGGCTCGCGGATTTCATCGATCTTCACCACATCCGGCATGTCCGCCGGGTTGTGAAGCTCTTTCTCGGTGCCGTCCGTCAGCGTCATTTCGTAGACGACCGAGGGTGCGGTGGCGACGAGATCGAGATTGAACTCGCGCTCCAGACGCTCCTGGATGATTTCCAGATGCAACAGGCCAAGGAAGCCGCAACGGAAGCCGAAGCCGAGCGCTGCCGAGCTTTCCATTTCGAAGGAGAAGGAAGCGTCGTTCAGGCGAAGCTTGCCGACGGCTGCGCGCAGGTCTTCGAAATCCGCCGCATCGACCGGGAAGAGACCGCAGAAAACCACAGGCTGCGCCGGCTTGAAGCCGGGCAGCGCCTTTTCCGTCGGGCGCTTGTCGTCGGTGATCGTGTCGCCCACGCGCGTGTCGGCCACTTCCTTGATCGAGGCGGTAATGAAGCCGATTTCACCTGGGCCGAGACTATCGACCGTGACCATCTTCGGGGTCAGAACGCCGACACGCTCGATGGTGTACTTGGCGCCGGAGCCCATCATCCGGATCTGCTGGCCCTTGGTTAACACGCCGTCGATGATGCGCACCAGAACCATGACGCCGAGATAGGTGTCGTACCAGCTGTCGACGAGCAGGGCTTTCAACGCACCCTTCTCACCGGCTTCGCTCTTCGGAGGTGGGAGCTTATGAACAATGGCTTCCAATACGTCGGGAATGCCGAGGCCGGTCTTTGCCGAAATCAACACGGCTTCGGAGGCATCGATACCGATGACTTCCTCGATCTGTTCCTTGATGCGGTCGGGCTCGGCCGCTGGCAGGTCGATCTTGTTGAGAACCGTCACCAGCTCGTGGTTGTTGTCGATCGCCTGATAGACATTCGCAAGTGTCTGCGCTTCGACGCCCTGAGAGGCATCCACCACCAGAAGCGAGCCTTCACAGGCAGACAGCGAACGCGAGACTTCATAGGCGAAGTCAACGTGGCCGGGCGTGTCGATGAGGTTCAGCACATAGGTTTCGCCGTTATTCGCCTTGTAATGCAGGCGCACGGTCTGTGCCTTGATGGTAATACCGCGCTCGCGCTCGATATCCATGTTGTCCAGCACCTGCTCGGACATATCGCGCTCGGCAAGGCCGCCTGTCGACTGGATCAACCGGTCGGCAAGGGTAGATTTGCCATGGTCGATATGGGCGACGATGGAGAAGTTGCGGATATGGTCGAGGGGCGTACGGGTCGAATTGGTGCTCATGCCCCGCGCTATAGAGGGTTTCGCTCCCAAATGGAAGCTGTTCTATGGTGGCAAGAGGCGGCGAAATCGGCTTTTCAGCCGGGGAACTGCTCGCTCCAGTCACGCCGCGTTGCAACCTGTCCCTCGGTGCGCAGACGCGCCACATCGGCCAAGTCGATATCGACGATGAGAAGCGTGCTGTGGCTCACCGCGTCGCTGTCGCTTTCCGCCACGATGCCATTGGCTGGCATGCCATAATCTGAGGGCACGTAAAGTGCCGCGCGCCCGCGATTTTCGTCGACCGCTGGCGACCACGGCGCTTCCCCGGCGGTGGGGGAGGATAAGACCGCAAACTGGTTTTCCAGCGCTCGCGCCTGCGCGCCGATCCTTACACGATAGGAGCCTGCCAGCGTGTCCGTGCAGCTTGGCGCCAGCACCAGTTCCACACCCATTTCGGCAAGCCTGCGGCCCAGCATTGGGAACTCATTATCGTAGCAGATCAGGATGCCGAGCTTGCCAATGCTCGTCTCAAAGGCTTTGAGACCTTCCACGCCTGGATCGATGAACCATTGTTCGCGCTCGAAACGCGTCATGATCTGCTTGTCCTGATAACCGATCAGTCCGTCAGGACCGAAAAGCCAGGCGCGGTTGCGGAACTTGCCATCAGCATCCTTCACCGGCGCGCTGCCCGGCTGAAAAAGAACCTGATGCTGCCGCGCCAGCTCTTCGCAGAGTTCCACCCAGGGCGGGATCAGGCTTTGCATCGCCTCGATCGAGCCGTGCAGATCGGAGCGGATATCCGGGGCCAATTGCCCGGTCAGCACCATGGCGGAATATTCCGGCAGCAGAAGGAGTTCCGCGCCCTTTTGCTTGGCCTCCGCAACGATGGAGCTTAGATGCCGGGCATAGTCCTCCCAGGTTTCGATCAGCTCCATGGCGTACTGGCAGGCGGCAAGCCGGGTCATTCAGCGATCCTCTTCGTCCAGAAGGATAGAGGCTTTGCGCTCTGCTCATCTTCATCCAGATCCTGCCATGTGAAACTGGTGCGAAGCTCCGGGTGGTGCGTGTAGCCACGCTTTGCCCAGAAATCGTTCAATGGCACATAGTCGGCGGGACGGCGGGGATGATCAACCGGGCGCTCGACAGCGCAGAAGGTACACCATTCTAAACCGCCAAGGCGCTTCGCATGCGCTTCCCGTTCCTCGAAGAAGCGCACGCCCAGGCCATGGCCACGGTATTCAGGCAAAAGCACGCTCTCGCCGAAATAGAAGATTTGCTCAAGCTCGTATCCGGCATTGATGAAGGGCGTCTTCACCTCATCCGTTTCCGCCATCATCGGCATGCCCGTCGACATGCCCACGATCTTGTCGCCATCGATTGCGAGCACGAACACCGCGCCCTCGGCTTTCGCATAGGTCGAGAGATAGGTGTGCTCGTAATCGAACGATCCGTCATAGAGGTACGGAAAGGCGCGAAAGATGGTGATGCGCAGCCGCGACAGATCGTCGAAGAACGGTGCAGCATCAATGCCGGAAAGGGAACGGATTTCGACGGTCATGGGCATGTTCACATGGATTTTCCTTGGTTATACCGTCAGGGAAAAGCTGTGCAAGCCTTGAACACGGAGATTGGATCATGTCCGCACTCGAAACCATCCGCGCCTATTACGATGCCTTCAACCGCCAGGATATGGATGCCTTTTTGGCGCTTCTAACCGACGATGTGGTGCATGACATCAATCAGGGCGAGCGGCAGGTCGGAAAGGACATCTTCGCCAAATTCATGCAGCACATGAACCACTGCTATAAGGAAAACCTCACCGACATGGTGATCATGGCGAGCGAAGACGGCAAGCGCGCTTCCGCGGAGTTTATCGTCAACGGCGAATATCTCAAGACTGATGAAGGCCTGCCGGAAGCCAATGGCCAGACCTATGTCCTGCCAGCCGGTGCCTTCTTCGAATTGAAAGATGGCAAGGTCGCGCGGGTGACCAACTACTACAATCTCAATGACTGGATCGCGCAGGTTGGCGCGTAAGGGCTGAGAGCCTCAGTTGTTGCCGTGGATCCTCGCCTCTAGGGCGAGGATAACGTCTGAGAAGGGCGTGGTCGCGCGCGTCCGTTGCCCTCACGTCTCCAGCACGATGCCAAGTTCTGTGCGCAGCTTCTTCGTCAGCCCCGCCGCCACGAGTTCGTAGGAGCGGCGGACGTAGTGCTCCAACTCTTCGTCTTCCAGCGGAGCATGATCGCTGATCGATACCCATTTGCGCTTGGCGAAATAGGGTGCCTGGGCGATGCCCTCCATCGATGTGAGGATTTCGAAACTCTCTTCCGAGCATTTGACGACAAGCCGCCAGTCATCCCGCTCGCCAAGCACCGCAAACACTTTGTCGCCGACCTTGGCAACATGCGAATCCCACTGATCGACGAAGCGCACACCCGGCCAGGCACCAAGCATTGCATCGAACGTTTTTCGCTCGAAGAGGCTCATTGCAGCCGTTCCGCGATCAGCGCCGCCAGCCGTTCGGCAACCTCGCCCTTCGAGAGATCGGGCCAGGCATCGACACCGCTGTTGGAGATGATCTTCACCTGATTGCGCACTCCGCCCATGATGCCGGTTTCAGGCGAAACATCATTGGCAACGATCAAGTCGGCACCCTTTCGCTGAAGCTTGGCGCGACCATTCTCCTCGACATTCTGCGTTTCCGCCGCAAAGCCGATCACCAGCTTGGGCCGCTTTTCGTGGTGGCCGACGGTTTTGAGAATGTCCGGGTTTTCGGTCAGTTGCAGCGCTGGCGGCGCGTCACCCGGCTGCTTCTTGATTTTTTGGTCCGACAAACTCGCCACCCGCCAGTCCGCAACCGCGGCGACGAAGACGGCGATATCCGAGGGCAGCTTGCCAAGCACGGCGTCACGCATCTCCTCGGCGCGTTCCACATGGATGGTGTTCACACCCGCCGGATCGGGGATAGTCACCGGACCGGAGACGAGCGTCACCTCCGCGCCAAGCTTGGCAAGAGCGGAGGCAATGGCGTGGCCCTGCTGGCCGGATGAACGGTTGGCGATATATCTTACGGGATCGATTGGCTCATGCGTCGGACCGGAGGTGACGATGGCCGTTTTGCCCCTGAGCGGCTTCGGAGCATCGTCCAGCAATCGTTCGACGGCTTCAGTGATCTGCAACGGCTCGGCCATGCGGCCAACACCGGCTTCACCCTTTTCCGCCATCTCGCCCGCCATCGGACCGATAAAGCTGATGCCATCGCCTTTCAGCGTTGCGATGTTTCGCTTGGTGGCCTTGGCCTCCCACATTTTCGGGTTCATTGCAGGCGCCACCAGCACGGGACGATCGGTCGCCAGCAAAACGGTGGACGCCAGATCGTCCGCCAGCCCGTTTGCCATCTTCGCCAGAAGATCGGCAGTCGCGGGTGCCACCACAACGAGGTCGCAGCCGCGCGCCAGCCGGATATGGCCGACATCCTGCTCATCCTGGCGGGAAAAAAGTTCGGTAAACACATGCGTGGCGGACAGCGCCCCGACGGCAAGCGGCGTGACGAATTCCTGCGCGCCCCTGGTCATCACCGGCGTCACCGTCGCGCCGCGCTCTTTCAGGCGGCGGATTAGATCGAGGCTCTTATAAGCGGCAATACCGCCGGAGATGATGAGCAGAATATGCTTGTTTGACAGAGCCATGCGCAAAGACCAGTTTCCCGTTTAATCGGGAAACTAAGCGGTCAGTAGGCAAAGTGCAATCACGCCGCCTTGGCGACGTGATATTCCTTGATGGCGACCATCTTGATCGCCGGGAAACGCTCGGCTTCATAGCGCAGCGAAAAGGCATCCTGCGCCAGAAACACCGGATCGCCGTCGAGGTCGCGGGCGATATCGCCGCGCTTGACGTTCAAGAACTTCTCGAACTCGGCAGGCTGATCGGACGAAATCCAGCGGCACACGGAGAAGCGCGACATCTCGAAGGACACCGGCAGGCCATATTCGCCCATAAGCCGTTCCTTCAAGACGTCGAGTTGCAGTGCGCCGACGACGCCGACGATGGCTGGCGAACCGTCTTCTGGCGAAAACAGCTGCACGACGCCTTCTTCGGCCATCTGCTGCAGCGCCTCCTTCAGCTTCTTCGCCTTCATCGCATCCTCAAGCCGGACACGGCGCAGAATTTCCGGCGAGAAGTTCGGCACGCCCTGGAAGACGAGGTTTTCGCCTTCCGTCAGCGTGTCACCGATACGAAGCGTGCCGTGATTGGGAATGCCGACCACATCACCGGCATAGGCCGTGTCCGCCAACTGGCGCTGCGAGGCGAAGAAGAATTGCGGCGCAGTGAGGCCCATCTGCTTACCGGTACGGGCAAGACGCGCCTTCATGCCGCGCTCCAGCTTGCCGGAGCAGATGCGCGCAAAGGCAATGCGGTCGCGGTGGTTCGGGTCCATATTGGCCTGGATCTTGAAGACGAAGGCCGTCATCTTTTCTTCAGCGGCATGGACGAGGCGGGTATCGGCCACTTGGTCACGCGGCGGCGGGGCGAAATCGCCGAGCGCATTGATCAGATCGCGCACACCGAAATTGCGAAGCGCCGAGCCGAAGAAAACCGGCGTCATATGGCCTTCGAGAAACGCCTGACGGTCGAAGGGACGGCAGGCCTCCATGGCCAGTTCCGTTTCCTCGATAAAGGCGTCACGCTCGTTCTCCGGCAGGCGATCAGCCACGGCCTGTGGGCCGTTTACGGGCAGGCCGTCGACCTGCGTATCGTTGCCGCGGAAGGTGTTTTCGGCAAGATTATAGGCGCCGCAGAAGGTCTTGGAGCGTCCGACAGGCCAAGTGATCGGCGCGGTATCGAGCGCCAGCTTCTCTTCCACCTCGTCGAGGATTTCGAAAGCGTCGCGGCTTTCGCGGTCCATCTTGTTGATGAAGGTGATGATCGGAATGTCGCGCATGCGGCAAACTTCGAAGAGCTTCAGCGTACGCGGCTCGATACCCTTGGCGGCATCGATCACCATGATGGCCGCATCGACGGCCGTCAGCGTGCGGTAGGTATCGTCGGCGAAGTCTTCGTGGCCCGGTGTATCGAGAATGTTGAAGACGCGATCATTGTATTCGAAAGTCATGACCGAGGTCACGACAGAGATGCCGCGCTCGCGCTCGATCTTCATCCAGTCCGAACGGGTCTGGATACGATCCTTCTTGGCCTTGACTTCACCGGCAAGCTGAATCGCACCGCCGAACAGCAAGAGCTTTTCGGTCAGCGTCGTCTTACCCGCATCCGGGTGCGCGATAATAGCAAAGGTGCGGCGGCGGGAGACCGCCTCGGCAAGTGTTTCGGCCATCTAACAAATCCTGTGGAATTGCGGGCTATCTAGCGTTTCGAGCCCGCTTTTGCAATTGACCTTGACCCATGAAGGGCAAACTAATGCCGCATGAACACGCAAAACGCCCAGTCTCCCGGCCTGAAACTCATTCGCCTTCCCCATGGTGGCGGCATAGAGCTCCCTTCCTATGAGACGGCAGGTGCCGCAGGCATGGACCTTCGCGCCGCCGTTGCGCAAGGCGAACCGATGACGCTGCGTCCCGGTGAACGGGCGCTGGTGCCAACCGGCTTCATCTTCGAAGTACCTTTTGGCTATGAGGCGCAGATCCGCCCGCGCTCCGGCTTGGCGATCAAGAATGGCATCACCTGCCTCAACTCCCCTGGCACGGTGGATAGCGATTATCGCGGCGAGGTAAAGGTCATCCTCGCCAATCTCGGGCAAGCGGATTTCGTCATCGAGCGCGGCATGCGCATCGCCCAGATGGTCATCGCACCGATCACCCAGATGACGGTGACGGAGGTCAGTGAATTCAGTGAAACCGAGCGTGGCGCGGGCGGCTTCGGCTCTACCGGCGTCTGACCACGACGTTGTGAGCCGACGCGTTCTGGAGTATGTCTCAAAGACTGACGGGAAGGGACATCTCCATGACGATCACGACAATCCTTGCCTACGCGATGGCCCTTTTTATTGCCGCCGCCATTCCAGGTCCTGGCATGACGGCGATCGTGGCCCGTGCTCTTGGCTCAGGCTTTCGCGAGACGTTTTTCATGGGGCTTGGTCTCGTGCTCGGCGATATGGTCTACCTCACCGCAGTCGTGCTGGGTCTCGCCTTCGTGGCGCAGACTTTTCAGGAAGCCTTCATGCTGCTGAAATTCGCCGGTGCCGCCTATCTGTTGTACATCGCCTGGAAGCTTTGGACCGCTGGCCTTCTTCCGCAGGATTTGCAGGCGAAAAAGAGCACCAGTATCGGAATGTCGTTTCTCTCCGGCCTGTTCATCACACTCGGAAACCCCAAGACCATGCTCTTCTACGTGGCGCTGGTGCCGACACTTATCGATATCCGTCTGATCGGCGTATCCGAATACGCGATACTGATCGGCGTTACCTTCGTCGTGCTGATGGCGGTGCTGCTGCCCTATATTCTGCTGGCCTCCAAAGCGCGGGCACTGCTGAAGCGTCCGAGCGCCTTGACGATCCTCAACCGCACTGCGGCGGGCATTCTGGCAGGCACGGCAGCAATGATTGCGACCCGCACCAGTTGAGAACAGTCTTCCACGCACGGCGCTGAGATTGGTGATCTATCCCAAGCACCTCACCCTATAAGCACGTTTGTTCTCTGGCTTCCTCGCCGGGATCGCCCTATCCTGCGCGCAATTGCATGAGGATATAAGGCAGGAGAGCAGGCATGTCGGAAGTGAAAAAGCCCGGGCGCGGACGGATCTATTCCTCGATCACCGAAACCATCGGTGACACGCCCCTGGTGCGTCTGGACAAGCTGGCGCGCGAAAAGGGCGTGCACGCGACGATTCTGGCAAAGCTTGAATTCTTCAACCCCATCGCGTCCGTCAAGGATCGCATCGGTGTTGCCATGATCGAATCGCTTGAAGCGCAGGGCAAGATCACACCCGGCAAGACGACGCTGGTCGAGCCGACGTCTGGCAATACCGGCATTGCGCTTGCCTTCGCCGCCGCCGCCAAGGGCTACAAGCTCATTCTCACCATGCCGGAAACTATGTCGGTGGAGCGCCGCAAGATGCTCGCATTGCTGGGTGCCGAACTGGTTCTGACCGAAGGTCCAAAGGGCATGAAGGGCGCGATTGCCAAGGCGCACGAACTGGCCGAAACGCTGCCCGATGCCATCATTCCGCAGCAGTTTGAAAACCCGGCCAACCCAGAAATTCACCGCAAGACGACGGCAGAGGAAATCTGGAACGATACCAACGGCAGCGTCGATATCTTCGTCGCGGGCATCGGTACCGGCGGCACCATCACAGGCGTCGGCCAGGTGCTGAAGGGCCGCAAGCCAGACCTCAAGGTCGTGGCTGTCGAACCGACGGACAGCCCCGTGCTGTCTGGTGGCACGCCCGGCCCACACAAGATTCAGGGTATCGGGGCAGGTTTTGCTCCCGCCATTCT
Organism: Rhizobium sp. 22-785-1; assembly: GCF_053521965.1. Classification (NCBI taxonomy): domain Bacteria; kingdom Pseudomonadati; phylum Pseudomonadota; class Alphaproteobacteria; order Hyphomicrobiales; family Rhizobiaceae; genus Rhizobium; species Rhizobium sp. 22-785-1. The sequence goes on along the minus strand of NZ_JBNWDI010000002.1, from coordinate 515,862 downwards.
CGATACCAAGATTTATGACGAGATCGTCACCGTCAGCAATGACGATGCCTTTGAAACAGCCCGTCTTGCTGCGCGGCTGGAAGGTGTACCGGTGGGCATTTCATCCGGTGGAGCGCTTGCCGCCGCCATCAAGATCGGTGCGCGTGAAGAAAATGCTGGCAAGACAATCGTGGTGATCATCCCGTCCTTTGCCGAACGCTATCTTTCCACGGCACTGTTCGAAGGACTTGGCCTTTAGAGCAGTTCCGCTGAACACGGATTCACCTACACTACTCTAACTCTTCGTTTCGGTACGCAGAACCGATCAAACTTTTGCTGGAAATGCTCTAATCACAGTAGCGAGCGCGCGGCGGTAGATGCCGCGCAGCCTCACTCGACACGCTTGGCGATCACGGCTGCAGATGTGCCGGGCACCTCTGAGATCGTGTAGGCTTGCTGCACCGACGCCACAATGCGCGCGGCGTCTTCGCGGCTCGCCGCATGCACAAGGGCAATCGGCTGGCCCGCTTCCACCTTCGTTCCCAAGGGCAAAATCGCCGACAGGCCAACGCGATGATCGATCTTGTCGCTTGGATGACGACGACCGCCGCCGAGTTCGACAACCGCCATGCCTAGATCGCGCGCCTGACAGGTTGAGAGCCAGCCGCTTTTGGGCGCGGGCACTGGGACGACATGCGGGGCTGTTGTCAGATACTGCTCAGGACGCTCCACAAAATCTACCGGACCGCCGAGCGCCGACACCATTTGCCCGAAGCGTTCAAGTGCGCGACCTGAAGAGAGCGCATCACGCGCCATTGTTTCGGCCCCTGCGAGCGTCGCCGCCACGCCACCCTGAACCAGCATTTCCGCGGCAAAAGCGAGAATCAGTGTTTCAATGCGCGTGCCGGTTTTCCTGCCATTCAGGAAATCGAGACAGTGGATGATTTCAAGCATGTTGCCGGCGGCGTCCGCCAGAGGCTCATTCATGTCGGTGATCAGCGCGCAGGTTTTGACACCTGCGCCATTCGCCACCTGAACCAGGGCGGAGGCGAGTAGTTCAGCCTCTTCGGCGCTTAGCATGAAAGCGCCGCTGCCGAATTTGACGTCGAGCACCAGCGTTTCAAGCCCGGCGGCGAGTTTCTTGGAGAGGATCGAGGCCGTGATCAGCGGGATCGAATCGACTGTCGCCGTCACATCGCGAACGGCGTAGAGCCGCTTGTCGGCAGGCGCCAAATCTCCCGTCTGGCCGATAATGGCGCAGCCGACGTGCCTGACCGTGTGGCGAAACAGGGCCTCATCTGGCATCACATCATAGCCCGGAATGGCTTCGAGCTTGTCCAGCGTCCCACCGGTATGACCAAGACCGCGTCCGGATATCATCGGCACGGCCAGCCCGCACGCTGCCACGATGGGTGCCAGCATCAGCGAGACATTGTCTCCGACGCCCCCGGTCGAATGCTTGTCCGAGATCGGTTTGCCGATGTCGGCCCAGGACAGCACATCGCCGCTGTCGCGCATCGCAAGTGTCAGCGCAACCGTCTCCTCGCGCGTCATGCCGCGAAAGAACACCGCCATGGCAAAGGCTGCTGCCTGTCCCTCCGAAATAGACCCGTTGGATAGTGCCGCGATAAAATCCGCGATCTCGGTAGCGGCCAGCGTCTCGCCATCACGCTTGCGGCGGATGATCTCTTGCGGGATCATGAGGCGTCAATATCCGGTGGCAGCTTTGGCTGGCTCTCCACCCGCTAGCACATTCAAAACATCATCCAGCAGGCTGGAGGCGCCGAAGCGGAAGGTGGAGGGCATCGCCCAGTTGGGCTGCATGATGGTTTCTGCCAGACGCAGATAAAGCGTCGCATCGGCAACCGTGCCGATCCCCCCAGCAGGCTTGAAGCCAACCTTCTTCCTGCTATCGCGGATCACCTGCAGCATGATGTCTGCCGCCTCAAGCGTGGCGTTGACGGCCACCTTGCCGGTGGAAGTCTTGATGAAATCAGCGCCTTCGGCGATGGCAATCTCGCTGCCGCGACGGATAAGGGTCTTGTCCTTCAACTCGCCGGTTTCAAGGATGACTTTCAGCAGGATCGGCTCGGGGCAAGCTTGGCGAACTGCCGCCACCATCTCCGTCACCGCGGCTTCATCGCCTGCGATGAACTTGCGATAGGGAATGACCAGATCGATTTCATCTGCACCGTCGGCGATGGCGCGCTCGGTTTCCGCGACGACGGTGGCGACATCAAGATCGCCGGACGGAAAATTCACGACGGTCGCGATGCGGATCGAATGGTTGTTGCCGAAGGCCGCACGCGCCTGGGCGACGAAGCGCGGCCAGATGCAGATGGCCGCCGTGTTGCCAAACTGGGTATGGGCTCTCTGGCAGAGGCTTGCAATCTGCCCTGGCGTGCAATCGTCTTTCAGATTGGTCAGGTCTAGCAAGGACAAGGCGAGGCTGGCTGCTTCGCGCGGGCGCTGAAGTTCCATGCTCAGTTTCCTCCCGAAATCATTTCCGTTAAAACAGCGGCAAGACGTTTGCCGCCGATCGGAGCCATATCCTTGGTCTCGTCATGGCTCAGTTCGGCGCCGGTCATTCCGGCACCGTAATTGGTAATAACGGAAGCAGCGGCAACGCGCATCCCGAAAAAGCGCGCAAGGATCACTTCCGGTACGGTGGACATGCCCACAGCATCGGCACCAAGCGTGCGCGCCATGCGAATTTCGGCGGGCGTTTCGAAGCTTGGGCCGGAAAACCACATATAGACGCCGGAAAACAGCGGGACGGTTGCACGGATCGCCGCATTGCGCATGGCAAGCGTCAAATCCGCATCGTAAGCGCTGGTCATGCCGACGAAGCGCTTGTCGCTCTCCTCGCCGATCAGCGGGTTCATGCCCGAATAGTTGATGTGATCGGTAATCTGCATCACCGAGCCGGGCGGCATGTCCTGTCGGACCGAGCCCGCCGAATTGGTGAGGATCAGCGACTGGACGCCGATGCCGGCCAGTGCCTCGATTGCCGGGCGCATGGCGGACGCATCGCCCTTTTCATAATAATGAACGCGCCCTGACAGCATGATGACCGGCTGGCCACCAAGATAACCCGCGACCAACTCACCTGCATGGCCGGAGACGGCACTTTCCGGAAAGCCTGGAATATCCCCATAGGGAATGCGGATCGGGTCGGTCACTTCGTCCACCAGCGCACCGAGGCCTGAACCGAGCACGATGGCGGTGCGTGGTACAAGGCCATTCAGCCGTTCGACCAGTACGTCGATGATCGCGTGATCCATCTTACAACTCGGTCTTGAAGCTGAAGGGCAGGAGCTCGTCCATGGTCATCACCTTCTGCACGCCGGTCTCGTCGCAGAGATAGACCTTCGTGTCGGCGCTTGCGAATTCGGCGATCTTCTGGCGACAACCACCGCAGGGCGGGCAAAGCGCCAGCTTCTCGGCGATGACGGCGATCTCCTTGATCTGCCTTGCGCCGCCCATCACCATGGCACTGATGGCGGTAGGCTCCGCGCACCAACCCTGTGGGAAGGACAGGTTCTCGATATTGGCACCCTTATAGACCTTGCCATCTTCGGCACGGATGGCAGCGCCTACCGGAAACTTCGAGTAGGGCGCGTGGGCAAAGCCCATGGCCTCACGGGCGGCTTCGAAGAGCGCATGTGTCGTCGGTTCGTTCAGCATCAATCAACGCTCCTTGGAGTAGGCAACGCCACCGGCCTTCGGCGGTTTTGCGACGCCGATGAAACCGGCAAGCAGAATGCAGGTGAGGATATATGGCAGCGCCTGGAAGATCTGCACCGGCACTTCGCCAATACCGGGGATTGCCTTACCTTGCATGAAGTTCGCCATCGCATCGAGAAAGCCGAACAGCAGGCAGGCGAACATGACCGGGACGGGTTTCCACTTGGCGAAGATGAGCGCTGCCAGTGCGATATAGCCCTTGCCGGCGGACATGTTGGCGATGAAGGCGGCCGATTGGGCCACGGCAAGGTAGGTACCGGCGAAGCCGCACAGGAAACCGGCGACGATGACGGCGCGGAAGCGCATCCATGCCACCGAAATGCCAGCCGTATCGACGGCACCCGGGTTCTCACCGACAGCACGCAGGCGAAGACCGAAGCGCGTGCGGTAAAGCACCCACCAGGAAATCGGCACCGCGAGGAAGGCGAGATAGGTCAGGATATTGTTGCCGGAAATCACGTTGGCATAAAGCGGACCGATGAAGGGCACGTCGCGCATCATGTCCGCACCTGGCAGAATGATCGGCGTGAAGCGGCCTTCGCCGGTGATCTGCGGCGTGCGCCCACCCTGGCCGAACCAGGCCTGGCCGAGAACGACGGTGAGACCGGCAGCGACGAAGTTCAGGGCGACGCCGGAGACGATCTGGTTGCCGCGATTGGTAATGACGGCAAAGCCATGCACCAGCGAGAAGAAGATCGAGATGCCGACACCGGCGGCAAGCCCCGCCCACGGGTCTTTGGTCAGATAGGCAACGCAAGCGGATGCGAAGGCGGCCGCCAGCATCTTGCCTTCCAGGCCAATATCGAACACGCCGGCGCGTTCGGAAAACAGGCCGGCAAGCGCGGTAAACAACAGCGGAATGGTCAGGCGCACGGTCGAACCGAGAATGCTGACCAGCATGTCGAAGGTTTCCATGGCCTTACCTCTTCACAAAGTTTTGGTAGATGCGCACAAGCGCGGGGCGATACATATATTCGAGGGCACCGGCAAACAGGATCACCAGACCCTGGATGACGACGATCATCTCGCGGGTAATGTTGGGCATTTCGAACGAAAGGTCCGCGCCGCCCTGATAGAGAATGCCGAAGAGTAGTGCCGCAAAGACGATCCCGAGCGGATGGCTTCTGCCCATCAGCGACACGGCAATCCCGACGAAACCGGCACCGGCCACGAACTCCACCTGAAGGCGCGCGGACGCCCCCATGACCGGGTTCAGTGCCATCATGCCTGCCAGACCGCCGGAGATCAGCATGGCGATGATGACCGTGCGTGAATAGGGAATACCGGCGTAGACGGCAGCCGAAGGGCTGATGCCGAGTGTGCGCATCTCATAGCCTAGCTTAGTGCGCCAGATCAGCACCCACACCAGAAACGCCATGACGAGCGCGATGATAAAAGACACGTTGAAAGGCGCAGGACCGAGCTTGAGCCCGAAGAGTGCCATCAGCCAGTCGAGCTTCGGCAACTGCCCGCCCGGAAGAAAGGTGCGTGTCTCCGGCGCCATCTTGCCCGGCACGATCAGCACGTTGACGAGGAGATACACCATCAGGGCTGCAGCGATGAAGTTGAACATGATGGTGGTGATAACCACGTGGCTGCCGCGTTTGGCCTGCAGCCAGCCGGGGATGAACGCCCATGCCGCGCCGAAGAGTGCCGCGCCGATCACGGCAAACGGCATCGTCACATACCAGGGAACGTAACGATCGAGCGTCAGCGCTACGAGTGCAGCACCCAGACCGCCGATATAGGCCTGGCCTTCCGAGCCGATGTTGAACAGCCCGGCATGGAAGGCGACAGCGACCGATAGGCCGGTGAAGATGAAGCTCGTCGTGTAGAACAGGGTGAAGCCGATGGCGTCACCGCGTCCAAGCGCACCTTCGATCAGCAGACGAAGAGCAGCGAAGGGATCTTCGCCGATCGACCAGACGACGAGGCCCGAGATGAAAAAGGCGGTCAGGAGGTTCAGAAACGGCAGGAGGCCGTAATTGATCCAACCGGGAAGGGGTACGGAAGCTGTACTCATATGTATTTGGCCTTATGCGGCAATGCCGGCCATCATCAGGCCAAGCGTCTGTTCTTCGGCTTCCGCCGTCTTTTCTCCGACAACCCGACCCGCGAACATGACTAGAATGCGATCCGAAAGCGAACGGATCTCATCCAGCTCGACGGACACAAGCAGGATCGCCTTGCCAGCATCGCGCATGTCGATGATGCGACGATGAATGAATTCGATGGCACCGATATCGACGCCACGCGTCGGCTGACCGATAATCAGCATGCTCGGATCGCGCTCGATCTCACGCGCAACCACGATTTTCTGCTGATTGCCGCCGGAAAAATTCGCGGTCTTCAGCCGGGCGTTCGGCGGGCGTATATCGTATTTCTCGATCTTTTCGGCAGCATCCTTGCGGATCGCTTCCGGATCGAGAAATGGACCTTTGCCGTATCGTTCATCACGATGGTAGCCGAGAATGGAGTTCTCATATTCCTCGAATTTTAGAACCAGGCCCATATGGTGCCGGTCTTCGGGAATGTGGGCTAGACCGAGCTGACGCAGGATAGCCGGGTCGACCTTCTCCACCTGCTTGCCATTGATCAGAATATCACCTGAATGCGGCTTTCGGATACCGGCGATGGCTTCCAGGAGTTCGGACTGGCCGTTTCCGGCAACACCTGCAATGCCGACGATCTCGCCAGCGCGGACATCGAAGGACACATTGTCCACCATCGTCACGCCACGGCTGTCTTTAACCGTCAGGTTACGAACCGAGAAAAGAACATCGCCAGGGTTGGCTTCGCCCTTTTCCACCCGAAGCAAAACCCGGCGACCGACCATCAACTCGGCTAGTTCCTCGACCGTGGTTTCAGACGTCTTGCGCGTCGCTACCATCTCTCCGCGGCGCATGACGGATACCTCGTCGGTGATCGCCATGATTTCCCGCAGCTTGTGGGTAATGAGGATGACCGTCTTGCCCTGGTCGCGCAACACGCTCAGAATTTTGAACAGATGGTCGGCCTCCGCAGGCGTCAAAACGCCCGTTGGCTCGTCGAGGATCAGGATCTCGGCGCCGCGATACATCGCTTTCAGGATTTCCACGCGCTGTTGAAGACCGACCGGCAAATCCTCGATGATTGCATCCGGGTTGACCTCTAGGCCATACTCATCTTCCAGACGCTTCAGCTCTTTGCGCACAGCGGCCGTGCCCTTGGACAGAAGCGCACCGCCTTCCGCACCGAGCATGACATTTTCCAGCACGGAGAAATTCTCGACCAGCATGAAGTGCTGATGCACCATGCCGATACCGGCGTCGATGGCTGCCTGGCTGTCCTTGATGGCAACGGGCTTGCCGTTGACGCGGATTTCACCGGAATCGGCCTGGTAGAAGCCGTAGAGGATCGACATCAGGGTCGACTTGCCAGCACCGTTTTCCCCGATGATCCCGTGGATCGTACCCTTGGCAACGGTCAGATTGATATTTTTATTGGCGTGAACGGCACCGAATTTCTTGTCGATGCCCACGAGCTCGATTGCAGGGTTCATACTCAAACCGAAACCTCTCCGAAGGCTGGATATGAAAAGGGCGCAAGATGAAAACATCATGCGCCCCAGTCAAATATCATATCATTTCGGGCAGGAATTGTCCGACATGTAGTCGTGAACCTTGACGGCGCCGGAAATGATATCGGCCTTCGCCTTATCGGCTGCAGCCGCCATTTCAGGCGTGATCAGAGCCTTGTTGTTGTCATCGACAGCATAAGCCACGCCATCTTCCTTGACGCCGAGCGCGTTGACGCCAGCGGTGAACTTGTCGTCCTTGACGTCCTTGAACGCATTGTAGACGGCGAGATCGACGCGCTTGACCATCGAGGTCAGAACGGAGCCCGGATGAAGATGGTTCTGGTTGGAATCGACGCCGATCGAGAACTTCTTGTTGTCGGCTGCAGTCTGCAGAACGCCAAGACCCGTCGCACCGGCTGCCGCGTAAATCACGTCCGCGCCCTGGTCGATCTGGTTCTTGGTGAGCTCACCGCCACGCACCGGGTCGTTCCATGCTGCACCCGTCGTGCCGGTCATGTTCTGGAAGACTTCGATCTTGTCGTTGGCTGCCTTGGCGCCCTGGGCATAACCGCAGGCGAACTTGCGGATTAGAGGAATGTCCATGCCGCCGATGAAGCCGACCTTGCCGGTCTTGGAAGCCATGCCAGCAAGAAGCCCGACGAGGTAGGAGCCTTCTTCTTCCTTGTAGACGACCGAGCGGACGTTCGGCAGGTCGACAACGGAGTCGACGATCACGAACTTGGTGTCGGGAAACTCAGCAGCCACTTTCTCCATGGCGGAGGTCCATGCAAACGACACGGCAACAACCGGGTTGAAGCCGCGGCTTGCAAAGTTACGGATCGCCTGCTCGCCCTGCGTATCGCTGGTCGGCTCGAAATCGCGGAACTCTGTGCCTGTTTCAGCCTTGAACTTCTCGGCACCTGCAGCGGCAGCCTCGTTGAACGACTTGTCGAACTTGCCGCCCGTTCCGTAGACCAGTGCAGGCTTGATATCCGCAGCCAAAGCGGAAGCCGACATCGCAGCAAGCGCGAAAAGCGTCAGAAGGGATTTTTTCATTTTGCAGCCCTGTTGTTGCAGTTTAATTTTATAAAAAGGGTCCTCCCGCAAGCCCTTATGCTGGGCATGTTCTGCGGAAAAGCCAGCCCATAAGGCTGAGCGTGGGGAGTATCCTTGCACGGCTGTAAGAAAAATTCACCCGTTTTTTTTGCCCGGTGGAAAACCTCTTTTCTGGTGGTTTTTTAATCTCTTCCGCCGGGCAGTTGCTGCACAACTAGGCGATGTTGCAGGTCACTCCGGTACCCCTCAACCCGCAATAGCCGCCAGGGTTTTTGGCCAGATATTGCTGATGATAGTCCTCGGCGTAATAGAAGATATCCAGCGGCTCGATTTCGGTGGTGATCTTCGGACGATGCCCCGCAGCCTCCAACGACTGCTGGAAGACATCGCGGGCCGCCTTGGCCTCGGCAAGTTGCGCATCATTCGTCGTATAGATCACCGAACGATATGTGGTGCCGACATCGTTGCCCTGGCGCATGCCCTGCGTCGGGTCATGTTCCTCGAAGAATATCTTCAGAAGCTGGGCAAGCGTCACTTGCGAGGGATCGTAGACGACCTTGACCACTTCCGCGTGGCCGGTCAGGCCTGTTGTCGTTTCCTGATAAAGGGGGTTGCGGGTAATGCCGCCGGAGTAGCCGACAGCCGTCACGTAGACGCCGGGTGTCTTCCAGAACAGCCGCTCCGCGCCCCAGAAACAGCCCATCCCCAGATAGATCGTCTCCAGGCCTTCGGGGTATGGCCCTTTCAGGCTTCTGCCATTGACGAAATGATGCTCTGGGACAGCGACCGCCTCGTCGCGACCCGCAATCGCGGTTTCAGGTGTTGGCATAACGGTCTTCTTGGAAAGAGTGTCGAATCCAAACATTGCAGTCTCCCTGCGGCGATCGGCGCCGCGCTCCGGTCATTTGCCGTGCGGGATGCTGGTATCGTCAGGCCGCAAAACGACCATGCGGTCTTGGCTTCCTGTAACCCGCCATCCATGACAGCAGAGAGAGACCAAGGAGAACCGCGAAGGCAGGGACGGCATCCAAGCCGTTTTCGATCCAGCGCCACGCTTCCGGATGAATATAGTGTGCCGTCATGCTTTCTGCCATGGCGAGCGAGGAAGGAAAAACCTCAGCCCAGCCTTCGCGAAAGCTTAAAAGATCGATGGACGAAGTCGAAACCGAACGGATGGAATCGAAGACGCCGACAGCGATGGCGCATAGAAGAAGCAGGAAGCTGAAAAACCGCAACAATGCTTTCATGGCAGGACTCCCCGGCACACGTTAAAACGGGACAGCCGCCTTTGAGACGACATTCTCTAGGTTCTGGATAAGGTCCGCGAGCGTGGTTTGCAATCTCCCCGTAACCAGCCTTTTCACAGACATTTTAAAAAACTGTCAGAATCGGGTTGATCGCGGCGAATTCATCGGTATATATCGCGCCGTTCCAGTGATTTGCATTTCCCAAAACATGCAGATTGTAATGAAGGACAGGTGGCCGAGTGGTTTAAGGCGCACGCCTGGAACGCGTGTGTGCGTGAAAGCGTACCGTGGGTTCGAATCCCACCCTGTCCGCCATCTCACAACAATAATTTTCCGACCATTTTAGATCTGACATCTGGAAGCCCGCTGCTCTCCGGTATCGTTGCTCAGCGCCCCATCAAGTCAGCCCAAGAGTGTGATCTGATCCCGATTCCCCAAAATTAAACTTTGTCCATATTACCAAAACTTAAGGTGATTTTGCCGTGAGATGATGTTTCCTGATCCTGCAAGGTCTCTCCGGTACGGTGGCGTGTCGCGGCCTTCTCTCCTAGTCGGATCGCCCGCATGAAAAAGCTCTGGATACTCGTCAGCATTGTCGTTGTCGCCGCTGTGGCCGCTTGGCCGTTCCGCGACTCCATTCCCTATGTGAAATCGCTGCCCTTCGTTGCGTCGCATGGGCAGGCGACGCGCATTGCTTCCAACGCAGACGGCAAGCCCGAGGGTAAGGGTGCCGAAGCGCAGCCTGGTGGTGGGCGTGATCATTCCAGGGTCCAAGGTGGCGGTCGTCGCAATGGCGGGCCACCGGCGGTCTCCACCATCGCTGTAGAAGAAGCGACACTGCCGATGGATGTCGAGGCGACAGGCTGGGCCGTGGCAGCGGATTCCACCAATATTGCCCCACGCGAGCAAGGCACGGTGTCCTCGGTCGCAGCCACAAGCGGCCAGGAGGTGAAGGCTGGCGATCTCATCGTCAAGATGGACGATCGATCCGCCAGCGCCGCCGTTGCCAAGGACAAGGCCAATATCGCCGCCGATCTGGCAAGCGTCGCCCAGGCGCAAGCTGCCTTCGATCGCGCTTCCGCGCTTGCCAGGCAGAGTGCTGAATCCCAACAGGTGCTGGAGCAGGCCCGTGCGACACGCGATTCCGCTGCAGCCAAGGTCGATGCCGACAAGGCGACCCTCCAATCAGACCAGGCGATCCTTGAGGATACGGAAATCCGTGCGCCCTATAATGGCCGTCTCGGGATCATCACTATCAGCCCCGGCGCCTATCTCAGTGCTGGCGTGACGATTGTCAGCATCACCCGCTACGACCCGATCTTCATGCAGTTCCGGCTGCCGCAACGCTATTTGACGCAACTCCATGAAGGGCTGAAAAATGGAGCGACGGTTGATATCGATCCGGTTGCGACAGGCGGAACGCCCGTCTTGGGCAAGCTTGCACTGTTCGACAACTCTGTCGATCAGGCCTCAGGTACAGTGCTCGTCAAGGCCGAGTTCAAGAACGACAAGGGTCTGGTCTGGCCAGGCCAGTCTGCCAATGTCACCGTCCACTTCCAGTCCAATCAGAGGCAGATCGTCATCCCGACGGTCGCCTTGAGAGCAGGCGCAAGTGGGTCGTTCGTCTACACGGTAGATGACAATCATAAGGTTCACGTCACGCCCGTCGAGGTCGCCCGCTCGAACGGTGACATGACCGCCATTGCCGGCGGTATCTCGGTCGGTCAAAAAATCATCGTGGAAGGTCAGTCGGAGCTGACGGACGGGCAGACGGTGGTCGACACGCCGAGAGCCACGGCCGATCAGGCAAACAAAGTCGCCCAGATTGCTCCTGCCGCGGAGAATGCCCAGTGATTGCGCGCTTTTGTATTCATCGGCCCGTTGCTACCATTCTCCTTGCAATCGGACTGACGCTCGCTGGCTTTGCGGGTTACAGGCTTCTGCCTGTGGCCGCCCTCCCGAAGGTGGATTTTCCGACGATCAACGTATCGGCGTCGCTGTCCGGCGCTTCGCCGGAAACCATGGCGACGTCGGTCACGACGCCGCTCGTCAAGCAGTTCGAAACGATCCCCGGCATCAGCGAAATCAGCGCGAGCAATACCCTCGGCAACACCTCCATCGTCATCCAGTTCGATCTGAATCGCGATATTGATGCCGCGGCTGCGGACGTGCAGGCGGCTATTTCGCGCGCGCAGCGCCAGTTGCCGAGCAATATGACGACAGCGCCGAGTTATCGGAAAACCAACCCGGCGGATGCGCCGGTTCTGCTTCTTGCCGTCAACAGCAAGGAGATGCCGGCCAGCAAAGTGGACGATATTGCGGAGAACGTGATTTCGCCGCTGCTGTCCACCATTTCAGGCGTAGCGCAGGTCAGCATCTATGGTGCCAAGACCTATGCGGTACGGGTGGGTCTTGAGCCCTCTCTCTTGCAAGCGCGTAACATCGGTGTCGATACGGTCACGACAGCGATCGCCCAAGCCAATAATCAGGTGCCTGTCGGTGCGCTACAAAATCAGAGCCAGCGCCTGACGATCGATGCCGATACGCAAAGAACCAACGCGGACGAGTTCAAGTCGCTGGTCATCGCGACCGCAAACGGCGCGCCGGTCCATTTGGGCGATGTCGCCAATGTGCAGGATGGCGTGGATAACCCGGATTCGGGCAGCTCGTTCGATGGCGAGCCTGCCATCATTCTCGCGGTCCAGCGCCAGTCGGATGCCAACACCGTCGATGTGGTGAAAGCCATTCAGGACAAGCTGCCGGCGCTACGCGAGCAATTGCCGCCCTCGATCAACATTCATGTGATGAACGACACGTCGGTTGCCATCAAGGATGCAGTATCCGACGTTCAGTTCACGCTCCTCCTGACGATCGCTCTTGTCGTTCTGGTCATCTATCTCTTTACCGGCCACCTGACGGCGACCATCATTCCCGGCCTTGCCGTTCCCCTGTCGCTGATTGCCGCTTTCGGCGCCATGTATGTCCTCGGTTATAGTATCGACAATATTTCGCTTCTCGGGCTGACATTGTCGGTCGGCCTGGTGGTGGATGATGCGATCGTCATGCTGGAGAACATTCTGCGCCTGCATGAAGAGGGCCTTCCCATGCGCGAGGCGGCGCTGAAAGGTGCCGAGGAAGTCAGCTCGACGATTCTATCGATGTCGATTTCGCTTGTTGCAGTGTTCATCCCTATTCTCCTGATGGGTGGGGTGGTCGGTCGCCTGTTCAACGAATTCGGCATGGTCGTGACGCTTGCAATCATGGCATCGACGTTGGTGTCCTTGACGGTCACGCCCATGCTCGCCTCGCGCCTGTCGTCGCATTCGTCGAGGCCGCCAGCGATAATCCGCTGGTTCAATGCCGGCTTTGATCGCACACTTGCCGTCTATGACCGGTCCGTCGGGTGGTGCCTGCGTCATCGCGGCTTTGTTCTTCTGTGCTTCCTCGGCTCTGTAGCCGCATCCGGCCTGCTGTTCTGGACCCTGCCGTCCAGCTTCTTCCCTCAGGAAGACATTGGCCAGCTATCGGTCTCGACCCGCGCCCGTGAGGATATCTCCTATGCGGCCATGAACGATCTGCAGAATCAGGTGGCGGCGGCGATCCGCGCCAATCCCGCAGTTCTGCACCTAACCTCCATCGTCGGCGGTAACTCTCGCAGCCCGCTCAATAACGGCTCCATGTTCGTGCAGTTGAAGGCGAAGGAAATCAGAGAGCCGCTATCGCAGACGTTGGCGGAGCTGACGAAGGCGACCGCCAAGATCCCGGGCATCAGGACCTACATTACGCCTCAACAGAGCCTGCGCTTCGGTGGACGCAGCTCCGCCTCGCAGTATCAGCTTGTGGTGCAGGGCTTGAGCGCCGATGCCACGAGCACCTGGTCGGGCAAACTGATGGACCAGATGCGCAAGGATCCGACCTTCACATCCGTTACATCCGACGCGCAGAACGGCGCGATTGCCGCAACCATCGTGGTCGATTCGGAAAAGGCTGCGGCCTACGGCATCACCAATGATCAGCTGCGCAAGACGCTGGAGATGGCCTTTGGCGGATATGACGCCGCGCAGATTCAATCGACCGGCAACAGCTACAACGTGATCGTTGAGTTCGATCGCTCCAAGCCTTGGACGGATGATTTCCTGCGCGACATCAATATCCTCTCCACCAAGACGAACACCCTGGTGCCGCTGTCGAACTTTGCCTCAGTGGAGCGCAAGCCGGCACCCGTCACCATCAACCAGACCGGGCAGCTTGTCTCGACCACCATTTCGTTCAACCTGCCGGACGGCGTTTCGCTCAGCCAGGCCATGCAACGGATCGACCAGATCAAGACGCAGATCGATCTGCCTGCGGACGTCTTCACCACCTATGGCGGTACGGCAGCGATCTTCCAGCAGTCTCAGGGCAATACCGGGCTGCTGATCCTGGCGGCGGTGCTGACGATCTATGTGGTGCTTGGCGTTCTCTATGAAAGCTTCATCCACCCGCTCACCATTCTGTCGGGCCTGCCGGCAGCGGCCTTTGGCGCGCTGCTGGCGCTGGAAATCATGGGGATGGATTTCTCCATCATCGCCCTTATCGGTCTCTTGATGCTGATCGGTATCGTCAAGAAGAACGCGATCATGATGATCGATGTGGCGGTCGACAATATGCGCTGCAAGGGGGAAGAGGCGGCGGTTGCCATCCACGAGGCCTGCGTGCGCCGTTTCCGCCCGATTATGATGACGACCTTCTGCGCGCTTCTCGGTGCGCTGCCGATCGCACTCGGCTCCGGTGCCAGTTCGGAGCTGCGCCAGCCGCTCGGCATTGCCGTGGTTGGTGGCCTGCTGGTGTCGCAGGTTCTGACGCTCTTCATCACCCCCGTCATTTTCGTCGAGATGGAGCGGGCAGGCCGGGGTGTCGGTCGGCTGTTCTCAAGGCGTCACAAGGTTGCGCATGAGGTCAATACTGAAATCCATAGCAAGCCAAACAAAGCGGCTGCGTGATGATGCAGATCAGTAGAGACAAAAAAAGCCCGGTTTCCCAGGCTTTTAAGAAATCGGACGTGCTCAGTTCGTTGGCATCGGTGCTGCCGGTGCATTGGGATCGGGCAGCGGGGCCGGATTGTCGGAAAGGGTGCGCAGATAGGCGATCAGGTCGGCACGCTCGGTTTCCTTCTTGATGCCGGCAAAGCCCATCGCGGTGCCCGGCACATGCTTCTTGGGCGCTTCAATGAAGTAGCTGAGGTGGTCGTAATCCCACTTCTCGGAGCTGCCCTTGGAGAAGTCTTTCATGCCCGCGGAATAGCTGAAGCCTTCATGGCTTGCGATCGGGCGGTTGACGACGTCGTAAAGGTTAGGGCCGACTTTGTTGGGGCCACCCTTGTCCCCGGTGTGACAGCTCGTGCATTTCTTGAAAACGGTTTCGCCCTTGGCGGCGTCTGCAGTTGCAAGAAGCTTGGCAATCGGCGTTGCAGGTGCCTCGGCAGCGCCCCCAGCGGCCTCGCCACCGGATGTCTCCGCAACGATCGTATAGCCTTCCTTTTCCGGGGCAGCGGAATGAAAAATCCCGTCCGACGCTATCGATACCGTCATAAGGACGAAGACCGTGCCAAGAAGGGCACCGACCGCCATGTTAACCCGTGAATTCATTGATTTGCGCTCCCTCACAACCGTTTGCTTGAAACGGGCATCTTGAAATTGCGTGAAAGCTATGGCTTTTGCACAGCCTGCGCAACTTGAATATGCTCTCCGCCCCGTGACGTATTGCCACTTTTCCGGCGGAATTTGAAGGGTGTCGGATGAATAATCGAAATTTCGAAAAAGCCATCGTGCTTATTCCCGCGCGAATGGCCTCGACCCGCCTTCCGGGCAAACCTCTGGCCGATATAAACGGCAAGCCGATGATCGTTCAGGTTGCCATGCGCGCCCGCGAAGCCGGTGCCGAACGCATCGTCGTTGCGGTCGATGATGAGCGCGTTTTTCAGGCCGTCAACGATGCCGGTTTCGATGTCATCATGACGCGTCATGATCATCAATCCGGTTCCGATCGCATCTATGAAGCCTTGCAGAAAGCCGATCCGGACGGTCGCGCCGAGTTCGTCATCAATGTTCAAGGCGACCTTCCGACCATCGAGCCGGAAACGATTCGCGCCTCGCTTCTGCCCATGGACGATCCGGATGTCGATATCGCCACGCTGACCGTGCCGATCACCGACGAGGATGAAAAGACCAATCCGAGCATCGTCAAGATCGTCGGTAGCCCTGTTTCCGAGACCCGTCTTCGTGCTCTTTATTTCACCCGGGCGACCGCACCTTACGGCAACGGTCCGCTCTATCACCACATCGGGCTTTACACCTACAGGCGTGCGGCGCTGGAGAAATTCGTGTCGATGAAGCCGTCTGTTCTTGAGCTTCGTGAAAGCCTTGAACAATTGCGCGCGCTGGAAGCGGGAATGCGCATCGACGTGGAAATCGTCCATTCGGTTCCGCTTGGTGTCGACACGCAGCCGCAGCTCGAAATGGCCCGCAAAATCCTTGCCAACAGATAGAATTGAAGATCGCACCATGACCAGCAGCAATCGCATTGCCTTTCAGGGCGACTACGGCGCAAATTCCGACATGGCCTGCCGGGATGTCTTTCCGGATATGGATCCGCTGCCTTGCCCGACCTTTGAAGATGCGTTCAACGCGCTTGAAAATGGTGAAGCCGATCTCGCCATGATCCCGATCGAGAACACGCTGGCCGGACGCGTGGCAGATATCCACCACCTCCTGCCGGAATCGCGCCTTCATATCATTGGCGAATATTTCATGCCGATCCGTTTTCAGCTGATGGTGCTGCCTGGTGTCGAAAAGGACGAGATCAAGACGGTTCACAGCCACATCCACGCGCTTGGGCAGTGCCGCAAGATCATTCGCTCCAATGGCTGGAAGGCGATTGTCGCAGGCGATACCGCCGGTGCCGCGAAACTGGTGTCGGAAAAGGGTGATCGGACCATGGCGGCCCTTGCGCCGCGTTTGGCCTCCTCGCTCTACGGTCTCGATATCATCGCCGAAAACGTCGAGGATTCGGAAAACAATGTCACCCGTTTCGTCGTGCTCTCGCGCGATGAGCAATGGGTGAAGCGGACGTCTGCGCAGGATTTGATTGTCACCACCTTCGTCTTCAATGTGCGCAATATTCCGGCAGCGCTCTACAAGGCCATGGGCGGCTTTGCCACCAACGGAATCAACATGACGAAGCTCGAAAGTTACCAGATCGGTGGCAAATTCGTCGCAACACAGTTCTATGCGGATATCGAAGGGCATCCGGAAGACGAAGCCGTGCGCCATGCACTGGAAGAGCTAAGGTTCTTCTCTGAGAAGGTCCGCATTCTCGGCGTTTACAAGGGCCATGCGATGCGCGGAAAATTCAACACCGTCTGACTTTTGCGTGGGCGGGCGGGGAGGCTTAGGCCGCCCCGTCCCACTCGATCCAATCGCGCATCAGCCGATGGGCGATGGCGCCTTTCGGAGGCGGCAACTGGCCATTTGCCCCTGTCATCTGCAGAAGTTCCGCCACTTCCGCGCGGGTAAACCAGCGGCAATCCTCCAATTCGGCGTCGTCCCGGCTGATATCGAAGGACAGCGCTTCGGCAAAGCAGCCGATCATCAGCGTGTGTGGCATCGGCCATGGCTGTGAGGCATGGTAGCGAACGCGTCCCACCTGAATGGCGGATTCTTCCCGCGTCTCGCGACGCACGGCGTTTTCGATCGTCTCCCCCGGCTCCACGAAGCCTGCCAGGCAGGAATACATGCCCGGCGGAAAATGCGCGCCGCGACCGAGCAGGCAGAGATCCCGCTCCAGATCGATCGTCAACATGATGACGACGGGATCGGTGCGCGGAAAGATGGTATGTCCGCAGCCGGAACAGATTCGCTTGTAGCCGCCGATGCGAAGCTCCATCTGACCGGCGCATCGACCGCAGAAGCGATTGTCGGCGTTCCAGTTCACCAGGCTGACGGCTTGCGCCACCTCGCCCAAGAGTTCTTCGCCGATCAGCTGATCACGGTACAGCGTACGCGCGTCTGCTGCCTTGTAATGGCTGGCAAGCGTGTCTTCTGCCACCTTGACCGGGACAGCGATACGCGGCTCGCCATTCTGCTTGTAGCCGAGCAGGATCGCCTGCTCGAAATCGGGCTCCAGTTCTGCCAGCTCGTAAGCGGCAAACAACGGGTCGAGAACCTGATCGTCATGCTTGAGGATCAGCTTGTTACCGGCAAAGGCAAGAAGATGCATCCCCTCTACCTTGAGGGCGTCGGCCACGCAGGTCTCGTTGCGGTTTTCGGCAAGCCGCTCAAGATCGTTCTGGGCGAATGCGGTGAGAGCGGACGGTTCGGGATGCGGCGAGGTGGTCTCGAAAATGCGATGTGAAGTCATCAGAGTGCGCCAGCCAGTTTCTTGATGAAATCCTGCTTGTCACGTTCCGCATAAGGGACAGGGGTTCCTTGTCCCCAGATCGGTCCCGGCCAGCAGGGGTCGCCCTCGTTGCGAGCGATGATATGGACATGGAGCTGGCGAACGATGTTTCCAAGAGCGCCGACATTGATTTTGACCGCTCCCGTCACCTCTTTCAGCGCCGAGGCGACGAGGTTGGTCTCAAACGTCAGCACTGCCTGGTCGAGCGGCGTTAGATCGAACAATTCGCTGACATCGTTTCGCTGCGGAACCAGCACGACCCATGGCCAGCGGCAATCGTTTTGCAGACGCAACTGGCACAGGCCAAGTGTGGTGATCAGCACGCTGTCGCGCGCCAGTCTTTCGTCCAGGTGGAATGGGCCCAAGGCATCCTCCCTAAAATAATCTGCGGTCTTGCGCCGCAGTTCGCGCTCAATAGTGACCTGTTTTCACAGAGATAGCAGTTTTTTCAAGGCCTGACTTGCATTTGCTTCTATTATTGCCGATATGTGGCGCCGGGAGGTTGGTGGTGGACGAGCCACTCGCCAACCGGGTCAGGTCCGGAAGGAAGCAGCCCTAACGAGCCAGGCACGGGTCGCCGTGCCAGCCTCCCACCTTTTCTTCTTAAGACACGCTCTGCTTCGCCGGGCCAGTTCAGCCTGAAGCGGGCCCCACTTCGAAAACTGGCGAGGCGATGAGCGACACCGGAACCAACATGCCCCAGACAAAAGAGCAGGGTACGGGTTACCGGGTATTGGCGCGTAAATACCGCCCGAAGGATTTCTCCGATCTGATGGTCGGGCAGGAGCCGATGGTTCGCACGCTGACCAACGCGTTCGAAACCGGCCGTATTGCCCAGGCCTATATGCTGACCGGCGTTCGCGGCGTGGGAAAAACCACCACGGCTCGTATTCTGGCGCGGGCGCTGAACTACAAGACGCCTGAGATCGACAAGCCCACCATCGACCTGCGCGTTCCGGGCGAGCATTGCCAGGCGATCATGGAAGGCCGTCATGTCGATGTGATCGAGATGGACGCCGCCTCGCACACCGGCATCGACGACATTCGCGAGATCATCGAGCAGGTGCGCTATCGCCCTGTATCGGCGCGCTACAAAGTCTACATCATCGACGAAGTGCACATGCTCTCGACACAGGCTTTCAACGGCCTGCTGAAGACGCTCGAAGAGCCGCCCGAGCATGTGAAATTCATCTTCGCCACCACCGAAATCCGCAAAGTTCCGATCACCGTTCTATCGCGCTGCCAGCGTTTCGATCTTCGCCGCATCAGTGCCGCGGACCTTGTCGGCCTGTTTACGGCAATCGCATCCAAGGAAGGTTTCGAAGCCGAGCCGCAGGCGCTGTCGATGATTGCGCGTGCGGCAGAAGGTTCGGCGCGTGACGGTCTGTCGCTGCTGGATCAGGCAATTGCTCATGGCAGCGGACGCGTAGAGGCCGATGCGGTGCGCGGCATGCTCGGTCTTGCCGATCGTGCGCGCATCGTCGATCTCTTCCAGCACATCATCAAGGGCGATGTCGCGGCGGCACTGTCCGAATTCAATGCGCAGTATGAAGCGGGCGCCAATCCCGTTGTTGTCCTGAACGATCTGGCTGACTTTACTCATCTGGTCACCCGCATGAAATACGTGCCGGACGCTTCGGAAGATCCGTCATTGTCGGAGGTCGAGCGCCTTCGCGGTACAGAATTTGCCGATAGTGTTGCGGTCTCCACCCTGTCGCGCATCTGGCAGATGCTGTTGAAGGGAATTCCCGAAACGGAGAACGCTTCGCGCCCTGCCGGTGCCGCCGAGATGGTATTGATCCGCCTGGCGCACGCCGCCAACCTGCCGGCGCCGGAAGATGCGGCCCGCCGTCTCGAGGAACTCGCGAATGGCGCTGGCGCGATGCCAACTGGCGGTTCCGCTGGCAGTGGGGGCAATGGTCATGGTGGAGGCGCACGCGCCTATGGCTCGACGCAGGCCGTCGCCTCAGCTCAGACATCGCCGCAGATGCAATCCGCGCCCCAGCCGACTGCCATGCTGCGCGCCGTGCCGGATAGCCGCCCGCAGGACATGCAGGTCGCGGCACCGCGTACCGAGGAACGGCCTGAATCGAAAGTGCCGGTCAAATCGGTGCAGGATATTGCCGATCTGGCGCAGAAGAATCGAGATCCCGTAATACGGGCTAAAGTCCGCAATTTCGTGCGTCTGGTGAAGATCGAGCCTGGCCGTCTTGATATGCGTCTTGGCGAAGGCGCGCCAGGCTCGCTCCCCGGCGAACTTGGCGTCAAGCTAAAGGAATGGACAGGCATCCACTGGATCGTCAGCCTCAGCAAGGACGAGGGTGAGCCGACTCTCGTCGAAGCGGAAGGCAATGCGCGTGACGCGCGTCTGGTCGATGCGCGACAGGATCCGGATGTTGCAGCCATCCTCTCGCAGTTCCCCGGCGCAAAGATCACCGATGTGCGCATTCGTGCAGCCGTTCAGGAAGAGGTCGAAGACGTAAGCCCGCCTTCCGTTGCCGAATCGAGTGAAGGCGATATTCTTCCCGGCGACGATATCGAGTTTTGAGAAAACGGCAGAGTTGACGACCGTAGCCGTGTTCGGATCAACCGCCCCAACAACAAAAACAGGAGTTTCAGCCATGCGTGACATTATGGGCATGATGGGCAAGGTCAAGGAAATGCAGGCCAAGATGGAGAAGGTGCAGGAAGAAATTGCCGCACTCGAAGTCCACGGCAGCTCCGGCGGCGGCCTCGTGACCGTTACCCTCAATGGCAAGGGCGAAATGCGCGGCCTGAAGATCGACCCGTCACTCTTCAAGGAAGACGAAGTCGAAATCCTCGAAGACCTGATTGTTGCAGCCCATAAGGATGCGAAGGAAAAGGGTGAGGCCCAGGCTCAGGAGAAGATGGCCGGTATTACGGCTGGCCTGCCGATCCCGCCAGGCATGAAGTTTCCATTCTAAGATCCGACGCTATTTGGCGGCATGGACCGCCAAGACTTAGGCGATCATCTCGCGAAAGCGAATGGCAAGGGGCGTGCCGAGAAAAGCGGCGCACTCTTCCTGCGTCAAGCGGTTGGGCCGAAAACGCTGGAGGATGACGGGGATCGGGAGTTTCGTCCCGGCATACGGTATGAGGGTCACACTCTCCCCGGCCTCTATCATGCCGGTTTGAAGGACACGGCAGTAAACCCCGGGATGACCCGCTTCACGAAAGCGCTTGGCAAAATGCGGGTCGCCGACACGGGCAGTGAGTGTGGCGCAGGGGATGCGCGCGGCGGTGACTTCCAGCGTCACCTGTTGAAGCTCAAGCCGAT
Source organism: Rhizobium sp. 22-785-1 (assembly GCF_053521965.1). Lineage (NCBI taxonomy): Bacteria > Pseudomonadati > Pseudomonadota > Alphaproteobacteria > Hyphomicrobiales > Rhizobiaceae > Rhizobium > Rhizobium sp. 22-785-1. The sequence goes on along the minus strand of NZ_JBNWDI010000002.1, from coordinate 494,540 downwards.
CCCCGACGCAAAGCGCGGCACTGTCCATGCCTTCGATCACAAGGTTTTCGCCGAAGAATCCGGGCTCGATTGGGTGACCGCGGTCTCCGGTCCAGAAGTCGAGGTCGCCCGAGCCCATGGCATAGATCGCCTGGTCCGGTCCTCCATGGTGCTTGCGGTTACAGACTGCGTCACCAACGATGCCTTGTACGTCCACCATCACGGGGCCATTTACAGCGTGCTTGAAGACGCCGGTCTTGGATGTCTTGCCGGGTAGCGCCCGTGCATCGGCGCGACAAATAGCCTGAATTTTCATGAGATGCCTTTTGCCCTTACCGATTCCCGTTCAACGATTAATGCAGTAGAAACGCTCCATGGCAAAACGAGTCACCGGTCCCGAAATCGAAAAACTGATCCAGCTTCTGGCAAAGGTGCCGGGACTTGGGCCTCGCTCTGCGCGCCGCGCGGCGCTGCACCTCATCAAGAAGAAGGAGCAGTTACTCGGCCCGCTTGGGAGCGCCATGGGCGAAGCCTATGACAAGGTCAAGATCTGCTCCTGTTGCGGCAATGTCGATACGATCGATCCCTGCACTGTCTGTACCGATGTGCAGCGCGACCAGTCGGTCATCATCGTTGTGGAAGACGTGTCCGATCTCTGGGCGCTGGAACGGGCAGGGGCGATGAACACAGCCTATCACGTGCTGGGCGGCACGCTCTCCCCGCTGGATGGGGTCGGCCCTGAGGATTTGAACATCAAGGGCCTGATCGACCGCGTGAGTGTCGGCGGCATTCGCGAGTTGATCATCGCCGTCAACGCCACCGTCGAGGGCCAGGCGACTGCGCATTACATCACCGATCGACTGACCGATCTCGACGTCAAGATTACCCGTCTTGCCCATGGCGTTCCGGTCGGTGGCGAGTTGGATTATCTCGACGAAGGAACGCTGACCGCAGCCCTTCGCGCCCGCACCGCGATTTAAATAGCATACGATAAGGAGACCGAATGCGCGCTCACACCATCGGCCTTGCAGTTGCCGCCGCAGTTTCTCTTCTCTCTTCAGGCGCAGCACTTGCCCAGTCTATCCCGACGGGAGCGGCGGCCGCAAAATACGATGCGGAATTCAACGCCTGGCTGAAGCGGGAAATCTGGCCGGAAGCGAAAAAGGCCGGGGTGTCGCAAAAGACGCTTGAAGCCGCACTGACGGGTTTGACGATCAACTGGAAACTGCCGGACGTTCTCGTGCCGGGCCAGAAGCCACCCAAGGAGCAGGCGCAAAGCCAGGCCGAGTTCTCCTCTCCCGGAGCGTATTTTTCCGAAAAGCGGCTTCAGGGTCTTGCGGCAACGGGGCGCTCGCTTGCCGCCACCCATGCTGCCACCCTCAAGCGTATCGAAGCGACCTATGGCGTTCCTGGCAATATCGTTATCGCCATTTGGGGCCGTGAGTCTGGTTTCGGTCGTGCGAAGCTTCCCAATTCCGTCATCGACGTATTGGCGACCAAGGCCTATGCCTCCACCCGCAAGGACATGTTCCGGGCCGAGCTGATCGATGCGCTGAAGATTGCCGAAAGCGGCGACGTGCCACCCTCGCGGATGATGGGATCCTGGGCTGGCGCGCTCGGGCAACCGCAGTTCATGCCGTCGAGTTACCTCAAATATGCCGTCGATTTCGACGGAGACGGCCATCGCGATATCTGGAATTCGGTACCCGACGCGCTGGCATCCATCGCCAACTATCTATCGAAACGCGGCTGGCAGCGCGACCGCGACTGGGGTTTTGAGGTTTCCATACCAGGCGATGTTTCCTGCGCGCAGGAAGGTCCGGATCTGGCGAAGCCGGTGTCTCAATGGGCCAAGATGGGCATCACCCGCGTTTCTGGAAAAGGCTTTCCGTCCAACGACTTGAGCGCCGATGGCATGATGCTGGTTCCCGCCGGTCGCCACGGCCCGGAATTCGTCGTGACGCCGAATTTCTACGTCATCAAGGAGTATAACAACTCCGATCTCTACGCGCTTTTCATCGGCAATCTCGCTGATCGCATTGCCTATGGTGGGGGCCCGTTCAAGGCGGAATGGGGCAATGTCGGCTCCATGCTCCGCTCCGACGTGCTTGCCATGCAGAAGGCACTGGTCGCCAAGGGCTATGATGTCGGCAAGGCCGATGGCCTGGCCGGCTTCAAGACCCGCCGATCGCTGGGTGATTGGCAGGCAAAGAACGGCTTGAAGCCGACCTGCTTTCCTGATGCTTCCCTGAAAACAAAGCTCAGGTAAACCGTCTGAACGCGAGGTCAGTTTGTCGATCCGCTCAATGCGGATCGATATGGGCCTTATGGAAAATATCGTCCTGCGGCGGGATCGCCTGGCGCTCGATCATCCGGTGGACGCGGGGGCGTGTCTTGCCCTTGTGTAGCGTCAGGATGCGATCCCAGCTTTCCGCGTCGGCCTGGGTCCGTCGGTGATTGTGGCGGACATATTCGACCCAGGTCGGGACGTGGTAGATCTCCGTCCAGACATCCGGGTTTTCCAGATCCCGCATCAGGCTCCAGTTGCGCGCGCCATCGCGGATGCGGATGCGACGGCGCTCTGCCATGATCGCCATGAACTCCGGCAGATCGGCATCGTCGATCTCGTAATCCACCATGATCGCAATCGGGCCGCTGCGGGGTTTAACATCCAGTCGCAGAGGCGGCTCGACGAAGCGATTCAGCGGATCGAGGTTCAGTGAGGCGAAGGCCGGCATGGTGAGCTTGAAGCCGACGACGACGCCAAGCAGCATCAGCACACAGGAACAAAGGAGCGAGAAGGTCAGGCCATGATCTTCCGCCAGAGAGCCCCAGAGCCAACTGCCGACCGCGATGCCGCCGAAGGTCAGCGTCTGGTAGAGCGAGAGCGCACGCCCAACGACCCACCGGGGGGTGGAGAGCTGCACGATGGTGTTGAAAAGCGAGAGCGCCAGAACCCAACTGGCACCTGAAATCGTCAGAAACAGGCTGGTGATGATCGCATTGGTGCTGATGGCGGTAACGCCGGCGCTCAAGGCGAAGCCGAGAAAGGCGACCCGCACGATCCACTCGCTGCTCATCATCTCGCGAAGCCTGGCGCTCATCAGCGCCCCACCGATAGCGCCAACGCCGAAGGCGCCGAGCATGATGCCGTAGGTCAGCGGTCCGCCTTCGACGAGATCGCGCGCCACGAGCGGCATCAGCGCCAGGATAGCGCTGGCGGAAAGGCCGAAGAGAAAGCCGCGCACCAGAACTTTGCCGATATTGGGCGACATCGCGACATAGCGCATACCGGCGGAGATCGCGGCCAGCAACTGCTCACGCGGGAGCGTCGAATTGTTCTTTGGCGGTTGCCATTTGAACAGTGCATAGATCAGCGTGAAGTAGCTAAGCGCATTGACAAGAAAGGCTGCCGCGGCACCGGCTGCCGCGACGATGACACCACCGATGGCAGGGCCGACGCTACGGGTGATGTTGAAACCGACGCTGTTGAGCGTCACCGCCGCAGGCAGGTCCTCCCGCGGCACCATCTCACCGACCGATGCCTGCCAAGACGGATTGTTCAGCGCCGTACCGCAGCCGATCATGAAGGTGAAGAACAGAAGCAGCCATGGGGTCAGAAGATTCGCCCAGGCAAAGACTGTCAGCAGGATCGACGCGGCAAGCATCAGGAACTGCGCGGACAGCATGATCCGACGCCGATCGAAACTGTCGGCAAGCGCGCCGGAAATCAGCGAGAACAGCATGATCGGCAGCGAGGTAGAGGCCTGCACCAGCGCGATCATGTTCTCGGACGTCGAAAGTGCCGTCATCATCCATGCGGCACCCACGGCCTGGATGAGCCCGCCGAAGTTGGACGCGATGCTGGCGAACCAGATGCGTTTGTAGGTCGGGTGCCGGAGTGGCGCGAGTGGCGATTGACGGTCGGGCACGAGCGATCCAATTGATTTCAACTGCTGTTCTGGCAGCAGGCACTATAAAGGTCGATGGCGGTGACACCACCCATTCAAACGCTGCAAAGGTGAAATTGTGGCAGAAAAAATCGAATATTCGGATTTGCGCCGCAAACCTTGCATTTCCGGACAGAAGGGTTTATATCCCCGTTCAAATTCTTGATCGTCTGATGAAGAGTGGGGTCCCCAAGGCCCCGCTCTTTTTCGTTAGGCGGATCGTCAAACCGGAGCAGATGTTCCGCGCAAAGAACACCGGAAGAGCATAATGGCAGCAGCCGAACCGAGACTGATAACCGAAACAGGCATCGACCAGCGGATCGCCGAGATCATCGAGCCGATTTTGACCGGAATGGGTTTCGTGCTTGTCAGGGTCCGGCTTTCCAGCCAGAATGGCTCGACATTGCAGATCATGGCCGAACGTGAAGACGGGACCATGACCGTTCAGGATTGCGAAGCCGTCTCGATGGCCATTTCGCCGGTTCTTGATGTGGAAGATCCCGTCGAAAAGGCGTATCATCTGGAAGTGTCCTCGCCTGGCATCGACCGTCCGATGGTTCGCAAGTCCGATTTTGTTCGCTGGCAGGGGCATCTCGTCAAGGTCGAGACCTCGATCCTGGTGGATAATCGCAAGCGCTTCCGTGGCAAGATCGCGGAAGTTGATGCTGACAGCTTTAAGCTCGAGCGCGACCAGATCGGCTATGGCGAAGAGCCGGTCGTGACAATCCCGTTCAACACGCTGTCTGATGCCAAACTGGTTTTGACGGATGACCTTATTCGTGACGCGCTGAAGGCGGATAAGCAGGCCAAGGCCGCTGCTGCCAACCAGAACGAAGAAGCAGACGAAGATTGATTTTTTGAGAGACCCTGCGGGGCTCTTCCAACGCAAACATGCGACTTACGGAGACAAAAAAATGGCAGTGAGTGCTAACCGGCTTGAGCTTCTGCAGATCGCCGATGCTGTGGCGCGCGAAAAGGTCATCGACCGCGAGATCGTGCTTGCCGCAATGGCCGATGCCATCCAGAAGGCCGCCCGTTCGCGTTACGGTTCCGAGACCAATATTCGCGCCGACATCAACTCCAAGACCGGCGAAATCCGCCTTCAGCGTCTTCTGGAAGTGGTAGACAAGGCCGAAGATTACTCCACCCAGATTCCGCTGGAGCTGGCACGCGACCGCAACCCCGATGCCAAGCTCGGTGACTTCATTGCCGATCCGCTGCCGCCGATGGATTTCGGCCGTATCGCTGCCCAGTCCGCCAAGCAGGTCATCGTGCAGAAGGTTCGCGAAGCCGAGCGTGACCGTCAGTTCGACGAGTTCAAGGATCGTATCGGCGAAATCATCAACGGCACGGTCAAGCGCGTCGAATATGGCAACGTCATTGTCGATCTCGGCCGTGGCGAAGGCATTATCCGCCGTGATGAGATGATCCCGCGCGAAAACTTGCGCTACGGCGATCGCGTCCGCGCCTATGTTTATGACGTTCGTCGCGAGCAGCGCGGCCCGCAGATTTTCCTGTCGCGTACCCATCCGCAGTTCATGGTCAAGCTCTTCACCATGGAAGTGCCGGAAATCTACGACGGCATCATTCAGATCAAGTCGGTTGCCCGTGATCCGGGTTCGCGCGCCAAGATCGCCGTGATTTCCAATGACAGCTCGATCGATCCGGTCGGTGCTTGCGTCGGTATGCGCGGTTCGCGCGTTCAGGCCGTCGTCGGCGAGCTTCAGGGCGAAAAGATCGACATCATTCCGTGGAGCCAGGAGCCTGCGAGCTTCATCGTCAATGCGCTTCAGCCTGCGGAAGTGGCCAAGGTCGTTCTGGATGAAGAGTCCGAGCGTATCGAAGTGGTCGTTCCCGACGAGCAGCTGTCGCTTGCGATTGGCCGTCGCGGTCAGAACGTTCGCCTCGCTTCGCAGCTGACCGGCTGGGATATCGACATCATGACGGAGCAGGAAGAGTCCGAGCGTCGTCAGAAGGAATTCAACGAGCGTACCAACCTCTTCATGGAAGCGCTGGACGTCGACGAAATGGTCGGCCAGGTTCTGGCATCCGAAGGCTTCGCCCAGGTCGAGGAACTGGCCTATGTCGAGCTGGATGAAATCTCCTCTATCGACGGCTTCGATGAAGACACCGCTGTCGAAATCCAGACGCGCGCCAAGGAATATCTCGACCGCGTTGAAGCGGAAATGGATGCCAAGCGCAAGGAACTCGGCGTTGCCGACGAACTGCGCCAGATCGACGGCCTGACATCGCAGATGATGGTGGCTCTCGGCGAAGACGGCATCAAGACGGTCGAAGACTTTGCCGGCTGCGCAGCGGACGATCTCGTCGGCTGGACCGAGCGCAAGGATGGCGAGACCAAGAAGTTCGACGGCATCTTCTCCAAGCTCGACGTCTCTCGCGTCGAGGCCGAAAACATGGTTCTGCAGGCTCGTCTTCTGGCTGGCTGGATCACCGAAGAAGAACTGGCTGCTGAACAGCAGGCTGCCGAGGAGGCGGATACCGCCGTTGAGGAATGATATCGCAGGCGCATGAACCGGATGCCGGGTCCGATGAGGATCTGGCAGAAGGCAACGTCAACGGACGTATGTGCATTGTTACACGACAGAGTGGATCGCCAGATGAGTTGATCCGCTTCGTCGCAGGCCCGGACGGTCAAATCGTGCCGGACCTGAAGCGCCAATTGCCGGGGCGCGGTTGCTGGGTGACAGCCGACCGAGCGCTGGTGGAAAAGGCGATCGCAAAGAAGCTCTTTGCGCGCGCCTTGAAAACGGACGTCAAGGCTGGACCGGATCTTCTTGAGATGCTGGACCGGCTGATGACGCAGCAGGTAACGGGCATGATGAACATGGCGCGCAAAGCTGGCCAGTTCATCAGCGGCGCCATGAAGGTCGATGCGGCCGTCCGTTCCGGACAGGCGCTGGCGGTCTTCCACGCAACCGATGCCGCCGCTGATGGCGTTCGGAAACTGGATCAGGCCCGCAAGGCCTGGGCACTCGGTACGGGTGCCGATGAAATACCGTCCTTGAAGCTCTTTACCGGGGCCGAAATGGACGAACTATTGGGCCAGAATGCTTTTATCCATGCCTGCGCGCTTGCAGGACAGGCGGGTGAGGGTGTAGTGAAGCGCGCAAAGATGCTTGAGCGATATCGCCATGGCGAAAAAGCTCCAGCGGACATTGGCGCTGCCCGGACAGAACGACAATGACGCGGTTATCGGACAACACCGGCCGCCGCGTTCGGATGCAGCTATTGAAAGACAGGGCCTGATGGTGTCATCCGGCTCTCGTCTGTAGGAACGGGAACGGAATGACCGATAACAACGACGACAAGACACTCAACGCACAACCCAAGAAGACTCTCACCCTCAAGCCGGGCGGGTTGAACCAGGGTACCGTGCGTCAGGACATGGGTCGTGGTCGCACCAACGCAGTTGTCGTGGAAACACGCAAGCGTCGCCCCATGCGTCCTGAAGACGAGAAGCAAGGTGGTGCAGCTGCAGCTCCTGTTGCCCAGCAGCCACGCGCAGCAGCGCCTGCGGCGCCGGTTCCACCGCGTCCGCAGCCAGCTCATCCGGCACCTCGCGTCCAACAGACCAACAACCAGCAGCGTCCGCAGCCGTCGGCTCAACCGCGCCAGCAGGATCGTCCGCGCGGCAACGTTCTGCACGACCTCTCTGCCGGTGAGATGGAAGCACGCCGTCGGGCGCTGATGGAAGCTCAGGCTCGCGACGTGGTCGAAGCCAAGCAACGCGCCGAAGACGAAGCGCGCCGCAAGGTGGAAGAAGAGCGCCGCATTGCCGCCGAGAAGGAAGAGGCAGCGCGTCGCGCCGCTGAAGAGGCTGCCGCTGCCAAGGCTGCTGAGAACGAGCCACCTGCCAGAGAAGAGCAGGCCGCAGTTCGTCCGACGGCCGCAACAGCGCAGCCTGTGCGCCGTGACGTTCGCCCGCAGTCCACGCGTCCCTCGCCCGCAGCAGCGGCGCCTGCACCTGCGCCGGAGATGCCCGGTCGTGGCGCTCCGGGCGTTCGCCGCACCGACAAGGATGACGAGGACGATCGTGGCGCACGCCGCACCGGCATGCCAATGCGCGGCAAGGCGCCAGCCCCTGCGCCCGCAAAGCCCGCTGCCCGTCTGAAGACGGAAGAAGAGCGTCGTCGCGGCAAGCTCACCGTCACATCGAACCTCGACGAAGAGGGTGCGCAGCGCGGCCGTTCGCTGGCCTCCATGCGCCGTCGCCAGGAGAAGTTCCGCCGCAGCCAGATGCAGGAAACCCGCGAGAAGATTTCCCGCGAAGTTGTCCTGCCCGAGACCATCACCATTCAGGAACTGTCGCAGCGCATGTCCGAACGTGCGGTGGACGTCATCAAGTACCTGATGAAGGAAGGCCAGATGATGAAGCCGGGCGACGTCATCGACGCCGATCTGGCCGAACTGATTGCCGGCGAATTCGGCCACACCGTCAAGCGCGTGTCGGAATCCGACATTGAAGAAGGTATCTTCAATGTTGCCGACGTCGAAGGCGACATGGTTTCGCGTCCTCCGGTCGTCACCATCATGGGTCACGTCGACCACGGCAAGACCTCGCTGCTCGACGCCATCCGTCAGGCAAACGTGGTTGCTGGCGAAGCCGGTGGCATCACCCAGCATATCGGTGCCTATCAGGTCGAGCAGAACGGCCAGAAGATCACCTTCATCGACACCCCAGGCCACGCCGCCTTCACGGCCATGCGTGCCCGTGGTGCGCAGGCAACCGACATCGCGATCCTCGTGGTTGCGGCTGACGACAGCGTGATGCCGCAGACGATCGAATCGATCAATCACGCCAAGGCAGCCGGCGTGCCGATCATCGTGGCGATCAACAAGATCGACAAGCATGAGGCAAACCCTGAAAAGGTTCGCCAGCAGCTGCTCCAGCACGAAGTCTTCGTGGAATCCATGGGCGGTGAAGTGCTTGACGTCGAAGTCTCGGCCAAGAAGAAGCAGGGCCTCGACAAGCTGCTCGAAGCCATCCTGCTGCAGGCCGAAATCCTCGATCTCAAGGCAGACCCAAGCCGTACTGCAGAGGGCACGGTCATCGAAGCCGAACTCGACCGTGGTCGTGGTGCAGTAGCGACCGTTCTCGTTCAGAAGGGTACGCTGAAGCCTGGCCAGATCATCGTTGCTGGTGATCAGTGGGGCCGCGTCCGCGCACTCGTCAACGACAAGGGCGACCACGTCAAGGAAGCGGGTCCTGCCATGCCGGTCGAAATTCTCGGCCTGTCCGGCACACCGTCTGCCGGTGACCGTTTCGCCGTCGTCGAAAGCGAAAGCCGCGCTCGCGAGATTTCCGAGTACCGTCAGCGTCTTGCCCGCGACAAGGCCGTTGCTCGCCAAACTGGCCAGCGCGGTTCTCTCGAGCAGATGATGAGCCAGCTACAGACCTCCGGCATGAAGGAGTTCCCGCTGGTCATCAAGGCCGACGTGCAGGGTTCCGTGGAGGCGATCATCGCATCGCTCGAAAAGCTCGGTACCGACGAAGTCCGCGCACGCATTGTCCACTCGGGCGCAGGCGCCATCACGGAATCGGATATTTCTCTGGCAGAAGCATCCAACGCCGCGATCATCGGCTTCAACGTCCGTGCCAATGCCCAGGCCCGTACAGCGTCTGAGCGCGCCGGCATCGAGATCCGCTATTACAACATCATCTACGATCTGGTGGATGACGTGAAGGCGGCCATGTCCGGTCTTCTTTCGCCGGAACGTCGCGAGACCTTCCTCGGAAATGCCGAAATCCTCGAAGTCTTCAACATCACCAAGGTCGGCAAGGTTGCCGGTTGCCGTGTCGTCGAAGGCAAGGTGGAACGTGGTGCAGGCGTCCGTCTGGTTCGCGACAACGTCGTCATCCATGAAGGCAAGCTCAAGACGCTCAAGCGCTTCAAGGACGAAGTCAGCGAAGTGCCGGTCGGTCAGGAATGCGGTATGGCCTTCGAGAACTACGAAGACATTCGCGCTGGCGACACGATCGAGTGCTTCCGCGTGGAGCATATTACCAGAACGCTCTAAGCGCTCTGCCTGATTGTATGATTTTAAGAGCGAGCGCTGGCTAACCGGCGCTCGCTGAATTTTAAGATACTCCGACAAGAGGGTCCAACATGGCCTTCCGCCGAGAGTGCTGGAATGAGAAATTGGGAAGCTGCAAAGCCGCCCGACAATCTTCTTCCAATTTGCTGAGGCAAGAATAACAATGGCAAAAGCAACTTCATCAGCCCCTTCACAACGCATGCTGCGCGTCGGCGAGCAGGTTCGTGCGGCTTTGACGCAAATCCTGCAGCGCGGCGAAGTGCGTGACGATCTTCTGGAGAAGACGGTCATTTCCATTTCGGAAGTGCGCATGTCTCCCGATCTCAAGATCGCGACCGCCTATGTAACACCGCTTGGCGTTGCCGATCATACCGAGAGCATCGATGCCTTGAACCGGCATGCGAAGTTCATCCGCGGCAGGCTCGGACCACACCTGCGCCAGATGAAATACGTTCCGGAAGTGCGCTTCCGCGATGACACCAGCTTCGACAATTATCAGAAGATCGACGCCCTGCTGCGCTCTCCCGAAGTGCAGCGCGATCTTGGATCTTCCAACGAAAAAGACGACGAACAGAACTGAAGAATGTCCAAACCACGCAAACCCAAGGGTCGCCCGGTTTCCGGCTGGCTCATCCTCGACAAGCCGTTCGATTTCGGCTCCACCGAGGCCGTCTCCAAGATCAAATGGCTTTTTAACGCGCAGAAGGCTGGCCACGCCGGTACGCTCGACCCGCTCGCCTCGGGCATGCTGCCGATTGCGCTGGGCGACGCCACCAAGACCGTCCCTTACGTCATGGATGGCCGCAAGATCTATGAATTCACTGTCAGCTGGGGTGAAGAACGCACCACCGACGACATGGAAGGCGAGGTTCTCAACGCCTCCGGCAACCGTCCGAGCGAGCAGGATATTCGCGATCTGCTGCCCAAATATACCGGCACGATCCTGCAGACGCCACCACAGTTCTCCGCCATCAAGATCGCCGGCGAGCGCGCCTATGACTTGGCACGTGAGGGCGAAGTCGTCGAAATTCCGGCACGTGAAGTCGAGGTTCATCGCCTGACATTGCTGGCCTGCCCGGATGAGAACACCGCGCATTTCGAAGTGGAGTGCGGCAAGGGCACCTATGTTCGTGCTCTGGCGCGCGACATGGGTCGTGATCTTGGCTGTTACGGCTTCATTTCCGAACTCCGACGCGCCATGGTCGCGCCCTTCGCGGAAGATGCGATGGTGCCACTGGAAAAGCTCACCGAACTGGAGACGATCGAAGACCGCGACGAGCGCCTTGCCGCGCTTGACGCCTATCTCATCGATACGTCCGAAGCGCTTTCGTCACTGCCGCATCTCATCATCAATGATGATCAGGCACACCGCCTGAAGATGGGCAATCCCATCCTCCTGCGCGGACGCGATGCCCCGACGCAGGAATCGGAAGCCTACGCCACCGCGCGCGGCAGGCTGGTGGCGATCGGCGAGATCGGCCAGGGCGAATTCCGCCCCAAGCGCGTCTTCGGCTGACGGGACATCGGCGTCACCTTCTCTCTTGAGGAACGCTCAATCATCATGCCGACGGCCGCGCTGGTCGTCGGCATTTTCATGCGGCTGAAACAGGGTGAGCCGCAAGAAATCCCGTAGAATATCAATCACTTTTCGAAGCACGACACATCCTCCACGGAGCCGTCATTGTGTGACCAAGCCCATGCCTCTCGTTTCAATCCGCTTTACTTTTTGACTCGACGCATCGTGCTTTCCGAAAAGCGATCCCAATTTTCGGGCCGATGCTGTAAAGCGCGCCCGTCGCAATCAAGCCCGGCACACCTGAGCTGCATAAAACGCGGGTTGCGTCCTAGCTTCAAACGAGATTATCGTCGTCGTCCTATGACTTGAGGTTATGCATGAAGCGCAGTCGCCTTCCTTTAACAGCGCTCAGAAGTTTTGAAGCAGCGGGGCGGCTCATGAGCTTTACGCGTGCTGCAGAAGAGTTGTGCATCTCGCAGGCCGCGATCAGCCGTCAGGTGCGGGAGTTGGAAGTGCTGCTTGATCGACCGCTCTTCGATCGGGGTCATCGATCCGTCAGGCTGACGCAGGAAGGGGCAAAGTTGCTCCACGTCGTGACGGCTTCCTTCGACGCGATGTCCGATGGCCTTGCAGATGTAGAGCGCGGCAAAGGCCCCGTTACGGTGAACATCAATGCTGAGCCGTCCTTCGCTGCGTGCTTCCTCACCCCGCATCTGTCAGACTTCCAACGCAGTCATCCCGATATCGACGTACGGGTGGAGTCGGAGTCCGCCCTTGCAGAGTTTCGCCACAACGAAGACGTCGTTGCCATACGCCACAGCCTGACGAGAACGAACTGGCCCCGATCGGAGAGCCGGCATTTGATGGATGTGCAGATGACTCCATGCCTCTCGCCGCGACTGCTGGAGGGAAGGGTGGTACCGCAACGGCCTGTCGATCTTCTGGACTTTCCGCTTCTATATGAGGACAGCCGGGACATGTGGCGAAGCTGGTTCGAGCGGGCAGGCGTTTCCTCGGACGTGTATCCGCGTGGACCAATCTACACCGACGAAGGCATGACGCTTCAGGCGGCCTTGCGCGGGCAGGGCGTCGCACTTCTGGAGGAACGGTTTGCAAGGGAGTATCTGGCCTCCGGGCTTCTCATTCGCCCCTTCCAGCAGACGCTCCCCTTTGGCGCCTTCTTTATCGTGGTGCGCGGTTTCGAAACCCTGGCGCCAGCCGCCCATGATTTTCTTGAGTGGCTTTCGGAAAGCGTGCGTTCGCAAGACGGGCATTAAGACGGACAGACTGTCCTCACCGACGCGTGGACATGATTTACAGCCTCGGCCCGAAAACCGGAATCGATTTTCGGAAAGCACGATGCGCAGATTCAAGAAGGTAAAGCGTCCTTTGCGCGTCCAATAGGACGCACGGCGCTTTAGCGCAGATCCCCATCGCCCCTTTCCTTTAGCCGCCAATTGGTTTATAGGCAGCGCCAGCTAGGCATTGCCTTTGCTATTGAATGGCCAGCGCTGGACGACATCCCGGCCCTTGGCGACCGATTTTTCCTTAAAATAGAAAGGATTTTACGATGTCGATTACTGCAGAGCGCAAAGCCGCCCTCATCAAGGAATATGCAACGAAGGAAGGCGACACCGGTTCGCCTGAAGTTCAGGTCGCAATCCTGACCGAGCGGATCAACAACCTGACCGAACACTTCAAGGGCCACAAGAAGGACAACCACTCTCGTCGTGGTCTTCTGACGCTGGTTTCCAGCCGCCGTTCGCTTCTCGACTATCTGAAGAAGAAGGACGAAGGCCGTTACTCGAAGCTGATCGGTACCTTGGGCATTCGCCGCTAACATCTTGACCGGCGGGTTTCCTTTGAAGGTGCCCGCCGGTTTTTCATCCGGTAACCCCGGATAACAAGACGGACCGGATGGGCCGGAACCGTCTGAACCAACCGAAGACCTGTCATGGGGCAGGATTGCAGGACGCTTGTGCCACCATAGTCGGCACTCACACCAAAGCTTCCCGCTGTCTTGCCCGTGATGTGTCGAAGCCGCTGCTTCAATGGTGGAGCCGCGGCGACAAGAAGGACAAGATATGTTCAATCAACACTCCGTGGAAATCGAATGGGCAGGCCGCCCGCTGAAGCTGGAAACGGGCAAGGTTGCTCGTCAGGCTGACGGCGCCGTCATCGCAACCTACGGCGAAACCATGGTTCTCGCGACCGTCGTTTCTGCAAAGGCCCCGAAGCCGGGTCAGGACTTCTTCCCGCTGACGGTCAACTACCAGGAAAAGACCTACGCAGCCGGCAAGATCCCCGGTGGCTACTTCAAGCGTGAAGGCCGTCCGAGCGAAAACGAAACCCTCGTTTCCCGCCTGATCGACCGCCCGATCCGCCCGCTCTTCCCTGAAGGCTACAAGAACGACACCCAGGTCGTTGTTACCGTTATCCAGCACGATCTGGAAAACAACCCGGACATCCTGTCCATGATCGCGACCTCTGCTGCGCTGACGCTTTCCGGCGTTCCCTTCATGGGCCCGGTCGGCGGCGCGCGCGTCGGTTACATCAACGGCGAATATGTTCTGAACCCGCATCTCGACGAGATGGACGAATCGGTTCTCGACCTCGTCGTTGCCGGTACGCAGGACGCCGTCCTGATGGTCGAATCCGAAGCCAAGGAACTGAACGAAGACGTCATGCTCGGCGCCGTCATGTTCGGTCACCGTGGCTTCCAGCCAGTCATCGACGCGATCATCAAGCTCGCTGAAGTGGCTGCCAAGGAACCGCGCGAATTCGAGCCGGAAGATTTCTCGGCTCTCGAAACCGAAATGCTCGGCCTTGCCGAAGCTGAACTGCGCGACGCCTACAAGATCACCGAAAAGGCTGCCCGTTACGCTGCTGTCGACGCCGTCAAGACGAAGGTCAAGGCGCACTTCCTGCCGGAAGACGGCGAAGCCAAGTATTCGGCTGAAGAAGTCGGCGCTGTATTCAAGCACCTGCAGGCCAAGATTGTTCGTTGGAACATTCTCGACACCAAGAGCCGTATCGACGGTCGCGATCTCTCCACGGTTCGCCCGATCGTGTCGGAAGTTGGCCTTCTGCCGCGCACCCATGGTTCGGCACTCTTCACCCGTGGTGAAACGCAGGCAATCGTCGTTGCCACGCTCGGCACCGGCGAAGATGAGCAGTATGTCGACAGCCTGACCGGCATGTACAAGGAACGCTTCCTGCTGCACTACAACTTCCCGCCCTACTCGGTCGGTGAAACAGGTCGCATGGGCTCCCCGGGTCGCCGCGAAATCGGTCACGGCAAGCTCGCATGGCGCGCAATCCGTCCGATGCTTCCGTCTGCTGAGCAGTTCCCCTACACGCTGCGCGTCGTATCGGAAATCACCGAGTCCAACGGTTCGTCCTCCATGGCAACCGTTTGCGGCACGTCGCTTGCTCTGATGGATGCCGGTGTTCCGCTGGCTAAGCCTGTTGCCGGTATTGCCATGGGTCTGATTCTGGAAGGCGAACGTTTTGCCGTTCTGTCGGACATCCTTGGTGATGAAGATCACCTCGGCGACATGGACTTCAAGGTTGCCGGTACTGCAGACGGCATCACCTCGCTTCAGATGGACATCAAGATCGCCGGTATCACCGAAGAGATCATGAAGGTCGCGCTTGATCAGGCACAGGGTGGACGCAAGCACATCCTCAACGAGATGGCCAATGCCATCACCGAAAGCCGTGGTCAGCTCGGCGAATTTGCTCCACGCATCGAAGTCATGAACATTCCGGTCGACAAGATCCGTGAAGTCATCGGTTCGGGCGGTAAGGTCATTCGCGAAATCGTCGAAAAGACCGGCGCGAAGATCAACATCGAAGATGACGGCACCGTCAAGATCGCTTCGTCTTCCGGCAAGGAAATCGAAGCAGCCCGCAAGTGGATCCACTCCATCGTGGCTGAGCCTGAAGTTGGACAGATCTACGAAGGTACGGTCGTCAAGACCGCCGACTTCGGCGCATTCGTCAACTTCTTCGGCGCACGTGACGGTCTCGTTCACATCTCGCAGCTGGCTTCCGAGCGCGTTGCCAAGACCTCCGACGTCGTCAAGGAAGGCGACAAGGTCTGGGTCAAGCTGATGGGCTTTGACGAGCGCGGCAAGGTTCGCCTGTCGATGAAGATCGTTGACCAGGCAACCGGCAAGGAAATCGTTGCCGAGAAGAAGGCTGAAGGCGACGCTGCTGCCGAGTAAGGCGCAGGCGCTTATTCCTATCGGGGCGCGGGATCTCTCCCGCGCCTTTTTTCTATTTTCCGAGCAGCGTTGCTTCGTTTAAAACGTGAAGCTGCTCCATTGTTGTTGAACGCATTGTCCCGACGCAAAGCCGCTTGGCGCTTTTCCGGCACATGTTCTTGAGGATGCTCCCGATGAGCCGTGACGCAGTCAAAACCCTGTTCCATCCCTTCGCTGCCGATATGCTGCCAGCGCCGAAAGCCGGTGAACGCGTGCTGTTCCTGGGTGCAGAAGCGGGAGCACCGCGCCTGGAGGGTTTCGAGGCTGAGATCGTCGCGGTTCAAAACCTGCGGCCGCTCTATCGCGCGCTGCAGGCGCATGGCTCCGAGGTCACACCGGAGATCTCCGGCGAGGATTACGACACCGCCATGATCCTGTGCGGTAAGCACCGCGGCGAAAACGAAAACCGCATGGCGGAAGCCTTGAAGCGTGTGAAGGCGGGCGGTCTGATCCTGGCTGCTGGCGCCAAGGAAGACGGGATCGTCACCCTGCGCAAGACACTCGCCAAGCTTGGTATCGATGCGGAATCCACGCCGAAATATCACGGCGTCGCAATCTGGTTTGCAAGGCCTGATGATGTCTCTGCCGCCGTCGCGAAGCTGGAGCAGAAGCCGGTCACTATCGACAACCGCTTCACCGCCATGCCTGGCATGTTTTCCCATGACCGTGTGGATGACGGTTCCGAACTGCTCGTCTCGCGCATGCCGACGGACTTCGATGGCAATGCGGCAGACTTCGGTGCCGGATGGGGCTATCTCTCCGTCATGCTGGCTGAGAAGTCGCCGCGCACGGCGCGCATCGATCTTTTCGAGGCCGACTACAACGCGCTGGAATTTGCCAAGACCAATCTTCTGGAAAACTGCCCGCGGCTGACCGCACGCTTCTTCTGGCAGGATCTGGCCGCCGAGCCGCCAAAGGAAAAATACGACCTGATCATTATGAACCCACCCTTCCATGCGGGTGGCCAGGCCGCCGAACCGGCCCTCGGTCAGGCGATGATAAAGGCAGCTGCGATAGCATTGCGCAGCGGCGGCAAACTGCTGATGGTTGCCAATCGCGGCCTGCCCTACGAGCCGGTGCTCGCCAGCGAGTTCCGCAAGAGCGAGGAAGTCTGCCGCAACGCGCGCTTCAAGATCCTCAGCGCCCAGAAATAATCATTCAAGAGAAAGAGGCTGCGGTTCAGCTGCAGCCTCAGCTTAGCAGCCACGCCCAGAGCGATACCGTCAGGACGCCGAACAGCGTCGATATGCTGATGGTCGAGGCGGCGATGCTGTGTCCGATCCCGAAGCGGTTTGCGAGCAGCCAGGAATTGATGCCGGTCGGGACGCAGGATGTCAGCACCAATGCCGACGTCCAGGCGGGGTTGAGGCCCAGCAGGTGCGCCGTCGCCCAGACGCAGGCCGGGAGAAGCAAGAGTTTGAAGGCGGTAATCGTCGCCGAGATGTGCAGATTGCCGCGCACCGGATATTTGGTCAGCGCCATGCCAAGAGAAATAAGCGCCGCAGGTCCAGCCATGGCGGCGATCTGATCGATGACCGTCGTAAACACGACCGGCATTGATGCTCCGATCATATTGAAGCAAAGTCCAAGAAGAAGAGCGATGACCAGAGGGTTGGTCGCGAGGTTTCGCCCCACCTGCTTCAAGACCGCGAACGCACTTCGCCTTTCACCGCCCACCACCTTGTGTGTCGCGTTTTCCATCAGGATCGTTCCGGCAATCATCATGATGGGAAGATGGATGACCAGAAGGATTGAAATTGCAACAATGCCGTCATTGCCGACGGAACGCCCGACGAGCGGCAGGCCAATGAAAATATTGTTGGCGAAAGCCGAGGATATGCCGGCAATGACGCTAACGCGCAGGTCCTGCTTGAAGATGTATGTCGTCACAAGCTGACCCGCAGCCCAGGTGATGGCTACGCCGGCGAAGTAGGTGATCCAGAGCTTGAAAGGCGAAGCGCCATGAAAATCGGCTTCGGCCAGCGTACGGAAGATCAGCGTTGGCACGGCAATCTTGAAGACGAAGTCGCTCAGTACATCGCTCGCCTCGGCCTTGAACAGCCTTGCCTTTACCGTCAGCCAACCGATCAGAATAAGCAGAAAGATCGGCGCGACATTCAGGGCAACAGCATACATGGAGACGGGCTTTCACGAGCACTCTGCGGAATGTCTCAACCCTGTACAGGAAAGGGGGGGCGTCCGAAACCGTTTTCTGGCCGGGGTTGGAAACCACAGCGGGCCCATGAAAACGGAAAAAGCGGGGATCGTCCCCGCTTCAGCCTGTCATCCCCGGCAGTACATCCGTGTCGGGAACGAGGAATGCTCTACCAGCACTTTATGACATGCAAATGACGCGGGAAGATCGGTCGAGGATGAGCTTGCAAGGCGCAGTCGCCTTTTCTCTTTTCTTGTCGGCAGAAATCTTTAAGACCGAGTTCCGGATAACGCACCGGGTCGGTGCGGCTCGGACAAGAGGCTCATGACAAAATTCGACGTACTGACCGTTGGCAACGCCATCGTGGATATCATTTCCCGCTGCGATGACAGCTTTCTCATCGACAACGCCATCACCAAGGGCGCGATGAACCTGATCGATGCCGAGCGCGCGGAACTGCTCTACTCGCTCATGGGTCCGGCACTGGAAGCCTCCGGCGGAAGTGCAGGCAATACGGCGGCAGGCATTGCCAATTTCGGAGCACCCGCAGCCTATTTCGGCAAGGTCGCCGAAGATCAGCTCGGCGAAATTTTCCAGCACGATATCCGCGCCCAGGGCGTCTATTTCGAGACCAAGCCACGCGGCACCTTTCCGCCTACCGCTCGCTCGATGATCTTCGTCACCGAAGACGGTGAGCGTTCAATGAACACCTATCTTGGCGCCTGCGTCGAGCTTGGACCGGAAGACGTGGAACCTGAGATCGTTGCACAATCGAAGGTCACCTATTTCGAAGGCTATCTCTGGGACCCGCCGCGGGCCAAGGACGCGATCCGTGATTGCGCCCGCATCGCCCATGAAAACGGTCGCGAAGTCTCCATGACGCTGTCCGATAGTTTCTGCGTCGGCCGCTACCGCGACGAGTTCCTCGATCTGATGCGCTCGGGGACAGTCGATATCGTCTTTGCCAACAAGCAGGAAGCGCTGTCGCTCTATGAAACCGAAGACTTCGATCTGGCGCTGACCAAGATCGCACAGGACTGCAAGATCGCAGCAGTGACGATGAGCGAAGAGGGCGCTGTGATTGTGCGCGGTACCGAGCGGGTGAAGGTCGATGCCTATCCGGTTTTCGATGTCGTCGACACGACGGGCGCCGGCGATCTGTTCGCCTCCGGGTTCCTTTTTGGCTACACGCAGGAGCGTTCACTGGAAGATAGCGGCAAGCTCGGCTGCCTTGCAGCCGCTGCCGTCATACAGCAGATCGGACCGCGTCCCATGTCGTCGCTGAAGGCGCTGGCCGAGAAGCACGGGCTTCTTTGATTATTCGATGACAATGATCTCCGTGCGCCGGTTCCAAGGTGCGCGGGGATGGCCGCTTATTTGAACGCTTCGCCCGGATAGGCGCCCCAGATTTCGCCCTGCGAAACCCAGCCGCCCACGTGATCGGCTTCTGCCTTGCACCAATCGCCATTGCATTCGCCGATGCGGATTTGGACGCCAGGCTCCAGCTTTGCCACTACAGAAGCGCTCGACTGCGGTTCACGGCGCATATTGACATAAACGTCCTTGCCCTTGCCGCGCATCCATGGAGCGGCGACAGCGGTTCTTTCGCCAGAGAGCAGCGCCTGATTCACCCAGCCCTCGGTGCCGTCCGCATCGCGGATGCGGCGCCAGTTTTCATATTCCTGAATGATTTCCACCGGCATGCCGGACTTCATATACATCCAGGATACGGCATAGTCCGTGCTTGGTCCGATGCGCATGTTAACGCGCTTTGATTTCAGGCTGACAAAACGCGGTAGTGGCAGGCCGCTGGCACCCTTTGCAGCGCCCTGAGCAAGTGCTGGTGAGACGGTGGCGTGAAGAAAACCCAATGACAATGCAATGCAGAGGATGGAGACAAAGCTACGCATGTCGTTTGACCGTTTCCATGAAAGAAGAGAATGACGTTTGAGGGGCACCCCAGTCCTGTCGCCGAAGGAACAACATGCGAGATTTGTTTGTCTTCGCCGGTGGGTCTGGTAGAAACGCCCTTGCTGAACAAATTATCGCTCTTTCTGGTTAACGACCTCTGAACAAGGTGCCTGCAGACTATGACGAACAAGAAGAGACCGACCGTCTATTTGACCCGAAAACTGCCGGATCTGGTCGAGACCCGCATGCGGGAACTGTTCGAGGCTGAATTGAATATTGGAGATGCGCCTCGCACAGAGGCGGAGCTTCTGGCGGCCATGCAGCGTGTTGATGTTCTGGTTCCGACGGTGACCGATCGCATCACCGCGTCCATGATAGAGCAGGCTGGTCCTCAACTGAAATTGATCGCGAGTTTTTCAAACGGTATCGATCATATCGACGTGGACGCGGCGGCACGCAAGGGCATAACCGTTACCAATACGCCGAACGTGTTGACGGAAGACAGCGCGGACATGACGATGGCGCTTGTGCTTGCCGTTCCGCGCCGCCTTGTCGAAGGCACACGGGTGCTTGCCAACGGATCGGATGACTGGCGCGGCTGGTCGCCGACCTGGATGCTGGGTCGCCGACTGTCGGGCAAGCGTATCGGCATCGTCGGCATGGGCCGCATCGGTACTGCCGTTGCCCGCCGCGCTAAGGCCTTCGGGCTATCGATCCATTATCACAATCGCAAGCGTGTCAGCCCGGCGACCGAAGCGGAGCTTGAAGCGACCTATTGGGATAGTCTCGACCAGATGCTGGCGCGCGTCGACATCGTCTCCGTCAACTGCCCGTCGACGCCTGCCACCTATCATCTGATCTCGGCTCGGCGCCTCGCGCTGATGCAGCCGACGAGCTATATCGTCAACACGGCGCGCGGCGATATCATCGATGAAGCGGCGATGATCGAGTGCCTGCGTCAGGGAAAGATTGCCGGTGCGGGTCTCGACGTGTTTGAGAACGAGCCCGCCGTCAACCCAAAGCTCATCAAACTCGCCAAGGAGGGCAGGGTGGTGCTCTTGCCGCATATGAGTTCGGCCACGATCGAAGGCCGCATCGACATGGGCGACAAGGTCATCATCAACATCCGCGCATTTTATGATGGTCACAGGCCGCCGAACCGGGTGCTGCCGGGCAGGGCCTGAAGCGTGGCGCGATCTTTGATATCCGCTCCCTACGCTTAAGGTCTTGGTTTTGTCGCATGTCGTAATTGCAAAATCGCCCAGTGCTTTTGCCCGGCAGGGTGCGATCAAGCCAGACGCTTCGTCATTTCGATTGACGTCACACGATCATATCCGTCGTGCGAATTCTCGGCTGTCTTGCTGAAACCCCATGACGTGAACTGCCGGTGATTGTTGACGAGTTCGATGCGGGTTTCCAAACGAAGACTTGGCAGCGACAGCTGACGCGCCAAATCCTGAGCTGCGCTTAGCAAGGCGCGACCGATGCCGCGACCTTGGGCGGCGGGAGACACGGCAAGCTTGCCGATATAGAGCGAGTTTGTTTCCGGTTTGCAGAAAATGCATCCGAGCATTTGGTCCCCGTCGAAAGCGACGAATGCACTTTCTTGGCCGATCTTTTGACGCAGATTATCAGGTGTCAGCCGATGCGCCGACGAAGGCGGATCGATCACGCCGTCCATACTGGCGAATGACGACATGATCAGCGCCAGCAATTCCTCTACGCGGTTGAAGTTTTCGTCGATTCGAACAATCTCTGTCATGCTGCCTGGCGCCTCTTGTAGCGAATGGTGTCGTAGCGGGCTGCGAGCGCGTCATAGAGAAGCAGCCGGCCAACCAGTGGCTCTCCCGCTCCGGTAATGATCTTGATAGCTTCCATGGCCATCGTCGTACCGATGACGCCGGTCAGAGCGCCGATAATGCCGGTTTCCGCGCATGATGGAACAAGGCCCTCCGGCGGTGGCGCAGGAAAAAGATCGCGGTAGCGTGGCAGCAACGTGCCGTCTGGACCTTCTGCATAGGGCTTCAGCACCGTCACAGAGCCATCGAACCGACCGACAGCGCCGGTCACCAGCGGCACCTTTGCCGCTTCGGCTGCATCGGCCGCCGCATAGCGGGTATCGAAATTGTCGGATCCGTCAATGACGAGATCGAAGGACGCCAGGTGATCATGGGCCCAGAGACGGGAAAATCGTTCTTCGAAATGCAGCGTGCGCACATGCGGATTGAGCCGGGAAATGCTGCGGCGTGCGCTTTCGGTTTTTAGCTCGCCGATCGTGCCGGTGTCATGAATGACCTGTCTCTGAAGATTCGACAAAGAGACAACATCATCGTCGATAATGCCGAGTGTCCCTATGCCTGCTGCGGCAAGATAGTAGAGCACCGGCGCGCCGAGGCCGCCTGCGCCGATCACCAGCACCTTGGCTGTCTTCAGTCGCTGCTGCCCCATGCCGCCGATCTCTGGCAGAAGAATATGTCGCTTGTAGCGTTCAATTTCCTCGGGGCTAAGAGCATCCATGATCCTGTCTCCGGAACGTCAATAGGAGAAGCCCTATCATGACACGCTGCCATGCGACACGGTGAAAAACTGTGCGCGATCCCGCAATGCCGAAAACATTGCTGCATCCGTCCCTGTCATGAAACTCTGGCCGCCAAGCGCGTGGATGAGGTCGAAAAGCGCGGCACGACGGCCTTCATCCAGATGCGCGGCAATCTCGTCCAGAAGCAGCACCGGAGCGTGACCGGTCATATTGGCAGTCAGTTGTGCATGCGCGAGAACAAGACCGACGAGGAGGGCCTTCTGTTCGCCAGTGGAGCAGCGTGCTGCGTCCATGTCCTTTTCAGCGTGCCGCACAAAAAGATCGGCGCGATGCGGTCCGTCCAGCGTGCGCCCGGCTGCGGCGTCCCGATACCGGTTCTCACGCAAGGTGGCGAAATACTCATCCTCCAGATCCACCGCCGGTCGATGGAACTCATCATCGAGGAAGCCGGACAAAGTCAGCATTGCTTTTGGAAAGCCGGTGTCGCCGGAGCGGCTTTCGATCAAAGCACGCAAGAGCCCCAGCATTTCGGACCTTGCCACGGCCATGGCGATACCGAGTTCCGCCATCTGTTTTTCGATTCCATCCAGCCAAACAGGATCGAAGCGGCCGTCGGACAGAAGGCGGTTGCGTTGGCGCATGGCCTTTTCGAAATCGCTGGCGCGCCGGCCATGCGACGGATCCAGCGATAGAACAAGGCGATCGAGGAAACGGCGACGATCCGAAGAAGAGCCGGTGAAAAGCCCGTCCATCGATGGGGTCAGCCAAAGGACCCGCAAGTGATCGGTCAATTCATCGACGGATCTGACCGAGGTTCCGTTGAGGCGCAGACGTCGAGATGGCGTTTCGTCATCTCCCTCGATGCCTGTACCGATCGCGACATCCCCATCCATACCGGAAACATCGGCAAAGACCGAGAAGCCAGTCCCCTCCGCGCCGACACGGGTGACATCGGAAAGAACGGCGCGGCGCAAACCCCGACCTGGAGAGAGAAACGAGACGGCTTCCAGCAGGTTCGTCTTGCCGGAGCCGTTATCGCCAGTCAGCACGACATGGCGTTCATCCAGCCGCAAGGATACCTCCGCGTAGTTGCGGAAATCCGTGAGCTTCAGTCGTGACAGGAAAACCTTGGCCGTCATGCCGTATCCAGAATCGTCATGCCTACGACCTACAGTATCGCGAACGGTTTCGGAACGGCTTTCACTGAAAGAGCGTCCGGTTGCAGAGCAACTTACGACAGAAATGTCGCTTACGTTTACGTGCGCGTCGGTCCGATTGCCAGGCACGAAAATTGTCGCTATCGATGCCTGTCTAATTTAGCGGATATTTTTCATGCTCAGGTTCGTTTCTCTGCTTATCACCCTCTGCCTGCTTGGGTCATGTGCCGCACGGCCTGGCGCCGAAGTATTGCAAGCCGTCAATACGAGGGTGGCATCGGGCAAGAGCATCACGGCCTATGTCGTTAGTACGCGTGAGCGCGAGCCGGGCAAAACATTGGCCTTTGGTGACGGGCGTGCCGAGACGCCGAATTATGTGCGCTTTGAAATTTCCATTCCGCCGGTTCACCAGAAGGGCAAGATCGAGTGGCCTTCCAGAAAGTCCGATCCTCAGAAGAACTTCGTCGTGACAGATCGCGACATGCTGCCGAAAGATGCGTTCAAGCGCGATCTTGCCGATATCCTCACCTCCGGTAAAGATGTCGGCCTCTTCGTCCACGGCTATAATTACAGCTACCAGGAAGCACTTTTCCGGGCGACGCAGATGGCGGCGGATGCGGATATCAACGGCACACCTGTCGTCTTCTCGTGGCCATCCATGGCGAATGTCACAGGATATGTTGCGGACAAGGAAGCGGCCACCTATTCCCGCGATGCCCTGGCAGACCTCTTGATCGATCTCGCGCAGAAATCGCCACGCAAGAATGTCATCGTCTTCGGCCATAGCATGGGGGCGTGGCTGGTCATGGAGGCCTTGCGCGAGCTTCGCCTTAAAGGCCGTAACGACGTTATCGCCAAGCTTCAGGTGGTGCTTGCGGCACCGGATATCGACACAGATGTGTTTCGCAAGCAGATCGAGGTCGTCGGTCGTCTTAATCCGCCGCTCGCCGTGCTCGTGTCCAAGGACGACCGGGCCTTGATGGCCGCGTCCATCCTGGCTGGCGAAAGAGACCGGGTTGGCGCACTGGACGTGAATGATCCGAAGATCAGAACGGCAGCGAAACGCGAGGGTGTCCAATTCATAGATATCTCGGAACTCGATTCCTCTGACGGTTTAAACCACGATAGGTATGCCGCGCTCGCCGCTCTGTTGCCGAAGCTCGACGAAAAGCGGCGTGGCGGCGGCAACGATCTTGGCCGTGCAGGAGCCTTCGTTCTAGATGCCGTCGGAGCGACGGTTTCAAGTCCGTTCCAGCTGGCAAGCAAGGTCGTCAATCCAAATTAGGACATTGCCGTCCGACCTGTTCCTTTATGATTGGGTTCTGACCTTTCAAGCGCCGTGCGTTATGTTGGACTCGCGACAGGACCGGTTGTCTGTCAGATGCTCTAGACGACCTTACACGCGACCGCTCAGCGTGTTTTGGCCATGTGCAAACGTAAAATTGCCGACCCCGAGGGGTCGGCAATCCTGATGATCGAATGAGGGGATTCCTTGGAGGATCTCGGAAGATTATCCCAGACCATCGTTTGGCGTTTTACGCCGCAATCTCCTGGCGAGGCGGTTCCTTGGCGCCCGTCATGAAGGCCACCGCATCCGACATTGAATGTTCCTTCGGATTGATGACGCACAGGCGCCTACCAAGACGATGGATATGGATACGGTCGGCCACCTCGAACACATGCGGCATGTTGTGCGAGATGAGCACGATCGGCAGGCCTCTGCTACGCACCTCTAGAATGAGTTCCAGAACGCGTCGGCTTTCCTTGACGCCAAGTGCCGCCGTCGGTTCGTCCAGAATGACGACCTTGGAGCCGAAGGCTGCGGCTCTGGCCACTGCCACACCCTGACGCTGACCGCCGGAGAGCGTTTCGACCGCCTGATTGATGTTCTGAATGGTCATCAAACCAAGTTCGGACAGCTTCTCTCGGGCAAACTTGTCCATTGCCGCATTGTCGAGCTTGCGCAACACCGAGCCGAGAATGCCCGGCTTGCGGATTTCTCGTCCCAGGAACATGTTATCGGTAATCGACAGGGCCGGGGAAAGCGCGAGGTTCTGATAGACCGTCTCGATACCGGCATCGCGGGCCTCGAGCGGCGTCTTGAACTGAACCGGTTTGCCTTCCAGGCGGATCTCGCCTTCATCCGGGCGGATCGCTCCCGAGAGCGCCTTGATGAGCGAGGACTTGCCTGCCCCGTTGTCACCGATCACCGCCAGGATTTCTCCCGGATAGAGATCGAAGTCGGCATTGTCCAGCGCGGTCACGCGGCCATAACGCTTGACGAGACCATGACCAGAAAGAATGGGTTGTCTGTTCGTATCCTGGGCCATCAGACGGCTGCCTTTCTGATCCATTGATCCACTGCGACGGCGGCGATGATCAACCAGCCGGTCAACATAACCTTCCACTGCGGGTCTGCGCCGAGCATGTTGAGGCCCATGG
Source organism: Rhizobium sp. 22-785-1 (assembly GCF_053521965.1). Lineage (NCBI taxonomy): Bacteria > Pseudomonadati > Pseudomonadota > Alphaproteobacteria > Hyphomicrobiales > Rhizobiaceae > Rhizobium > Rhizobium sp. 22-785-1. Next base: position 468,563 of record NZ_JBNWDI010000002.1, on the reverse strand, counting down.
AGACCACACCAACGAGCATAGCGCCAAACAGAGTTCCGAGAATGGAGCCACGCCCGCCGAAGAGCGAAATACCACCGATAACCGTCGCGGTAATGGCCTGAAGGTTGTAGTCGGTGACAGCAGCAGACGGCGAGATAGAGCCGTTACGACCGATGGCGACCCAGGCTGCAAAGGCTGCAATCACGCCAGCGATGGTGTAAACACTGAGAAGAACGCGACGGGTCTGAATGCCGGACAATTTTGCTGCTTCTGGATCGTCACCGACAGCGTAGACATGACGTCCCCAGGCCGTATGGTTCAATATGTACCAAAGCAGAGCGACAAGAGCCACCATGGCAATGACGCCGAGTGTGAAAATGGCAGAACCGATCCGGAAGTTGGTAGCGAAGATTTGCAGCAGCGGAGCGGCCTGCTGCACATCAGCATCGCGGATTGTCTCGTTCGCGGAGTAGATGAAATTCGTCGCCATGACGATATTCCACGAACCAAGAGTGACGATGAAGGGCGGCAGCTTGACCACGGCCACAAGAAAGCCATTGAGAAGGCCGCAAAGCCCGCCGACCACGAAGCCTGCGAGCACCGCGATTCCTGTTGGCAGCCCGTATGTTACCGCCACATTGCCCATAACGACCGAGGAGATGACCATCACCACGCCGATTGAAAGATCGATGCCGGCGGTGAGAATGACCAGCGTCTGTGCCGAGCCGAGAATGCCGACGACCGCAATCTGCTGCAGAATAAGGGTCAAAGTGTAAGATGAAAAGAATCGTCCGCCAATCGTCAGACCGAAAATGGCAATCGACAGGATCAGGACGATGAGTGGCACGGCGGCCGGTGTCGAGTGTAGAAAGTGCTGGGCGCGTTTGAGCGCGGAAACGCGTTGCTGATCGAAAGAGGCGACGTTCTTGTCGCTTCCGTCCAGCACGCGCTCGAATTCTTGAATTCCGCTCATGTTTCCTCCTCCCGCTCGCCAAACATCTATGCGCGGCGCCGAAATGTCAGACGGGTATTACGAAAGCGAATGGTTTTCGGTGAAGTTGGCCGGGAGCAATCCCGGCCGTCTTCTTCAGATGGTGATTGAGGGCATCAGCCCCAGCACTTCGCCAGGCCTTCCTTGACGCTGATCGAAGGCACACCTTTAACCGCCTTGTCGGTAACCAGCGAAACGCCGGTGTCGAAGAAGGACTTGCCTTCGGTTGGCTTCGGCTTTTCACCGGAGTCGGCAAACTTCTTGATGGCCTCGACGCCGAGAGCCGCCATCATCAGCGGATACTGCTGCGAGGTCGCTCCGATGACGCCCTCTTCGACCGACTTCACGCCTGGGCAACCGCCGTCAACCGAAACAATCAGAACGTTCTTCTCCATGCCCACGGCCTTAAGAGCCTGGTAGGCGCCGACAGCAGCCGGCTCGTTGATGGTGTGAATGACGTTGATGCCTGGGTCTTTCTGGAGAAGGTTTTCCATGGCCTTGCGACCGCCTTCTTCATTGCCGTTCGTCACGTCGTGGCCAACGATGCGTGGATCGTTTTCGTCGCCGATCTTGTTCGGGTCCTTGGGGTCGATACCGAAGCCGATCATGAAGCCCTGGTCGCGAAGAACGTCGACGCTTGGCTGGTCAGGCGTAAGATCGAGGAAGCCCACCTTGGCATCCTTGACTTTGTCGCCCATCGTGCCCTTGGCCCATTCGCCGATCAGTTTGCCAGCCAGCAGGTTGTCGGTCGCGAATGTTGCATCGGCAGAGTTGATTGGGTCGAGAGGCGTGTCAAGAGCGATCACCAGGATGCCCGCATCGCGTGCCTTCTTGACCGTCGGAACGATGCCCTTGGTGTCAGACGCGGTGATCAGAATGCCCTTGGCGCCGTCCGCAATGCAGGACTCGATAGCTGCAACCTGGCTTTCGGAGTCGCCGTCCACTTTGCCAGCGTAAGCCTTGAGCGTCACGCCCAGTTCCTTAGCCTTGGCGGTCGCGCCTTCCTTCATCTTGACGAAGAATGGGTTGGTGTCGGTCTTGGTGATAAGGCAGGCCGAAGTATCTGCAGCCGATGCGACCGAAGCAAAAGAAACGCCGAGCGCGAGCGCGCCCAAAAAGGCGGAAACGGTTGTCTTCATATGATCCTCCCAGTGAAAACAAACAGCCATTTGGATGACTGGTCTGCGGCCCTTCTCCTCCTAGATCAGGCGCCACTGACTGCAATCGAACCACCAAATTAACAGCCTGTCAATAAATAAATCCAATTGAATTATTAATTCGTTCTGTCATTCTTCCGAACGTCATGGAGGAGTGAACGGGAGGAGACCGGACGCTCTGTCGTAGAAGCTTTTAAAAATGGAGCGACCGCGCTAAAGCTTGCGCACGGTTGGGAGGAGGAGAGATGTCGCGATCACTGGAGATCCCGCAGACGCCATCTGCGGGCATTACCGATCTGGCCGGTGGCGCCAATCAGGTCCGGGTTCGCGCCTATAATGAAAGGTTGGTGCTATCTTTGGTGCGCCGACACAATGCCCTTTCGAAAGCCGAGATTGCAAGACGTAGCGGCCTCTCTGCCCAGACAGTCTCCGTCATCATGCGCTCGCTGGAAAAGGACGGTCTGCTCATCAGAGGCGAAGTTCTTCGAGGGCGCGTAGGACAGCCCTCGACGCCGATGCGGCTCAACCCGGACTCGGTCTATTCCTTCGGTGTCAAGATCGGCCGTCGCAGCGTCGATCTGGTACTGATGGATTTCGTAGGGCAAATCCGGATGCAGCTGCGTAACACCTATCCCTATCCGATGCCGGAATGGATTTTACCCTTCGTCACCGAAGGAATCGCCGAAATGGAGGCGAGACTGGGCCAGAAGCAGCGCGACAAAATTGCTGGCGTGGGCATAGCTGCGCCATTCGAGCTGTGGAGTTGGGCCAAGGAGGTCGGCGCGCCGGAAGGCGAAATGGACGTCTGGCGTGATATCGATCTGCGCCAGGAGGTCGCCGATGCCATCGAATATCCTGTCTTCCTTCAAAACGATGCCACCAGCGCCTGCGGTGCCGAAATGGTCTTTGGTAACGGCCAGGCCTATCCGGACTTTCTCTATGTCTTCATCGGTTCTTTCATTGGCGGCGGCGTCGTCTTGAATTCTGCCTTGTTCTCGGGGCGAACTGGATCGGCTGGATCGATCGGACCCCTGCCGGTTCAGGGGCAGGATGGGAAGACGGTGCAATTGCTCAAGATTGCCTCCATTTTCGTTCTCGAAGACCTGCTGCGAGCAAGAGGCATCGATCCCAAGCCGCTTTGGTTCTCCACCGATGAGTGGATCGATTTCGGCGAACCGCTCGAAATATGGGTTCGCAACACTGGCGCTGCGCTGGCGCAGGCGGTGATAGCCGCCGCCTCTATCATCGATTTTTCCACGGTCATCATCGATGGCGGCTTTCCGGGTTGGGTGCGCTCGCGCATCGTGCAGGCGACGCGTTCGGCCTTGACCTCTCACGACCTTCAGGGCGTAGCAGTACCGGATATTATCGAGGGCGCTGTTGGAAGTCAGGCGCGTGCCATCGGCGGGGCCAGCCTCCCACTGTTTTCCCGCTATCTCCTCGACCAGAACGTCTTGTTCAAGGAAACCTCAGCGTGAATCGGTCGCCGGGTTTCTATAATGTCAGAGCGCTTGTATCTGGCGCAGGATGTCGTCTTCGATGACGATTCCGTTTTCCAGTGACTGCTTTCGAATTCCCTGACTGCGCCGACCTGGTAGGCGGGCGTTATCCTGGGTCTCGATCTCGTGCGCCATGAGGGAAACCCTTTCGGCCAGCACGTCGTTACCCGCAATCGTCGGGTCGATGGCTATGATCGTGTGGCCGAGCGAGGGCGCGGTGCCGGTGTCGTCGAGAAGCGACGATGCCTGAAAGCCGAAGTTGCCGCCGGTGAGGCCCGCGGCCATGACTTCCACCATCAGCGCAAGTGCTGCCCCCTTGGCTTCGCCAGCTGGAACCATCGTGCCGTTGATCGCTTCGTTCGGATCTGTGGTGGGGCGGCCTTGCGCATCGCGAGCCCAATCGTCGGGGATGGTCGTGCCTCTCTGGCGGGCGGCCATGATCTTTCCACGTGCGACTTTCGACAGGGCGAGGTCGATCACGAGAGGATCTGCGCCCTTGATCGGCGCTGCAAAAGCAATGGGGTTGGTGCCATAGAGCGGCTTTATGCCACCCCAAGGCGCCATGGATGCTGGCGCGTTGGCCACCATGAAGGCGACGAGACCTTGTTCGGCCAGTCGCTCAACGGTCAAAGCCATAACGCCGGCATGATGCGAGCGCCCGACTGCCGCAAGACCGATGCCCTGTTCACGCGCTAAGGGCACAAGTTGTTCGACGGCAAGATCAATAGCCGGATAAGCATAACCATTGCCTGCATCGATCGACAGGACGGCGGGCCGGACCTTTGTGGCGTTGGGGACAGCTTGTCCGTTGACCTTCCCAACATGAAGTTGGGCGACGTAGACAGGAATGCGGCGAAAACCATGCCCGCCTTGGCCGCAGGCTTCCGCTGCGACCAACGCCCGCGCGACCGATTGGGCGTTTTTGGGCAAGACCTTGTTCCTTTCGAAGATTGAGGAAACAAAATCTTCGGCCGTCTCTATGCTGAATTTCATCGCTCGATCTTGGATATAAAGGAAGGGAAGGTGGGGGACGAGACCCTCGACGCCACGGTCAAAGGTCCCGCTGCATCAGTCAATGGGCGGCAGACATGTCGCCTAGCACGTCCTTGGACGCAACTGTGGAATCAGCGTTCAGCGTGTAGACCATCGGTACGCCGGTCGCCAGATTGAGCTTCAGAATCTCCTCCTTGCTCAGCTTGTCGAGAACCATTACCAGCGAGCGCAGCGAATTACCGTGTGCGGCAACCAGGACCTTTTCGCCGCGTAGAACGCGCGGAAGGATTTCCGTCAGATAATAGGGCCATACGCGTGCGCCGGTGTCGCGCAGGCTTTCCCCACCGGGCGGAGGAATGTCGTAGGAGCGGCGCCAGATATGCACCTGCTCTTCACCCCATTTTTCGCGAGCATCATCCTTGTTGAGACCGGAGAGATCGCCATAATCGCGCTCGTTGAGCGCCTCGTTTCGGATCGTTTCAAGACCGGACTGGCCGACATTGTCTAGCACGATCTGGCAGGTCTTCTGCGCACGGATGAGAGAAGAGGTATAGGCGACATCGAACTTGATGCCGTAATCGGCAAGTGCCTTGCCGCCCGCATTGGCTTCCTGCACGCCAAGTTCCGTCAGATCCGGGTCACGCCAGCCGGTGAAGAGGTTCTTGAGGTTCCAGTCACTTTGACCGTGACGAACGAGGACGAGGGTTCCGCTCATAAATACTCTCCAGTTGTTTATTGATTGTCGGCCAGACCGAGAACGTCCAGCATGGAATAGAAGTCTGGCTTCTTGTCGAAAGCCCAAAGGGCGGCCGCAATCGCGCCGCGTCCGAAAATCGTGCGGTCTGCTGCGTGGTGCGAGAAGGTCAACTGCTCGCCTTCACCAGCAAAGATCACGGAGTGATCGCCCACGACCGAGCCGCCGCGCAAAGTCGCAAATCCGATGGTGCCAGCTTCCCGCGCGCCCGTATGGCCGTCACGCACTCTGACTGAGCGTTCGGCCAGATCAATGTTGCGACCCTTAGCTGCGGCCTCGCCAAGCAGGAGCGCCGTGCCGGATGGCGCGTCGACCTTGTGCTTGTGGTGCATCTCTAGAACCTCGATGTCCCAGTGCTGTGGGCCGAGTGCTTTGGCGGCCTGGCGCGTCAGCACGGAGAGGAGGTTAACGCCGAGGCTCATATTTCCGGACTTGACGATGCGAGCGTGGCGTGCGGCGGCCTTGAACTTCTCTTCGTCCTCGACTGAACAGCCGGTGGTCCCAATGACATGGACAATCCGCGCCTGGGCGGCGAGCCCGGAAAAGACGACGCTGGCCGCAGGTGAGGTGAAATCAACTACGCCTTCGGCATCGACGAAGGCTGCGAGTGCATCACTTGTGACGGGAACACCGGTTGGGCTAAGTCCAGCAAGCTCTCCAGCATCGCGTCCGACGAAAGGTGAGCCTTCGCGCTCGATGGCAGCATGGAGCACTACGCCCGGTGTCTCTTGTATGAGCCGGATCAGCGTCTGCCCCATTCGGCCTGCGGCGCCGACCACCACCAATTTCATGTCGTTGCCGCTCATTTCATCACCCTACACTCTTAAAGTCCGCGCACGCCTGTGGCCTGAAGATTATTGAGGCGAGCGTAAAGACCGTTTTCCTGCCGCGCAAGCGTCTCATGCGTTCCTTCTTCGACAACTTGCCCTTCATTCATCACCACGATCTTGTCCGCCTTGACGACGGTGGAGAGACGATGAGCGATGACGATGACGGTGCGTCCGGTCATGGCTGTATCCAGGGCCTTCTGCACGACGGCTTCCGATTCGGTGTCCAGGGCGGAGGTCGCTTCATCAAGCAGAAGGATTGGCGCATTGCGCACCAGCGCGCGGGCAATCGACAGGCGCTGACGTTGGCCCCCCGACAGGGTCATACCGTTTTCGCCAACAGACGTATCGTAACCCAGTGGCTGGGCCAGGATGAAGTCATGCGCGAAGGCGAGCTTCGCTGCTTCTTCGATTTCCGCATCCGTCGCTTCCGGGCGGCCATAGCGAATATTGTCGCGGATGGTACCTTCGAAGAGATAGGGTTGCTGCGAGACGTAAGCGAGGTTGAGGCGCACCGAGCGTGTCGTCACGTCTGCAATGTTCTGCCCATCGATCAAGATCTCGCCGCCTGTCGGATCGTAGAAGCGCGGCACGAGGTTTATGATGGTGGACTTTCCGGCCCCCGAGGGTCCGACGAGTGCCGTCGTTTTTCCGCCTTCGGCGATGAAGCTTACGCCTTTGAGGATCGGCCCGGAATCCTTGTAGGAGAAGACGACGTCGCGCAACTCCACCGTTGCATTGGTGATCTTCAGTGGAGCGGCGTTCGGCTTTTCCCTTTGGACCGGCTCCATGTCGAGGATTTCATAGATCATTTTGGCATTCACAACGGCTCGCTCCAGCGACACCTGAAGACGGGCGAGACGTCGCGCTGGATCATATGCCAGCAGAAGGGCCGTCACGAAGGCGAAGAAAGCCCCGGGAGGAACATTGTTGTAGATTGCGCGGTAGGCGGCGTAGGCGAGTACGCTCGATACGGCGATACCGGCAATGGTTTCCGTCAGGGGCGCAGTTCGCTCGGACAGCCGGGCGATACGGTTGGAGCGTCTTTCGGCGGCATCGATCGTCGAGAAGACGCGCTCTTCCAGCGGCTTTTCCATCGTAAAAGCCTTGACGATCGCGATGCCCTGAAGCGTCTCCTGCATAGACCCCAGCACACGACTGCCGAGGATAATGGCTTCCTTGGTCGTTTCCCGAAGTCGTTTGGATATATAGCGTAAGCCAAGGACGAGCGGCGGCACGATGAACACGATGATGATCGACAGAAAGGGATCTTTGAAAATCATCACGCCGACCAGGGCGATGAAAGTCAGCATATCCCGGGCCACGGACGTGACCGTCAAGTTCATGACATCGCGAATGCCACCAATGTTCTGGCTGACCTGGGCTGCGAGATGCGCGGACCGGGATTCGCTCAAGTAACCAACCGAAAGGGTCATCAAATGCGAGTAAAGTCGCTTTTGATAGCGGGCGACGATGTTGTTGCCAATTTTCGAGAGCGCAACGGATTGAAAGTAGCTCGCAAGTCCCCGAAGGAAGAAAGCCATAAATATGGCGCCGCAGATCATGAACGCCAGATCAGCGCGTCTGTTGACGAAGGCCTCGTTGATAATGGAATCCATGATCCAGGCAGTGAACGCGGTCGATCCTGCCACGATGAGCAGGCAAAAAACGACGAGCACATAGCCCTTGATATGATCGCGCGCATTTTCTGCAAAAACGCGTTTCAGAACTGCAGCAATCGTGTCGGTGTCCACAGGACCCCGTGACTTGGCGGTTTTCAATCGCTCATCCACCTTTTGATGTTCCGGCAGCCGGGCCGCCTTTTCAACCGGCGTCTATATCCATTGGACCGGGTTTTGACCAGCCTGGAATTCCGGGCCTAGCGCTGCCAGCGTCGGCCTTCCAGTGTAACGCCGAAATTGGATGGCGTTCTTGCAAAGGTCGAAAGGCCTGCAAGGGCTGCCTGCGGGTGGGTCACCACATGGGTCGGAATGGAGCGCATGAGGGCGCTGTGGGGGGCTTTATCTTCGAAGGCTGCGCGGAATTCGGGACGCTTTAGCGCCGGAATGATCTTCTGGGAGATGCCACCTGCAAGGTAAACCCCGCCACGCGCCATGAAGATCAGCGCCATGTCTCCAGCGACCCGACCAAGATAGGTGCTGAACAGGGAAAGGGTTTCCTCGGCCTGGGCGTTCGACGCGGCGAGACCGTGTGCAGTTACATCGGCCGGGTCGGAAAAGCTCGGTGTGATGCCATCTGCGGCGCAAATGGCCCGGTAGAGATTGACGAGGCCGCGACCGCAGAGAATCTGTTCGCCGGAGATACGTCCCTCGATCGCTTCGAGGTGCGGAAAGATCTGACGATCCCGCTCGGTCCGAGGCCCGAGATCGACATGGCCGCCCTCGCCAGGCACGGGGAACCACATGTTCCGCGCATAGACAAGGCCACCTACGCCCAGACCGGTGCCTGGGCCAAGCACGACGCGAGACGCCATCATGTCGGGACGGTCCGGTCCGATCAGTTCTCGATCACCATCGCCGAGCGCTGCAATTGCCAGAGCCTGAGCCTCGAAATCATTGACGACAACAACGTCGCTCAAGCCAAGATTGCTGAGCATCTCCTTCGGTTTGACGACCCAATGACAGTTGGTCAGCGGTATCTCGTCGGACTCTATCGGCCCAGCCACGGCGAGAAGCGCCGAAACGGGTCGGATGGCGCTATTGCTCAGCACTGCCGTTTTGATGGCAGCGTCGATGGAGGGGTAATCCGCGGTTTTGACCGTGGTCAGATGAACGGCTTCAGATAGGGCGTCGGGAAGGATGCAGAAACGGGCATTGGTGCCACCGATGTCTCCAATGAGGATCGGAAAGGAAAGATGATCGTTCTGATTGGGCATCACTGCTCCTGAAGCCGCCTGATTTTGAAGACATGACCCGCCGCGTTCGGCGCGAGTCTATCCGTGTATATTGAAATCGATCAGCCGTTCGGCCGTTGCGCGATTGAGCGCCATGGGTATGTCGTAGACGGTCGCAAGTCGTGTCAAGGCCTTCACATCGACGTCATGCGGCATCGAGGTTAGAGGATCGACGAAGAAGATCAGCATATCGACGTCGCCGGTCGCAATCATCGCGCCAATCTGCTGATCGCCGCCAAGCGGGCCACTCTTGAGGCGGATCACGCCCAGACCTGGACAGGCATCCTGCACGCGCCCACCGGTCGTTCCCGTCGCGACGATACGAAACGCCGACAGAGCATCCTGGTGCTCTCGAGCAAACTCCGCCATGTCATCTTTTTTCTGATCATGCGCGATCAGCGCCACACAGCGTTTGCTATCCATAAAACACGCCCCATGAACCCGTTTAAATCGATTTGAAGCCTTCTATAGCAACTCTTTCGCGTTTGAAAAGCGAAGATCGGCCATCAATTCATCGACGGGCGGACAGATGGCCTTGGAACGTCGGCAGGCGGAACGGGCGCGCCAGGTGCCTGGGAGCCACCTGCCGCTGGCGCGACGGAATTGATGTAGGCATTCTGTAGCGCGGGCTGTGCCCGGCCGGCGGCGGGAGCGGATGCGACGGCAGCGCATGCTTTCGGCAGGTCCGATACCATCATCGGCCGTGGAGGCTTTGATGGCTTGGCATTCGGATCCTTCTTTGGCGCGGCCCAAGGCTCCTTGGTGAACCACCACGCAAGCGACTTGTCGCAGCCGTCACCTGGCCCAACCGCAGCCTGCGGCTTGCAGTCGGTGGCACCGGCGGGGCAGGCGAGACGAACATGGAAATGCTCGTCATGGCCGTAGATGGGCCGGATCTTGCCCATATATGTCCGGTCACCCGTCCAGCTCTGGCAAAGCTTCTGCTTGATCGCCGGGTTGACGAAGATGCGTTCCACCTGCGGATAGCTTGCTGCCATCATCACCAGCCGTGCATTGAGCGGCGACCACTTACGGTCGTCCACTGTCAGGAACTTGCTCTTGTCGAGCATGGAGATGAAGGGAGTATCTTCGCGCTCCTGCGCGCTCATGATGTGGTCGGGCATCTTGCGCCACCAGATGTCCACATCCAGCCCGATCTGATGCGAGGCATGGCCGGTCAGCATCGGACCACCACGGGGCTGCGAAATATCGCCGATCAGGAGGCCTGGCCAGCCGATCTTCTGGGAATCCTGAGCGAAGCGCTCGATAAAAGAAATGAGTTGCGGTTGACCCCAGCGCCGGTTGCGCGACAGCCGCATCGCCTGGAAGCCTTGACCTTCTGTCGGCAGAGCAACTGCGCCTGACTGGCATCCTTTCGCGTAGGAACCATAAGACTTTGAAGGCCCGGCAGAGGGGAGATCGATATGGCCGAAGACCTGCTTTGCGGGTTGGTCATCCGCATAGGCTGGCGCTAGATCTGCGCCGATCATCGAGATGACCGAAAAAGCGATGAGCGAAAGCCTGCGCGCTGCCATTGTCTTCAACCTCATTCGTCGCCGCCTGCGATCCCGTTGATTCTGTGATGGGATATTACGCTGGATCGTAAATTTGGTGAAAGCATGTTTGTGAATAACCGCCTTGTGAGCCGGCATCCCTATTTTTTGACATGGTTTGGCTTATGCTTCATGGCAACAAGCACGATAAAAGGATCACCCGCCCATGGCTCTGGCAAGCGCAAAACCCCTCCTGCTCTTAGTAATGGGGGTGTCGCTTTTCGCGTCCTCGAGCGGGACGCAAGCGCAGGAAGCCGGACAGTGGCGCGTGGGCATTGCCACGGTGGGGGAATTGAAACACCCCAAGGGTTTTGAGCGCTTCGACTATGTCAATCCGAATGCACCGAAGGGTGGCACGTTGCGTTTGTCGACAGCGGGTACCTATGACACCCTTAATCCGCTTCTCGCGAAGGGAGACGCGGCGACCGGTCTCGGCGTCGTATTCGATACGCTGATGAAGTCGTCCGAAGAGGAGCTTTCGGCGTCCTACGGGCTTCTTGCCGAAGCATTGACCTATCCGGACGATATATCGAAGGCGACGTTTAGATTGCGTGCAGAAGCGAAGTTCGCCGATGGCAAGTCCGTCACTCCCGAAGACGTCATTTTCAGCTTCGAAAAGGCGAAAGACCTCAATCCGCAGCTCGCAACCTACTACACGCACGTCACCAAAGCGGAAAAGACCGGCGACCGGGAGGTGACCTTCACCTTTGACGAGAAGAACAATCGCGAACTTCCGCAGATCGTCGGGCAATTGCTCGTCGTTCCCAAACACTGGTGGGAGGCCAACGGTCCGGATGGAAAGCCGCGTGACATTTCGCGCGGAACATTGGAGCCGGTCATGGGTTCCGGGCCCTACAGGATTGCCTCTGTGGCGCCGGGCTCCACGATCACTTACGAGCTGCGTGACGATTACTGGGGCAAAAACCTCAACGTCAATGTCGGTATGAACAACTTCAAGACAATCAGCTACACATTCTACACTGATCGCGATGTTGAGTTTCAGGCCTTCAAGGCGGGCAATACCGATTTCTGGCAGGAGAATTCCGCTGGACGGTGGGCAACGGGCTATGACTTTCCAGCCGTTAAAGATGGGCGGATCAAGCGCGAGGAGCTACCTAACATTTACCGCTCTGTCGGCATCATGCAGGCTTTCGTCCCGAATGCGCGTCGCGACAAGTTCAAGGACCCGAAAGTCCGCAAGGCCTTAAACTTCGCCTACGACTTTGAGGATATGAACAAGACGCTGTTTTTCGGTCAGTATCAGCGGATCAACAGCTTCTTCATGGGAAGCGACCTTGCCTCATCCGGCTTGCCGCAAGGCAAAGAGCTGGAAATCCTCGAAGAAGTGAAAGATGAGGTGCCGCCAGAGGTCTTTACCACCGAATATCGCAATCCGCAGGGCGGTGATCCTGCCAAGCAACGCGACAACTTGCGCGAGGCCGTCAAACTCATGAAAGAGGCTGGCTACGAGTTGCGGGGCAACCGCATGGTGAATGCCAAGACGGGTCAGCCTTTCGATTTCGAGATTCTCGTGGATTCGCCCGCAATGGAGCGGGTCGTCCTGGCCTATACGCAAAACCTCAAGAGGATCGGCATCAACGTCGCCGTTCGCAATGTCGATACGTCGCAATACACCAATCGCACACGTGCCTTCGACTATGACATGATCGTCAATCTCTGGGCTCAGACCTCCAATCCGGGCAATGAACAAGCCGATTATTGGGGTTCGGCAGCAGCCACTCGTCAGGGTTCGAAGAACTTTGCCGGTATCAGCAATCCCGCCATCGATAAAATCATCCGCAAGATCATCTTTGCACCCACGCGTGAGGACCAGGTTGCCGCCGTCAAGGCGCTGGACCGAGTCCTCCTGGCAGGGAATTACGTCATTCCGCAATTCTACCGCGGCGAGATGACAGTTGCCTACTGGAACACCATCGTTCGTCCGACAGACTTGCCGTACTACGGCGTCGGTTTCCCGGGAGCATGGTGGTCAGCCAGTGCCGGGAAATGAGCTTGGTCTTGCTTTATCGACCAAGCCTTGATTCACATGAATGAAGACGAATCATTGGGAAGGCGCGTGTCGCCGCCCGCCGGGAAAGGAAACGGTTTGACAGTGAGGATGACAGCGGCGCGCGCTTGCCCGGAGTGTAATCTCTGATGGGAGCCTATATTCTGCGACGTCTGGCGCTGATGATACCGACCATCATCGGGATCATGGGCATCTCCTTCCTCGTCATCCAGTTTGCACCCGGAGGCCCGGTCGAGCAGGTCGTTGCACAGCTGTCCGGCTCCGGCGATAACGCTGCCGATCGTCTGTCCGGAGGCGGCGACCTTATGGGTGGTGGTGGTCTGGATGAAAGCGGCTCGAAATATCGCGGTGCTCAGGGTCTTGATCCCGAACTCATCGCCAAGCTCGAAAAGCAGTTCGGCTTCGATAAGCCGCCGCTGACACGCTTTCTGGATATGATGTGGAATTATATCCGCTTCGATTTCGGCGACAGTTTTTTCAGGAACTCGTCTGTCATCGATCTCATTATCGATAAAATGCCGGTGTCGATCTCGCTCGGCTTCTGGATATTGATCATTTCCTACGCAATTTCCATTCCGCTCGGGATCAAGAAAGCGGTGGAGGACGGCTCCAAATTCGATGTCTGGACCTCCGGCATCGTCATTGTCGGTTACGCGGTGCCAAGCTTCCTTTTTGGCATTCTGTTGATCGTCCTCTTCGCTGGCGGCTCTTTCTTCGATTGGTTTCCGCTGCGGGGCCTTACCTCGGATAATTTTTCCGAATTGGCGTGGTGGCAGAAGATCATCGACTATTTCTGGCATTTGGCGCTGCCACTGACGGCACTCGTGCTCTCTGCGTTTGCCACCACAACGCTTTTGACCAAGAATTCCTTCATCGATGAGATTAAGAAGCAATATGTGGTGACCGCGCGCGCCAAAGGTCTGTCGGAGCGTAAGGTCCTTTATGGCCACGTCTTCCGCAACGCCATGCTTATCGTCATTGCTGGCTTCCCCGGCGCTTTTATCTCTGCTTTCTTCACCGGTTCGCTCTTGATCGAAAACATCTTCTCGCTGGATGGACTTGGGCGACTGGGCTATCTCTCCGTCGTCAATCGTGATTATCCGATCGTGTTCGGTACGCTCTTTATCTTCTCGCTCATGGGGCTCGTCGTCAGTCTGATTTCAGATCTGATCTACACTTGGATCGATCCGCGCATCGACTTCGAGCGGAGGGACGTGTGATGACTGTCTCCACGCCCACAACACCCCCTGCCGCAGAAGCGATGCCTGTGCAGAAGCGCCCTTTCTTTTCGCCCACGAGCATTCGCCGTTGGCAGAATTTCAAGGCCAATCGCCGCGGCTACTGGTCCTTCTGGCTCTTTCTCGTACTGTTCGGCCTCAGCCTCTTCGCCGAGTTCATCGCCAACGACAAACCGATCCTCGCCTCCTATAAGGGCGAGCTTCTGGTTCCGGTCATGGTGGATTACCCGGAAGAGAAGTTTGGCGGCTTCCTGGCGCAAACCGATTACAAATCGTCCTTCATCCAGGACGAGATCAATGCCAACGGCTGGATGATCTGGCCGCCGATCCGCTATTCCTACCAGACCGTCAATTCCAACATTCCCCATTCTGCACCAACGCCGCCCTTCTGGCTGATGGACAAAGAGGAGCGTTGCTCCGGTTATCCGCAAGGTGCGTCCGATCCCGGCTGTACGCTTGGCAACCTCAACTGGCTCGGCACCGATAATCAGGCGCGCGACGTCACCGCCCGCATCATTTATGGCTTCCGCATCTCGGTGCTATTCGGCCTTGCGCTGACCATATGCTCGGCCATCGTCGGCGTGTCGGCTGGTGCCGTGCAGGGCTACTTCGGCGGCTGGACCGATCTTCTCATGCAGCGCTTCATCGAAATCTGGTCGTCCATGCCGGTGCTCTATATTCTGCTGATTATCGCAGCCATCCTGCCACCCGGCTTCTTCGTGTTGCTCGGTATCATGCTGCTCTTCTCATGGGTCGGCTTCGTCGGCATCGTTCGTGCTGAATTCTTGAGAGCGCGCAATTTCGAATATGTGAATGCGGCACGTGCTCTCGGCGTCGGCAATGGCACCATCATGTTCCGGCATTTGCTACCCAACGCCATGGTCGCGACGCTGACCTTCCTGCCCTTCATCCTGTCCGGCTCGATCACCACGCTGACCTCGCTGGACTTTCTGGGCTTTGGCATGCCGCCCGGCTCGCCGTCGCTTGGCGAGTTGATTGCCCAGGGCAAGAACAATCTTCAGGCGCCCTGGCTGGGGCTGACCGCCTTCTTCACCATGTCGATCATGCTGTCGCTGCTGATCTTCGTCGGCGAGGCGGTGCGCGATGCCTTCGATCCGCGCAAGACGTTCCGGTGATGGCCATGTCTCCAACAAATGCAGGCACAATGACCGCACCCCTCCTATCCGTCCGAGACCTCTCCGTCGCCTTTCATCAGGGCGGCAAGGAAAGCCTCGCCGTCGACCGCGTCTCCTTCGAGATCATGCCGGGCGAAGTGCTGGCGTTGGTGGGCGAATCCGGCTCGGGAAAGTCGGTGACGGCAAACTCCATCCTGAAGCTCTTGCCTTATCCTGCAGCAAGTCATCCGTCAGGCCAGATCCTCTTCGAGGGCAGGGACTTGCTCAACCTGCCGATGCGCGATCTGCGATCGGTGCGCGGCAACGACATCACCATGATCTTCCAGGAACCCATGACCTCGCTCAATCCGCTTCACAGCATCGAGCGGCAGATCGGCGAAATTCTGGAGCTGCATCAGGCGCTCACCGGCGCGGCCGCACGGGCACGTATTCTCGAGCTGCTCAATCAGGTGGGTATCCGCGAGCCTGAAAAGCGGCTGAAGGCCTTTCCGCACGAGCTTTCAGGTGGCCAGCGTCAGCGTGTGATGATTGCCATGGCACTTGCCAACCGCCCCAAGCTGCTGATTGCCGATGAGCCGACGACGGCACTCGATGTCACGGTGCAGGCGCAAATTCTCGAGCTTCTGGCCGGGCTTAAAAATCAGCATCACATGTCCATGCTGTTCATCACTCATGATCTCGGCATCGTGCGAAAGTTTGCCGACCGCGTCTGCGTCATGACCAAGGGCAAGATCGTCGAGACCGGCACGGTGGAGCAGGTCTTCAACAATCCCCAGCACGCCTATACCCGCCATCTGCTGGCTGCCGAACCGAAGGGCGAGCCGCCGCCTGCCGACGACAGCAAGTCTGTGGTGATGCAGGGCGACGACATCAAGGTCTGGTTCCCGATCAAGGCCGGGCTGATGCGCAAGGTCGTGGATCACGTCAAAGCGGTGGATGGCATCGATATCACGCTTCGTGAAGGCCAGACGGTCGGCGTGGTGGGCGAATCGGGCTCCGGCAAGACGACGCTCGGACTTGCATTATCGCGGCTGATTTCCTCGAAAGGCCGCATCAGCTTCATCGGCCAGTCCATCGACAGCTATTCCTATTCCATGATGAAACCGCTCAGAAACCGGCTGCAGGTGGTGTTCCAGGATCCCTATGGTTCGCTGAGCCCGCGCATGTCGGTGGGCGACATCATTGCCGAAGGTCTGAAGGTTCATGAGACATCGCTCTCCTATGACGAGCGCGATCGGCGCGTCGCCAAGGCGCTGGAAGAGGTGGGGCTGGATCCTGCCACGCGCTGGCGTTATCCGCATGAATTCTCAGGCGGCCAGCGACAGCGTATCGCGATTGCGCGCGCCATGGTGCTGAAACCCCGCTTCGTCATGCTGGACGAGCCGACCTCGGCGCTGGACATGAGCGTGCAGGCGCAGGTCGTCGATCTCCTGCGCGATCTGCAGTCCAAACACAATCTGGCCTATCTCTTCATCAGCCACGACCTCAAGGTGGTGAAGGCGCTTGCCAATGAGGTTATCGTCATGCGCCACGGCAAGATCGTTGAAAGCGGTCCCGCCAAGTCGATCTTCGAAGCGCCGAAAGAAGAGTACACCCGTGCGCTGATGGCGGCAGCCTTCAATATCGAAGCGGTCAAGACTGCAGCCGTCAGCGAGTAGGGACTTTCGCCAAGAAGCCGTAAAGCGGTTTTGCTGTTGCGTTCCCCGGCGGGGAGCGCCATCTTCCTCAAGACGTCTGATGACGGACAGAGGAAGAAGAGCATGGCAGCGGATGTGATCGTATTGGGCGCCGGAATCATCGGAGTTTCGGTGGCGGTGCAACTGGCAAGGCGCGGAAAATCCGTCGTGCTTCTGGATCGTCGCGGTCCGGGTGAAGAAACATCCTTTGGCAATGCCGGTCTCATCCAGCGTGAGGGTGTCGTTCCTTATGGCTTCCCGCAGGATATTGGCCTACTGGCACGCTACTCGCTCAACAACCGCATCGATGCCCATTATCACATGGCCGCTGTCCCGAAAATCGCGCCGTTTCTGGCGCGATACTGGTATCATTCCCAACCTGCGCGCCATGCGGCGATTTCCCGGGCCTATACGCCTCTGATCGAACACTCGATCACCGAGCATTCGATCCTGATCGATGAGGCGAAAGCCCATGATCTCATCGTCAAGAACGGGTGGATGGAGGCGTATCGAACGGAAGTGAAGCGCGATGCCGACTTCGCCTTTGCCGAGCGGCTCGCCCGCGATCACGGCATTTCCCACACGAAGCTGACCCGGCAGGAGTTGGCTGAGGCCGAGCCCCATCTTTCTCAGGATTTCGTCGGCGGGTTGAAATGGAACGATCCGTGGTCGGTGCTTGACCCGCATGGGCTGACCATGGCTTACATGCGGTTGTTTGAGAGCCTTGGCGGTACCTTCGTCAAGGGCGATGCGGCGGCTCTATCGCAGACACCGGGCGGATGGAAAATTCAGACCGTCGACGGGCTTGTCGAGGCCGAGAGCGTCGTCGTTGCGCTTGGTCCATGGGCCGATACCGTGACGACGCGGCTTGGCTACCGCTTCCTTATGGGGGTGAAGCGTGGTTACCACATGCACTACGCGCCGCAAGAAGGAACGAAACTTAACAACTGGCTGATCGATGCCGAGCGCGGTTATTTCCTGGCGCCGATGAAGAAAGGCATCCGCCTGACGACGGGCGCGGAATTTGCCGATCGCGACGCGCCGAAATCACCTGTCCAATTGTTCCGCGCAGAACGCGTGGCCCGCACCATCTTTCCGTTAGGGGGCAGGCTGGATGCGGAGCCCTGGATGGGAGCGCGTCCTTGCACGCCGGATATGATGCCAGTCATCGGCAAGGCGCCGCGCCATAAGAGCCTTTGGTTTGCGTTCGGTCATGCCCATCACGGCCTGACCCTTGGGCCTATCACCGGGCGCATTCTGGCAGAAGCCATGCTTGGCGAAACTCCGGTCATCCCTCTCGCCCCTTACGCCGCAGAGCGCTTCAACCCCTAATATACAGAATGGGGGTGGCCTTCCTGCGAAAGCCTGCTTAACATGGCCAGCAGGGAGGAAAAGGGATGCAGCGGGGCATGGTGTCACGATGACGGCGCGATATCTGATCTACCAGCAGCAGGACGGCTTTCTTTAGCGCCGGCTTTCCCGGCAGACCGAAAGAGCAATTACCTCCTGGTGAATGATGGCTGATATCGAATACGCAAAGACCTTTTTCCAACAGAATCCCGACATCGAAATTCTCGAAGCCTTCGTCATAGATGCCAACGGCATTCCCCGAGGCAAGTGGATCCCGCGAGAGCGGGCGCTTGACGTGCTGGAAAAAGGCATGGCTGTTCCCCGTTCCGTCTATGCGCTGGATATCTGGGGCCGCGATGTGAACGCTGCCGGTCTGGCGGAAGGAACGGGTGATCCTGATGGCTTGTGTTTTGCCGTACCGGGAACGCTGTCGCGCGTGACCTGGCTTGGGCGACCCACCGCGCAAGTGCTGCTCGCTATGACCGAGCCGGATGGCGCGGGCTTTTTTGCGGATCCGCGCCATGTTCTGGCCCAGGTGCTGTCCAGCTTTACCAAGCGTGGCTTAACCCCGGTTGTGGCGACCGAACTTGAATTCTATCTGATCGATCCAGTCCGGTCCGCGCTAGATCCCGTTCGACCGCCCAACAGCCGGGAAGGGCGCTGGCACACAGGCCAGACTCAGGTTCTTTCAATTTCAGAACTTCAGGATTTCGAAGATGTCTTCCACGACATCGCGACGGCCTGCCGCGCCCAGAATGTGCTGGCCGACACCACGCTGCGGGAAAATGGCCCCGGCCAATATGAAATCAATCTCAATCACGTGCCCGATGCGCTACAGGCGGCGGATTTCGCCGTCTTTCTCAAACGGATCGTCAAGGGTGTCGCTCGCAAGCATGGGCTCGATGCAACCTTCATGGCCAAACCCTATGGCACTCAGGCAGGCAACGGCATGCACGTGCATTTCTCCGTTCTGGATAAGGATGGAAGAAATATCTACATGGGTGAAGATGGCCCTTCCGAAGCGCTGATGCACAGCGTTGGAGGCCTTCTGGAGAATATGGGAGAAAGCATGGCGGTGTTTGCACCGCACGCCAATTCCTATCGCCGCCTGCGCCCAAGCGAACATGCTCCCACCTATGCGTCATGGGGCTTCGATAACCGCTCTGCCGCGGTGCGCGTCATCACCGCCAGCAAACCTGCCACCCGCATCGAACATCGTGTGGCCGGCGCGGATACCAACCCATATCTTGTACTCGCCATGATCTTGAATGCGGCTCTGTCCGGCATGCGGGAGAAGCGCCAGCCCGGCGGCGCGATTGCTGGCGATAGCCACGCCATCAATCATGAGCCGCTGCCGACCAACTGGGACTACGCGGTACAGCGCTTTGGCCGCTCCAGCTTCGCCTATGCCACGCTCGGCCAGCGCTACAGAACGCTCTATGCGGCCTGCAAGCAGCAGGAAATTTCAGAATTCTCTCTTCGCGTCACCGATGTGGAATATGACGCCTATATCAGGACGGTGTGAATCATGGCTCACGTGACGGCGCTTCCCAACCCCGGGCATACAACCTCCTGGTATGCGGCTTCTGCCAATGACAAGACGGTACGCCCGACGCTCGAAGGCGAGATGCATGCGGATATCTGCATTATCGGCGCTGGCTTCACAGGCATGTCCGCGGCACTCGAGCTTGCGGAAAAAGGCTTCTCGGTCATCGTACTGGAAGGCACGCGCATCGGTTTTGGTGCATCCGGGCGCAATGGCGGGCAGATCGTCAATGGTTACAGCCGCGATCTGGAAACAATTGCGGGCCGCTATGGACACGAGAAAGCGGTTAAACTCGGTGAGATGTCGCTTGAAGGCGGCCATATCATTCGCGAACGGGTGGCGAAATACGGCATCGACTGCGACCTGGTGGATGGCGGTTTCTTCGCAGCCTTCACGCCAAAGCAGATCAAGGAAATGGAAGCCAACAAGGCCCATTGGGAGAAGCATGGGCATTCCGGGCTGGAAATGGTGTCCAAGGCTGAGGTCGGTAAATATGTGAACTCCGACCGCTATGCCGGTGGCATGATCGATCGTTTCGGCGGCCATATCCATCCGCTGAACTACGTGCTCGGTGAGGCGGCCGCGATTGAAAAACTGGGTGGCCGCATTTTCGAAAACTCCAGGGTAATTGGCGTCGACAAAGGTGCGAATCCGACAGTCAGGACCGCTCATGGCAAGGTCACGGCAAAATATGTGCTGGTCTGTGGCAATGCCTATCTCGGCAAGCTCTTGCCGGAAATCGGCGACCGGATGATGCCGGTGTCCAGCCAGGTGATGGCAACGGAGCCGCTCGATGCTGGCCTGATCGAAAACCTGCTTCCGGCAAACTACTGCGTCGAAGATGCCAACTACATTCTCGATTACTATCGTCGCACCTCCGACAATCGCCTGCTCTATGGCGGCGGTATCGGTTATGGCGGAAGCGATCCAGCCGATCTGACGAGCGTCATTCGTCCCAACATGCTCAAAACCTTTCCGCAGTTGAAGGACGTGAAGATCGACTTTGCCTGGAGCGGTAATTTCGCGCTGACGCTCACGCGCATTCCGCATATGGGGCGCCTGTCGGAGAACATCTATTTCTCCCACGGCGATAGCGGCCATGGCGTAACGACAACGCAATTGCTCGGACGCATTCTGGCAGAAGTCGTTTCCGGTCAGGCAGGACGCTTCGATGTCTGGTCGTCGCTGCCGAATTTCCCATTCCCAGGCGGCAAGACGTTCCGCGTGCCGCTCACCATGCTGGGTGCGTGGTGGTATGGCCTGCGTGACAGGCTCGGACTATAATACCTAAGGTCACTGATGGTGGCCGATTTCCAGGCCACCCCTGTCGGGCCGGTCGATTCTGGCGTTCGGACGTTGTCGAAAATCCTCGCCGGATCTTGTGGTCCGACTGCGGTCTTCTCCTAGCCGAACAACAAAAGCGATCCGGTCGAATGGGGAAGCATCAGTGATCTTTGGTATCAGGCCTTCAGCCCGGTCAGAGCTCGCTCGACGATCTCGTCGGGTGTGGCATCGATATTGACGGTCACGACGCCCGGTTCGCCGGTCGGGACTTCCAGCGTGTCGAGTTGCGTCTTCAAAAGTGAAAGCGGCATGAAGTGGCCTTTACGCGCACCCATGCGCCTGGTCAGAAGCTCGACGCTGCCTTCCAAAAAGACAAAGGCCAACGGTCCGCCGCAAGCGGTCCGCAGCCGGTCGCGATAGGATTTTTTCAGAGCCGAGCATGAGATCACCACGCCGCCGGCCTCGTAGCCTTGGCGTAGCTCTGCACCCACAAGATCGAGCCAAGGCCAGCGGTCCTCGTCGGTCAACGGAATACCAGCACTCATCTTCTCGACATTGGCTTTGGGATGCAGCCTGTCCCCCTCTTGAAACGGGATACCAAGCTTTTCCGCAAGCTCCGCGCCGACTGTGGATTTGCCGCAGCCGCTAACGCCCATCACGATGATTGCATGTTTCACGCAGAAAGCCTTTCATGATTAGAGCATCGGGCCTGATAGTCTCGAAAAGCGCGACGCGGTTTGGCGCGTCCGTCAGGACGCAGGGCGCTTTAGCAAGACCGCGAAGATAAGAAAATCGTTTTTATCAGGCATGGCTTCACAACCGCCCGGATCGCGTTGTTGAAATGGCAATATCCACATGCGTAGAATCCATGATCGCTCGCCGTAGTCTCTGCATGCCGAGGCACCATGACCATACAAAGACGCCGCAATATCATCAAGGCAAGACGCACCGGAATGGGGCTTTCGCTGGTGGCCGCCATTTCATTCGTCGCGGGAATGACGGACGCCGTCGGCCTGGTCATGTCAGGTGATTTCGTGTCGTTCATGACGGGGAACACGACGCGCGCGGCAATTGCCCTTGAGGCCGGGCAGTATGATCATGCGTGGAAGCTTCTTCTCGCCATCGCCACTTTCGTCGCGGGCAATGCCGCAGGCATCATTATAGCCCATTCGTCGCACCGCCGTATCTTCACCGTACTTTGCTCGGTCGCCATTATGTTGGCAGTGGCAGCCCTGTTGCAGACCTCGCAATTGAAGCCCTTCGACTTCTATCTGATCGTCTTCGCCATGGGCACCATCAACGCGGCAGTCGAGCATATAGAAGGTCTGCCAATAGGGCTGACCTATGTGACGGGCGCTCTTTCGCGCTTCGGTCGCGGCATCGGCCGGTTTATTCTAGGGGAGCGCAAACGCGACTGGACGATCCAGCTCGTTCCTTGGATCGGCATGGTATCCGGAGCAATCAGCGGCGCCATCCTCGCCAGCGCAGTGCCGAAAAGCGCGCTTCTCGTCGTCAGCCTCTTGGTGTTCTTTGTGGCGCTGGCGAGCATGCTGATGCCACGCTCGCTTAGGAGCCGCTATAACCAGAGGGTTGCGATCACGCGTTTTCCCAATCGCGTTTGACGCTTCACTTGCGTGAAAGCGTCACGAAGGCCGTTCCGCGGACGCGAACCGTCATTTCACACGGCGCGCTGTCAGTGCGCTCGCAATAGCGCGGATGCATTTTCAGCACAAAGACCATGTTGCCGAAACGCTGAATGAAGTCATAGCCGTAGATCGTCGCAGTGGCGATCAACAGATAGCCGCCTTCCTTGACCTGAACGTAGAAATTGTAAGGGCAGCCATCGTCATTGCAGGTGGTGCTCTTGTGGCCGTCGCAGGTCAGTGCGCCGCGATTGGTCACTGCATCGATCAGGCCATCATTGTTGATGTCTATCCGCGAAATGAAGTCCGGCCCGAATTCGGCGACCTTGCATTGTTTCTGAAAAAAATTCTTCTCGTAGATTTCGGGATCGCTGAGAAGCTCCTGTTGCGCCAGCACCGGGACTGCCAGGCTAAAAAGCGCGAAAAGGCAAAACATGGAGGAGAGGAGACGTCTCAAGGCAAATATCCTTCATGATGATAGCCGCTTATCCCTTGTGTAGCGAAAGCGATCTGCTTTAGCCGCAAAGCCTGTCGCGATCCCGCAGCATCGCTCCCACGCTTTGAGGTGGTGTTTCGTCCATCGCCGCCGCGGCAAAACCGGCTGAAGATCTTGCGTCGGTCACGCACGCGGCGTGTCCATTAGCAAAACCGCTTCACCTTTACCGGATTTGCGTTATGGATGGCGCAGGCATGGTTTTGTCGATGTGTATAATCAGCCGTGCTTGCGTCACACTGACCGACCGCGAAATTGAGGAGCGCCTCTCAATGTCACTTCTGGCTTTTCTCGATTATGCGGGCGTTGCCGTTTTTGCTGCGACGGGCGCTCTCGCGGCTTCGCGCAAGCAGCTGGATTTTATCGGATTCATGTTCTTTGCTGCGGTCACCGGCATTGGCGGCGGCACGTTGCGGGACCTGGTCCTTGGTCGTGCCCCGGTGTTCTGGGTGACTAATCCCACCTATATCCTTGTCTGCGTAGGCGTGGCTGCGGTCGTCTATTTCACCGCGCATCTCTTCGAATCCCGTTATCGCCTGCTGATCTGGCTCGATGCCATCGGGCTTTCGGCCTATTGCGTCATGGGCGCAGCCAAAGGGCTCGCGGCGACGGGTTCTCCAACCGTTGCCATCGTCACCGGGACGATGACGGCCACGTTCGGCGGCGTGTTGCGCGATATTCTGGCTGGCGAGCCGTCCGTTCTGCTGCGTCCGGAAATCTACATCAGCTGCGCGCTTGCGGGTGCCTGCGTGTTCACCCTTGTGCATTTCCTTGGCGCACCCCTGATCGTGTCGTCGTCGGCAGGTGTCTTGACGGCTTTTAGCATCAGAAGCGGAGCATTGATCTTCGGCTGGACATTTCCGCCTTACAGATCGCGCCCCGGACGGCCACCGGAAGACGTCATGTAAATCTTGGGTTCTGATCACGACATGCGACAAAACGAGGACCTAAAGCGCATGATGCGAATTTGACGATCGCGGTACGCTTTAAAAGTCTGCGGAGCGAACCTCCGAAACGATAAAGGCACCTCGCGGTGCCTCATGACGCCATTTGTGATGCAAGCGCACCATTAGCTGTCTTTACGCCGCAGACGGATTACCACGTCCACATGGGCGATTTCCATTCCCTGCGGGGGCTCGGGAAGATTGCTGATCTCAAGATTGTTCACGGGAATATCCAAGACCTCGTTTTCACCCTCGACGAAGAAGTGATGGTGATCCGAAACATTGGTGTCGAAATAGGTTTTCGCCCCCTCGACCGCCAGCACGCGGATCAGGCCTGCTTCGGTGAATTGATGCAGCGTATTGTAGACCGTTGCCAGGGATACGGGCACGCCGGCGGTAACAGCCTCGTCATGCAGTTCCTCGACCGTCAAATGACGGTCACCCTTGGCGAACAGCAAATCGCCGAGCGCAATGCGCTGGCGTGTCGGGCGCAGGCCGAAGCGGCGTAGCCGTGTTCCAATGTCCAAGGTGGCGTCGAATGCCATCGGTCCGGGTTCCTGAGAACGGTTATAAAGTACGTCTTGAGGATGCATATATCTTTTAAGGGCAAGGCTTTCAATAGTTTCCAGCGGAGCGGTCTGTCCTGTTGGCGCCAAAAGGGCCGTTTTTGCAATTTTCCTCTGGTTCCGTCCTTACGCTTCCTGTATGCGGGCGCCATATTGGGAACGGGCTTAGGGCAAGTTGGTCTACTCTGAATATGTATGCTGCCCTTGTGGCGCTTCATTTTGAGCTTAACTTGCTTTACAGAAGTCTAGAAACACGACGAGACGGGAAACGGAAAGAATGGCAACGAGGCAATCCAGCTATAATTACGAGGAAATTCTGGCGTGTGGCCGCGGCGAGCTGTTCGGCCCAGGCAATGCTCAGCTTCCTCTGCCTCCCATGCTGATGGTTCATCGTATCACTGAGATTTCCGAAACCGGCGGTGAGTTCGACAAGGGCTTCATCCGCGCGGAATATGATGTAAGCCCGGACGACTGGTACTTCCCCTGCCATTTCCAGGGAAACCCGATCATGCCTGGCTGCCTTGGCCTCGACGGCATGTGGCAGCTGACCGGCTTTTTCCTCGGTTGGCTGGGTGAACCTGGCCGCGGCATGGCGCTGTCGACCGGGGAAGTGAAGTTCAAGGGCATGGTTCGTCCTGAAACCAAACTCTTGCAGTATGGCATCGATTTCAAGCGCGTGATGCGCGGCCGGCTCGTGCTCGGCACCGCCGATGGCTGGCTGAAGGCCGATGGCGAAACCATCTATCAAGCGACGGACCTCCGCGTTGGTCTGTCTAAGGAAAAGACCGCCTGACGTCTTTAGCGAGACGGGCGCCACTCGCGCCATCTGCGGCAAGCTCTAAGAAAAGGTCACCTTCATGAGAAGAGTTGTAGTCACCGGCCTCGGTATCGTTTCATCGATCGGCAGCGACGCGGGCGAAGTCACGGCTTCCTTGAGAGACGCAAAGTCCGGCATTTCGTTCTCGCCAGACTTTGCCGAACACGGCTTCAAGTGCCAGGTCTGGGGCAAGCCATCGCTAGACCCGACCGATCTGGTAGACCGCCGCGCCATGCGCTTCCTCTCCCAGGGCGGAGCGTGGAACCATGTTGCGATGAAGCAGGCGATCGCCGATTCCGGCCTGGAAGAAAGCGATATCAGCGGCAATGAGCGCACCGGCATCATCATGGGTTCGGGCGGTCCGTCCACGCGCACCATCGTCGAGGCATCCGACATCACGCTGAAGAACAACAGCCCCAAGCGCATCGGCCCGTTTGCCGTGCCGAAGGCCATGTCGTCGACGGCATCTGCAACGCTTGCCACATGGTTCAAGATCCACGGCGTCAACTACTCCATCTCGTCGGCCTGCTCGACGTCTGCGCACTGCATCGGCAATGCGGCTGAGATGATCCAGTGGGGCAAGCAGGATGTGATGTTTGCCGGCGGTCATGAGGATCTCGACTGGTCCATGTCGAACCTGTTCGACGCTATGGGCGCGATGTCTTCCAAGTATAACGACACGCCTTCGGTCGCTTCGCGCGCCTATGACGTCAACCGCGATGGCTTCGTGATAGCCGGCGGCGCAGGCGTTCTGGTTCTGGAAGAGCTGGAACATGCCAAGGCCCGCGGCGCAAAGATCTATGCCGAGATCGTCGGCTACGGCGCAACCTCGGACGGTTACGACATGGTCGCTCCCTCCGGTGAAGGTGCCATCCGCTGCATGCGCCAGGCGCTTGCGACGGTGACGGGCGATGTCGATTACGTCAATACCCACGGCACCTCCACGCCTGTGGGCGACAGCAAGGAAATCGGCGCGATCCGCGAAGTCTTTGGCGACAAGATCCCGCATATCCAGTCGACAAAGTCGCTGACGGGCCACTCGCTCGGCGCCGCCGGCGTTCAGGAGTCGATCTACGGTTTGTTGATGATGCAGGAGCGCTTCATCGGAGAAAGTGCCCATATCGAGACACTCGATCCGGAGTTCGATGGCGTTCCGATCGTTCGCAAGCGGATCGATGACGCCAAGATCGACACCGTGCTTTCCAACTCGTTCGGCTTCGGCGGTACCAACGCCACGCTCGTCTTCCAGCGCTATAACGGATAATTGCCCATGAACGGCATCATGCAGGGTAAACGCGGCCTCATCATGGGCGTCGCAAACAATCACTCTATCGCCTGGGGTATCTCCAAGGCGCTGGCCGCGCAAGGCGCGGAACTGGCTTTCACCTACCAGGGAGAGGCGCTTGGCAAGCGCGTGAAGCCGCTCGCCGCAGAGCTTGGCTCCGATTTTATCGTGCCCTGCGATGTCGAAGATATCGCGTCCGTAGACGCGCTTTTCGAGGCGCTGCGTGAGCGTTGGGGTTCGATCGACTTTGTCGTTCATGCCATCGGCTTCTCCGACAAGAATGAGTTGAAAGGTCTCTACGCCGATACCACGCGCGAGAATTTCAGCCGCACGATGGTCATCTCCTGCTTCTCCTTCACCGAAATCGCCAAGCGGGCTGCAGGTCTGATGACAGATGGCGGTTCCATGTTGACGCTGACCTATAATGGGTCGCAGCGTGTTATTCCGAACTACAATGTCATGGGTGTCGCCAAAGCGGCTCTCGAGGCCTCGGTGCGCTACCTGGCGGCCGATTACGGTCCGAAGGGTATTCGCGTCAACGCCATTTCGGCAGGTCCCGTTCGTACGCTGGCAGGTGCCGGTATCTCGGATGCCAGAGCTATCTTTGCCTGGAACCTGAAGAACGCGCCGCTTCGGCGCACAGCCGATATCGACGATATCGGTGGATCGGCACTTTATCTCCTGTCGAACCTCTCCCGCGGCGTGACGGGCGAATGCCACTATGTGGATTGCGGCTATAACATCACCTCGGTGCCGACACTCGAAGAACTCCGTCGAGCTGACGCTGACTGAGCCTCTCTCGCCTGAAGCGTGTTGATTTTCACGCTTTCAGGCTCGTGACCATCGCATTTTTCCAAGCCCGGCCTAGCCGGGCTTTTCGCATTGGCGCGCGATCCAGCGGCATGGATAGATGCTGAAAATTGGCACATGCCGCAAATGCAAACCTTTCGGACAAGGAAATATAAACAAAGCCTCCATAATGATCTTTCCAGGTGACAATTCCTCAAGATCAGTTTCCGGCAGAGATAGAAAAACGTCATGCAAAGGCCAATGTTGCAAAAGGCATTATCTGGCAGGCTGATCCGTTCCCGCGACGGCGCCACAGCGATAGAATTTGCCCTTTTGGCACTGCCATATTTTCTGGTCGTCTTTGCGATTATCGAAACATTCATCGCGCTGATGGGCGAGCAGCTTTTCGTTAATGCGACCGATACGATGGCGCGAAAGTTGCGCACGGGGCAGATCAGCAGCACGATTACCAGAGAAGATTTTCGTCGGGCCTTCTGCCAGGAAGTCTCGATACTCGTCACCTGCCCTGAAGACGAGATCAAAACCCCATCCAAGCTCTATATCGATCTTCGGCAATTCAATAGCTTCGCAGATATGCCCGCGGCCATTCCACTGATCAAGACCGGCGATTACTACGATCTCAATACGTCGACCTTTGGCTTTAAGCCCGGTGGATCTGGCACGATCAATATGCTGCGCTCCTACTATCGCTGGCAGGTCATGACGGATCTCATTCGTCCCTATCTGACGAAAATCCGCCCGGCCGATGGCTCGATGCCCTCCCATTTTCTCATCGTTGCGACGGACGCCTATCGCAACGAAAGCTACTAGTGAGCGGATATGACGATTAAATCTCGGCTATCGCATATAGGGACAGGCGGAAATTTTCGTCGCTTCGCCAGGGACAAAAAAGGCGTCGGCGCAATCGAGTTCGCAATCATCTTCCCACTGCTCGTTTCCCTCTATCTGACTTCATTTGAACTAACTCTGGGCTTCAGCGTCTATAAGCGGGCGACGCGGTCTGCTGGAACGATAGCGGATAACGTTTCTGCGCAGTCGAGCGTCACCAAGGCTTATCTGAAGACGATGAAAAATCTCGCTGCCACGATATTGAGCCCCTATAGTGTTGATGGAATGAAGTTGAAGATCACGGGCATCGCGATCGACGCCAACCAGGTTGCGACGGTCGCTTGGTCCTGGGATCAGGATGACGGGCGCCCATATACGCTCGGTGCGCGCGTGGACGTACCGGCGAACTTGCGCTCGGCCGCCGACTTTCTCGTTCATGCAGAATTCTCGGTGCCGCACGAACTCCTGACTGTCATGCCGACATTGTCTTCCAATTTGAAGACGATCACGATCAGTCGCGATTACTACTTCGCCAAGCGCGAGGGAGACCCCATCGTTTGCGGTGACTGCTGACGATGCGAAGCACGTCGAGGGGTTCGGCAACAGTAGCGGCAAACAAACGGCGGGCGAGGCGGCTTTAGAACACCTAGAATATTCGAACAGGTGTTAGAGGCAGTTATGGCGCCTGCCCCCCGTTTCTCCACTTCTGTCTTCGTGCATGTGCAGGTCGGCTTCAGGCACGCTTCACTGAAACAATTCTGGTGGGTTGAAACAATA
Organism: Rhizobium sp. 22-785-1; assembly: GCF_053521965.1. NCBI lineage: Bacteria > Pseudomonadati > Pseudomonadota > Alphaproteobacteria > Hyphomicrobiales > Rhizobiaceae > Rhizobium > Rhizobium sp. 22-785-1. Next base: position 439,474 of record NZ_JBNWDI010000002.1, on the reverse strand, counting down.
AAGCTGCGGAACCGAAGGGTTCCGCAGCTTTGCTTCTAGAGGCAGGTCTTTACTGTCAGCGTGATCAGGCTGGCATATCGAGTTTACGGCTGAAGAACAGCGCCACGATTGTGCAAGCCGCGCCGGACAGCAGATAGAGACCGACAGCGAACAGGCCGAACTTGGACGAGAAGCCAAGCGCCACCAACGGTGCAAAACCGGCGCCGATCAGCCACGAGATATCGGAGGTGAGAGATGCACCGGTGTAGCGATATTCCCGGCTGAAGCGGGACGCGAGCGCTCCGCCAGCCTGGCCGAAGGAGAGGCCAAGGAGCGAAAAGCCGATCAGCACGAAGAGGTAACGGCCGATGTCGCCGGATGCCATCAGGATCGGCGCCACGAAGCTGAAGATGCCGATCAGCGTTGCCGCAATCACCAGCAACTTGCGGCGACCGATACGGTCGGCAAGCGCGCCGGAAACGACGATCATTCCACCGCCGATGATCGCGCTGATGAACTGGACGAAGAGGAAGTCCGACAAGCGCTGCTGCGTATGCAGAACCACCCAGCTGATCGGGAAGACCGTAACGAGGTGAAAAAGAGCAAAGCTCGCAAGAGGCACGAACGCGCCGGTAATGACGACACGCGCCTGTGTACGCAGCATTTCGAACATGGGTTTCGGTTCAAGTTCATGCTGCGCCAGCATGGCCTGGAACTCAGGTGTCACGATCATACGCAGCCGTGCAAAAAGAGCCAGAACATTCAGTGCCAAGGCGACGAAAAAGGGGAAGCGCCAGCCCCAGCCAAGAAATTCCGGGTTGGACAGCTGCGTCACGAAGATGATGAAGAACGCGCTGGCAAGGCCAAAGCCCATGGCCGCACCGATTTGAGGCATCATCGCATACCAGCCACGCTGCCTTTCGGGCGCGTTCATGGCGAGAAGCGACACAAGGCCATCCCATGCGCCACCGAGACCGAGACCCTGACCAATACGGAACACCGCCAGCAGGATCGGCGCGATGACGCCGACATCACTATAGGAGGGCAGGAAGCTGATCGCCATGGTTGAGCCGCAGAGGGTAAAGAGCGCAGCGGTCAGCTTGACGGCGCGCCCGAACTTTCGGTCGATCTGCAGGAAGATGAGCGAGCCGATGGGTCGCGCTACGAAGGCGAGCGAGAAAACCGCGAAGGAATAAAGGGTTGCCGTCAGTGGGTCCGCAAATGAAAAGAAGACGTAAGGGAAGACCAGAACGGAGGCGATTGCATAAACGAAAAAGTCGAAAAACTCCGTCATTCTCGCCAGAATGACAGCCATTGTGATACGGTCAGGGTCAACCGCGACAGGAGCCTGACCCGAAGGGGCACCAGAGCCCGGAAAAGTCGAAGCGGTGTCAGTATAGCTCATGATAATCCCTCCTAGATATTCCGAACCATGCCATAACGCAGGCGGCTCCTCATCCGTTGCGTTACATGCGGCGGATTGTCACACACTGCACTTCAAGCGTCAAACGGAATTGCCTGAAATTCCTTGCAGATCCGATGCCGTTTAGGGTATTTGTAAGATCAATGGCGATCTTCGCATCCGGGTGTCATTGTTGCAGCGCAAAACGCCGCTGCACCGCGACAAAATTACACATTTATTAAATGACATTTGGCAACTAATTCCAGTCCATACCGAATAATCGAGTTGAAGAACGTGCGCACGATCAAGAAACTTACCGCGGCCCTTGCGGGCCTTTCGTCGTTGCTGCTGCTCAGCGGCTGTGACCTCGTCGTCATGAACCCCTCGGGCGATGTCGCCCGCCAGCAGGCAGATCTGATCATCACTGCCACGGTTCTCATGCTGTTGATCATTGTTCCGGTCATCGCTCTGACAATCTTCTTCGCCTGGAAGTATCGCGAAGCCGCCAAGGCCACCGATTACGACCCCGAGTGGCACCACTCCACACGTCTGGAAATGGTCATCTGGTCGGCACCTGTCGCCATCATTCTGATGCTTGGCACCGTCACCTGGATCGCTACCCACCGTCTAGACCCATATCGTCCGCTCGATCGCATCGATGAAACCCGTGAAGTAACACAAGAGGTCAAGCCGCTGACGGTCGAAGTCGTCGCCATGGATTGGAAGTGGCTGTTCTTCTATCCCGAACTTGGCATCGGCAGCGTCAATGAATTCGCAGCCCCTGTCGACGTTCCGATCAACTTCAAGATCACCGGCACGACAGCAATGAACTCCTTCTTCGTGCCAGCGCTTGCCGGTCAGATTTACGCCATGGGCGGCATGCAGACCAAGCTTCACGCCGTGATCAATCGCGAAGGCGTCTATGACGGCTTTTCGGCGAATTTCTCCGGTCCCGGATTCTCGCATATGCGCTTCAAGTTCCATGGCCTTAGCCAGCAGGGCTTCGATCAATGGGTGGCCAAGGTCAAGGATGGCGGCAAGCCTTTCGGTCGGATGGAATATCTGGACTTTGCCAAGCCGAGCGAACGCAACCCGGTCGAATACTTCGCCAATGTCGATCCCGAGCTTTACGACGCCATTCTCAATCGCTGCGTCGAGCCGAACAAGCTGTGCATGCGCGACATGATGCATGTCGACGCCAATGGCGGCGGCGGCAAGGAGGGCATCGATATCGCCAAGGCGTTGAACTCCGTCGTCTGCACTCCGCTTTCGCCTTACGGTGTGGCCACCGGTCCTGGCTCCCTGCCTGCCACGATCGAAGGCCAGACCTTCGAGCCGGCTGCGCTGCCGCAGGTCAAGGCGCAAGCAGCCGCTGCTCCAGCCGACGCTGGCTGACATTGAAATGATTGTCTGCGGCGCGCTATCGCGCCGCCCTTAAGATTGAAGCAAGAGGCTAAAATGGTCGCCACCACCGATCAAACGTCGTTCCTGTTCGGGAAACTGACGTGGGAATCCATCCCGCTCCACGAGCCCATTCTCATTGTCACCTTCATTGCGGTGGCGATCGGCGGCGCAGCCGTCCTCGGTCTCGTCACCTATTTCCGCCTTTGGGGTTATCTTTGGAAGGAATGGTTTACATCGATCGACCATAAGAAGATCGGCATCATGTACATCATTCTGGCCCTCGTCATGCTTTTGCGCGGCTTCGCCGACGCGATCATGATGCGTGTCCAGCAGGCGATCGCCTCTGGTGGAGCGGAAGGCTACCTTCCGCCGCACCACTACGACCAGATCTTCACCGCGCACGGCGTCATCATGATCTTTTTCATGGCCATGCCGATGATCACCGGTTTGATGAACTACGTCGTGCCTCTACAGATCGGCGCGCGCGACGTGTCCTTCCCTTTCCTCAACAACTTCTCCTTCTGGATGACGACCGCAGGCGCGGTGATCACCATGATCTCGCTCTTTATCGGTGAATACGCTCAGACCGGCTGGCTGGCCTATCCGCCATTGTCTGGCATCGAGGGAAGTCCGAGCGTTGGCGTCGACTACTATATCTGGGGTCTGCAGATCGCTGGTGTGGGAACGACCTTGTCGGGTATCAACCTGATCGTCACCATCATCAAGATGCGCGCCCCTGGCATGACCATGATGCGCCTGCCGATTTTCGTCTGGACGTCGCTGTGTTCCAACATCCTGATCGTGGCATCCTTCCCGATCCTGACCGGCACGCTCGCCCTGCTGACGCTTGACCGTTATCTTGGCATGAACTTCTTCACCAATGACCTTGGTGGCAATCCGATGATGTACGTCAACCTCATCTGGATCTGGGGTCACCCTGAAGTCTACATCCTGGTTCTGCCGGCCTTCGGTATCTTCTCGGAAATCGTTGCGACCTTCTCCCAGAAGCGCCTCTTCGGCTACACCTCTATGGTTTACGCAACTGCCGTCATCACCATCCTGGCCTATGTCGTGTGGCTGCACCACTTCTTCACCATGGGTTCTGGTGCCAGCGTCAACGCCTTCTTCGGCATCACGACGATGATCATCTCGATCCCGACGGGCGCGAAAATCTTCAACTGGCTCTTCACCATGTATAAGGGCCGGATCAAGTTTGACGTCCCGATGCTATGGGCGGTCGGCTTCATGATCACCTTCGTCATCGGCGGTATGACCGGCGTTCTGCTCGCGGTTCCTCCGGCTGACTTCGTACTGCACAATTCGCTGTTCCTGATCGCTCACTTCCACAACACGATCATCGGCGGCGTGGTCTTCGGTGTTCTGGCCGGTATCGTCTACTGGTTCCCGAAAGCCTTCGGCTTCCGTCTTGATCCGTTCTGGGGCAAGATGTCCTTCTGGTGCTGGTTTGTCGGCTTCTATGTTGCCTTCATGCCGCTCTACGTTCTCGGCCTGATGGGTGTGACCCGTCGTCTCAGCCAGTTCGAGGACACGTCCTTGCAGATCTGGTTCGTGATCGCTGCGATCGGCGCAGCCATCATTGCCGTCGGCATCGCTTCCTTCCTGCTGTCGATCGTCTTCGGATACCTGAAGCGCGAGCAGTTGCGCGACGTCACGGGCGACGCCTTCGATGGTCGCACGCTGGAATGGTCGACGTCTTCTCCGCCACCTGCCTATAACTTCGCCTTCACGCCGGTCGTACACGATGTCGATGCCTGGGCGGACATGAAGAAGCGTGGCGCTGAGCGTCCTGTGGAGGGTTTCATCCCGATCCACATGCCGAAGAACACGGGCACGGGCGTCATCATCAGCGCCATCAGCGTCGCTCTTGGCTTCGGTCTGGTATGGCATATCTGGTGGCTTGCCGCTGCAAGCTTGCTCGCGATCATCGCGGTCTCGATTGCCCACACCTTCAACTACAATCGCGACTACTACATTCCGGAAACGGATGTGGCGGAAGTCGAAGCAGCGCGCACCAAGCTGCTGGCAACTCAGGCGTAACTCATGTCTCAAGCACCCGCACAGACCGCCGACAGCGCGGAAAAGCCGGTCTTCTACCTGAAGGAAGACCATCATCCGGAAAACGGCACCTCGCTCGGTTTCTGGCTCTATCTGATGAGCGACTGCCTGATCTTTGCAACGCTCTTCGCAACTTATGCCGTTGTCGGCCGCAGTTATGCGGCTGGTCCTTCGGGCGCGGATCTCTTCGATCTCAAGTTGGTTGCGATCAACACCGGCTTCCTGCTCTTCTCCTCCATCACCTATGGCTTTGCCATGCTGGAAGCGCAGAAGAAGAAGGTCAATTCGACACTGCTCTGGCTCGCCATTACCGGTGTCTTCGGTCTCTGCTTCCTCGGTCTTGAACTCTATGAGTTCCATCACCTGATCGAAGAGGGTGCCGGCCCGCATCGCTCCGCCTTTCTGTCCGCCTTCTTTGCGCTGGTCGGCACCCACGGCCTGCACGTCACCTTCGGCGTGATCTGGCTGGTCACGTTGATGGTGCAAGTCAAGAAGTTCGGCTTGCACGCGGAAAACATGCGTCGCCTGACATGCCTTTCGATGTTCTGGCACTTCCTCGACGTCATCTGGATCGGCGTCTTTTCCTTCGTCTATCTGGTTGGAGTTCTGTGATGAGTTCGAACACGCATTCACACGACCACGCGCATGGTCATGCCGATCATGGGGACGATCATCACCATGAGAGCGGCGAGGATCATGGCTCCTTCAAGAGCTACATGATCGGCTTCATACTGTCGGTTATCCTCACTGCCATTCCCTTCTGGCTGGTGATGGGAGACGTTCTGGAAAGCCGCACCGCTACTGTGATCATCATCATGGCCTTTGGCGTGGTTCAGGTCTTCGTCCATATGATCTACTTCCTGCACATGAACACCAAGTCGCAGGGCGGCTGGACCTTCATGTCGCTGCTCTTCACGCTGGTCGTCGTCATGATCGCGCTCGTCGGCTCCCTCTGGGTCATGTACAACATGAACAAGAACATGATGCCGACCATGACGATGGAGCAGATGAAGAATCTGCCGTGACGCACCGGTTTTAATAATGAAGATCCGCGCCTGAATACGGCGCGGATCATCCCTCCGAGCAGACACATAACCCCATGAATCGGAGAGCGGATTCATGGGGTTATGTGTTTGAGCATGACGCTCTTGAGGAACACACCATGCAGACCCCAATCCAAACGGAAGGCAAAATGCGCATTCGCCCCGCCGTCGTTGTCGTCGTTCTGATGACTGTCATTCTTACAGGCATGTTATTGGCGCTCGGCACCTGGCAGGTGAAGCGACTGTCTTGGAAGCTCGATCTCATTCAGCAGGTAGAAGAGCGGGCCCATGCAGAGCCCGTAGACGCGCCGCCGCAATCGCAATGGGCAACACTGACCGATCCTTCGACATATGAGTACCGTCGCGTCCGGCTGACGGGCGTCTTCCGCCATCAGGATGAGGTGCAGGTCTATACGGTGTCCGATCTTGGACCGGGCTTTTGGGTCTTGACCCCTTTGCAACGCGATGACGGCTCCGTAGTGATCGTCAATCGCGGCTTTGTGCCAACCGACAAGCGAGACCCGGCTACGCGTCTTGCAGGCGAATTACCAGCCCGCGTAGACGTCATTGGTCTCATGCGGGCGCCGGAAACCGGTGGGCTCTTCCTGCGCACCAATGATCCTCAGAACAATCGCTGGTACTCACGCAATATTGCCGAGATCGCCAAGGACAAGTCGCTTGGCGATGTTGCGCCTTTCTATGTGGATGCCGATGCGACGCCAAATCCCGGCAACTTGCCGATTGGCGGCAAGACCATGCTGACCTTTCCAAACAACCATCTCTCCTACGCCATCACGTGGTACGTTCTGGCCGCAATGACCGTTGCTGCTGGCTGGTACGTGACCCGCAATCTGAATGCGCCGAAGCGTAATGAGGGGGATGACGCAGACGGTCCTTCCCAATAAAGCGTTTCACCTTTTCCTTTGTGGTGTTCTATATATCGGCGCTGCAAAGCGATAATCCTGTCGCGACTTTCATGGTGAAGCATGGCCCGCGCATTTCTGCTTGTTCTCGATTCTTTTGGCGTGGGCGGTGCGCCCGATGCCGAGCATTATGGAGATCTCGGCTCGAATACGCTCGGCCATATCGCCGAATTCTGCGCCGCAGGTGCGGCCGATAGAGCGGGGTTGAGATCGGGTCCGCTCAAGCTCCCGAACATGTCAGCGCTTGGCTTGCTTGAGATTGCGAGGCTTGCGAGCGGCACAAGTCTGGCCGGAATGCCGCCGCCAGAAAGGATTTACGGCTTGCACGGCTGCGCTAACGAAGTTTCCAAGGGTAAGGATACTCCCTCGGGGCATTGGGAGATTGCCGGAACACCAGTCCGTTTCGAGTGGGGCTACTTCCCGACCGAGGGGGAAGCCTTTTCGTCCGAACTGGTCGATGAGATTTGTGAGAAGGGCGAAGTGCCCGGTATCCTGGGGAATTGTCATGCCTCCGGCACCGACATCATTGGCCGCCTTGGTGAGGAGCATATCCGCACTGGAAAGCCCATCTGCTACACCTCGTCGGACTCGGTCTTCCAAATTGCCGCGCATGAGAGCCATTTTGGCCTTGATCGTTTGATCGCCCTTTGCGAAGTGGTTCGAAAAATTCTCGACCCCTTGAATATCGGGCGCGTTATCGCTCGCCCCTTTATCGGGGAGACATCGGCGACCTTTACGCGTACCGGCAATCGGCGGGATTTTTCCGTGCTGCCGCCTGAACCAACACTTTTGGATCGTCTGGTCGATAGGGACCGCAAGGTGCTGGCGATCGGCAAGATCGGCGATATCTACGCCCACCAAGGCGTGTCGCGTGTCATCAAGGGAAATGGCAACGAGGCCTTGATGGACGCCACGCTTGAGGCCATGGAGGAAGCTCTGAACGGCGATCTCGTTTTCACCAATTTCGTCGATTTCGACATGCATTACGGTCATCGCCGCGATGTTGCAGGCTATGCCGCTGCATTGGAGATGTTCGATGCGCGACTTCCAGAAATTCACCGCAAGATGCAGCCGGGCGACCTCGCTATCCTGACTGCCGATCATGGCTGCGATCCCACCTGGCGCGGCACCGACCATACACGCGAGCGCGTGCCAATCATGGCCTTCGGACCAGGCATTCGCGAGAGAAACATCGGAATTCGCTCAAGCTATGCCGATATTGGCGAGAGTATTGCAGCACACCTCAGCATACCGTCCGGAAGGCACGGCAGGAGTTTTATGTGACCCATCATCTGTTGAAAGCTGAAATCCACTGCCATTTGGAAGGAGCGGCGCCGCCCGCTCTCGTGTTGGAACAGGCGCGCAAATACAATGTCGAGACGAGCGCGTTCCTGCGCGATGGCGCCTATGTCTGGAACGATTTTGCCGAGTTCATTCGCTGTTACGACGACGTGGCGCAGGTCTTCAGGACGGAGGAGGACTACGCAGCTCTGGCAGAGGCCTACCTGACCGAACTCGCATGCGAGAACACCATCTATAGCGAACTGATCATTTCCCCCGATCACGGAGATCGCATCGGGCTCGGCGCGGATGCCTATCTCGCTGGCATAGCCGAGGGCATGCGGCGTGCGAAGGGCAAGACCGGGATCGAAGCGCGTATCATTGTCACCGGCGAACGCCATTTCGGACCTGACAGCGTGGTTGCCGCTGCGCAATACGCCGCCAGGGTGAAGCATCCGCTGATCACCGGTTTCAACATGGCGGGTGAGGAGCGTATGGGCCGCGTCGCCGACTATGCTCGGGCCTTTGACATTGCCCGCGATGCCGGTCTCGGTCTCACCATTCATGCGGGCGAAGTCTGCGGCGCATTCAGCGTCGCCGATGCGCTGGACCTGGTGAAGCCCCAGCGTATTGGCCACGGTGTACGCGCTATCGAGGATGCGGCCCTTGTCGAGCGTCTGGTAGAACTCGGGACGGTGTTGGAAGTTTGCCCAGGCTCCAACATTGCGCTCAGCGTCTATCCCGATTTCGAAAGCCACCCGTTGAAGCGACTGCGCGATGCTGGCGTTCGAACCTGCATCAGCTCGGATGACCCACCATTCTTCGCCACATCTCTGGCACAGGAATATGAGATTGCTCGACATGCCTTCGGCTTCTCTGACGGCGAAATCAATGCGCTTACCCGCACGGCGCTGGAAGCTGCCTTCGTCGATGAGGCGACCCGAAGCCGCCTCCTGGCGCGTTTCGATGCTTCGACAGGTGCTGCTCCTTGATGGTAAGACAGTAGACACGGTGTAAACCGGAAGGACGGTCTTGCGAAAAGCCAGCATTTGTTCGAAGAGAACAGAGATAAAAGTAAAAAGGAAAGGCCAGCGTCCATGGACGGCGTAACAGTCATCGATCACCCGCTTGTGCAGCACAAACTTACCTTCATGCGCAAGAAGGAAACCTCCACGGCAGGCTTCAGGCGTCTTTTGCGCGAGATTTCCACGCTGCTGTGCTATGAAGTGACGCGCGACCTGGACCTCACGATGGAAACCATCGAGACGCCCATGGAAACCATCGAGGCACCAGTGCTGGAAGGCAAGAAACTGGTATTTGCCTCTATCCTTCGCGCAGGTAACGGACTGCTTGAAGGCATGCTGGAACTCGTGCCGTCGGCGCGTGTCTCTCACATCGGCGTCTATCGCGATCACGATACGCTGGAAGCCGTCGAATATTACTTCAAAGCACCGGAAAGCCTGGACGCACGCCTGATCATCGTCGTCGATCCTATGCTGGCCACCGGCAATTCCTCGATTGCAGCTGTCGAAAAACTGAAAGAGCGCGGTGCGAAGAACATGCGCTTCCTCTGCCTGCTTGCAGCACCGGAAGGCATCAAGAACTTCCGCGAGGCGCACCCCGATGTGCCGATCTATACCGCGGCGATCGATCGCAAGCTGAACGAGAAGGGCTATATTGTCCCGGGTCTCGGCGACGCCGGCGACCGTATGTACGGCACCAAGTGATAGAAGGCTGAAGTCTCGATAGTCGACATGCATAAAGCCCGCCATCGGAAACGATAGGCGGGCTTTTCAATGGCAGTGCCGGGATTATCGAAGGACTTGTCTCCGACGGACCAAAGACTGGCGCCTGATACAGAGTTTAAAAGGGCGCGGTCATGATTTCCTGCCGCGCCATCTTCATCAGGCGTTGTTTTCGTTAATCAGTCGCTTCAACAGCTCGACCTCATGGCCAAGCTTGCTGTCGCCCGAAATCAACTCCTCGATCTTGCGGACAGCGTGCAGCACTGTCGTGTGATCGCGTCCGCCGAAACGGCGACCGATTTCCGGGAAGGAGCGGGGGGTGAGCATCTTTGCAAGATACATTGCCACCTGGCGTGGCTTGACGATAACTCGGGTGCGGCGGTTCGACACCAGCTCTTGACGCGACACGTTATAATGGCGAGCGACGATCCGCTGAATGTCTTCGATGCGCACGCGCTTGGCTTCGCCAGCCCCAACGAGATGCGCGAGCAACTCGTCCACACGCTCGACGGACAAGTTCGGCTCAAAGGAGCGACGGAAGATCAGCTGGTTGAACGCGCCTTCCAGCTCACGACCGCTTGCAGTGACGCTGCGGGCAACATGGGACACGATATCCTCGCCGATTTCGAAGCTCGGATCTTCCTGACGGGCAGTCTCGATACGCTGTTTCAGCATTTCGTAGCGCATATCGTAATCCGGGCCTTCAATCTCGATGGCCATGCCACCCTGCAAACGCGAGCGGACGCGCGGATCGAGCGATTCCAGCTCCCATGGCGCGCGATCTGCAGCAACAACGACCTGCTTTGCGCTGTCGAGCAGCATGTTCAACAGATGGCAGAACTCATGCTGGATCATCTTGCCCTGCAAGAACTGCATGTCGTCGATGATCAGAAGATCGATATTGCGCAGCGTATCTTTCAGCGTCAGCGCGTCGTTGTCTCGAATAGCGGTGGCAAAGCGCCACATGAAGTATTCTGCCGTCAGATAGACGACACGCGGATTGCGTGGGCTGTCGACTGCGGCATTGGCGATGGCTTGCAGAAGATGCGTTTTTCCAAGGCCAACACCGGCATGGATGAAAAGCGGATTGAAACGCACCGCACCTGCACCGGCTTCCGCGATGGTCTTTGCGGCCGCAAGCGCAACGCGGTTCGATGAGCCTTCGACGAAGGTATCGAAGGTGAAGCGGCTATCGAGCGGCGAGCCGAAAAGCGGTCCGGAACTCGAAGAGCGCGAAGAAGACACCGATGCGGTGCTGGCCTGCGCAGGAGTGCTTGATATCTGCGGCGGCATGAACGGCTTGGCGCGCTGTGCCGTGGGCGCAACGTCCTGCATCGGCTGCGCTCTGTCGTCAGGCTGCGCGGCCCGAACCGGACGGCTGGCAGAACGGACGAGAATCTCGACTTTCAGGACGTTCGGGTCCTCTGCCTGCGCCAGACTGGTCATCAGGTCGATATAGCGGTTATTGATCCAGGATTTGAGAAATGTCGTAGGGACGGTGAAGCGAACGACGCTCTTGGACACCGAATGCAGCTTCAGCCTCGCAAACCAGCTCGCATACACTTCGGGACCAACCTGCGCCTTCAATCTCGCGCTAAAACGCTCGAACAGCGCATCGTTTTTCATATCAGATGTATTCCCCGCGGCATCATTGCCAACTGCATCACAAGCGTTCTGTGTGCGGTCCCCGTTTGCCACCGCACCCATTGCCAAATTCAATTGCATTACTGCCGCCTTTCAAATTGCCAATCATAGCCTGACAGAGCTCCAAAGCCCCGCCAGGGATACCCCTCTTATTGTCCCCGTTAAGATGGCCCCTCTAAAACCATCCTGAAGCGCAAGGCTTCCACCGCGAGCCGGCTATCCCAGTGACCTCTCCCTCATGAAGAGGCATGCTACATGTCAACGCATACTCACACATCACAACTCGGACACTTGTCATCAAGCCGCACGAATACATTTCTGCAACCTGCCCAGGTTGCAGCCAAGCATATCCAGTGACTTGAAAAAACGGGTCCGAAAAGAACCCGTCCGCAAGGGGCTGACGCCTTCGAACTTTGTTTCGAGATAGCTTGTGGATAGATATCCGCGCCCCTTGTCGAGATGCATTTAGGCAGGATCGCATACCGAGATCAATGGCGTTTTTTCTGTGGCCGAGCTGATCTGCCATTGACTCGTTGGAGCCGTTTTGCATCGGCGGCGACCCTGTTTGGAGAATCGCTTATGAATCAATGAGATTCATTTTCACGCTATTTTTGAGGCCTGTTTTGGCAAAAAAATAAAAAAATGCTTGACTCGAAATTGTGACTGTCTTCCGCTGCGGCAGGACGGCGCGCCTTGAAAGACCTTCTGTAACTATTTGAAATTTATACGTTTTTTACGTCACGTGTTTGAAGCATAAATGTCATGCTAATCGTGAAAGCGTTAACGGACGGTTAGAATCGGAAAAAGCCCGGCCGAAGGGCCAGGCTTTTGAATCACAATATTGTCTTAGCCGGATTAGGCCGAAAGAGCCTTAACGCGCTGAGCCAGACGAGAAACCTTGCGCGATGCAGTGTTGAAATGCATGACGCCCTTCGTGGCGGCGCGCTGGATCTCAGGCTGTGCAGCCTTGAGGGCTTCCGTCGCGACTGCGAGGTCGCCAGTTGCCAGGGCCTCTTCGACCTTACGAATGAAACCGCGGACGCGCGAACGGCGAGCCTTGTTGACTGCGGTACGGCGAGCGATCTTGCGAGTCGCCTTTTTCGCCGAAGTTGTATTGGCCATGTATGCCTCTCTTCGAATTCAAACCAAAATCCGCAACCACAGGATTGGGTCGTTCGAAGACCTCATGTTCCAAAAGTGCGGGAGTAACTGGGACGAGCCGGATGGCGTTCCCTAACCGTGGGCGGGCATATAACCCTAAAGCCGCTGCCCGTCAACGCGTTTCGCATAAAAACAACCGAGATTCCGAATCCTTCTCAGTGAGCTGAAGTCGCAGGGAACTCGTCAGTCGTAACCGTCGCCCACCTGCGCGGACCGGCGCTATCGGTTCTGGAACAGGGGCTTTCTCTTCTCTATGAACGCGTCCATGCCTTCTTTCTGGTCTTGTGTGGCGAAAAGAGACTGAAAGAGGCGCCGCTCGAACCTCAGTCCTTCTGACAATGAAACCTCGAAGGAGCGGTTGACGCTTTCCTTTGCCATCAGCACAGATGCGCGCGAGAGCGATGATATTGTCGTGGCCGCTTCGACCGCTTCATCCAAAAGCTTTTCGGCGGGAACGATGCGCGAAACTAGGCCCGCACGCTCGGCCTCGGCTGCATCCATCTTGCGCCCGGTCAGCACCAGATCCATCGCCTTTGCCTTGCCGACTGCACGCGTCAGGCGTTGCGATCCGCCCATGCCTGGAATGATGCCAAGCGTGATCTCAGGCTGGCCAAACTTTGCCGTATCGGATGCGATGATGAAGTCGCACATCATGGCAAGCTCGCATCCTCCGCCAAGGGCAAATCCCGAGACGGCTGCGATCACAGGTTTGCGGTTGGCTGCCACATCGTCCCACCCACCCAAGAAATCACCGAGATAGGCATCGACAAAATCGAGCGTGCTCATTTCCTTGATGTCAGCGCCAGCGGCAAATGCCTTTTCCGAGCCGGTGATGACGATTGCACCGATGGAGTCATCCACCGAGAAGGCTGCGAGAATATGGCGCAGCTCTTTCAAGAGCGTAGAGTTGAGCGCGTTCAACGCCTTCGGACGATTAAGCGTAACGATACCGACAGCGTCGCGCTTCTCGACAATAATGGTTTCGTAATCCATGGCTGTTGTCCTCTCCCTGACTTCCTGGCTCTATCTCTGACACGCTGCGCAATAGAAGGTGGAGCGCCCGCTCTGGGTGATCCGCTCCACCGTGCCGCCGCAACCAGGGAGGCGGCACGCATGGCCTTCCCGATCATAGACGGAAAATGAATGCTGAAAATATCCCAATGACCCATCGGTCTGAATATGATCGCGCAACGACGATCCGCCAGCGGCAATTGCATCGGCAATCACCGCACGGATGTTTTCAGTCAGGACTTCCAGCGCGGGCTTCGGTTTCCCCGCCTTGGTTACGAGCGTTCCGGCGCCACGAAGCGGCGACAAATGGGAGCGCCACAAGGCTTCGCACACGTATATATTGCCAAGACCGGCAATGACCTTCTGATCCAGAAGAGCGCCCTTCAGCGGCTGAGACTTTCCCTGGAAGCGGCCAGCGAGATAGCTGGCGCTCAGAGCATTTCCTGTCGGCTCGGGGCCAAGTCCGGCAAAGGCCGGATAAAGGTCGATATCGGCGCGGCGCACCAGATGCATGAAGCCGAAGCGACGCGGGTCGTTATAGATGATGCGCGTCTTCTCTGCTCCAAGCGCCAGATGAAAGATAACGTGGTCGTGCTTGCCGTCCTTGGAGCGCGGGTGATGGAAATCTCCGGGTGTCTCGCCAGGTGTCTCGGGCGCATCGGCCTCGCTTTCGATGCGAAAGGAGCCGGACATGCCAAGATGCGAGACAATGGTGAGCCCGTTATCGAGTTCGATCAGCAGGTATTTCGCCCGACGCCCGAGCGACAGGATCTCGCGGCCTTCCAGCAGTTCGGCAAAACCTTCCGGAAAAGGGAAACGCAAATCGGGGCGGGTGAGGAGAAGTCTTTCTATTCGGGCGCCTTCCATGACGGGCGATAGACCACGTCGAACGGTTTCCACTTCTGGCAATTCGGGCATGGCACTCTCTTAACGTCTGTTTATCACGGTGACCTTGTGGTCTATAGACGGCACACATACATGGCGTAGGCCATATCTATGTTGCAACAGATAGCGTTGCAGAGGCGTTTTCGCTATGTGTTGGTTTGAAGAGTTAGAGTATCCTCCGTGCGTCTTGAAGGAGGCACGGCCCTCTAGTCGCAATCGAAGAATGGAGACTGATCATGACCGAAGCCCGCACGACAGCCGAAGGCGGCATGGAAACCTCCTATGGCTTCCGTCAGGTCAATGAGGGCCAGAAGCAGGGCATGGTCAACGATGTCTTCCACAAGGTCGCCAAGCGCTACGATATCATGAACGACGTGATGTCGGCGGGCCTGCACCGGGTTTGGAAAGATGCGATGATCGGCGCGCTCTCCCCCCGCAAGGACCCGTCCTATAAGGTGCTCGATGTGGCGGGTGGCACAGGCGACATCGCTTTCCGCATCGTCGAAGCCTCAAACCGTTTGGCGCACGCTACGGTTCTCGATATCAACGGTTCCATGCTCGGCGTCGGCGAGGAGCGCGCTGCCAAGAAGGGTCTGACGGAAAACCTGACCTTCGTGGAGGCCAATGCGGAGGAACTGCCTTTCGAAGCCAACAGTTTCGACGCCTATACGATCGCTTTCGGCATCCGCAACGTTCCGCGCATCGATATGGCGCTATCGGAAGCCTTTAGGGTTCTAAAGCGCGGCGGGCGTCTTCTTGTGCTGGAGTTTTCCGAAGTGGAGATGCCGATGCTGGACAAGGTCTACGATGCCTGGTCCTTCAACGCCATTCCGCAATTCGGCAAGATGATCACGGGCGATGCAGAGCCTTACCAGTATCTGGTGGAGTCTATCCGCAAGTTTCCAAGGCAGGATGATTTTGCCGCCATGATCCGCACCGCAGGTTTTTCTCGGGTGAGCTACACCAATTACACAGGCGGAATTGCCGCGCTGCATTCTGGCTGGAAACTCTGATCAATGGCATTTCCGGCACATAGCAAGGCATCCGCATGAGCACTCTCGGTGCATATTTTCGCCTGGCCAAGGTTGGCTGGGTTCTGGTTCGCGAGGGTGTGGTCCTAGCGCTCCCTGCCGAAGGGCTTCCAGCATCTGCCAAATTCGTCAAAGGCATGCTGAAACCGCTTGCGCGCAACACGGCGCTCAGAAGCGGGCGCAGCGACCGTCTCTCCAAGGCCGTCAGTCGGCTTGGACCATCCTACGTCAAGATGGGACAGTTTTTGGCGACCCGTCCAGACGTTGTGGGTGCGGACTTTGCCGAGGATCTGGCCGGTCTTCAGGATCGCATGGATTTCTTTCCGGTCGCCGCGGCCAAGGCGAATATCGAAGGCTCTCTCGGTCGTCCAATCTCTGAGCTCTATGTGGAATTTGGTGGTCCGATAGCCGCCGCCTCGATAGCGCAGGTTCATCCGGCCGTCATCGATACGCCGGCAGGACGCAAGAAGGTAGCGGTCAAAGTTATCCGCCCCGGTGTCCGCCAACGCTTCCAGGACGATCTGGAAGCCATGTATCTGGTGGCTGATCTGCAGCAGCGTTTCGTTCGCTCCGCCCGGCGTCTAAGACCCGTCGAAGTCACAAAGACGCTGGAACAGACCACCAAGATCGAGATGGACCTGCGCCTCGAGGCGGCGGCTCTCTCCGAGCTTGCCGAAAACACGCAGGGCGATCCAGGCTTCCGGGTACCGGAGGTGGATTGGGAGCGCACCGGGCGCGATGTCGTGACCATGGAATGGATCGACGGCATCAAGATGTCGGACACCGAGGCTCTGAAAGCCGCCGGCCACGATCTGAATGCGCTAGCCGATACGTTGATCCAGTCCTTCCTGCGCCACACCTTGCGCGACGGCTTCTTCCACGCTGACATGCATCCCGGCAACCTCTTCGTCGATCCGAAGGGCATCATCGTGGCTGTCGACATGGGCATTGCCGGACGGCTGGGCAAAAAGGAACGTCGCTTCCTGGCGGAAATCCTCTATGGCTTCATCACCCGCGACTATATGCGCGTGGCCGAAGTGCATTTCGAGGCAGGCTACGTTCCAGCCCACCACGATATGGCGAGCTTCGCCCAGGCCATTCGCGCCATTGGCGAGCCGATCCATGGTCAGCCTGCCGAAACCATCTCCATGGGCAAGCTGCTGACGCTGCTCTTCGAGGTTACCGAACTCTTCGACATGGAAACGCGCCCCGAACTGGTCATGCTGCAAAAGACCATGGTCGTCGTCGAAGGCGTCTCACGTATCCTTAATCCGCGCTTCAACATGTGGAAGGCCGCAGACCCCGTCGTCAGCGGCTGGATCCGCGATAATCTCGGGCCAAAGCGTATCGTCACCGATCTGAAGGACGGCGTGAAGGCAGCAATCAAGCTGGCGGAAGCGGCCCCTGAGATTGCCGCCAAGACCGAAAAGCTGCATTCCGAACTGATGTATATGAGCGAAAACGGTCTGCGTTTCGATGATCGCACGGCTGAAGCCATCGGCAAGGCGGAAGCACGTCACACCCGTTGGGGGCGTCTGGCGCTTTGGGTCATTGCAGCAACCCTTATTTATATTGCCTACAGGATCAGCTGATCGGCTCCATGGAGTCCTGCCGATAATGAACGCTTCGAGGCATCTACCTCAAGCGAGATCGGCAACAACGGTATCCAGGATCAGCATGCCGGATGGTGTGCAGCGAAGGCGTGAGTTTCCAAGACGTTCGACGAAACCGTGTTCCAGTAAAACGGCCTCTCGGTCCGGATCCAGATCGCGACCGGAAAATGCGCTCCAGCGGGCAAGATCGACGCCTTCGCGCAGGCGCAATCCCATGAGCAGCAACTCGTCGGCCTGTTCGTCAAGCCCCAGCAATTCCTGATCCACCATGCCGTGTCCATCGCGCTCCACTGATTGCAGCCATGTTTCAGGATGCCGCTCTGTGGCGGTCGCGAGTTTCTCACCGCCTTTTGTCAAGCGTCCATGGGCGCCGGGGCCGATTCCGGCATAGTCGCCATAGCGCCAATAGGTGAGGTTGTGGCGGCTTTCAGCACCGGGACGTGCGTGATTGGAAACCTCATAGGCCGGAAGCCCATGGCGCGCGGTGATCTCCTGCGTTGCTTCATAGAGCACTGCCGATTGCTCGCCATCCGGCACGATCAGCTTGCCTGCCTTATGCAGACCGTAAAAAGCGGTCCCTTCCTCGATGGTCAACTGGTAGAGCGACAGGTGGTCGACGGCATAGGAGATTGCCTCTTCAAGCTCCTTCTCCCACTCTTCTACCGTCTGATTGGGCCGGGCGTAGATAAGATCGAAAGACATGCGCGGAAAGATCTCGCGCGCCAGCCGGATGGCTTTGAGCGCGTCCGCGACATCGTGAAGGCGTCCAAGGAATTTCAGGTCGCGGTCATTCAGCGCCTGCACACCCATGGAAACACGGTTGACGCCAGCTGCCCGATAACCACGGAAACGCTCTGCCTCGACGCTGGAGGGGTTAGCCTCCATGGTGATCTCGATGCCATTCGGCACACTCCAGTGGCGGGCGATACCGTCAAGGATTGCACCGACCGTCTGCGGGTCCATCAGCGATGGAGTGCCGCCGCCCATGAAAATGCTGGTGACGACCTTCGGGCCGCTCAACTGCCGCATCGTTTCCATTTCACGAAGGAAGGCGGCAACGAACCGCTCCTGATCCACCTTTTGGTGGCGGACATGGCTGTTGAAATCGCAATAGGGACACTTGGCCGCGCAGAAAGGCCAGTGAACATAGATGCCGAAGCCCGGCTCGCCTGTATCCGGCAGAAGGTCCGCATATCCGGACGGATGTGCGCCGGGCGCAGGAAAAAGGCCGCTCCCGGTCATCGTGCTGCTCATGCCTCCAGGCAGGTTTCGACAAAGATCTTGAAAGCGCGTGCGCGGTGCGACAGCGCTGTCGCATCGCCCTGGCGCCAGCCATGCTTTTCGTCGGAAGTCATCTCGCCAAAGCTGGTTGCATAGCCTTCTGGCTGGAAGATCGGATCGTAGCCGAAACCGCTCGTGCCGCGAGGCGGCCAGACGATCGTGCCTTCCACTTCACCGCGGAAAAACTCGGTATGGCCGTCAGGCCAGGCCAGGCAAAGAACGCTGACGAAGCGGCCGGTGCGTTGATCAGGTTTTGTCGCTCCACGCTCCCGAAGCGCGTCTTCCACCTTCTGCATCGCCATGGCAAAGTCACGCGTGCCGTTGCCGGTTTCAGCCCAGTCTGCGGTATAGACGCCCGGCGCGCCGTCCAGCGCATCGATCACCAGACCGGAGTCGTCGGAGAGCGCCGGCATGCCGGATGCAGTGGCAGACGCCAGCGCCTTGATGGCAGCGTTTTCTTCGAAAGTCGTGCCGGTTTCGGCGGGTTCTTTGAAGTTCAATTCGGCTGCCGATTTTGCCGAAAACCCGAGTGGGCCGATTAGATCGGCGATCTCGGCGATCTTGCCCTTGTTGTGGCTGGCAACGACGATGGTTTTGGTGTCAAGCTTGCGCATGTTTCGCGTCCCGTTCAGGCAATCGCCTGCTTCTGCATCTCTACAAGATCGGCACAGCCGGCCTTGGCAAGGCCAAGCAGCGTCAGGAACTCTTCTTCCGAGAAAGGCTTGCCTTCCGCGGTCCCTTGAATTTCCACGATGCCGCCGGAACCGGTGATGACGAAATTGGCGTCAGTCTCCGCAGAGGAATCTTCCAGGTAATCGAGATCGATCACCGGCTGATTGGCGAAGATGCCGCAGGAGATGGCGGCGATATGGTCTTTGAGAACCTTCTCGACCTTCAACATGTTGCGGCTTTCCATCCACTTCAGGCAGTCGTGAAGAGCAATCCAGGCACCGGTGATGGAGGCGGTGCGGGTACCGCCATCGGCTTGGATGACATCGCAATCGATGCTGATCTGTCGCTCGCCGAGCGCTTGCAAGT
Organism: Rhizobium sp. 22-785-1; assembly: GCF_053521965.1. NCBI lineage: Bacteria > Pseudomonadati > Pseudomonadota > Alphaproteobacteria > Hyphomicrobiales > Rhizobiaceae > Rhizobium > Rhizobium sp. 22-785-1. The sequence continues at coordinate 419,957 of NZ_JBNWDI010000002.1, read as the reverse complement.
CAACGACTGCGCGTAGCGAGCGACCGATGAGGCGCTGGATTTCCTGCGTCCTGCCACCCTGCTTGCCGGAAGATGCTTCACGCTTCATGCGCTCATGAGTGGAGCGTGGCAGCATGCCATATTCTGCGGTGACCCAACCCTTGCCGCTATTGCGCAGCCACGGTGGCGTCTTGTCTTCGAGGCTTGCCGTCACCAGCACATGCGTATCGCCGAACTTCACCAGACAGGATCCTTCGGCATGCTTGGAAAAGTTGCGCTCGAAGGACACCTTGCGCATCTGGTCGGTTTTTCTGCCTGAAGGCCGCATATGATCTGTCTCCGTCTGTGATGCCCGCCTTCTAAGGTCAGGGAGCAGGTTTTGCAAAGGAAAAGCGGCACAGGTGGCCGAAGAGCCGAATTTCCGTTTTTACTTGGAAGACCGAGTGACTATATTCAGGACAGTCAAAAACAGCTTCGGGAAGAATGAGCGGCATGGGCATAACTCCTCCCATTGGCAAAGAGCCCGGTGCGCTTCTGGACGATCGTTCGCGAGAAATCTTCAGGCGCATCGTGGAAGGTTATCTCGAAACAGGCGAACCGCTCGGTTCGCGCAGTCTCTCGCGCCTGCTTCCCATGTCGCTGTCGCCTGCTTCCGTGCGCAATGTCATGAGCGATCTGGAGGAACTCGGCCTAATCTACTCGCCGCATGTGAGTGCCGGTCGGCTGCCCACGCAGACAGGATTGCGCTTCTTCGTCGACGCTTTCATGCAGGTGGGTGAATTGCCCGAGGCAGAGCGCGCCAATATCGACCGTCATATCGGCCCGATTTCGGGTCGCGAGCAGTCCCTGGAAGGCCTTCTCTACGAAGCGAGCAGCATGCTGTCCGGCATGTCGCGCGGAGCTGGGCTGGTGCTAACTGCCAAGAACGACGCCGTTCTGAAACATGTGGAATTCATCCGGCTCGAGCCCACGAAAGGGCTCGCGATTCTGGTCGGTGACCATAACCAGGTGGAAAACCGGATCATCGAACTGCCTGCCGGCATCACCTCGTCGCAATTGACCGAGGCTGCCAATTTTATCAATGCGCATCTTGGTGGCCAGACGCTGCCGGAACTGCGCTCCCAAATAGCGCGACAAAAGAATGAGCTTCAAAGCGCACTGAGTACGCTTGCGCAGGATCTGGTCGAAAGAGGCCTTGCCGTCTGGTCAGGTGACAATGAGGAAGGAAAACTTGGCCGTCTTATCGTGCGGGGCCGCTCCAATCTTCTCGAAGGACTGGCTGGCGAAGAGGATATAGATCGCGTTCGGCTTCTCTTTGACGATCTGGAGCGCAAGGAAAACCTGATCGAGATTCTCAATCTTGCGGAAACGGGTTCCGGCGTCAGAATCTTCATCGGCTCGGAGAACAAGCTGTTTTCGCTTTCGGGCTCGTCGTTGATTGTCGCGCCCTACAAGGACGACGAGAACCGGGTGGTGGGTGCTGTCGGCGTCATTGGTCCGACCCGGCTCAACTATTCGCGGATCGTTCCCATGGTGGATTACACCGCCCAGATCATGGCGCGGCTCTCGACCAAGCGGCGCTAAGCGCGACGTTGATTGAAAAATTGCTCCTTTTCCCCGTAAGCCTTGATTTTTGCATGGCAAAGCTCGATATCGGGCTCAATCCAATTTGCAAGCCATAAGACACATATAATCTGGAGAACGTCATGACTGATGACACCAACAAGACCGGACCTGACGCGGGCGCTGCCGACGATGCAGTGGAAGCGACCACGGCGGAAAATGCGGTGCCTGAGCAGGCAGAACCCGATCCAATCGATGTGCTGAAGGCGGAAAATGCCGATCTACGCGACAAGTTTCTGCGTTTGGCGGCTGAGATGGACAATCTTCGCCGTCGCACAGAACGTGAGGTCAAGGACGCAAAGGCCTATTCCGTCGCTGGATTCGCGCGCGATATGCTGGCCGTCTCCGACAACCTTCGCCGCGCGCTGGACACGATCCCGGAAGAGCTGAAGGCGAGCGCCGAAGCCAATATCAAAGGCTTGATCGAAGGCGTCGATATGACCGAACGCTCCATGCTGTCGGCACTCGAGCGTCACGGCGTGAAGAAGATCGAGGCCGAAGGCGAAAAATTCGATCCGAATTTTCATCAGGCCATGTTTGAAATCCCCAACACCACCGTACCGAACAACACCGTCGTTCAGGTGGTGCAGGCGGGCTTCACCATTGGCGACCGCGTTCTTCGCCCGGCCATGGTCGGCGTTGCGAAGGGTGGCCCGAAGGCTGAAGCCCCTGCCGGTGCCGAACCCGGTACCAGCGTCTTCAATGAGAAAGACGCCTGAGAATTATCTTCGCTTCATCGGAGTGAATAAGTCAAAGGCCCGGACATCCTATCGATGTCCGGGCCTTTGCTCTATGGTATGAATGCCAGAACGACAGTTTTCGTGAAGCCTATTTCGGCGTTCAGGCGGCGTTCACCTGCTCTTGGTTAAGAAACGTGTAAATCGCGGTGTCGGAGTCTGTCGCACGAAGCTTCGCCACCAGTTCCGTATCGCGCAAGACGCGCGCAATGCGAGACAGAGCCTTGAGGTGGTCGGCGCCAGCGCCTTCGGGGGCAAGCAGGAGAAAGACCAGATCGACAGGCTGGTCGTCCAGCGCCTCGAAATCGACGGGTGTTTCAAGGCGTGCGAATACGCCGGTGATGGAGGAGATGCTGCTGAGCTTTCCATGTGGAATGGCAATGCCGTGGCCAACGCCGGTGGAGCCAAGCCGTTCGCGCTGCAGGATGACGTCGAATATATCCCGCTCGGAAACCCCGGTGATACGGGATGCCTTTGCTGCCAGTTCCTGAAGGAGTTGCTTCTTGGAATTGACCTTGAGTGCGGGAATAATCGCATCCTGGTGCAGCAAATCTGCCAATGCCATTTCTTTTTCCTTCATGCCATCGAGACGAACCGGGAGACGCGTGAAGCGTCTCCCGGATCTTCTAGACTTCAGCTCTTGATCATCGCCGCGTCGATCCAGCCGATATTTCCATCGTGGCGACGGTAGACGATGTTGAGTTCTTTCGACGGGCTGCGGAACAGCAGAACTGGCTCGTCGGTCATATCGAGAGCCATGACTGCGCTCGCAACCGTCATGGTTTTGATCTGTTTGGAAGTCTCGGCCACGATCGTCGGGGCGAAATCTTCCGCGATTTCCTCATCCTCATCCGGAACCGCGTCCATCACCCTGTAGGCGACTTCCTCATCGATGCCTTTGGCGGATGAACCGTTATGGTGATCCTTCAGCCGGCGCTTGTAACGACGCAGGCGCTTTTCGATACGCTCTGCCGCCGCATCGAAGCTGGCCTGCGGATCATTGGCCTGTCCTGCCGCGTGCAGAACAACCCCGGTGTCGAGGTGGATCTTGCAGTCTGAAGCAAAAAGCTGGCCCGACTTCGCGACCGTCACTTGGCCTGAATACCCCCCATCGAAGTATTTGGTAACGGCTTGGCTTATATTGTCCTCGATCTTTTGACGGAAAGACTCGCCCACATCCATATGTTTACCAGATACACGCACACTCATGGAATTTTTCCTTTTTCAGTGATTTGCGTGTACCAGCTTACGTCAAGCTGAGCGCTCATCCAAGCGTTTCGCGATCTCTTTCGCGTCTTTGCCGCCGAATGCCGCTGCCCCCTCAACGAAATTCCGCATTGAGGCCCCAGCCTCGTCTGCGGCGAGCTTCTAGCCTTGTCGGTATGGCAAGTCAATCGTCAATGTTAAGTGTTTGTAAAATATGAAAGAAAGGCGTTAAGCCGACGCCAGTCGCGCAAGCGCTTTTTTCTCCCGACGTCGCTGAACGGAGGAGGGGATGTTCATCGCTTCACGATATTTTGCGACCGTGCGTCGCGCCAGATCAATGCCATTTTTCTTTAGCTGATCGACAATATCGTCATCGGAGAGAACGGACTCCGGGGCCTCCTGGGCAATCATCATACGGATACGATGTCGTACCGCTTCTGCTGAATGATTGTCGCCGCCTTCCGAGGAGCCGATCGAAACGCTGAAGAAATATTTGAGCTCGAAGACGCCTCTCGGCGTCAGCATGTATTTTCGCGACGTGACGCGGCTCACCGTCGATTCATGCATTTTGATGGCGTCGGCAACCTGCTTCAGATTGAGTGGACGAAGATGATCGACGCCATGCTGGAGAAACGCATCCTGCTGGCGCACAATTTCGCTAGCCACCTTCATGATTGTCCTCGCCCGCTGGTCGAGACTGCGTGTCAACCAGTTGGCCGTCTGCATGCACGTCGAGAGAAATTCGTCGTCTTCTCCTGCCCGGGGCTTCAACTTGGAAACCTCGGTGAAATAGCTGTGATTGACCAAGACACGCGGTAGCGTCTCTGGATTGAGGTCGATTAGCCAGCCATCATCGTTCGATGGATGAACGATGATGTCTGGAATGATGGTTTCGCACGCGCCTGTTTCGAAACCTGCGCCCGGCCGCGGATTGAGACTGCGGATCTCGCTCAGCATGTCGAGAAGATCATCCTCATCCACGTTACACAGCTTCTTCAGCGTAACGAAATCCCGCTTTGCCAGAAGTTCCAGATTGCCGACGAATGCACGCATGGCAGGGTCCAGACGGTCTTTCTGTTGAAGCTGGATGGACAGACATTCGCTTAACGTGCGGGCGAAGACGCCTGGCGGATCGAAGGTCTGGAGAATGCGTAGGACCCGCTCGACATCTTTTGCCGATCTGCCAAGGCGATCCGTAATATCGCTGATGGCGTCGACCGCGACATAACCGCTCTCGTCCAGATGATCGAGAAGGGCGTCGGCCGTCATGCGGTCAGTCGTGCCGGTAATCGAAAACGGCACCTGCTGTGCAATGTGGTCGTGCAGGCTCGGCTTACGTGCGACAAAATCATCAAGGTCGTAGTCGTCCGCGACCTCCGCGCCGGGCATAGACTTCCACTGTCCAAGAAGCTCCGGCGCATCTGCTCTGCGTCCGCTTTCGTCGTCTGGAAAGACATTGCCAAAATTGGTGTCCAGCGCTTCGTTGAGAATGGGCGCATCATCGGCATACCATTCGGTCGCTTCCGACGCGTGCGGCGGCTCTATCGCATCCGCAACGGGTGTCCCGTCCCTATTGTCATTGCTGAATGTTTCGCCAAACTCACTATCATTTGCCGCAATTTCAAGCAGAGGATTTTTTTCGACTTCCTGTGCGATGAAGTTGACCAGTTCCATATGCGTCATCTGAAGCAGCTGGATCGACTGCATCAGCTGCGGAGTCATCACAAGTGACTGATTTTGACGCAATAACAAGCTGGCTGACAAGGCCATGACCGACACTCGACTCCCAAACGAACCCCATTTTACCAGATTTTTTGATTTTTCGGTAAAACGAAAAGAACTTGGCCCAAAAATTGCTTTTTATTTGGGTTTGGTCAAGATCAAGACTAGGGAAGGTCGTAAGAATCTTTGCCGCAAAAAGACGTCAACTCATCATCTTACCGTCAGAAATCGAGGCCGTGCCTGGATCTGAGCAAGGCTAGAGGCTGAAGTTGTTTCCGAGGTAGAGGCGGCGAACATCGGCGTTATTGACGATCTCGTCGGCGCGACCATGGGTCAACACTTCACCCGCATGGATGATATAGGCACGATCGATAAGGCCGAGTGTTTCACGGACGTTATGGTCGGTAATCAAAACGCCGATCCCGCGCGCCGTCAAGTGGCGCACCAGATTCTGGATATCGCTGACGGAAATCGGATCGACGCCCGCAAAGGGTTCGTCCAGCAGCATGAAGGTGGGATCGGTTGCCAGAGCGCGCGCGATTTCAAGGCGACGACGTTCGCCGCCCGAAAGTGCAACCGCTGGGGATTTACGCAGCTGCGAAATATGGAACTCTTCAAGCAGCTCATCGAGCTTGCGGTTTCTCTTCTTGGCGTCCTTTTCGTGGACTTCCAGAACGGCAAGAATATTGTCCTCGACAGTCAGGCCGCGAAAGATCGATGCTTCCTGTGGAAGGTAGCCGACGCCAAGACGCGCACGGCGATACATCGGCATACCGGTCACATCGTTGCCGTTGATCGCGATCTTGCCGTCATCCACCGGCACGAGGCCGGTGATCATGTAAAAACAGGTTGTCTTGCCGGCACCGTTCGGCCCGAGGAGCCCGACAGCTTCCCCGCGGCGCACGACGAGCGACACGCCATTGACGACACGGCGCGTATTATACGTCTTTGTCAGGCCATGCGCGATCAGCGTGCCTTCATAGCGAGCCTTCTCGGCTGCGCTCGCCGCATCTGCGGACGGACGTGCGGAATCTCTGCCAAGCAGCTTTGAAATCGAAGGCATTTTCACGATGATCAGACTTACTGCTTTTTCTGCGACTTGGGATCGAGCATGATGCGGACCGGGCCGCCACAGCTTTCAAGCTTCGCTTCGCCAGTATTCATCAGCACGGTCAGCTTGCAGCCGGTAAACACGTTGGTGTCCTGTGACAGGACGACTTGTTTGCCGGAAAGAGTGAAGGTCTGCGACGCCATGTCGAATTCGCCATGATCGGCGGTCGCCTTTTGCGTACCGGATGTGAGGTAAACTGAGTTGTCGACAAAAATTTTGTCGATATCAGCGTTGCCGCCGGTGACCGATGTCGTCTGCCCGTCACCCTTGTTCTTGTAGAGAACCGTCATCTTGCCGGCCTGCAGCGTCGTGGTTCCCTGAACCACTTTCACGTTGCCCGTGAAGTAGGCCTTGTGCTCCTGGTCGCGAACCTCGAGCTGATCGCTTTCAATCGCAATCGGCTGGTCGCTGGAAAGCTTCATGCCGTCCATCTTGCTGGTCGTGTTCTGCGCCAATGCTGGGGCAGCCAGGCACGACAGGAGAAAGAGTGCCGGGATGCCGGCGGTCGTCTTGAAGTGGGACTTGCGGGAAATCTGCATCATCTGGTCGGGCTCTCACTTGCCTGCGTTCTGAATGGTGGATGCAGCAATACGAGCTCGTACCTGCCCCGAAAATACAATCGTTTTGCCATTATCGGCTATGCGTAGGCTTTCCGCAACAATCGAGCCTTCCTTCGTGGTGATGTCGACCCGCTGGTCGCTCTCCATCGTTCCCGCTTTAAGGTCGACGTTTGCAGACTGAAATCTGGCTTTTAGGCCATTGCTCAGATTGATGTCAAAGGGCGCGGTCATTTTCAACCGATTTGTCGTCCTGTCCAGGATGCCTTCCTGCGCCACCACCTGCGCCACGATATCGTTCATAGGTACGGCTGCCAACACTTTCTCCAGCGTCATGAGGTTGGGACTGGAAATATCCTGCAAGGCCCGATCGGCATTCATCGAATAATCGAAACCCTTGTTGTTTCGCCCCGCGAGAGCCGGTTTCTCCATCACGATCTTGCCGTCCTCGATCGAGGCGCTCTGTAGCGAAACCTCATCCGGAATCCATGTGCGGGCGAGCGATACTCCAATAAAGGCAAGCGAAATAGCGGTTGCCGCAATCGGAAGCGCGACCTTCAGCCGTCTCACGCGCGCAGAGTGCCGCTTAGCCATAGCATACGCGTCTGACATCTTGTCAGCCGCCGCCATGCCGGGTGCCGCCTGGTTAAGTCTTTCGAGCATTCGTCAAATCCGGGGACCTCACCATACACTCCAAGGTGGTATGCTGGCCCTCTACATGTTTATCTAATGTGTTTGGCACGATGGCCTTGCTCTGCCAATATGGTTTTTCTCAGAAAGAGCGCAAGAGCCGGGTGTTTTTTATAAATTTCAACCTTCGTTAAGGTCTCGCGCTTGCAAGAGGCCGTTACAAGGTTCATATGCCGGAGGCGAGATTGGAGCTTGGAGCGCCTGGCGTCCATGGACGCAAAAAGGCCGCTCTGTCTTTTTTAATTTACGCATCGTGCTTTGCGAAAACCGTTCCGATTTTCGTGCTGATGCTGTTGTTGCCCTGAAGCGAAGGTGATTTGATGGACCAGATGGCAATCGCAGACCGCAGGCAACTGCGCCGCAAGCTCACATTCTGGCGGGTGGCTGCTGTTCTGTTGGCTGTTGCGGCTCTCTTTGCCCTTTACCGATTCACACTCGCAGCGCCTGAATCGAGTGCTCGGCCCCACATCGCCAAGATCGAGATCAGTGGCTTGATCCAGGACGACACCGAGCTCTTGGAGCGGCTTCAGAAAATCGCCGACAGCACCAGCGCTCAAGGCCTGATCGTCTCCATTTCTTCGCCCGGGGGCACGACTTATGGCGGCGAGCGCATTTTCAAGGCGATCCGCGCGGTGTCTGAGAAAAAGCCTGTCGTATCCGATGTCCGCACGCTTGCGGCGTCTGCCGGATATATGATCGCCACCGCTGGAGATACCATCATTGCGGGCGACACATCCATCACCGGTTCCATCGGCGTCATCTTCCAATACCCGCAAGTAGGGCCGCTGCTCGATAAGCTTGGCGTATCGCTACAGGAAATCAAATCCTCCCCTATGAAGGCGGAGCCGTCTCCTTTCCACGAACCGCCTGAAGAATCGAAAGTCATGATCCGCAATATGATCATGGACAGCTACAACTGGTTTGTGGATCTGGTGGCCGATCGCAGAAAGCTTCCTCGCGAAGAGGTGTTGAAGCTTGCTGACGGATCGATTTTCACCGGCCGTCAGGCTATCGCGGTCAAGCTTATCGATACGCTGGGCGGCGAAAAGGAGATCAAATCCTATTTCGAAAGCCGCGGCCTGCCCAAGGATCTGCCGATCGTTGAATGGACTGCTCCCTCGAAGCGCTCGCCCTTTTCCATCTTCAGCATCGCAGGCCTTGCAAAAATGCTGGGCCTCGACGCGTTTTTGCCGATTGCAGCGCCGAGCCAACTCAGCACCGACAAGTTGTTTCTTGACGGTCTTGTTTCGGTTTGGCAGGTTGATGGCCGTTAAAAGACCAATCCTTTCAGGGGGCAATCGTGATTAAGTCTGAACTGGTGCAGATTGTTGCTGCGCGTAACCCGCACCTGTATCACCGCGATGTCGAAAATATCGTCAACGCGGTTCTCGATGAAATCACCGATGCGCTCGCAGCCGGTAACCGGGTCGAACTCCGCGGATTTGGCGCTTTCTCCGTCAAGAACCGGCCCTCTCGTTCTGGACGGAACCCGCGCACGGGTGAGTCCGTTTTTGTCGAGGAAAAATGGGTTCCCTTCTTCAAGACCGGCAAAGAGCTTCGCGAAAGGCTCAACCCGGGCATGGGCGACGTCGAAGACGAGGATTGAGCGTAATCGACGCTCGACAATCCTTAAGTCCGGCGTGACGTTCGTCCAGATTGCATGAAGGCCCCCAAAGACGGAGTACCTTGAATGTCGAAGAAGATCGTCAACCTGTTGATCCTTTTGCCACTGGCCATCATTCTGATCATCCTGTGCGTGGCAAACCGCGAGAGTGTGACACTGGCGCTCAATCCGTTCCAACCCAGTGACAGCGTTCTCTCGTTTACCGCACCCTTCTTCGTTTTCATTTTTCTGTCGGTTTTGTTCGGCATTCTGCTCGGCTCTGCAGCGACCTGGATTTCGCAGGGCAAGCACCGCAAGCGCGCTCGTCTCGAGGCGCGAGAAGCCATTCGCTGGCACGATGAGGCCACCAAGGCAGCGGCTAACACGCAAACGGCATCACCCGTGTCGAGACAGCTTGCCGCAAAATAGGCGGCGGCTCTTGGTTCTTTGATCCGTCGCCAAGGCGCATCATTTTGCCACGCCCTTTGATAATCCCCCATTCTAGTGATATGCGCTTTGCAACCGCATCCGGGCCGCCGTTGGCCCGGGATGCAGACAGGAAAGCGCGAGTGGTATGGCCATTCTCCGTACCTCTCGCGTCGAGACGTGGAAAGACCGTCGTTGAAGAAGAAAGACAACCGCCAGGGCGCAAAACCGCGCGCCGGACAGGACAATCGCTCAGGCAAGCCCGGCAGCAAGCCGCCTCGCCAGAAGGACGCTGCGCGCGCACGCGCTCCAGATTACGTTCGCCCCGCTGCCACCGCCCAAAAGGAAAAGGTGCAAGCCTCCGCTCCAGCCGTCGAAGCAACCCCTCCACGCCCGTTGAAGGAGCGTTCCGGGACACTTCCGACAGAACAGGTGCCGGTCATCCTCGAATCGCTCGGCGCCGGTGACTTTCACCTGATCGACAGCGGCAACGGCCTGAAGCTCGAACAATATGGCGAGTACCGCATCGTTCGCCCCGAAGCGCAGGCGCTCTGGCGCCCAAGCTTGGCGGAGCGCGTGTGGGACAATGCCGATGCGATCTTTACCGGCGATACGGATGAAGAAGGCAGTGGCCGTTGGCGTTTTCCCAAACAGGCGCTTGGCGAGACATGGCCGCTCTCTCTGCTCGGCGTTGATTTTCTCGGCCGCTTCACCGCGTTTCGCCATGTTGGTGTTTTCCCGGAACAGATCGTTCATTGGGAATGGCTGAAGCAGACCATCGAGAAGGCCGACCGCCCGCTCAAGGTTCTGAACCTGTTCGGTTACACCGGTGTCGCCTCGCTTGTCGCGGCTTCCGCGGGAGCGGAAGTCACCCATGTGGACGCGTCGAAGAAGGCGATTGGCTGGGCGCGCGAAAACCAGAGGCTTGCGGGGCTTGAAAACGCGCCGATCCGCTGGATCTGCGAAGACGCCATGAAATTTGTCCTGCGCGAGGAGCGTCGTGGCAACAGCTACGACATCGTCCTTACCGATCCACCGAAGTTTGGCCGCGGAACCCATGGCGAGATCTGGGATCTCTACGATCACCTGCCGCTAATGCTGGATGTCTGCCGCGAGATCCTGTCGCCCAAGGCGCTCGGCTTCGTGCTGACCGCCTATTCCATTCGCGCCAGCTTCTATTCCATGCATGAGTTGATGCGCGAAACCATGCGCGGTGCAGGCGGCGAAGTGGCCTCAGGCGAACTGGTGATCCGCGAAGCGGGTCTCGATGGGAAGACGCCGGGCCGCGTGCTTTCAACCTCTCTCTTCAGCCGTTGGGTGCCGAAATGAACGACCGCCATGAAAACGGCCCACGCAGGGTGGGGCAGGTCAAGGAAGTCACCAGCCTTGCCAACCCGATCATCAAGGACATCAAGAACCTTACCCAGAAAAAAGGCCGCGAAGAAAGCGGTACCTTCATGGCGGAAGGGCTGAAGCTCGTCATCGATGCGCTGGAGCTTGGCTGGACGATCCGCACGCTGGTCTATGCCAAGGCCGCCAAGGGCAAGCCGCTGGTCGAGCAGGCCGCGGTCAAGACGGTGGCGTCGGGTGGTCTCGTGCTTGAAGTCAGCGAGAAAGTCATCTCGTCCATCACCCGTCGCGATAATCCGCAGATGGTCGTCGGCATCTTCGACCAGAAATGGAAGCCTCTTCGAGACATCAGACCGGCTGCGGGCGAAACTTATGTCGCGCTCGACCGGGTGCGCGACCCCGGCAATCTCGGCACGATCATCCGCACGGCGGATGCAGCCGGTGCCTCGGGCGTGATCCTTGTCGGCGAGTGTACCGATCCCTTCTCCCTCGAAACCGTGCGTGCCACCATGGGTTCAGTCTTCGCCATGCCAGTGGCGCGCGCTTCGGTCGACGAGTTCCTGAGCTGGCGAAAGGGTGCTGGTGTCAGTGTCGTCGCAACCCATCTTGCCGGCTCGGTGGACTACCGCACGATCGATTACAAGCGGAAGCCGGTCGTGCTCCTCATGGGCAACGAGCAGTCGGGCCTTCCGCCGGAGCTTTCCTCTCAGGCCGACCAGCTTGCCCGCATCCCGCAACAGGGCCGCGCCGACTCTCTCAATCTGGCGATCGCAAGCGCAGTCATGCTGTTTGAAGCGCGCCGTCATCTTCTCGAACTTGCGACGGTAAAGTAATGGCTAAGCCCGCTCTCTTCTCCAAACCCGCTCCCGCCATCGCTTTTATTCTTCTGGCGGTGATTGCTGATCAGGTGATCAAGCTTCTGGTGGAAAAATATCTCCCTTTGCAGGAGATGGTGCCGGTCATTCCGTTTCTGGCGCTTTACCGCACCTATAATCTCGGCGTGGCCTTTTCCATGTTGTCTGGCATGGAGGGCTGGGCCATCGTCACCATGCGGCTCCTGATCGTCGCCTTCGTCATTTGGCTCTGGCGCAAGACCGATGGTGAGCGCACCTTCGCCCATCTCGGCTTTGCGCTGATCATCGCGGGTGCTGCTGGAAACATCTTCGACCGTTTTCTCTACGGGCATGTGGTGGACTACATTCTCTTCCACACGGAGACATGGTCGTTTGCCGTGTTCAACCTGGCCGATTCCTTCATCACCATCGGTGCGGGCTGCGTCATTCTCGACGAGTTGCTCCATGCAAAGTCGGCAAGAAAGAAGACTTGACGAACCCCCTGAGACAGTGCGCGGCAAAATTTAACTTACGCTACGTCACTTACGCGGCTAACTGTCACTGTTTTGTCGTCAAGAAGTGATTTATGACGCCAAGATCAAACGGTGGCGGGGCGATTCTCCATGGTCTCGGAAGTTCTGGAACGCAGCATCATTGGCAAGAGCTTGGGCGGCGCTGTTTTGCCGGCTGCCGAAAAGCGAGAGGCCGATGTTTTTGGCCGTATCGGCTCCCTCGAAACGCGCCTTGCCAGAAACGAGCGCGAGATTGACGCGGCCCAGCAGGTGCGCTTCCGCGTCTTCGTCGATGAAATGGGTGCGAGGCTTCCCGCAGACGCGATGCGCCGGAGACGCGATATCGATGCTTTCGATGCCGTTTGCGACCATCTCCTTGTTCTCGACAACGCTATCGAAGGGGATCCCGAAGATCAGATTGTCGGGACATATCGCCTGCTGAGGCAAGAGACGGCGCAGGCAAACAAGGGTTTTTATTCGGCGAGCGAGTTCAATATCGAAGGCCTGATTGCGCGCCATCCGGGCAAGCGCTTTATGGAGCTCGGCCGCTCCTGCGTCCTGCCGGAATACCGCACGAAGAGAACTGTCGAGCTTCTGTGGCAGGGCAACTGGGCCTATGCAGTTCGTCATCGCATGGATGCGATGATTGGCTGTGCATCCTTCCCCGGCATCCAGCCGGAAGCCCATGCGCTGGCGCTCTCCTTCCTGCATCACACCTGCGGCGCCAAGGACGACTGGCGCGCTGAAGCGTTGCCGGAACTCTATTGTGAGATGGACATGATGCCGCTCGAAGCCATCAATCCGCGCCGGGCGCTGAATGCCATGCCGCCGCTGATCAAGGGCTACATGCGCCTTGGCGCCATGTTCGGCGCGGGAGCCGTGGTCGATCAGGCTTTCAATACCACCGACGTCCTGGTCATTCTGCCGGTGTCGTCGATAGCCGGTCGCTACATCACCTACTATGGCGGGGATGCCGAGCGCTTTAACGGCTGATGCCGTCCGAACCTTGCCGTCGATTGACGGTGGTTCTTGCGCAGACTGTCAAGCTTCCTGTGGGTTCGTCGTTGTGCGTGTTGTCCTTGAGGGATCGCACCGGTAGTCTCCGGCTTTGTTTTCTTGAGCCTCAAGCAGATACGATCAAGCCATTGACGGACGTCCATTCCACCGCCTCGCTCATTTCCGAAGAAAGCCGCGCATCGGCAACGCCGATGATGGAGCAGTATATCGAGATCAAGGCGAATAACCCCGGTTCGCTGCTTTTCTATCGCATGGGCGATTTCTACGAACTGTTCTTCGAAGATGCGGTGGAAGCGTCGAGGGCGCTCGGGATCACGCTGACCAAGCGTGGCCAGCATATGGGCCAGGATATCGCCATGTGCGGCGTGCCGGTTCATGCGGCGGACGACTATCTTCAAAAGCTCATCATGCGCGGTTATCGCGTTGCCGTCTGCGAGCAGGTGGAAGATCCTGCAGAAGCCAAGAAGCGCGGGTCGAAATCCGTCGTCAAACGCGATGTCGTGCGACTCGTGACCCCCGGTACCCTGACCGAGGAAAAGCTGCTCTCGCCGACTGAATCCAACTATCTTATGGCGCTTGCCCGCATCCGCGGCAGTTCGGAAGCGCAATTCGCGCTTGCCTGGATTGATATTTCCACCGGCGTTTTCCGGCTGGCGGAAACCACGCTGACACGTCTGCTTGCCGATATATGGCGCATCGATCCGCGTGAGCTGATCGTGGCCGACAGCCTGTTTCACGATGAGGAACTGCGCCCGACCTTCGACATGCTGGGTCGCGTGGCCGTCCCGCAGCCTGCCGTCCTCTTCGATAGCGCGACTGCAGAGGGGCGCATCGCCCGCTACTTCAACGTTTCGACGCTGGATGGCTTCGGCGCGTTCTCTCGCGTCGAACTGGCCGCCGCCGCCGCTGCCGTGGCCTATGTGGAAAAGACCCAGATTGCCGAACGACCGCCGCTCGGTGCGCCGGAACGGGAAAGCTCTGCCTCGACGCTGTTTATAGATCCTGCCACCCGCGCAAACCTGGAGCTGACCAGGACGCTTGCCGGAGAGAGGGACGGATCGCTGCTTCAGGCCATCAACCGCACGGTCACCGGCGGCGGAGCGCGGTTACTGGCCGAAAGGTTGATGTCGCCGCTGACCGATCCCGACAGGATCAACGCTCGTCTCGATGCGGTCGCGTATCTGATCGACGACGTGTCCTTGAGCGATGGCTTGCGCGACGCGCTGAAACAGGTGGCGGACATGCCGCGTGCGCTGTCACGCCTGGCGCTCGAGCGAGGTGGACCGCGTGATCTTGGCGCCATCCGCCAAGGACTGGCCGCTGCGGCCATCGTCGGGCAATTGCTCGACCAGGGGCTGTTGCCGAATGAGTTGGCCGAGGCGCTCGCCGATCTGAAAGCATTGCCTTCTGCGCTCGAAGCCATGCTGTCGGAGATGTTGGCAGACGATCTGCCACTTCTGAAGCGCGATGGTGGCTTCGTCCGTGAAGGGTCGAATGCCGAGCTTGACGAGGTGCGTGCATTGCGCGACCAGTCGCGCCGGGTGATTGCCGGGCTGCAACTGCAATATGCAGAAGAGACCGGCATCAAGTCGCTGAAGATCAAGCATAATAATGTGCTCGGCTACTTCATAGAGGTCACGGCTGGCAATGCGGACGTGATGATGGGCAGCGACGAGGCCAAGGCCCGCTTCATTCATCGCCAGACAATGGCGGGCGCCATGCGCTTCACGACGACTGAGCTTGCCGATCTGGAAAGCCGTATCGCCAATGCCGCCGCCCAGGCACTGACCATGGAATTGCAGGCTTTCGATCGGATGGTGCAGGCGGTCGTGGCTGAGGCCGAAGTCATCAAGGCGGGCGCACTGGCGCTTGCGGCCATCGATGTCGCGACAAGCCTCGCGCATCTAGCCTCCGAGCAGGCCTATTGCCGCCCGGTGGTCGATAGCTCCATGACGTTTGCGATCCGCGGTGGGCGTCATCCGGTTGTGGAGCAGGCGCTGCGCCGACAGTCGAGCGGTCCTTTCATCGCGAACAACTGCGATCTCTCTGCCACCGACGGCAATCGCAATGGCGCGATCTGGATGCTGACCGGCCCGAACATGGGGGGTAAGTCCACCTTCCTGCGCCAGAATGCGCTGATCGCTATCCTCGCCCAAATCGGATCATTCGTGCCGGCGGAAGCCGCCCATATCGGCATCGTCGACCGCCTGTTCTCGCGCGTCGGCGCTTCCGACGATCTTGCCCGTGGCCGCTCCACCTTCATGGTGGAAATGGTCGAGACGGCGGCGATACTCAATCAGGCAACCGAACGTTCGCTTGTCATTCTCGATGAGATCGGACGCGGCACCGCGACCTTCGATGGTCTCTCGATTGCTTGGGCAACGGTTGAGCATCTGCATGAGGTCAACCGCTGCCGCGGTCTTTTCGCCACCCACTTCCATGAGTTGACGGTACTCTCCGAAAAGCTCGGACGTCTTTCCAACGTCACGATGAAAGTGCGCGAATGGGAAAGCGATGTTATCTTTCTGCATGAGGTCGGACCAGGGGCCGCAGATCGCTCCTATGGCATTCAGGTAGCGAAGCTTGCAGGTCTCCCTTCCGCTGTGGTGGAGCGCGCGCGAGAAGTTCTAAATCAGCTTGAAGATGCCGATCGCAAGAACCCGGCAAGCCAGTTGATCGACGATCTGCCACTTTTTCAGGTGGCGGTCAGGCGCGAAGCGGCGCGGGCAGGTGGCAACTCCCAGGTGGATGAGGCGTTGAAAGCGCTCAACCCCGATGAGATGACACCACGCGAGGCACTGGACGCGCTCTATGCGCTCAAGAAACAACTTGGCAATGCTTGACGCGTAGAGTGCCTGTCCATTCGGCCTAAAAATCGCTATAGCGCTGCGCCAGCAGCGCAAGACGCATGGAATGGATACCGGCTCAATGGCCTCTAAGGATTTGGACTTCTCCGCGATACTGGATGTCGCAGCACTCAAGCACGAATGCGATCTCGTCTTTCAAGGCGACGGAAAGCGCGTTTCCGATGTGCGTTCCGATCTTCTGCCGATCTTCAAAAAGGCGAGCAATGATGGGCGGCAGAGAGCGCGTGATCTGTTGGATTCTGAAGGCGGCGGCATCGACTGCGCGCGGCGCATTTCCTGGCTCCAGGATCGTTTGATCGAGGTGCTGTACGATCTGGCCTGCCAATATGTTTATCCAAAGGATGCGCCCCACATCGCAATTACCGCTGTCGGTGGTTATGGACGCGGAACGCTGGCGCCGGGCTCGGACATCGACCTCCTGTTCTTGCTGCCGCTGAAGAACACGCCGGATATGCACAAGGCGATCGAGTTCATTCTCTACATTCTCTGGGATGTGGGGTTCAAGGTCGGTCACGCCACCCGTACTGTGGACGAGTGCATCAAACTGTCCAAAGCGGATATGACGATCCGTACCGCCATTCTCGAAATGCGTCCGATCTGCGGAAAGAAGTCTCTCGCCGACGAGCTGGAGCGACGCTTCGAAACCGAGGTCGTTACCAGTAGCGGCCCAGAATTCATCGCCGCCAAGCTTGCCGAGCGCGACCAGCGCCACCGCAAGGCAGGAGACACGCGCTATCTGGTCGAACCGAATGTGAAGGAAGGTAAAGGCGGTCTTCGCGACCTGCACACACTGTTCTGGATCGCCAAGTATTACTACCATGTGCGCGATACGGCGGAACTCGTAAAGCTCGGCGTTCTGTCCAGAAGCGAACTGAAGCTGTTCGAAAAGGCCGATGATTTTCTCTGGGCGGTGCGCTGCCAGATGCATTTCATCACCGGCAAGGCGGAGGAGCGTCTGTCCTTCGATATCCAGCGCGAAATCGCAGCTGCCTTGCACTACCAGCCACGACCCGGCCTATCCGCGGTCGAGCGCTTCATGAAGCATTACTTCCTCGTGGCCAAGGATGTCGGCGACCTGACGCGCATTCTCTGCGCCGCGCTTGAGGATCGTCAGGCGAAGGACGTTCCAGGCCTCTCCGGCGTCCTCAGCCGTTTTGCCCATCGGCTTCGCAAGATTCCTGGCTCCACCGAGTTCGTCGAAGATCGCGGGCGCATTGCGCTTGCCAATGCCGATGTCTTCCGCAACGATCCGGTCAGCCTGATCCGGCTCTTCCATGTGGCCGATATCAACAATCTCGAGCTACACCCGGATGCCCTTCGTGTCGTCACCCGCTCGCTCGGTCTCATCAATCACGAGCTTCGCGAGAATGAGGAAGCCAATAGGCTGTTTCTTGCGATCCTCACCTCGAAACGCGATCCCGCGCTGACGCTGCGGCGGATGAACGAGGCTGGCGTTCTTGGCAAGTTCATTCCCGAATTTGGCAAGATCGTCGCGATGATGCAGTTCAACATGTATCACCACTATACGGTCGATGAGCATCTGATCCGCTCCGTGGCCGTTCTCTCCGAGATCGAGAAGGGTCAGGCGATCGATACCCACCCGCTCGTCAATCAGTTGATGCCAGGCATCGAGGATCGCGACGCTCTCTATGTGGCTGTCCTTCTCCACGACGTGGCGAAAGGCAGGCAGGAGGATCACTCGATTGCCGGCGCGCGCGTTGCGCGTAAGCTCTGCCAGCGCTTCCGCCTCTCCACCAAGCAGACCGAAACGGTCATGTGGCTAATCGAGCAGCATCTCCTGATGTCGATGGTGGCGCAGACCCGCGATCTGCACGACCGCAAGACGATCACCGATTTTGCCGACAAGGTGCAGTCGATGGAGCGGTTGAAGATGCTCTTGATTCTGACCGTTTGCGATATTCGCGCCGTCGGGCCGGATGTCTGGAATGGCTGGAAGGGGCAGTTGCTGCGTACGCTGTACTACGAAACCGAGCTTCTTCTCTCCGGCGGCTTTTCCGAAAGTTCACGCAAGGAGCGCGCCAAGATCGCCCGTCAGCGCCTTTATGACGCACTGGACGACTGGGGTCAGAAGGCAAGACGCAAATACATCAACCTGCATTACGATGCCTATCTGCTTTCGGTCGCGCTCGAAGATCAGATCCGCCACACCCGCTTCCTGCGCGAGGCGGACAAGCAGGAAAAAGCGTTGGCCACGATGGCCCGCACGCATTCCTTTCACGCCATCACCGAGATCACCGTTCTGGCGCCCGACCATCCGCGTCTGCTGTCGATCATCACCGGTGCGTGCTCGGCCGCCGGCGCCAACATCGCCGATGCCCAGATATTCACCACATCGGATGGCCGCGCACTCGACACCATCCTGATCAACCGCGAGTTCCCTATCGACGAGGATGAAACCCGCCGCGCCAATAATATCGGCAAGCTGATCGAAGAGGTTCTGGCTGGCAAGAAGCGGCTTCCGGAAATCATCGCGACGCGCACCAAGAGCCGCAAGAAGAGCAAGACTTTCAACATCCCGCCATCCGTCACCATCTCCAACGGGCTTTCCAACAAGTTCACCGTCATCGAGGTGGAATGCCTTGACCGCCCGGGCCTGCTTGCAGATATGACGGCGGTGCTGGCGGATCTGTCGCTCGACATCACCTCGGCACGCATTACCACCTTCGGCGAAAAAGTCATTGATACCTTTTACGTCACTGATCTCTTCGGCCAGAAGGTGATGACCGAAAACCGCCAATCCAACATCGCGCTGCGGCTGAAAGCCGTCATGGCCGAGCAGGAAGACGAGTTACGCGACCGCATGCCATCCGGCATCATCGCGCATCCCGATGTGGCAGCACTTCCTGCAGCCCGAACCGCAAAGGTTTGAACATAAAATGAGTCTGATCGGCAAATTCGCCACCGTCGGTAGCGCGACGCTCGGGAGCCGCCTGTTCGGCTTCATCCGTGAAATGCTAATGGCGGCGGCTGTGGGAACGGGACCGGTGGCGGATGCTTTCAATGCAGCCTTCCGTTTTCCCAATACATTTCGTCGCCTCTTTGCCGAAGGTGCCTTCAACTCCGCCTTCGTGCCGCTTTTTGCCAAGGAAATCGAAGCCCATGGCATGGAGGGAGCGCGCCGTTTCTCCGAAGAGGTCTTTGGGGTTCTGTTCACGGTTCTGATGGCGCTCACCATCATCATGGAGCTCTCCATGCCATTTCTGGTGCGCACCGTGATCGCGCCGGGCTTCGTGGAAGATCCCACGAAGTTTGAGAATACGGTGCGTCTCGCCACCATCATGTTCCCCTATCTCGCCTGCATGTCTCTCGCGGCAATGATGGGCGGAATGCTCAATTCGCTGCATCGCTATTTCGCCGCCGCCATCGCGCCCGTCTTTCTCAACGTCATCCTGATCGGGGTGCTGGCGCTCGCCTGGTGGAAAAATTACGATCCGTTGCAGGTCGGCTACGCACTGTCCTGGGGTGTGATGGCCGCAGGTTTCGTTCAGCTTGCCATCGTCTGGGTGGCTGTCCGTCATGCCGGAATTCGCATCGGCTTTCGCCGTCCAAAACTGACGAGCAATGTCAAGCGTCTGCTGATTCTGGCGCTCCCTGCGGCAATCACCGGCGGGATCACTCAGATCAATCTTCTGATCAACACCAACATCGCCTCCGGCGGCAATGGCGTCATCTCGTCGCTTGCCTATGCCGATCGCATCTATCAGTTGCCGCTCGGCGTTGTCGGGATTGCAGTGGCAACTGTCCTGTTGCCGGAATTGGCGCGCGCGCTACGCGGCGGCCAAGCGGCGGAAGCGGCCAACCTGCAGAACCGCTCGGTCGAATTCGTTCTGTTCCTGACCCTGCCTGCGGCAGCCGCGTTGCTCGTGATGGCAGAGCCAATCGTCCGTTTTTTGTATGAGCGCGGCAACTTCCTGCCCTCGGCCACCATCACCGTTTCGCAAATCCTTGGCATCTATGGACTTGGTCTGCCGGCCTTCGTGCTGATCAAGGCCTTCATTCCCGGCTTCTTCGCCCGCGAAGATACGCGAACTCCTATGATTTTCGCTGCCATTTCCGTAGTGGTGAATGTCTCGCTGGCCTTGACGCTCTTCCCCATCTACGGCGGTCCGGGAATTGCTACGGCGGAAATTACTGCCGGCTGGGTCAATGCCGCACTGCTCTTCGGCATGCTGATGTGGCGCGGCCACTGGACGCTCGACATGCCGCTTCTTCTGCGCATTCCCCGGCTCATTCTGGCGGCAGGGCTCATGGCGCTCGCTATTCACTATGCGCTATCTTACTTCTCCTATGAGCTGTCGTCCGCTTCCAATCTTGCGGTTAGGGCAGGGACGCTGCTCGCGCTCGTCTTCGGTGCCATGATCATCTATTTCGGTGTGGCCTTTGCCTCCGGCGGTGCAAATCTCGGCATGGTGAAACGCGGTCTGAAGCGCAAGGGCAAGGTCAAGTCGGATGTAAAGGCCGAGGCAGATCCATGACGTCCGGCTTTACGTCCTTACGACACATTGCGCTCGTCTCGCTTGTTGTTGACGATTACGATCGCGCAAAGGCGTTTTATTGCGGCAGCCTCGGTTTCGAGTGTCTGTCCGATCAGTCGCTGCCGGACGGCAAACGCTGGCTTGTCGTCAGACCTAAAGGCCAAGCTGCCACCGGTCTGCTGCTGGCCCAGGCCGATGGCAAAGAGCAGACCGTCACTATTGGTAATCAAACGGGCGGGCGCGTTGGCTTCTTCCTTTATACGGATGATTTCAACGCCGATTTTCGCCGGATGAAAGACAGCGGTATTTGCTTTCTGGAACAGCCCCGCCACGAGATTTACGGCACGGTTGCCGTTTTCGAAGACCTCTACGGCAACAAATGGGATCTGCTGCAGCCAGCCGCTGAAACCGCTTGATTGCAACGGGTTCCGGGTGCATAAGCGCGGGCCACATAACAGCGCGGGGCAAGGCCCTCCACAAGCCTTTTCGAGGACGATCATGAACGCATTCAAGCCGCTGGTTTTCTCCGGGGTCCAGCCGACCGGTAATCTCCACCTCGGCAATTATCTCGGTGCTATCCGCAAATTCGTCGCCCTGCAGGAAGACAATGACTGCATCTACTGCGTCGTCGATATGCATGCGATTACAGCGCAGCTCGTCCATTCCGACCTGAAGGCGCAGACACGCTCGATTGCTGCCGCCTTCATCGCGGCAGGCATTGATCCGGTCAAGCACATCGTCTTCAACCAGTCGGCTGTACCGCAGCACGCCGAGCTTGCCTGGGTATTCAACTGCGTGGCGCGCATCGGCTGGATGGAGCGCATGACCCAGTTCAAGGACAAGTCCGGCAAGAATGCCGAGCAGGTCTCGCTGGGACTGCTGGCCTATCCAAGCCTGATGGCGGCGGATATTCTTGTCTACCGCGCCACCCACGTACCGGTCGGCGACGACCAGAAGCAGCATCTGGAACTTGCCCGCGACATCGCCCAGAAATTCAACATCGATTTCGGTGATCATATCCGCAAGGCAGGTCTCGGCCTCGACACCACCGTCGGCGACGAACCTGTCCATGCCTATTTTCCGATGGTGGAGCCACTGATCGGTGGTCCGGCACCCCGCGTCATGTCCCTGAAGGACGGCACAAAGAAGATGTCGAAGTCCGATCCGTCCGACCTGTCGCGCATCAACCTGATGGACGATGTCGATGCGATCTCCAAGAAGATCAAAAAGGCAAAGACCGATCCCGACGCGCTGCCAAGCGAAGTCGAAGGCCTGAAGGGCCGCGCCGAGGCAGAGAACCTCGTCGGAATTTACGCAGCGCTCTCCGACAAGACCAAGGCGGACGTGCTTGCCGACTTCGGCGGCCAGCAGTTCTCGGCTTTCAAGCCGGCCCTCGTTGATCTCGCGGTCAACGTGCTTGCGCCGATCAACAGCGAGATGCGCCGCCTTCTCGACGATGTCAGCCATATCGACGCGATCCTGAAAGATGGCGGCGAGCGCGCTGGCGCCATCGCTCAGAAAACGATGGACGAAGTCCGCGACATCATTGGCTTCCTGCGCTGATCTTTGGATGCTTCTCGTCACGCGGCGAGAAGCTTTCTCTTGATGCTGAGGTTTCGCCTCCCTGCATCGACCCTCTTGGAAAATCGATTCCGCTTTGCGTCTTGATGCGATAAGCTCCGCCCGAACCGGCGGGTGAAGCATCATGCCACGGCGGAAATAGGGAGTGCTGAATGGTTTCAAAACGGCTGTCGCGCCTGGAGGGGCACCGGCGAAAATTCCTGGTGGTCATCGACGGCACACCGGAATGCGAAAGAGCGGTGCATTATGCCGGTCGTCGCGCCAAGAACTCCAATGGTGCTCTAGTGTTGCTCTTCGTCATCCCGGAGGGGGATTTCCAGCAATGGCTCGGCGTCGAGCAGATCATGCGCGCCGAAGCCCGTGAAGAAGCCGAAGCGTCTCTGGCAAAGGTGGCGCAACGTGTGCGCGAGACGGTCGGCATAGAGCCTGAGGCGGTAATCCGCGAAGGCAATGCAGCCGAGCAGATCCACGGACTGATCGAAGAAGACCGCGATATCGCCATTCTGGTTCTGGCTGCCGGCTCCACCAAGGATGGCCCAGGCCCGCTCGTCTCTTCAATCGCGGGGCGTGGCGCAGCCTTTCCCATTCCCGTCACGGTCCTTCCGGATACGCTGACCGATGAGGAAATCGACGCTCTCTGCTGACCGCGATCCGCAAGCCCTTCGTCAAGGAAGAAACCTGTTCGGCTTTGACGAAAACGGGTGTAGAAGAGGGGTGAAGATTTCTTGAACGGGATTGTCATGTCAGGGCTTGAAGTCGCTCTTCGTCCGGCATATTTTGGAAGCATTCTAAATTGCGGGGTTTAAGCGCCCTGGCCCGAGGCGTTGCCTCGAAGGAGATCGAAATGTTCATTCAAACGGAATCCACGCCAAACCCGTCGACGCTGAAGTTCTTACCCGGCAAGGTGGTTCTGGAAAGCGGCACTGCGGAGTTCCTGAGCGCCGAACAGGCGCAATCCTCTCCGCTTGCGGCAACGCTGTTTGAAATCCCCGGCGTGACCGGCGTCTATTACGGCTTCGATTTCATCACCGTGACGAAGGATGGTGCCGAATGGCAGCACCTGAAGCCCGCAATCCTTGGCTCGATCATGGAACACTTTATGTCTGGTCGCCCGCTGATGGGCACGGCTATCCATGCCGAGATTTCCGACGAGGAAGAAGAGTTCTTCGAGGAAGGCGATGAAACCATCGTGGCCACCATCAAGGAACTTCTCGAAACCCGCGTCCGTCCAGCCGTGGCGCAGGATGGTGGAGATATTACCTTCCGTGGTTTTCGTGATGGCACCGTGTTCCTCAACATGAAGGGTGCATGCTCCGGCTGCCCGTCCTCCACGGCGACGCTGAAGCACGGCGTGCAGAATCTGCTCCGCCATTTTGTGCCGGAAGTTCAAGAGGTTGAGGCTGTCTGATAGACGGCTGAACCCATAGATCGATGGTTAGACGAGGCGCGTGACCGCGCCTCAATTCATATGCGGCATCTCGACAAGCGTCGTTGGTCTCGCTGATCGTTCGCTCTGAGTACATGCATAAGGTCCTGCTTTTCAGATGATCATTTTGTCCATCGATACATCCGGAGTGGATTGCTCGGCCTGTGTTTACGATAGCGAAAACGATGTTGTCCTGGGCGAAGTAACGGACAACATCGGCAAGGGCCATGCCGAATTGCTTATGGGCATTATCGATGGTGCGCTTTCCAAAGCTGGTCTGGCGCTCAACGCTGTGGAGCGTCTCGCCGTCACCATCGGCCCCGGTTCTTTCACCGGCATTCGAGTGGGTGTCGCGGCCGCACGCGGCTTTGCACTCTCGCTTGGTGTCGAGGCGGTTGGCATCACGACGCTTGAGACGCTTGCTGCCTATCAACTGCAGCAGCATCCAGGGTGGCCTGTCGCGGTCGGTCTCGATGCCAAGCGTGGTGAATGCTATCTCCAGATCTTCGCAGCCGATGGCGCGCCTCTGACGGAGGCCGCACTGATGTCTCTCGACGATGCAAGGGAAACGCTTGCCGGTTTTGACGGTGCGATCGTGGGCTCCGCAGCACCCCTCTTTGCCGGAGAGGAAACCGGATCGGGTCCAGACCACTTTCCGATCGCCATCGTGGCGCGTGTCGCTGCGACGAAGCCCGCCCATCAGCCGAAGCCCGCACCGCTCTACCTACGTGGTCCCGACGCCCGACCGCAATCGGGATTTGCGCTGGAGCGGCTCTCACCAGCCTGACAGACTGCCATTATTCCCCGTCGAAAATCGATTTCGATTTGCTGGCTGATGCTGTAGCCATCTTGCATTCAAGGCGGATGATTCCCTGCAATGTTCGACGACTATCTGAGCTGGAAACCCTTTTTTGAGATCGTGCCGATGGCGCATAACGATTGCGCTGACGTTGCCGAGCTTCACACGTCCCGTTTTCCTCAGGCATGGAGCGAGGGCGAGTTTTCCAGTCTCCTATCGCAGAACAGCGTCTTCGGCGCGGTCGCGCGCCAGACCAACGCGTTTTTCAGCCAGCCGCTTGGCGGCTTCGTGTTGTCGCGCGAAGCGGGCGGAGAAGCTGAAATTCTGACCGTTGCCGTCAGCGACAAATTTGCCGGTGCCGGGCTTGGATGGCGCTTGATGCAGGCTGCCATGCGCGAAGCGCTGATGCGCGGTGCCGAAACCATGTTTCTTGAGGTGGATGGCGCCAACGGGCCTGGCGTGCATCTTTACCGCAAGCTTGGCTTCACGACGGTCGCGGAACGCAAAGCCTATTACACGGCCAAGGATGGGACGAAATCCACAGCGCTTGTCATGCGGCGCGATCTTCGATAGTTCCGGTGACATTGAAACTCTCTGCCGCCAGTATGGCGGACCAACGACGCATCCAAAGGCCTGATTATCGTGGTAGACCTTTCGAAAACACTTGAAGACATCTGTGCGGAGCGCGGCATGCGCATGACCGACCAGCGGCGGGTCATTGCTCGCGTTCTTCAGGAGTCGGAAGACCATCCGGATGTGGAGGAGCTTTATCGCCGCTCATCCGCGGTCGATCCGAAGATTTCGATCTCTACCGTCTATCGCACCGTCAAGCTGTTTGAAGACGCAGGCATTATCGAGCGCCACGATTTCCGCGATGGCCGTTCGCGCTACGAGACCGTGCCTGAAGAGCATCACGATCATCTGATCGACCTGAAGAACGGCGTGGTGATCGAGTTCCGTTCTGCCGAAATCGAAGCCTTGCAGGAAAAGATCGCCCGCGAGCATGGGTTCAAGCTCGTCGATCACCGTCTCGAACTCTACGGCGTTCCGCTGAAACCGGAAGAGCGTTGAGGCGACGATCCATGGCCACGAAGCGGAGGCGGCGATGACGTGGCTTCGGATTGCCTATGCGGTTTTCGTTCTTTCCATTGTCACCGTGGCGCTGTTGCCCCTGCAATTGCTCGGGCTCTGGCTAGACTTACCGATCCGCCGCCGGATACCGCGCATATGGCATCGGTTCGCCTGTCGATCGATTGGCATCAAGGTCCATGTCCACGGCGCCCTCGAGACCGAAAGACCTTTGCTCCTGATCGCCAATCACGTGTCCTGGAAGGACATCCTGGTGCTGGGCAGCGTTGCGGATGTCGCCTTCATCGCCAAGACCGAAGTGCGCGACTGGCCGATTTTTGGCAAGCTGGCGCGCCTGCAGAAAACCGTCTTCGTCACTCGCGAACAGAAACGCAGCGCAGGCGTGCAGGTGAACGAGATCGCCGAAAGGCTTGCGGGCGGTGAGATCATCGTGCTCTTTCCCGAAGGCACG
This sequence comes from Rhizobium sp. 22-785-1, assembly GCF_053521965.1. Taxonomy (NCBI): domain Bacteria; kingdom Pseudomonadati; phylum Pseudomonadota; class Alphaproteobacteria; order Hyphomicrobiales; family Rhizobiaceae; genus Rhizobium; species Rhizobium sp. 22-785-1. The sequence continues at coordinate 393,882 of NZ_JBNWDI010000002.1, read as the reverse complement.
ACATCGGATGGTAATCGGCTTTTACCAATCAAGTCCTCGTTGTTCGGCGCAGCATCCAGTGCCGCCGACCAGGTGCCGAGCAACCTCGTTCATGTGCAGCCGGTGGCTATTGCCTATACCGGTATCCAGGGCATGGCGATGGGACGTTACCACAGACCGGTTGCCGCCTGGCCGGGCAGTATTGGCTTGCTGCCGTCACTGGCGGGTCTCGTAAAGGCCGGGGCGATCGAGGTTGACGTCACCTTCGGGGAGGCGATCCCCTTTGCCAAGGGCGACAATCGCAAGGCGCTCAGCCTCGAAGCCACCAAGGCACTTCGCAACATGCTAAATTTCAGCCTGCGCGGCGGTTGGCGAAAGCCGCGATAGGGCTTGAATGTCCGCATTGAGGACCTGCGCGCGCCGGTTTCTCGCATTTTTCTATTTAATTGGTGCGCGAAAATCATTAGATACGCGCCATGACCCAGGACACGCTCGGCCTCGACGCCACCACGACCGCTTTGGCTCAAGCAGCCAACAGCCGCAAGGTCTTTATCAAGACCTATGGCTGTCAGATGAACGTCTACGATTCCGTCCGCATGAGCGATGCTCTGGCAAAGGATGGCTACGTTCAGACAGAGGATATGGGCGAGGCGGATCTCGTTCTGCTCAATACCTGTCACATCCGGGAAAAGGCGGCGGAGAAGGTCTATTCCGCGCTTGGGCGTCTGCGCGACATGAAAAAGTTGCGCGAGGAAGAGGGCCGCGAATTCGTCATCGGCGTCGCCGGTTGTGTGGCCCAGGCCGAAGGCGAAGAGATACTGCGCCGTGCGCCCGCCGTCGATGTCGTCATCGGCCCGCAGACCTATCATCGCCTGCCGCAGGCGCTTGCCCGCGTTCGCGATGGCGAGCGGGTGATCGAGACCGATTATGCGGTCGAAGACAAGTTTGAGCATCTGCCGGTGGCCGAGAAGGCAAAGCTTCGCTCGCGCGGTGTGACGGCGTTTCTCACCGTTCAGGAAGGCTGTGACAAGTTCTGCACCTTCTGCGTAGTCCCTTACACCCGAGGCTCCGAGGTCTCCCGGCCTGTCAGCCAGATCCTCGACGAGGCGATGAAGCTCGTGGATGCCGGAGTGCGTGAAATCACGCTTCTTGGGCAGAACGTCAACGCATGGCGCTCGACGGGTCCGAAAGGCGAGCAATGGGGGCTGGCAGAGCTTCTCTATCGCCTGGCCGAAATTCCCGGTCTTGCACGCCTGCGCTACACGACGAGCCACCCACGCGACATGGATGACCGTCTGATCGAGGCGCATCGCGATCTACGTGCCCTGATGCCCTATCTACATCTGCCCGTACAGGCAGGGTCCGATCGCATTTTGAAAGCCATGAACCGCCGCCATACCGGCGATGAATATTTGAGGCTGATCGAAAGAATTCGTGGCGCCCGCCCTGATATCGCCATGTCCGGCGATTTTATTGTCGGCTTCCCCGGCGAGTCGGATCAGGACTTCGAAGACACGCTCGCCATGGTGGGAGCGGTGAAATACGCGCAGGCCTTCTCGTTCAAATATTCGACGCGCCCAGGGACGCCGGGCGCCGATCTGACCGATCAGGTGCCGGAAGATGTGAAGGCCGAGCGGCTTGAAAGACTACAGGCGCTGCTGTTGAAACAGCAGAACGACTTTGCCCAGTCGCTCGTTGGAAAGACCATGGACGTCTTGCTGGAAAAGCCCGGTCGTATGCCCGGACAGCTGATCGGCCGGTCTCCGTGGCTTCAGTCTGTAAATCTTGATGCAAACGACATGAAAATCGGTGACATTATTCATGTACGAATCACTGCGACCGGTCCAAACAGCTTGTTTGCCGAGGTGGCATAGAGTTAGAGTTGGGAACCGGAACTGACCTCGGACAGGAGCCTGACCGCTTGAACGCACACGAATTGGTCTCACCTTCATCGCGCCAGCCACGCTCACCCGCGACCGACGCCAATCACTTCGTCCTCACGTTCGAGAATAACAGAATAGCAGGAGAGCTATTCGGTCAGTTCGATCAAAACCTGAAATTGCTGGAGCAGCGGCTCAACATCGATGCCCGCCCACGCGGCAATTCAGTCGCGATTACGGGCGACATGGTTGCGACCAACCAGGCCCGGCGCGCGCTGGATTTTCTCTATCAGCGCCTGTTGAAGGGTGGCACAGCCGAACTTTCCGATGTCGAAGGTGCAATCCGCATGGCGGTCGCAGCAGACGACCAGTTGACCCTGCCAACGATGGAGCGCAAAGCTAAAGTGTCGATGGCCCAGATTTCCACCCGCAAGAAGACAATCGCTGCCCGCACGCCGACACAGGATGTCTATATGCGGGCGCTGGAACAGTCTGAACTCGTCTTCGGTGTCGGCCCAGCCGGTACCGGCAAGACCTATCTGGCCGTCGCCCATGCCGCACAGCTTCTGGAGCGCGGCGCGGTGGATCGTATCGTTCTGTCTCGACCAGCCGTCGAAGCGGGCGAGCGTCTGGGCTTCCTGCCGGGCGACATGAAGGAAAAGGTCGATCCCTATCTTCGTCCGCTCTATGACGCGCTTTACGACATGATGCCAGGCGATAAGGTGGAGCGTGCCATCCAGGCAGGCGTCATCGAAATCGCGCCGCTCGCCTTCATGCGTGGCCGCACGCTCGCCAATGCTGCCGTTATCCTCGATGAGGCGCAGAACACCACGACCATGCAGATGAAGATGTTCCTGACGCGTCTTGGTGAAAACGGTCGCATGATCGTGACCGGTGATCCGAGCCAAGTGGATCTTCCGCGTGGCGTAAAATCCGGTCTGGTAGAGGCCCTGCAAATCCTCGGTGATGTTGAAGGCGTCTCCGTCGTTCGCTTCAAGGACGTCGATGTCGTGCGTCACCCGATGGTGGCGCGTATCGTCAAGGCCTATGAATCGCACACGGCTGTGCCGGATGAGAGCCTTCCGAGACAGGGTTACTGAAGCCGAGACGATGACGGTTCTGGATATTCAAATCTCTGTCGAGGCGGATGACTGGTCCTCGGAGGAAGAGCTTTTTGCCTTCAGCACCAAAGTGCTGGAGGCCACCGTCTCCTATCTGAGAAAAGAAGAGCAGCAGCCGTTCCCCGGCATCCCGGTAGAGGTGTCGCTGGTTTTCACCGATGACGCTGCGATCAAGGACATAAATGCGCAGTGGCGCAGCAAGGATAAGGCGACGAACGTCCTGTCTTTTCCTGCCTTTCCCCTGGAGCCGGGCGGGATGCCGGGGCCGATGCTTGGCGACATCGTTATTGCACATGAAACTGTCATGCGCGAAGCCCTTGATCTTGAGAAGAGTTTCGAGGATCATTTGACCCATCTGCTGGTGCATGGATGTCTGCATCTCTTTGGTTATGACCATATGGAAACCGAAGAGGCGGAAGAAATGGAAGGTCTTGAGACTCGCATTCTGGCGTCTCTTGGCCTATCTGACCCTTACGCGGGCCAGGAACCGCTTTGATCGAACTGTTTGGGACAATGAACGAACATTCTGCAAGACCGCCCCAAGAGGGCAAAGACGCCGGGGAACAATCCTCATCGGAGGAGGGCAGTAGTCCGTTACGACAGGACTACCAAGCAAAGCCCCGCTCCTCCATCTGGTCGAGAATTTCCCGGATATTGAAGCCGTCGCAGGGCGAGCGTCTTCGTGAAGACCTGACCGATGCGCTGATGACCGATACCGATATCGGCGCTGCCTTTACGCCCGACGAGCGGGCGATGCTGAACAATATTCTCCGCTTCAGAGAAGTCCGGGTCGAGGACATCATGATCCCCCGCGTCGATATAGACGGGCTCGATCAGGAGACCACGATCGGTGAAGCGATGATCCGCTTCGAGGCGACGGGCCGCTCCCGCATGCCGGTCTATGACGAGACGCTCGACGATCCCAAGGGCATGATCCACATTCGTGATCTTCTGTCCTATGTGGGCAAGCAGGCACGCAACAAGCGCCGCGGCGGCACGCGCACGCCTGCCAATGGTGAGGCTAAGGCGACGCGCACACCCCGCTCCAACTTCGATCTCTCCCGCGTCGATCTCGAAACGACGTTGGCCGAAGCCGGGATCATTCGCAAGATCCTGTTCGCGCCACCCTCCATGCTTGCATCCGATCTCTTGAAGACCATGCAGGCGCAACGCACCCAGCTCGCGGTGATTATCGACGAATATGGCGGCACCGATGGGCTCGTCTCCCACGAAGACATTGTGGAGATGGTGATTGGCGACATCGACGATGAGCACGACAAGGACGAGGCCATGTTCGTTCGTGTCTCGTCCGACGTTCTGATTGCAGATGCGCGCATCGAACTGATGGAGCTGGCTGAGGCGATCGGCCCCGAGTTCGACGTCCGTGAGCATGTCGAGGAGATCGACACGCTGGGCGGTCTCGTTTTCTTCGCGCTCGGTCGCATCCCGTCCAAGGGCGAGATCGTTCGCGCCGTTCCAGGCTTCGAGTTCCACATTCTCGATGCCGACAGCAGGCGCATCAAGCGCGTCCGCATCCGTCGCGATGAATCGTCGATGGGCGAGGACGATCAAGCTCCGGCCGCAGTGGTGACAGGCGAGATGATCGCACTTCCGGCACCGTCCGCTAATTCCGATAAGGCCGCTGTGTAACGGCTTCGCTCCTTGGTCGCTGCGGCACGGGGAGCGCCGCGCGTTGTTGGTACGCACGCAAGACGCTCTGAAGCGTATTACGTGCTTGCACGCTGACTAGACGTTGAATCTCTGGATCCATGTATCGGCCCGAAAATCGCTTCCGATTTTCGGGCCGATACCGTCTTGCCTGTAAGGATTGTGATCTGTGCAGGCCCGGCAAGGTTGCGCTGTGGACGTTCGTTTTGTTTTGAAGTAAGCCGGAAATGCAGGCCGTATAATTGTTCGGCGTCCGGCAAACGAAGTGCGATCAGCGGGCTTTCGCGCTGGCCGGATTTTGGAGGCAAGTCAGTTCTGGTATCCGCTTCTCGTCTTGCGTCATTGAACGGTGCCCTTCAAGGAGATTGATACTGCATGGAGCGGCTCGCGGGCACGATCATGTTGAGCAGTGGCTTCAACCGGATTCTCATTGCTTTGATAGCGGGCGCCATCGGCGCGCTTGCCCTGCCTCCCGTCGGGTTTTTCGCCAGCCTCTTTGTCTCTTTCACCCTCTTGGTCTGGTTGATAGACGGCACCACGGGAAGCCCTGATGGTGGTCTGCTTTCGCGCACGTTCAAGGTATTTCTGCTCGGTTGGATATTCGGTCTCGGCTATTTCGTGGCAGGCCTCTGGTGGCTTGGAAATGCCTTGCTGCTCGAAGCGGATGAGTTTGCCTGGGCACTGCCGCTGGCGATCCTGGGTCTGCCAGCCTTGCTCGCGCTCTTCTACGGCCTTGCTGTCATGATGGCCAATAGTCTCTGGTCCGATGGCTGGGGCAGGATCGCCGCTCTTTCTGCATCCTTCGGACTGGCCGAGTGGCTGCGAAGCTTTGTCGCCACGGGCTTTCCCTGGAACGCGGTCGGTTACGGTATTATGCCTGTACCGTTGATGATGCAGACCTCCAACCTGATCGGTATCTTTGGCATGTCGATGCTGGCGGTCTTCATCTTTTCCAGCCCGGCACTGCTTGGAACCCGTCGAGGCATGGTGTCAGGTCTATCGCTTGCGTTTCTGCTTCTGGCGGGACATGTAGGCTACGGCCTTTACCGCATGCATCAGCCATTGCCGGAGATTGCTGACGCAACCACGATCCGCATCGTTCAGCCCGGCATCGATCAGTCGCGCAAGATGCTGAATGCCGATCGCGTTGAAATCTTTCAAGAGCATTTGCGTCTCTCCGCACTGCCGCCATCACCGGGCAAGAAGCGACCGGATATCATCGTCTGGCCGGAAACCTCCGTCCCGTTCATTCTGACCCAGAACCCGGATCAGCTGGAAGAAATCGCCAAGACGCTGGACGACGGCCAGATTCTACTGACGGGCGCCGTGCGAATGGAGGATGCCGGCGCTGGTCATCCACCGCGATACTATAATTCCGTCTATGCCGTGGATGGTCAGGGGCAAATCATTGGAGCGACGGACAAGGTTCATCTCGTCCCCTTCGGCGAGTATGTGCCGTTCGAGGATGTATTGCACCGCCTCGGCATTGAGAATCTCATAAGCTTGCCAGGTGGCTTCTCGCCGGCGCTCAGCCGAACCCCAATCACATTGCCGTCGGGAAAGAAGTTCTACTCCTTTATCTGCTATGAAATCATCTTTCCCGATGATGTGCCGGCGGATATCGCCTCTTCCGAAGCGATCCTGAATGTCACCAATGATGGATGGTTCGGTGACACACCTGGGCCCTATCAACACTTCCAGCAGGCAAGAGTGAGAGCGGTCGAAACGGGTCTGCCAGTGATTCGCGCCGCTAACACTGGCATTTCCGCCATGATTGACCCGTTAGGTGGTATCGAGGCTGGTCTTGACTACGGTCAAAAGGGCATAATCGATACGACCTTAAGTGGTGCGGCCATCGACGCATTGAATGGCGAAGCCCGCAAAACGAACTTTTGGTTGTTCTTTATAACAATGTTCGCAATCGCTTTGATTTCTCGGTATGGTTTAGCTGGTCGCAAGAATTGACCCAAAACCCCTGAAATTGCATAGTGTGATTGTGGGGTAGTACAACGCATGTGATATGACGGCGTGTTGCACTGATCTAAGCCACAAGGCTTTTCGTTAAGGTGTAACAAGCCACCGACAACAGGATGTCAGGACTAACATATGACCGAAAATAAGAAGAAGCCGAACCCGATCGACATTCACGTCGGAAGCCGCATCCGGCTGCGCCGCACGATGCTTGGCATGAGCCAGGAAAAGCTGGGAGAAAGCCTCGGAATTACCTTTCAGCAGATTCAGAAATACGAGAAGGGCACCAATCGCGTTGGCGCCAGCCGTCTTCAAAACATTTCAGCCATCCTGAACGTACCGGTTTCCTTCTTCTTCGAAGACGCGCCGGGAGAACAGTCTGCCTCTGCCTCCAGTTCTGCGGAGGCATCGAGCTCCAACTATGTGGTTGATTTCCTGTCTTCTTCCGAAGGGCTGCAGCTGAACCGCGCCTTTGTGAAGATCAACGATCCCAAGGTACGCCGTCGCATTGTCGACCTGGTCAAAGCACTCGCTGCTGAGGGCGACGCTGACTAAGCTCCATACATTAGCTTAGTACATTTTGAACGGCCCTACGGGGCCGTTTTTTATTGTCTGTTAGGAACAATGGAATATCGATATAAAGATATATTTATGTCGTTCTGTCCTTGTTTTTTTGTCGTAGAATGACTAACACAACGCTCAGTCACGTTCTTTGAGGGGAATCCCGCATGCGCGCCAACTACCTGTTCACCAGCGAATCCGTTGCTGAAGGTCACCCAGACAAGGTTTGCGACCGAATTTCCGATGAAATCGTCGATCTGATTTATCGTGAAGCGTCCAAGACCGGCGTTGACCCATGGACCGTCCGCATCGCCTGCGAGACACTCGCCACCACCAACCGCGTGATCATTGCGGGCGAAGTGCGCGTTCCCGATACGCTGCTGAAGAAGGATAAGGATGGCAACGTCGTCAAGGATGCCGCTGGCCATCCGATGATCAACCCTTCCAAGTTTAAGTCCGCAGCGCGCAAGGCCATCCGCGACATTGGCTACGAGCAGGACGGCTTCCATTGGAAGACGGCGAAGATCGACGTGCTGCTGCATCCGCAGTCTGCCGATATCGCCCAAGGCGTCGATAACGCCTCCGACAAGCAGGGCGACGAAGGTGCTGGCGACCAGGGCATCATGTTTGGTTACGCTTGCAAGGAAACGCCGGACCTTATGCCGGCGCCGATCTATTATTCTCACCGCATCCTTCAGCTGCTCGCCAACGCCCGCAAGAGCGGTGAAGGCGAAGCGGCCAAGCTCGGCCCCGACGCAAAGAGCCAGGTGACCGTCCGCTATGTAGACGGCAAGGCCGCTGAAGCCGTGTCCATCGTGCTCTCCACTCAGCATCTCGACGCTAGCTGGGATTCCAAGAAGGTTCGCGCAGTCGTCGAACCTTACATCCGCGAAGCGCTTGGCGATCTGAAGATTGCCGATGACTGCAAGTGGTACATCAACCCGACGGGCAAGTTCGTCATCGGCGGTCCTGATGGTGACGCCGGCCTGACTGGCCGCAAGATCATCGTTGATACCTATGGTGGCGCAGCACCTCACGGCGGTGGCGCATTCTCCGGCAAGGACACCACCAAGGTCGACCGTTCTGCAGCCTACGCCGCGCGTTATCTGGCTAAGAATGTGGTTGCTGCCGGTCTCGCCGACCGCTGTACCATTCAGCTGTCCTACGCCATCGGTGTGGCTCAGCCGCTGTCGGTCTATGTCGATCTGCACCAGACGGGCAAGGTCAGTGAAGACGAAGTCGAAGCCGCCATCCGTAAGGTTATGGACCTGTCGCCATCGGGCATCCGTCGTCACCTGGACCTCAACAAGCCGATCTATGCAAAGACCGCATCCTATGGCCATTTTGGCCGCAAGGCTGGCCGCGACGGTTCCTTCTCCTGGGAGAAGATCGACCTCGTCAAGCCGCTCAAGGAAGCGCTCAAAGCCGCTTGAGCCCAACGGTTCGAAACATAGCTTCCCTTACTCCGGCCTTGCCATGGGCGAGTGTTTGGGGGATAGGTCTGAAAACTTTGAAACCCGCGCAATACCGATGAAACGGTAAGGTGCGGGTTCATCTATTTTGCTTGAGAGAGTTCACTATGACGGAAGAGCGGCGTTCACGATCGACGGAAGCGTTCTATGGCAGGCGCAAGGGCAAGCCGTTGCGCAACCAGCAGGTAGAGAGCATCGAGAGCCTTCTGCCGTTGCTGAAAGTCGATCTTGCAACACCCGCGCCCAGGCCGCTTGCCGCACTGTTTCCGGCTGACGTCAAATCCATTCGTCTCGAAATCGGCTTTGGCGGTGGCGAGCATTTGGTTCATCGCGCCGCTGAAAATCCGTCGACGGGTTTCATCGGCGTCGAACCTTTCGTCAATTCCATGGCGAAGCTTCTCGGTGCGGTCAAAGAGCGGGAACTGATGAACATCCGCCTCTATGACGACGATGCCACTCAACTGCTGGACTGGCTTCCGGATGCGAGCATCGATCACATCGATCTGCTGTATCCGGACCCCTGGCCGAAGAAGAAGCATTGGAAGCGTCGCTTCGTCTCGGACGTCAATCTGGCCCGCTTCCATCGTGTGCTGAAGCCCGAGGGCAAGTTCTGCTTTGCCTCTGACATCGATACCTACATCAACTGGACGCTGCAGCACTGCGCCCGCCATGGCGGCTTCGAGTGGACGGCCAAGACCTCCGTTGACTGGCTGACACCCTATGACAACTGGCCGGGAACGCGCTACGAGAACAAGGCCAAGCGCGAGGGGCGAAGCTCCGCCTACCTCACCTTCCTTAAAGTCTGATCTCAGGCTTTTAGAATCGCTGGTCCCGTCGCGCTATATTGCTCGAGCAATTTGTCTGGCACGTCGGCATCCACGACGATGGTCGCAATCTCTTCCAATGACAGGATGAGATAGGGCGATGCCGCGCCGATCTTGTCCTGCGTCGCAACCAGGATCGTCTCGGCGGATTGTCGGGCAATGAGCCTCTTGATTGCCGCTTCTTCGCGGTTTCCCGTCGTGGCGCCGGTCTCGGGATGGATACCGGTTGCTCCCAGGAAAAACAGATCGGCGCGAATGCCGGAAATGGCCTCGGCGCTTGCCGCACCCATTGACACGATCGAGTGCTTGAAAAGCCGCCCGCCAATCAACTCCACCTCGACCGATGGATGTTGCGCCAGTTCGACGGCAATGCTCGGACTATGGGTGATGATCGTCGACTCCAGTTTCGGTGGCAGATTGCGGGCAAGCTGGAGATTGGTAGTGCCGCCGTCGAGAAAGACGATCTGTCCCGGCTTAATCAATCCGGCTGCTGCCCGGCCAAGCTTCTCCTTGGCGGAGGACGCCATCTGTTCGCGCACATGATAATCGGCAATGGCGGGTGAAGATGGCAGCGCCCCTCCGTGGACCCGTTGCAACAAACCGTCTTTCGCCAGTTCGCGCAGATCGCGGCGAATCGTATCCTCGGAGACGCCGAGTTCTTCCGCGAAGCTCTTTGCAACGATCCTGCCATCTCGCCTTAGAACGTTCTGGATGAGGGTCTTGCGTTCCAATGTCAGCACTAACTCAATCCTATTGCACGAAATTTCTTGACTCTGCACGAAAATACACGAAATTGCTCGTACGTCCAAGATTCATCGGGTCTAGCCGCAGGGAAAACTTCATGAGTATCGCGCATCGCATTAAGGTGGAGGACGTTCAGATCCTTTCCAATGATTGGTATCTCCTCAAGAAGACGACTTTCTCCTTCTTGCGAGAAGATGGCACATGGCAGAAGCAATCGCGGGAAACCTATGATCGCGGCAATGGCGCGACGATCCTTCTCTACGATTTAGCACGCCGCACGGTGATCCTGACGAAACAGTTCCGCTATCCGGCCTTCGTTAACGGCCATGACGAGCTTCTCATCGAAACCCCGGCGGGCCTTCTGGACAATGCAGAGCCGGAGGCGCGGATCCGCGCAGAGACGGAGGAAGAGACGGGCTTCATGGTCCGCGATGTCCGTCAGGTCTTCGATGCCTTCATGAGCCCCGGATCCGTTACCGAGCGGCTACATTTCTTCGTCGGCGAATATCAACCGGGAGACAGAACCTCAGCCGGTGGCGGTAATGTCGAAGAGGGCGAAGAGATCGGCGTCATGGAAATGGGGATAGACGATGCGCTGGCGATGATCGTCTCCGGTACCATTCGCGATGGCAAGACGATCATGCTGCTGCAATATGCGGCGCTCAATCTGTTCAAGGACGCTTGATCGGACGATGCCGGCAGTTGCCCACATTTGCTTGGCACCCGCCGCTCTTGATCCGTTACAACTTTTGATCCACTTCGGCGGCGACGGGAATAGAGGGTTGGGCGCCTTCACGAGTGCAAGCCAGCGAACCGGCAACCGCCGCACGGCGCAAGGCCTTTTCGAAGTCCATTCCGGCATCGAGACTTGCAGCGAGATAGCCGCAGAACGTATCGCCTGCACCCACAGTATCGACGGGCTCGATCTTGAGGCCCATGGATTTGAAGAGCTTGCCGTTACGAATGGCAATCACACCCTCGGCACCCAGAGTGACGATCAGGGTCTGGCCCGTCTCTTCGTGCAGTGCGGCCAGTTCTTTCTCCCGATCCGCAGCCGAGAGACCGCTCTTGCCGATCAGCAGTTCGAACTCCGTTTCATTGGCGATGACGATCGTCGCAAGTCGTGACAAGCGGGCTGCATCTGCGGTCAAAGGAGCCGTATTGATGATCGTCGTCACGCGCTTGGCTTTCGCAGCTTTCAGTGAAGCCTCGATCGCATCGGCTGGAATTTCAAATTGCAACATCAGCGTATCGCCCTCGGCCATTTCCGAGACAGCGCGCTCGGCATCCTGTGGCGAGACCGTGCCGTTGGCCGCGGGAATGACCGAGATCATGTTCTCGCCGCCCTCACCAATCAGGATAACGGCTGTTCCAGTCGGCTCGGCCACCGTCTTCACCAGCGAGAGATCGGTGCGCGCATCACGCAGCAGCGTAAGTGCGGGGGCTGCAAAGGTATCGTCACCAATGGCACCCGCCATCTTCACGTCCGCCCCGGCGCGACTCGCCGCAAGCGCCTGATTGGCACCCTTGCCGCCAGCTGCCGTGGAAAAGCTTTTGCCGGTGACCGTCTCGCCCGGCTTCGGCAAGCGTTCGGAGGTGGCGACGAGATCCATGTTGATGGAGCCGAAAACAGTAATCATGCGAGGCTGATCCAAAGGACGAAGTTGATATAGTCGGATATTGCTACAGCATCGGTCCGAAAATCGGAAATCGAATTTGCGCTGGCTACGGCCTGTCGCGATCTTTCAGATGCGCTCCCTACGCTTCAGATCCTCTTTTTGCCGTGCCGATTACTCGTCATCCACAATGCGAAGCTTTGCGGCCCCTGCACGGGCTTCAGCAATGCGGCGCTGATGCTCCACCTCTGCATGCGGAAGCTCCGTGGTGCTTGCGGAAAAATCGAGGCTTTCGATCTTGCCGCCACGCGCCAAGACTTTTTCCGACGAGGTCAGCATCATTTCCACGTCCCGCTGGGCCTGGCCGAAATGCGTCTGAAGCTTGCGGGTGCGCTCATCCAAACGTCGCACATCGTCCATCAACAGCGCCACTTCGCCCTGGATCAGGTGAGCTTGCTCGCGCATCCGCTGATCCTTCAACACCGATTGAATGACCTGGACCGACAGCATCAGGAGAGACGGTGACACGATCACCACACGGGCGCGGTGAGCACGCTGCACAAGATACTCGAAATGCTGGTGAATATCGGCAAAGATCGATTCCGACGGCACGAAGATGAAGGCGGTGTCCTGGGTCTCGCCGGCGATCAGATACTTCTCCGCCACATCGCGAATATGAACTTCCATGTCCCGGCGGAACTGCTGGGTCGCAGCGCGCTTTGCCTCCGGCGATTCATCCGCCTTCAAGGCGTTCCAGGCTTCCAGAGGAAATTTCGCGTCGATCACCAGCGACGGCGCATTGTTCGGCATCTTGATGATGCAGTCCGGTCGAAAGCCGTTCGAAAGGGTTGGCTGAAGCTGGTAGGTACCAGAGGGCAGCGCATCGGCAATCAACGCTTCCATGCGGGCCTGTCCAAAGGCGCCGCGTGTCTGCTTGTTGGAAAGGATCGCTTGCAGCCCGATGACGTCCTTTGCGAGGTCTTGGATATTGCCCTGCGCGGCATCGATGACCGCGAGCCGCTCCTGCAGCTTGCTCAGGTTCTCATGTGTTGAGCGGGTCTGTTCGGTCAGCGTTGTTCCGAGACGCTGAGACATGCCATCCAGCCGCTCGTTCAACGTCTGGCTCATCTCGTTCTGTCGTGCGGAGAAGGCCTCTGCCATGGCAGCGATGCGGCCTTGCAGTTCTGTCTGGGTTTTCAGAAGCTCGGTAAGCTCTTCGCGCGGCTGATCCGGTGTTGCCGGTTTGCGCAGGAGGAAGAGGACAGCCACAAGTCCGGCAAAAGCCAGAACGAGCAGCATCGCGCCGATCGAGATACTGACCGTTCCGACGCTGAAAGCCGTTTGACCGAGGGCATTGAGATCGATGTTCATGGCGCAATCTAGCAGAGTTATTCTGATTCGTACAAAACAAGAACATGTCCACGGCGAAAATGAGTCGGCTATCCAGTCTCAGCGTTGAATCGACCGTATTTTTTCGTTTCCTCGGTTGATGAGATGGGTTATGGGAAGCCATGACGATCAAGCCTCTTATCATTTTGCCCGATCCGCTGCTGCGCCAGCAGTCCAAGCCTGTCGAGACTGTGGATTCGGAAATCCAGCGTCTGGCAGACGACATGCTGGAGACCATGTATGACGCGCCGGGAATCGGCCTCGCCGCGATCCAGATTGGCGTTGCCCGCCGTATGCTGGTGATCGACCTGTCGCGCGAAGACGAGGAAAACAAGCCGCAGGTCTTCATCAATCCGGAAATCCTGAAAGTTTCGGATGATGTCTCGACCTATGAAGAGGGCTGCCTCTCCATTCCGGATTACTATGCCGAGGTCGAGCGTCCGGCCTCGCTGACAGTTGGATATATTGATCGCGATGGCAAGCAGCAGACGATAGAGGCCGACGGTCTTCTTGCGACCTGCCTGCAGCATGAAATCGACCATCTGAACGGCGTACTCTTCATCGACCATATCTCGCGTCTGAAGCGCGACATGGTCATCAAGAAATTCACCAAGCTGGCCCGCGCCAAGGTCTGATTCGCCCGGCGAGAGGCCCTTCGATATCAGCAGCAGGGCAGGGGGCAAAAATGGCTCTTCGCATCATATTCATGGGAACGCCGGAGTTTTCGGTCCCTACACTGCGCGCTCTGAAAGAGGCGGGCCACAATGTGGTTGCGGTTTATACCCAGCCGCCGCGCCCAGGCGGACGCCGTGGGCTGGACCTGCAAAAATCCCCTGTGCATCAGGCTGCAGAGCTTTTGGGAATTCCAGTTCTGACCCCGATGAATTTCAAGGCGGACGACGATCGCAAGCAATTTTCCGATTTCGATGCCGATGTTGCCGTGGTTGTCGCCTATGGTCTCCTTCTCCCCGAGGCGATTTTGAATGGTACGCGCCTTGGATGCTACAATGGCCATGCATCGCTTCTGCCGCGCTGGCGGGGTGCCGCCCCCATTCAGCGCGCCATCATGGCAGGCGATGCCGAGACGGGCATGATGGTGATGAAGATGGAAAAGGGGTTGGATACCGGCCCCGTGGCGCTGACAGCGCGTGTCTCCATCGATGAAAACATGACGGCTGGCGAGTTGCATGACGCGCTCATGCTGAAGGGCGCGCGATTGATGCGCGACGCCATGGCAAAGCTCGAAAATGATGATTTGCCGCTCACGGTGCAGGCCGAGGAAGGCGTTGTCTACGCCGCCAAGATCGACAAGGCGGAAACGCGGATCGATTTCTCCCGCCCCTCGCAGGATGTCCACAACCACATTCGCGGTCTGGCGCCTTTTCCAGGCGCCTGGTTTGAACTGGAGATCGGCGGCAAACCCGAACGCGTCAAGGTATTGGCAAGCGAACGAGCAGAGGGCATGGGCGAGGTAGGTTCGGTCTTGGACGATCAATTGACGATTGCCTGTGCCAGTGGGGCGGTCCGTCTCACCAAACTGCAAAAGGCAGGTGGCAAGCCAATGCTGGCCGCAGATTTCCTGCGCGGGACGCCTGTTCCTGTTGGGACGAGGCTGTAGCCGATGGCACGGTTTCGCATGACCGTCGAATATGACGGTACGCCTTACGTTGGCTGGCAGCGGCAGGACAATGGCCGGTCGGTGCAAGGCGCACTGGAAGCGGCGGTTCTTTCACTAACGGGCGAAAAGGTTGGCATTCGTGGCGCCGGCAGAACAGACTCCGGTGTGCATGCGGTTGGTCAAGTCACCCATGTGGACCTGGCGCGTGATTGGCAGCCCTACAAGCTGCGCAACGCGCTCAATGCCCATCTGGCCATGGCAGGCGACGCGGTCTCGGTCCTTGACGTGGAGGCTGTGACGGAGGATTTCGATGCGCGCTTTTCCGCCATTCGTCGCCATTATCTCTATCGTATCATCTCTCGTAAATCGCGCTTAGCGCTGGAGCACAAGCGCGCCTGGTGGGTCTCGAAAGATCTGGACCATCGGGCGATGCATGCAGCCGCACAGATGCTGGTGGGGAGGCATGACTTCACGACCTTCCGCTCCGTTCATTGCCAGGCCAACAGCCCGGTGCGGACGCTGGACCGGCTTGATGTGACGCGTAATGGCGATCTGATCGAGATCCGTGCGACGGCGCAGAGCTTCCTGCACAACCAGATCCGCTCCTTTGCCGGAACGCTGAAGCTGGCAGGCGAGGGCGCCATGACCCCCGACGACGTGCGTGCAGCGCTTGAGGCGCGCGACCGTACGGCCTGCGGTCCTGTTGCTCCGCCGGAAGGCCTCTACTTTATGCAAGTGGATTATCCCGACGTCATACCGCCGCGAATGCCGCCAACAGGAAAGGTCGTTGGCGATACTAAATGACCGCTCAGGCAAACATCTTCACGTCGGATAGACGCCGAGAAAGCGTTGCAACAGTTCCGAGAGGATCATCCCAGGGACAAGCAGTGTCATAACGAGCGCTGTTACCAAGAGCGGTTGATCGCGCACGAAAAACCGCAAAATCCTCGAAAAGGCAAAGACCAGAGAAAGGAGCAGTGCGAACCAGAGGATTGCGACGAGCCCGTGCAATGCGGGCAGGAACAGCGCAATCACGATCAGAAGTGAATAGGCGTAGGAAAAAGGAACGGACAGCCAGTTTGCTACCACGATGATCGCTTGAAATCTGTCACGCACACCGAAAGCCACTAACAAGAGGCCGATCAGGATCAGCGGCACCATCCAGCAGATGGCTTCTACAATGGCGAGACGAACGAAGAAGATCGCACCCGTGCGCACCCCTTCCGGCATCCCGGACAGATAGGCCTCGTGCCACCAGTACCAGGACAGCGCCATGGACGGCAGGCACCACAGGGCGGCGTAGAAGGAGCGCAATATGCCGCGATCGCTGATGTCGAGAAGGCGTAAGCCCTCCTTTTTGCCGAGAAACAGCAACCAGAGACCGCGCAGATAGAAGGCGACTTCGCTACTGGGCGGCATGGCCGAACCAGCGTTCGATGAAGGTTTCATAGATGCGTGTCAGCGTTTCCAGATCGGCGACGGCGACGCGCTCATCGACCATATGCATGGTCTGACCGACAAGGCCAAACTCCACCACCGGGCAGTAATCCTTGATGAAGCGGGCATCCGAGGTGCCGCCAGTCGTGGAGAGCTTCGGCTCCAGACCTGTGACCTCCGCTACCGCACCCGAGAGCGAGGAGATCAGCGCATTGTTGCGCGTCAAGAAGACATGGCTCGGCCGATCGGCCCAGACGATCTCGTAATTGACGGGTGTCCGAGCCGGACGAAGCGCGCCGTCAGCGGCAGCCGCATCCAGACGACGGATGATCTCGGCCCGCAGCGTCTCTGCCGTCCAGGTGTCGTTGAAACGGATATTGAAGGACGCCGTCGCTCTGGCCGGAATGACATTGGTCGCGGCATTCCCCGTGTCGATGGTTGTCACTTCCAGATTGGAAGGCTGAAAATTGTCGGTCCCGCTATCGAAAGGCGGGTCCATTAGCGCGTGCGTCAATTGCAGCATTCCGCGAATGGGATTGTCTGCAAGGTGCGGATAGGCTGCATGGCCCTGTACGCCTTGAACTGTGATGCGGCCCGAAAGCGAGCCGCGGCGACCGATCTTGATCATGTCGCCCAGCTGGTTCGGATTGGTTGGCTCACCGACAACGCACGCATCCCAGCGTTCGCCCTTGGCGGCGGCCCATTCCAGAAGCTTCGAGGTGCCGTTGATCGACGGCCCTTCTTCATCGCCGGTGATTAGAAAGGACACGGAGCCCTTCGGCTTACCATGATTTTCGATGTGACGTGCTATCGCTGCGACGAAGCAGGCGATGCCGCCCTTCATGTCGACGGCGCCACGACCAAACATCTCGCCCCCGGCAATTTCTGCTGCAAAAGGAGGGTGGCTCCACGCGGCTTCGTCACCCACCGGCACGACATCGGTATGGCCCGCAAACATCAGATGCGGTCCATCGGTGCCGAGCCGGGCGTAAAGATTTTCCACGTCCGGCGTGCCGTCTTCTGTGGCCACCACACGATCGACCTCAAAGCCCAGCGGCGAAAGCAACGTTTCGAGCAGGGCAAGCGCCCCGCCTTCTGCCGGCGTTACCGACGGGCAACGGATTAGGCCGGCAAGATTGGAGACGGGATCGGTGGCGTTCATGGGGCTGTCTCTTCTATGCCAGTCTTTTTATTTCAGTCGCGCAGAAGCTCGTTGATACCGGTCTTGGAGCGGGTCTTCTCGTCGACGGTCTTGACGATGACGGCGCAATAGAGGCCTGGGCCAGGCTCGCCATTCGGGAAGGGCTTACCAGGCATCGTGCCAGCAACCACGACGGAATAGGGTGGCACTTCGCCATAAGAGATTTCGCCGGTGGCGCGGTTCACGATCTTGGTGGACTTGCCGATGTAGACGCCCATGCCGAGCACCGAGCCTTCGCGGATGATGCAGCCTTCGACCACTTCCGAACGCGCGCCGATAAAGCAATTGTCTTCGATGATGGTGGGGCCTGCCTGAAGTGGCTCAAGCACGCCCCCAATGCCAACGCCGCCGGAAAGATGAACATGCTTGCCGATCTGGGCGCAGGAGCCGACGGTCGCCCATGTGTCGACCATGGTACCTTCATCGACATAGGCGCCGAGATTGACGAAGGATGGCATCAGCACGACGTTCTTGGCCACATAGGCGGAACGGCGAACGACGGCATTCGGCACGGCGCGGAAGCCTGCCGCGCGGAACTGATTTTCGCCCCAATTCTCGAACTTGGAAGGCACCTTGTCCCACCATGTGGATTCGCCTGGGCCACCGGTGACAATTTCCATATCGTTCAGGCGGAAGGAGAGCAGAACGGCCTTCTTCAGCCACTGGTTTACCTTCCAGTTGCCGCTTGCTTCGCGCTCGGCCACACGTACCTCGCCAGCATCGAGAAGGTTGAGCGAAGTCTCCACCGCATCGCGAATTTCTCCCTTGGTGGAGGTATTCACACCGTCGCGGTTTTCGAATGCGGTTTCGATGATGTTTTCGAGAGTGCCGAGTTCCGAGCTGCTCATGAGAATTCCTTAAACTTCGCTGACTATCGTCATTTTCAGGGAAACATCCGCACCGCTGGCCGGACACGGTCAATTGCTCTAAGCGAGTGTTTCAAGTGCGTCAATGCGATTTGGGCGATTTGACGTCAGCATCGGAAAGGCATGGAAATGGCGAAACTGAAAAACGGCAAGCTGCATCGCAAGGATGGGATTTGGGACCCGCTGAAAAGCAGTTCGGATGACAAGCATCAGGCCGAAGTCATTCCAAAAACACCGCAAAGCTCTTCGCCATCCTACCGTCTTGCCTATACCGATACCGACTTCCTCTGCCGGGAGGAGTTGCGCCCTGTTCGTCTTCAGCTCGAACTGCTGAAAACGGAAATGATCCTCTCCGAACGCGGCATCAAATCCACCGTCGTCATGTTTGGCGGCGCTCGTATTCCTGAGCCCGGCGCTTCCGCATGGGCGGCGCGCAACGAAACCCAGAAGAAGAACCTTGAAGCGGCATCGGTCTATTATGACGAAGCGCGAAAATTCGCCAAGCTTTGTGCCAGTGCCGCAGAGAAACTGGATCATCGCGAATATGTGGTGGTGACCGGGGGCGGCCCCGGTGTGATGGAGGCGGGCAACAGAGGGGCGTCGGAAGCGGGCGCTCCCTCGATCGGTCTCAATATTCTTTTGCCACACGAGCAGGCACCCAACCCTTATGTAACGCCGGAGCTCAGCTTCAACTTCCACTATTTTGCCATTCGCAAGATGCACTTCCTTATGCGCGCCAAGGCCGTCGTCATCTTTCCGGGCGGCTTCGGCACCATGGACGAGCTATTCGAAACCGTAACGCTGATCCAGACCAAGCGCATGGCACCGATCCCGCTCATCCTTTTCGGCAAGGACTTCTGGCATTCGATCATCAATTTCAAGGCATTGGCTGATTTCGGAACCATCGCGCCGGACGATATTGACCTGTTTCACTTCGCCGAGACGGCGGAAGAGGCCTGGAAGATCGTAGCCGATTTCTACGAACTGTAAGAGCTTCCGATCCTCGGAAGGATAAACATCATCTATAAATGCCCGGGCTCGATTGTTTGTGAGCCCGAGCATGATGATCAAGCGGCGATCAGAGCCGCGCAAAACGCTCTGTCAAAAGCGCGAAGAAGCCGTCCGCATCCACGTCGCGCAACACCTTGGCATTGACCGGACGGTTGGTCACCTTCCACCAGTCGACCACTGTCATGCCCATGGTCAACTCGGATGATGTTTCGATTTCCACGTTGCAATCGCGCCCAGCGAAAAGCTCAGGCTTGATCAGATAGGCAATCACGGTTGGATCATGCAGAGGCCCGCCATCGGAGCCGTACTTCTCCACGTCGAAGCGCTCGAAGAATTCCAGCATCTCGGCCATGGCGATGGCTGGATGTGTGCCAATATCGCGAATGCGGGCGACGCGGGCCTTGGTGGTCAAAAGCTTGTGCGTCACGTCGAGCGGCATCATGACGAGCGGAATGCCGGAACGGAACACGATATCGGCAGCATGTGGATCGACATAGATGTTGAATTCGGCCGCTGGCGTAATATTGCCGCCTTCGAAGAAACCGCCGCCCATCAGCAACAGTTCCTTCACCCGCGGCGCGATATCCGGCGCCTTTTGAAGAGCGGTGGCGATATTGGTGAGTGCGCCGAGCGTGCAGAGCGTCACCGTGCCTTCCGGCTCGCGACGAAGCGTTTCGATAATGAAATCTACCGCATGCTGCGGCTGTGCGGCAAGTGTCGGCTCCGGCAGGGTCGGGCCGTCTAGACCTGTGCTGCCATGCACATGCTCGGCGGTGATCGGCGGACGAACCAGAGGACGCTCGCAGCCTTCGTAAACCGGGACGTCCGAACGGTTGCAAAGTTCAAGGACGATGCGGATATTGCGGCTCGTGAGTTTAAGCGGCACGTTGCCGGCCACAGCGCAGAGACCGAGAATTTCGATCTCTTCGGGACTTGCAAGAGCGAGCATGATCGCTGCCGCGTCGTCCTGCCCGGGATCGGTGTCGATAATGATTTTTCTGCGCTCGGCCATGATAATCCTGTTTGTCTTGATTGATGTCTTTTCAAGCTGCTTTTGACGCCTTGTCAATGGCCTCTCTGAGGTCCTGTCGGGTGCGGCGTTTTTCGAGAAGTCGTGTTCTTGCGTTTCGAACACCATGTTACCATATGCGAAAGAGCTGCCGAACCGGGGCTGGGTGCCGCATCATGACGCGCGCGCCACAAGATCGTCGCTTGGATGCAAGGACACTGGATTATGAGCCGTATGACACCCTTCACGCACCCGCTTATGCTGGGCTTCGATGCCATGGAAAAAACGCTAGAGCGCATGGCAAAGTCGAATGACGGCTATCCTCCTTATAATATCGAGCGTTTGGCCGCCGACGGATCGCAGCCGGAGCGGCTTCGCATCACCATCGCTGTTGCCGGTTTTTCCGAAGACGACCTAGACGTGACCACGGCGGATAATCAGCTCATCATCCGCGGGCGCCAGCAGGATCAGGAAAAGCGTGACTACCTCTATCGCGGTATCGCCGCGCGGCAGTTTCAGCGGGTGTTCGTGCTGGCCGACGGCATGCAGGTGAATGCCGCACGTCTGAAGAATGGTCTTCTTTCCATTGAACTCACCCGTCCGGAAATCTCCAACGTGGTGAAGAAAATTAACATTTCCGTCTCACAGTAGTCTCCAGGCCATCATGCTGATTCCGGTCAGTATTCTGGTTCTGAAGCAATGAATCGGCGCGAAGTTCCTGGTGATTTCGCTCAGGCAAATCACGCGCCGACGTGAAGTTCAGAGCGTCTCAAGCATGTTCTTGACGGACAGGCGGCGCTCTATGGAGGCTGAAATATGCTTTTAAAAGAAGCGCATGCGCGCCTGACCAAATCCCAGCTTGCCCATCTTGGTGCCGGTGAAGTGGGCTACATTCGCAAGATGCGGGCTGAACAGGTATCCAAATGCTTTCCCGAAGCGCCTGAGCTTGATCCAGGCCTCGATCTTTGGGCTCTTTTCGGAGCTGACGGAACCCCCATTCTTTTGACCGACAACCGCTCCAGCACCTTTTTCAAGGCGGCTGAGGACGAGTTGCGCACCATCAGCTTGCACTGAACGCCCTCTCAAGGACGCCAGTTGGTCCTGACGTTAACGCCCCATATCAAAAGGCCCACCCTTGTGGGGCGGGCCTCATGAAACGCAACTGAGTTTTACAGCCAGGGACGGTCCGGCATGTCATCAATGCTGATCACGCCATCACCATTGCTGTCGAGGCGTGTGAAGATCTTTTCGCCAGCAGCCATGAATTCAGGTTTGCTGAGCTGGCCGTTGCCGTCCGTATCGGCCGTGGCGAACATGCCGCCCATCTTGCCTTTACGACCTTGACCCTTGCCGTCTTCGCGTGCCTGACGAGGCTTGCTCTCGCGCTCGCTGTCCTTCTTGTCGCCTTCGGCCTTCTTCTCGCTGCCTTCGGTGGCAGCTTTTTCAGGCTTCGGATTGGCCGCACGCCATGCGTCCATCTTCGTCTTGCGATAATCACGCATTTCCTTCGGCGTGATGGATCCATCCTTGTCGGCATCGATCTCGGTGAAGAGGGCTTCCTGACGCGCGTTGAACTCCTCCTTGGTGATCTTGCCGTCCTTATTGGTATCGGCGACCTTCAAGAGATGAACGAACATCGGCTCCGGGCGCATGCGCGGACCATCCCGGTCGGCGCCACCACGAGGAGCTGCAATCGTCATGGACGCAGTGGTGCTGAGCATCAGGGCAGCGCCAAGTGCGGTGATGGCGATCTTCCGTTTTAGCATATCGAAACCTTTCCTTTGATGTCCCTCATAAGACGCTAGAGGCGACGCTTCGTTCCCACCAGTTAAACATCGGTAATGCATATGAAATATCGGTAATATACGGCGTACCTTAATCCCGGCTGGATTGAAGGCCCGTCAAAAATTCCGACAGGTTATCGGTGATGTAATCGATATGGTCGTCGGTCTCGGCAGGAATTTCCCAGCGCTCCATTACAATGCCTTCGAGGTTGCGTGGAACGAGGAGCACAGTCCGCATCCCCATGGCCTTGGGCGCAGCAAGGTTGCGCGGCAGGTCCTCGAACATCGCAGCCTTTTTGGTGTCGAGCTGTGTCAATGCGGCAAATTTCTCGTAGGTCTGTCCTGCAGGTTTCGGCAGATAGCCTGCTGCCACTATGTCGAAGATATCCTCGAAGTGCTCGAGAATCCCCAATGCACCAGCCGCCGCCTGCGCGTGCTTGACGCTGCCATTGGTCAGAATGAATTTGCGGCCAGGCAGAGCCTTGATCGCCTCCCCGAGCGCCGGATCGGGGAGAAGAGCCGAGTAATCAATCGCATGGGCCTTTTCCAGAAAGTCGTTAGGGTCGATGCCGTAATGGATCATCAGTCCTTGGAGCGTCGTTCCGTGCTCATGGTAGTAGCGCTTCTGAAGAACGCGCGCCTCCTCGGGGTCCATCTGCAACAGCTCCGCCACATAGGCGGTCATGTTGCGGTCGATCTGGGAAAAGAGGTTGATGTGATGCGGATAGAGCGTGTTATCGAGATCGAAGACCCACTCCGTCACATGGGCGAAATCGGCGGGCTCGGCTGTGTTTTTTGGCTTTGTGTTCATGAAAGGCTTTATGCCCTTTTCATCGGTCAAATAAAATCGAAAACGCGCTTATAGTAACGAAAACCGTCCTTGGCGGTTAACCTGCGCGGATGCTAATCGAGAGCATGGAATTGTGGATTGGCATCACCCTGGTCAGCGCTTTCTTGCAGAATTTGCGCTCGACCTTTCAAAAACACCTGAAAAAGAGCATGGGCACAACTGGCGCGACCTTTGTGCGCTTCGGTTTCGGGATGCCCTTTGCGCTCGTCTATCTTGCCATCCTGCATTTCGGGTTGGCGAGGCCACTGCCATTGATCAACGGAGCCTTTGTCCTTTGGTCGGCGATCGGTTCGATGACGCAGATCGGTGCGACCTTCCTGCTCGTGCATTTGTTTTCCTTCCGCAACTTCGCCGTCGGCACAGCCTATTCGCGCACGGAACCCGCACAGGCTGCACTGTTCGCTCTCGTTTTCGTTGGGGAAAGCGTGAGTGCCGGGACGCTGCTGGCCATTGCCATCTCGGTCTCAGGTGTCATGCTGATTTCCGTAGCGAGAACGGCGCTTTCGCCCGTTTCCATCATAACATCCGTGTTCAGCCGCATTGCGGGCATTGGCCTCGCATCGGGCGCTCTTTTCGGTCTTTCCTCGGTCGCATATCGGTCCGCATCGCTGTCGATTGCGTCCAGCCTGCCAGCACCGGACGCAGTCATGCAGGCGAGCTTTACACTCGTCGTGGTCATCGTGACGCAGACTGTTGCAATGCTCATCTGGATTTTGCTGCGAGAGCGCGAGGAGCTTGCGCGTATCGCCAAAGCTTGGAAGCCGGGGATCGCCGTCGGTTTTGTCGGCGCTACCGCCTCATTCGGCTGGTTCACGGCGATGACGCTGCAACAGGCCGCAATCGTCAAGGCTCTGGCGCAGGTGGAAATGCTCTTTGCATTCGCCTCGACGGTGTTCGTATTCAAGGAGAAGATCAACAGACTTGAATTGATGGGCTGTCTGTTGATCGTCCTCGGCGTTTTGGCTCTTCTCGCCTTCGGCTAGAACGTTTCCATAACGAGGAAACGCTCTCACCAAAGCCGAAGGCTTGTGTCTCAAGGCACGATCAGTGTGCCGGCGCCTTCCGTAAAGATCTCCAGAAGAACCGAGTGGGCAGTCTTGCCGTTCAGAATGACGACGCCCTGAACACCCGCCTTAATCGCCTCGATGCAGGTTTCCACCTTCGGGATCATCCCGCCGGAAATCGTGCCGTCCTTGATAAGGGCCTTGGCCTGGGAGACCGTCAATTCCTTGATCAGTTCCTTGTTCTTGTCGAGAACGCCTTCGACATCGGTAAGGAACAGCAAGCGTGTCGCGTGCAGCGCACCGGCAATGGCGCCGGCAAATGTATCGGCATTGATGTTGTAAGTGGCGCCGTCGCGGCCAGGCGCTACGGGAGCGATGACCGGGATCATCTCGGATTTCGCCAGAAGATCGAGAAGGGTGCGATCAACTTCCACGACTTCACCGACGAAACCGAGATCGAGGACCCGCTCGATATTGCTGTCCGGATCGATCACGGTCTTGCGCGCCTTTTCGGCAAAAACCATGTTGCCGTCCTTGCCGCACAGCCCGATGGCCCATTCGCCCGTCTGATTGATGAGCGCGACGATCTCCTTGTTGATCGAGCCCGCCAGCACCATTTCGACGATTTCGACAGTCTTGGCGTCGGTGACGCGCAGGCCACCTTCGAACTTCGATTCGATCCCCATCTTGGACAGCATCGCGCCGATCTGCGGACCCCCTCCATGCACCACGATCGGGTTGATCCCGGACTGTTTCAGGAGTGCAATGTCTTCGGCGAAGGCTTTTCCGAGCGCCGTGTCTCCCATGGCGTGGCCGCCATATTTTACGACGATTGTCTTGTTTTCATACTTCTGCATGAAGGGCAGGGCCTGAGCCAGAAGCCGGGCCTGCATTTCGCTTTCAAAACTCGCCATTGGGAAACCTCGTCTTTGATTGCGCCGCTTGTAACGCAAGTTTTTGACGGATGAAACACGGATGGGCCAAGTGGGGAGCATAAAATTCACAGAGGATGCCATATGCGCAGTCAATAAGATTGACACGGCGGCGCATTAGGGCGAGCCTCGTTTTGGGAGTCTGCGTCCGGCCCACCGAGATTCGATTGGGCAGGCCGTCATGATGACGGTGGCGCGAAGCAGCGGAGTTTGATGAAGACATGGCCTTGCCGGATAAGGATATGCGCGGCGGTTTGAAGGATCAGGTGCTGGCGGGCAAATATGTGCTCGGCGCACTGCCGGAAGACGTGAAAGCCGAGCTTGCCGTAAGGGTTAAGAACGACAAGCAATTCGCCAACATTGTCCGGCGCTGGGAAGACAATCTCGCCAAGACGGAAGTCCGTGAGCAGCGCAACTTCGCATCCTATGTCGATGCCTCAATGGATCACGCGCTCCGTCGTTCAGACGACAAGCTGCATCGCAGCATCTATGGCCGTTTCGCCATCCTCACCGCATTGTGGAATTCGGCGCGTTTCTGGCGCATGACCACGCTCGCCGCCGTTCTTTGGGCCGGGGTGCTGCTGTTTACCAGCATCTGATTTGCTGATGAGCCCTGACTGCGTCAGGGCTGCGGGTAGCCGACGGTCTTGAGAATTTCGGCGCGCAACTCGTCCAGTCCTGATGATTTTTCAGAGGACGTAGCCAGAACTTCGGGATAGGCTGCCGGGCGCTTTTTGATCTTTTCCAATGTCTCGCTGATCAGGCGCGGAACGGCTGGTTCTTTGATCTTGTCCGTCTTCGTCAAAACGATCTGGTAGGACACGGCTGCCTTGTCGAGCAGGCTTAAGACATCCTCGTCATTCTTCTTGATGCCATGGCGAGAATCGATCAGCACATACACGCGCTTCAGCGTCGCCCGACCGCGCAGATAGTCGAAGACGAGTTTCGTCCAGTTATCTACCTGATCCTTGGGGGCCTGCGCGTATCCATAGCCTGGCATATCGACCAGCGCCATTGGCGGAAGGTCGTCTCCGGCACCGGAATAGCCTTCGGGCACGAAGTAGTTGAGCTCTTGAGTGCGGCCTGGCGTATTCGAGGTGCGCGCCAGTCCCTTGTGACCGACGAGCGCGTTGATCAGCGAGGACTTGCCGACGTTCGAACGCCCGGCGAAAGCGATCTCTGCCGGGCCCTCGGGTGGAAGGAACTTCATGGCCGGAACGCCGCGGATAAAGATCCACGGCCTTCCGAAGAGGGGCTTGTCAGCCGTCATTTGGATTGCACCGGCTTTCGTTTGAACAACCCTTTAAGATTGTCGAAGAGCTCTATCTTGGCGCCATGGCGCTTCATGATAACCGCCTGCTGCGAGATCGACAGCGTGTTGTTCCATGCCCAGTAGATGACGAGACCGGCCGGGAAAGACGCCAGCATGAAGGTGAAGATCAGCGGCATCCAAGTGAAGATCATCGCCTGGGTCGGATCCGGCGGTGTCGGGTTCATGCGCATCTGCAGGAACATAGTGATGCCCATGATGATAGGCCAGACACCGATCATCAGGAAGTGCGGCACGTCATAAGGCAGAAGCCCGAACAGATTGAAGAGCGAGGTCGGATCTGGCGCGGACAGGTCGTGGATCCAGCCGAAGAAAGGCGCGTGACGCATTTCGATGGTGACGTAGATGACCTTGTAGAGCGCGAAGAAGACCGGGATCTGCAAAAGCATCGGCCAGCAGCCGGCAATCGGATTGATCTTTTCTTCCTTATAGAGCTGCATCATCGCCTGCTGCATGCCCATGCGGTCGTCGCCGAACTTGGCCTTCAACTCTTCGATCTTGGGCTGCATGCGCTTCATGTTCGCCATGGAAGCGTACTGCTTGCTGGCAAGCGGGAAGAACAGAAGCTTGACGACGATGGTGGTGAGCAGGATCGCCACGCCGAAATTGCCAAAATAACGGAAGAAGAAATCCATCAATTTGAACATCGGCTTGGTGATGAAGTAGAACCAGCCCCAGTCGATCAAAAGATCGAACTTCGGAATGGTATACTGCGTCTCGTAGCGGTCGACGAGCGGCACTTCCTTGGCGCCAGCGAAGATAAGGTTCTTCAGTTCGGCAGACTGCCCCGGTGCCACGGTCAGCGCATCGCTGCGGTAGTCGGCCTGGTAGCGCGGCTGACCATCGGTGAAGTGGGTATAGCGGGTTTCGACAGCCTTGTCCTGAGGCGGAACGATTGCCGCCGCCCAGTACTTGTCGGTAATGCCGAGCCAGCCACCGGTTGCCTTCGGCAGAACGAATGGCTGTTCCTCTACCTTCTTGTAGGTCTCTTCCGTCAGGCTGCCATCAGCGCCGGCTACGCCCAGAAAGCCTTCGTGAATGACGAAGACAGGCGGGGTAACAGGCTTGTTGTTACGGGTGATACGGCCATAAGCCGACAGCGTGATCGCCTCCTGACCTGGGTTCTCGATCTTGTCGGTGACCGTGATCATGTAGTGATCGTCAATCGAGACCGTGCGGTTGAACACCACGCCCTTGTCGTTGGTGTAGGAGAGCGTCACCGGTGTCGTCTCGGTCAGCTTTGCTCCAGCGGGAGCCGTCCACACCGTGGCTGGGCCAGGCACGGAGCCAACGCCGTCATTGCCGATATAGCCAAGCTCGGTGAAGTAGCCATCATGCGTATCGGAAGGCGAGAAGAGTGTGATGATCGGGCTCGAGTCATCCACCGTCTCGTGGTAATCCTTCAAGCGAATGTCATCGATACGCGCGCCCGTCAGATTGATCGAGCCGGCGATTGCGTTGGTGTCGATCTCGACGCGCTGCGTCTTTGCCAGTGCATCGGCACGCGAAATGGTCGCGGCCTGCTGACTGCTCGCGCCGGGGAGCGTGCCGCTCGGCGTGGTTGCCGGGGTCGCTGTGCCATCGGCTGGCGCCGGTGCCGTCGTGGTCTGTGTCTGCTGCGTGGCCTGCTGCGCCTGGCGTACCTCTTCGGCGCGGCGCTGCTGCTCGATACGCGGGTTCATGTAGAGAAACTGCCAGGCAAGTACGATGACAACCGAAAGGGCGATCGCGATGAAGTAATTGCGGTTTTTTTCCATCATTCTTTCCTGGAGCGGGTCTCCCGGGAGCGTCCGTTTTTCGCGCGTCCCTCGATCCGCTCTATGAGCAAGTTTTCCAGTACGGCGAAATCGGTATTCAATGCGTCCCTTCGGGCGACAATCACATAGTCATGCCCGGGTTTCATTGCAAACCCGGCAGAAAGCCTGACGGCTTCCCTGAGACGGCGGCGCATACGGTTGCGTTCGACCGCGTTTCCCTGGCGCTTGGTGACGGTAAAACCGACTCTTGCTTCGGTTTCAGGAGCCTGCCGATCCAGAACCTCCAGAAGAAAAGTGCTTCCGCGCCTTTTCTCACCCGCCTGAACGGCAAGGAAATCCGGCCGGTTTTTCAACCGACCGGGCATTTTCTTCTCATCTGCCATCTGCCGCGACTTTCATCGGGCAACCACTTGATTAAGCGGACAGACGTGCGCGACCGCGGGCGCGGCGAGCTGCAAGAACCTTGCGGCCGCCAGCTGTAGCCATGCGAGCACGGAAACCATGACGGCGCTTGCGAACAAGCTTGGACGGTTGGAAAGTACGCTTCGACATTTATTTAATACCGCGGGGTGCGGCCCTTCTTGACTTTGCCCTTAAGGGCAAGAGCGTTTCGACTAATGCCCGGAAAGCCATCATAGACTGCGAAATGCCCGGACGTGCGGGCTTATAAGGGCTTATCACCCGCAAAGTCAATTGCAGAACCGCATCACGCACCCACGGCGCAAGAGCCCTTTTTGCTCAACCGAAGCCGACAGCTATTCTTTGCACTTTCCCATGATCGGCCTTTTCAAAGATTCTGAGACATAATTAAAATCTGAAATTGTTTCTTAATTGACATTAAATAACGTTCTCTCGACCAAATGGCCGGATGTTTATTCTCCGGTCTCGGTGGGTTTGGAATATCGGGGGAATTCGCAGTGAAAATTCGGAGCAAGATCAATTTACTCGTCGGCTTTCTGAGCCTTGTGGCCTGTAGTATTGGTGGCCTTTCGATTTACGCCATCAACAAATATCAGGCACACACCGTCGCCTTGGATTCCGTTGCAGATCGTGCCCGTTACGGCGAAACCCTTAACAGGCTTGTAAGCGCTGTCGTTATGGAAGCCCGTGGCGTGTACGCGGCAAAGGACACCGCGGCGGCAGGCAAGTTCGCCGATGGCATCATCACCAATCTCGATGCCATGGCAGCGCTTCTCAAGGAGTGGAAGCCGCAGGTTCCGGCCCATCAGGCCGCTACCTTCGACAATATCGAAAAGCGCTTTGCCGAGTTTCGCGCCTTCCGTACCGAGACCGCCCGTCTGGGCCGTGAAGTAGGTCCTCTGGAAGCAAGCGTCCAGGGCAACAATGAAGCCAACCGAGAAAATCGCAAGGCATATCAAGCCGAAATTGACGCAGTTGTGAAGGGCGATCTTAAAGATCTCGACGCGATCAAGTCGGAGATCGACGCCTTCGGCCAGTTTATCTTCCTCGTCGTCGCCCTTGTCACCGTCACCGGTGTCGGTGCTGGAGCCATTATCGGCCTCTATGTCGGCTCCAAGCAGCTGAGTGCGCCGATCCTTGACGTTTCGGAGGTGATGAAGTCTGTTGCCAACGGGAATCTTGAGGCCAAAGTCCCATATCTCGATCGCAAGGATGAGATTGGCGAAATGGCTGCCGCCGTCGAAGTCTTCAAGCGCAATGGCCTGGAAGTGCGACGCATGAACGCGCAGGAAACCGCGATGCGCGCCAAGAGCGACGATCTACAATCGGGCATGGCGGATGTGGTTGGTGCCGCGGCACAAGGCGATTTCAGCCGTCGCATCACCAAGGATTACGGTGACGACAACCTCAACCGCTTCGCAAAGACCATCAACGACCTTCTGAGCAGCGTCGATAGCGGTGTCTCCGAGGCAGGCCGCGTCATGGCCGATCTTGCGCAGGGTGATTTGACGCGCGCCATGACCGGCAACTTCCACGGCGTCTTCGCGGAGCTTCAGGCCAACATCAATGACACGATGGCCAAGCTCAAAGCGACGATGTCGGAAGTGCAAGAAAGCACCGAAGGCATCAATGGCAATGCCAACGAACTCCGCTCCGCGGCTGACGATCTCTCCAAACGAACGGAGCAGCAGGCGGCAGCGTTGGAAGAAACGTCGGCCGCGCTGGATGAGATTACCGCAGTTGTGAAGAACTCCACGGCGCGCGCTCAGGAAGCAAGCACCATGGTGTCGGACGCCAAGGAGAAAACGGCTCATTCCGCGAAAGTGGTTCGCGACGCCGTCACCGCGATGGGCCGGATCGAGCAGGCATCGGGTGAAATCGGCCAGATCATCAACGTCATCGATGAGATTGCATTCCAGACAAACCTCCTGGCTCTCAACGCAGGTGTGGAGGCAGCGCGCGCAGGTGAGGCTGGCAAGGGCTTTGCGGTCGTTGCGCAGGAGGTGCGCGAACTCGCCCAGCGTTCGGCCAATGCTGCAAAGGACATCAAGGCGCTCATCACCAAGTCTGGAGAAGAGGTTGGGAGTGGCGTGACGCTCGTTCGCCAGACGGGTGCTGCGCTGGAAGACATCGAGACTCGCATCTTGAGCATCAATGACCACATCCACTCCATTGCCACAGCCGCACAGGAGCAGGCGACGGGACTTCAGGAAGTCAACACCGCCATCAACCAGATGGATCAGGTCACCCAGCGAAATGCCGCAATGGTGGAGGAAACATCTGCTGCGACCCATAAGCTGAGCGGTGAAGCGGCAACGCTGGTGTCGCTGGTCAGTCGATTCCGTCTTGGAAACGACGTGCAGCAAGGCTCCAGATATGTAGCGCCAGCCCGCCCGTCCTCCGCGCCTGTCGCATCGCCCGCACGCCGGATGATGGGTAATGTCGCCCGTGCCTTCAACGGCTCTGCCGCGATTGCGCAAAGCAGGGACGAGTGGCAGGAGTTTTGATATCAGTCGTTTCCATCGAGACAGCGCCGCCCACACGGGCGGCGTTTTTCGTTTCGCCTCTTCAATCGTGGATCGTCCTCGCATCCGTTTGAATTTTCGCCTCGAATCCTTATGATGACCTGAAATGACGCTGTTTGCCCAAGTGGATGCCGCCTTGGCCTCTGACTGCTGCTGGCAGACCAACAGGAAAAGCCCTGGTGTTTTCGACACTCAGAAACCAGAAGAATGGCGGGGAGGACGATGGGGCGCCCAGGCGATCCTTGCGTGAGGTGCCGGGCCTGACCCAGGGCTTATCGGGCCGCCTGCTTCTGTTGACGATTGTCTTCGTCATGATCGCCGAAATTTTGATCTTCGTGCCATCCGTTGCGAATATGCGTCTCGCCTGGCTGCGTGACAGGCTCAACACCGCCGCTGCCGCAGGCGTTGTGATCGACGGTCTGCAGACGGAGCTTCCCCGCAGCGTCCAGAACGACACTTTGCTGGCAACTGGGGCAAAACTCATCGCGCTGAAAAAGGACGGCACCTCGACGCTGCTTGCGGCAACGGAAGTGCCGCCAAGCGTCGATGACCAGTACGACCTGTCGGACGTCTCGCAATTGCAGGCGGTTCGCGACGCTTTTTCGGTGCTGCTTTTCGGCAAGGATCGCGTCATCCGCGTCTTCGACGTCATCGGTGACAGCAACATGATCATCGAGATCGTGATGAGTGAAAACAGGTTGCGCGCCGCTATGATTGCTTATGCGGGTAACGTGTTGATGATTTCGGTGGCTCTGTCGCTGATTACGGCAAGTCTTATCTTCGTGTCCATCAATCGCATTCTGATCCGTCCCATCCGTCGGTTGACGGTCGGCATGCAGACCTTTGCCGAGAGGCCGGATGATCCCGCAAGCCTCTTCAGGCCGGAGGAGGGGGCGGATGAATTGGCGGTCGCCGGGCGACATCTGGCGGATATGCAGGTTCAATTGCAGAAAACCTTGCGACAACAGAAAAACCTGGCTGATCTCGGGCTCGCCGTGTCCAAGATCAATCATGACATGCGCAATATTCTCGCCTCCGCTCAGCTCATGTCGGACAGGCTGGTCGATGTGGAAGATCCGATGGTGCGCAGCTTCGCGCCGAAGCTTCTGAGAACGATCGACCGGGCTGTCGGATATACGAGTGAGGTGCTGGCGTATGGTCAGGCTACCGAAGGGGCGCCGAAGCGCCGCCTGATCGAACTTGCCGAAGTCGTTCAGGATGTCAGGGATATTCTCGCAATCGAGCCGGAGAGCGGCATCGAGTTCGTCGATAACGTGCCTGCCGGACTGGCAGTTGACGCCGACAGC
Organism: Rhizobium sp. 22-785-1; assembly: GCF_053521965.1. Lineage (NCBI taxonomy): Bacteria > Pseudomonadati > Pseudomonadota > Alphaproteobacteria > Hyphomicrobiales > Rhizobiaceae > Rhizobium > Rhizobium sp. 22-785-1. The sequence continues at coordinate 361,606 of NZ_JBNWDI010000002.1, read as the reverse complement.
GAGCAACTGTTTCGCATTCTCTACAACATCTGCAAGAACGGCGTTCAAGCCTTGCAGCAGGCAGGCGGGCAGGATTATCCCTCCAAGCGCCTGACGGTAGCCGCGCAACGAAGCGACAACGTCGTCAGCATTGTCATCGACGACAATGGCCCCGGCATGCCGCAGAAGGCGCGCGAAAACCTGTTCTCTGCTTTTCGTGGCTCGGCCCGTTCAGGCGGAACCGGTCTTGGTCTCGCCATAGCGCGCGAACTCGTCCTCTCACACCGCGGAACGATTGCGCTAGTCGAAAAGGCAGACCGCGGCACACAATTCCGCATCGAAATTTCGGATCGCCCGCAGCCAGGATCCGCTGCTATCGCAAGCTAAAGATCCACGCTTCTTCCCACCGTTTAAAGCCGCATGGACATCGATCATTTTCGATCGCGAATTTGATGCTCAAATTCGCCTAGTCCAGAAGTCTTTAAAATTCAATGGCTTGTAAAATTCATTGCAGGAAAATGACGTTTTGAAAACAAAATCGCTTGCATTCGAAGGTGGGACGTTTTAGAGGATCGCCACGCCAACGGAACACGGTTCCACGGCACGCACCCGTAGCTCAGCTGGATAGAGCACCAGACTACGAATCTGGGGGTCAGGAGTTCGAATCTCTTCGGGTGCGCCATTTCCTTCTCACATACAGATACATGTTGATCGGCAAGAAAAGCCATAAGGCGTTTCTGTTGACGATGTGCTTTCCTCTTGGTCGTTGCGGTGCCACCCCTGGTCTATCGAAGGCTACTTGGTTAGTCTGAGGCAAGCTTTTGGCCTTAAGAGCGTCCTATATTCCAACGATGGGACATAGAATGCTTAATGTTGCAGAAGAAAAAGCTCCCATTTCTGTCGACGCTGACCAACTGCTCTCTAGAACGTTTACGTTCAAGGTCGAGCCGCAAAACTCTGTCATAAGCGAAGATTTCGTCTTTCATCAAAATGGATTTCTTATCGGTTACAGCCATGCCAATGAAACCTACTGGGAGTTGGATGGAAACGTCGTTAATATACTCGATGCTGACGGCAGGGTAACTTGCCAGTTATCACCGCTCTCCGGAGCCGGCGAAGCCATACGGCTGGGTGGTTACTTCCGCAATCCGATGCTCGGGTATGAAGAGACGGCCAACTTTCATGTGCTCGAAGAAAATGCGTCCGACAGTCATACCAGGATTCAGAGTTTTGACCTTTTCGACACGCTTGTCGCCAGACGCTGTTATGATCCGCTGGAAGTCTTCCGCATTGTAGAGCGCAAGGCCGCTGTTCCGGGGTTTGCAGACTGGCGGCACAAAACCGAGATGAGCATATTCGGGCGGCGACCTTACGGGATCGACGATATTTACCTGATCATGGTATCCGAAGGCTTCATCACGCAGAAACAGGCGGCTGTCCTGAGATGGATGGAACTGGAAGAGGAGTGGGAGCATCTCTTTCCAATCGGTGACGTCGTGGCGCGCGTCGGTGCAAACGACATCGTCATCTCTGACATGTATCTGCCGCGCCCTTTTATCGAGCGTGTGCTGCGAGAAAAGTGCGGACTGGAAAACCGGCTCTACCTGAGCAACTACGGCAAGCATCATCGGCAGATATGGCCGGAAATTCTCTCAAATCATAATGTGCGCACACACTTTGGTGACAACATCCAGGCCGATATCATCAGTCCCGCTTCCTTCGGGATCGACGTGGCGCTCGTCAGCATCTCCAAATGGGACCAGACCGAACAAGTCCTGCACGCCATCGGGCTCGGGGCTTACGCGCATGCGGTTCGGGAAGCACGCTTGCGCTCGTTCCACCCAAGCCTTGCCATCCGTCACGCCAAGAGGGCTCAGGCGTCCATCAATATTCCGTTGATGCTCCTCGCGTCCTTCTGGCTCAAAGCCTGCGCACAAGAGCGTGGCGTCGACAAGATTCTGATGGCTGCGCGCGATTGTAACCTGTGGCAGGAGATGCTCGCATCGCGCCATTTTGCGCGGGCGAATATGCCGCCTTCCGAGTATATTCGTATCTCGCGCGCGGTCTGCTACACCGAGTCGGTCGAGTATGAAGCCTATCTGCAAAACAAGCTGGGTCTTCGAAACCTGCTTGTCGATTTCGTCGGAACGGGCAAATCGCTTGGAACGATCATCGATCGGATGGAGCGAAGAGCAACCGTCACACCTTGCATCCTGTTGGGTGAACCCCGCAGCGCCGAAATCGTCGAGACCTTGCCTGAGACGTTTCTGCTTCGGGATTTCACGACCTACCGCGTGTTCTTCGAGGCTTTGAACGCTTCGCTCGAGGGATCGACGGTTCTGACCGTTCCCGACAATTATCGTTTGGCGGTGCTTTTGCAGGAAAATGAGTTCAGTGACGTCGTCAAAACGATGATTGGCGAAATGAGGAGCACGTTTCAGCACTTCATGCGGGACCTCGACCGAATTGATCCGCCTCGAAATCCACCTTCGCTCGATATCTTGCGGCAGGCCGGCGGCGCAATCGTAGAATTATTGCCCGCCTGGAGTGGGAAGCTCTCTGTCCTGGAGGCCGAGCAGAAAAGCAATGTGGCGCAAGGGAATGCGTTCAGGGCGGCTTACGCTACGCATTGACGTCAAAGGGGTCGGGTGCCGGGTAGGCGTGAGAGGCGGCAGGGACACACCGCCTGTCAAAAGTCATGTCTAAGACCGGCAGCATGGCTGGCTTAAGTACGATGCTTCTGTAATAACGTCAGTGGTTGATTGCCGGGGCGTGTCATATGGATTGTGAAACAAAGCCTCTGCCTGTTCCTGGAGTGTCGGAATGGCCGCAAGGCTCGTTACCTTTGTCACCATGCTTGCGATTCTGGCCAGTTGCGGCGGGCGTCCCATCGGTGTGATGACGCCAACGGGCCAGGTGGTGCAAGGCACGACGCCGGTCAGCCTGTTAGTGGCAACCACACGTGCCCCGGCTGAAGACAAGGCGGTCCTGTTCGGTGGCGAGCGCGGAACGGGTCTGAAGGTGGATGCGGTGACGGTCTCCATTCCACCAGCTGCCAACCGCAAGGTCGGTCAGGTGCAGTGGCCGAAGAAGCTGCCGCCAGACCCATTGAAAGACTTCACCACGATTTCGGTTGAACCGGTGACCTCGGCTGCCGATACGCGGAGCTGGATCAAGCGACATAGCCCGAAAGACCGGCGTGTTCTGGTCTTCGTCCACGGCTTCAACAATCGCTATGAGGAATCGGTCTACCGTTTTGCCCAGATCGTCCATGACTCCGGAACGGATGTCGTCCCGGTTGTCTTCACCTGGCCCTCGCGCGCCAGCATCTTTGATTACAATTACGACAAGGAAAGCACCAACTACTCGCGTGATGCGCTGGAGGAGATGCTGACGCGCCTTGCCAAGGACAGCTCCGTCAGTGACGTGACCGTCATGGCCCATTCCATGGGGACTTGGCTTGCAGTTGAGGCGCTGCGCCAGATGGCGATCCGCAACGGTCGTGTTTTGCCGAAGATCAACAACGTCATCCTGGCGGCTCCCGATCTCGACGTGGATGTGTTCGGGCGTCAATATGCAAGCCTTGGCAAGGACAAGCCGAAATTCACGCTCTTCGTCTCTCAGGATGACCGGGCGCTCAGCCTATCGCGCCGCATTTCCGGCAATGTCGACCGACTTGGCCAGATCGATCCCGCTGCCGAGCCCTATCGTAGCGAGTTGGAAAAAGCCGGCATCACGGTTCTCGATTTGACCAAGCTGCAATCGGGAGACAGACTGAACCATGGGAAGTTTGCCGAAAGCCCGGAAGTCGTAAAGCTGATTGGTGACCGCTTGATCGCAGGCCAGACCGTGACCGATTCCGATGTCGGTCTGGGTGAAGCCATCGGTGCTGTCGGCATCGGTGCGGCGCAGACGGTTGGCACAGCGGCGAGTGTGGCCATCAGCGCGCCGATTGCCGTCTTCGATCCGCGCACGCGCGAAAATTACGGTCGTCAGGTCGAACGTCTTGGTCGTTCCGTGGAGAACACCGTGGGCTCTGTGGGCGATACCGCCACCAGCGTTGTCGATCCGCAAGTCCTCGATAGCGGAACGCGAAGCCAGACGGACTGCTCGATCCGCGTCAATCGCGACAATGCTGCCTGCCGCGCACGCTGATCTGCCAATATACAAACAGTATTTTATCGGCTATGACGGGGAAAATTCCCTCTCGGAGTAAGGCCCCATGCGCTGGAAACGCACCCTTCAGCTTCTCGATGTCCATTGCGAAGGCGAGATCGGTCGTGTCGCGACGGGCGGCGTGCCGAAAATTCCGGGGGCAACCGTTGCCGAGCAGCTTCATTGGCTGAACACCGATCCGAAGGGCGAGGAGCTTCGCCGCTTCCTGACGCTCGAGCCCCGCGGCACGCCGATCGGCTCCGTCAATCTGCTGCTGCCGCCCAAGCACCCGGATGCAGATGCCGCCTTCGTCATTCTCCAGCCCGATCAGGCGCATGCAAGCTCCGGCTCCAACTCCATCTGCGCCACCACTGCTCTGCTGGAAAGCGGCATGGTGGAAATGAAGGAGCCGGAAACCATCGTGATGCTGGAAACCGCCGCTGGTCTCGTCAAGGCAACTGCTACATGCCGGGATGGGCGCTGCGAGAAGGTCAAGCTCACCATGGTGCCGTCCTTCGTTCACGAGTTGGACGTGGAGATCGACACGCCGGACTGGGGCCGCATCCGGATGGATATTTCCTATGGCGGCATTTTCTATGCGCTGGTGGATGTTCGCCAGATCGGGCTGACCATCGACAAGGCCAATGCCGCCAAGCTTGTGGCCGCCGGCATGGTGTTAAAGGATATCGTCAACCGCGACATTCCGGTGGTGCATCCGGAAATCCCCGCCATTTTCGGCGTCGCCTATGTGATGTTCCGCGATACGGAAGAGGATGGCACCATTCGCACCTGCACCACCATGTGGCCGGGCCGGGCGGATCGTTCGCCCTGCGGCACGGGCAACTCGGCCAATCTGGCCACGCTTCACGCGCGCGGCAAGGTGAAGGTGGGCGATACCTACACGTCGCGTTCGATTATCGGAACGGAATTCGAAGTCGGCCTTTCGGCCCTTTCGCAGGTGGCGGGAAAGCAAGCGGTCATTCCCACTATTACCGGGCGCGGCTTTACCTTTGGTCTGCACCAGATCGCACTCGACCCGTTCGATCCGCTGGCCGATGGCTTTGCCATGACCGATGTCTGGGGTCCGCAGGCAGGCTCCATCGGTGAGGCGAAAAAGTAGCCCCAAGTCGTCCAACAGCGCTGTCTTCTTCGGCAGAAAGGTGCTAAGCGGGCCGCACCCCATACATTGTTCTTCGCAAGGTCTTCACGCGCAAACTGCGAGATACTTTGCGCCGACCTGCTTGAGAGGCTCACGATGCAGACGATCACCCTTCGCCGCCCGGATGACTGGCACCTGCACCTGCGCGATGGCGCAATGTTGGAAGGCGTGATTGGCGATACCAGCCGCCACTTTGCCCGTGCCATCATCATGCCCAACCTCGTGCCGCCGGTCGTCACTACGGCAGACGCGCGCGCCTACCGCGAGCGCATCGTCAAGGCCATTCCCGCTGGCGACCGCTTCGAGCCGCTTATGACGCTCTATCTCACCGAGCATACCAGCGCCGACGATGTGGAAGAGGGCAGGAAGAGCGGCCTCATCACCGCCGTGAAGCTGTACCCCGCTGGCGCCACCACCAATTCGCATGGCGGCGTGCGCGATATGGACAAGGCGATGCCGGTCCTGGAGCGCATGGCGAAAATCGGCCTGCCGCTTTGCGTCCACGGCGAAGTCACAACGCCAGAGGTCGATATCTTCGACCGCGAGAAAGTCTTTATCGATACGGTTCTTGCACCTCTTCGTCAGCGCCTGCCGGAACTGAAAGTGACGATGGAGCACGTGACGACGAGGGACGGCGTGGACTATATTCGCGGCGCGGAGAAAAATCTCGCAGGCTCTATCACCACCCATCACCTTATCATCAACCGCAATGCCATTCTGGTCGGCGGTATCAAGCCGCATTACTACTGCCTGCCGGTGGCAAAGCGCGAGGAGCATCGCTTAGCGCTGCGCGCCGCTGCGACCTCCGGCGACGCTCGTTTCTTCCTCGGTACGGACTCCGCCCCGCATGTCGATCCGCTGAAGGAGTGCGCCTGCGGCTGCGCGGGCGTCTATACGTCCATCAACACCATGAGCTGCCTTGCCCATGTGTTCGAGCAGGACAATGCGCTGGAAAAGCTCGAGGCTTTTGCGTCTTTGAATGGCCCCGCTTGGTATGGCCTTTCGCCAAATGACGAAACGATCACCCTGGTGAGGCGCGATGACCCTGTGGCCTTCCCGGCAAAGATCGAGACGGGCGCTGGACCTGTGACGGTCTTCGATCCGATGTTCCCGCTGCATTGGGATGTAGAAAACTGATGTTCGAACTGCCGGTTTATCCGGCAGTTTTTTTATCGATGGCTGACAAAAAGAGGAAGATGCCGATGGCCCAATTCAATTTCACCGATCGCACCGTGGTTGCTGAGCTCGTTGCGAAGATGCTGTGGGAAATCAAGGCCGTCCACTTCAACTCCGAAGCGCCCTATACCTTCGCATCGGGCATGAAGAGCCCGGTCTATATCGATATGCGCAAGCTGATCTCCTATCCGCGCATTCGCTCAGCCGTGATGGATTTTGCCGCCGCCAAGATCGTCGCCGATGCTGGTTTTGAGAAGTTCGATTGCGTCGCCGGTGGCGAAACGGCTGGCATTCCCTTTGCCGCCTTCCTGGCCGAACGTCTCGGCCTGCCGATGATCTACTGCCGCAAGAAGCCGAAGGGCCATGGCCGCAATGCGCAGATCGAAGGCCATATGCCGGAAGGCGCCCGCGTGCTGGTCATCGAGGATTTGACCACGGCAGGCGGATCCATGTTTACCTTCATTAATGCCATTCGTGCCGCTGGCGGCATTGTCGATCACGGCATCGCGCTGTTTTACTATGGCATCTTCCCGGAAGCAGAGGCGCGCTTTGCCAACGGTCAAGTGAAGCTGCACTACCTCAGCACCTGGCGCAATGTGCTGGAGGCCGCCCGTTCCGAAAAGCTTTTCGACGATAAGACACTGTCGGAGGTTGAAGCTTTTCTAGATAATCCGCTGCCTTGGTCGGCTCGTCACGGCGGCGTCAGCGAATTGCCGCAATCGTAATTTTGGCTGAACCTTGCCTCTTGTATTGACCGGGGCAAGGTGCTGCCGTTAAGCATCTAATCGATTTAGATTTGGAGGAAAATCGGATGATCCTGTGTTGTGGCGAAGCCCTGATCGACATGCTGCCGCGTGAATCGACCAAAGGCGAGGCAGCTTTCGCCCCTTATGCAGGCGGCGCGGTTTTCAACACCGCCATCGCGCTCGGACGTCTTGGCGTCCCATCCGCTTTCTTCTCCGGTATCGCCGATGACATGATGGGCGAAATCCTGAAGGAAACGTTGCGCGCCAGCAATGTCGATTACAGCCTCTGCGCCTTCTCCAACCGCCCATCCACCATCGCCTTCGTCAAGTTGGTCGACGGCCACGCGACCTATGCCTTCTATGATGAAGGCACTGCAGGCCGCATGCTGTCAGAAAAGGATCTGCCGAATCTGGGTGGCGAATGCGAAGCGATGCATTTCGGCGCGATCAGCCTGATCCCTGAGCCTTGCGGCAGCACCTATGAGGCGCTCCTGGTGCGCGAGCATGAAAAGCGGGTCATCTCGCTCGATCCCAATATCCGTCCGGGCTTCATTCAGGACAAGCAGAAGCACATGGACCGTATCAATCGCATGGCGGCGATGTCGGATATCGTGAAATTCTCGGATGAGGATCTGGCCTGGTTCGGCCTGAAGGGCGATGAAGACACACTCGCCCGCCACTGGCTGCACCACGGCGCAAAGCTCGTCGTCGTTACCCGTGGCGCGGAGGGCGCTGTCGGCTACACCAAGCAACTGCGCGTCGAAGTGCCGAGCGAACGCGTCGAGGTGGTCGACACCGTGGGTGCCGGCGACACCTTCGATGCCGGCATCCTGGCCTCCCTGAAACTCCAGGGCCTCCTCACCAAACCACAGGTCGCCTCACTCACCGAAGACCAGATTGCCAAGGCTCTGGCGCTCGGCGCCAAGGCTGCGGCGGTGACGGTATCGCGTGCAGGCGCCAATCCGCCATGGGCCAATGAGATCGGTCTTTAGTCTGGGCGTGAAGGGTTGAACACCATGCTGGTTCGGGCCGCTGAGAAGAGCGATGTGCCGGAGTTGCTCGACCTGTACCAGCATCTGTCACCGGGAGATGCATCTCCGGAGTTGGCGGATGCTGAACGAATTTTCGATCAGCTTTCAGCCTATTCCGGCAGCATGATCGCTCTCTGTGAGGTAGACGGCACAATCGCTGGATCATGTGTACTGGTGGTTGTCCCGAACCTCACGAGAGGTGGGCGGCCCTATGCTTTGATTGAGAACGTCGTGACACATCGCGACTTCAGACGGCGAGGCATCGGTCGACAGATTCTTGATTTTGCGGTGAATGCTGCGTGGCAGGCCGGTTGCTACAAAGTCATGCTGATGACGGATTCAACGAGGCCGGAAACGCATGCCTTCTATCGAAGCGCCGGGTTCGAGCCATCCAAGACAGGCTTTCAGAAGCGACAACTTGAAGCGAGACGAGAAGCCTGAAGCCAGTTGTTTGATGGATCGCATTAAACCCGGATCGCCGTTTCCTCTTTCGCCGTTTTGATCACCACCATTGTCACGAAGCGCGCCACGTTCGTCTGATCGCGAAATAGCCTGTCGCATAAGGCGTCGAACTCTTCCATGTCGGTGAGACGTAGCATCAGCATCACATCCATGTCGCCGGTAATCGCATAGGCATGCGTAACCGCGTCCTCGGTCCGGACGAGGTCGAGAAAGCGCCGCATGTGCTGCTCGCCATGCAGCTTCAATTCCACCGAAACCAGCGCCTTGATGCCGCGTCCGGCCTTTGCCGGGTTGAGAATGGCGACGACCCGGTCGATGATGCCTGTCTTATAAAGACGCTGCACCCGCCGCAGACAACTCGATGGCGAAAGTCCCACCTTATCGGCCATCTCCACATTGGTGAGCGAGGCGTCGCGTTGCATGATGTTGAGAATGCTGCGGTCGATACGGTCCATGACGCGATCATATGAGACCGATGCGAATTTGCAATAAAATTGCAGGAAGACGCAATCGTTGATCAAAAATGCGAAGTGCTTCGGTTTATTGCATTGGCGGTTCCCGAGGAGTTGCCAATGTCATTCTTTCAATCTCTGTTGCTGAAGTCCCGCGAAACGCTGGCAATCTACTGGCTGCTCGTCAAGATCACGGTGCCGATCTCGCTTTTGACAGAAGTGCTGTCGCGACTGGGCGTCGTCGAGGCCGTGGCACCCGCCTTCGGGCCGGTCATGAATGCCGTCGGCCTACAGCCTGAGCTCGGGCTCGCCTGGTTGACCGCGATGCTGGTCGGAATATGGGGTGCCGTGCCGCTACTCTTCACGCTCGTTCCGATGTCGGAACTCAGCACCGCGGATGTCACAGTGTTTTCTGCGCTTGTCCTCTTTGCTCATGGTCTGCCGCTGGAACAGAAGATCATCCAGAAGGCCGGACCCGGCATGGTGGCAACCACAATGCTGCGTATCCTGGGAGGTTTCATTTACGCCTTTATCCTGCATCGCCTCTTCCAGATGACGGGCTGGCTTTCCTACTCCGTCGCGCCCGCCTGGGTGCCGGGCGCAGCCACGCCTGACTGGTCCATCTATCTCTGGGGGCTGGCGGAAACGATGATCATGATGCTTGTCGTCCTTCTTCTTCTTTCATGGAGCCTTGAGGTCTTGAAGGTTACAGGCGTTCTCGGCGTAATGATGAAAGGCATAGAGCCATTGCTGCGACTGGCAGGCATTAAAGGAGAGGCGGGGCATCTGACAGCCATCGGTCTCTTCCTCGGAATTTCCTATGGCGCTGGTCTTCTGATCCGCGAAGCGCGATCTGGCATCATCGCACCGCGCCAGATATTCCTCTCCTGCGTTTTCATGGGCTTTGCCCACAGCATTATCGAGGACACGCTTTTGATGGTGTCTCTCGGAGCAGATATCTACAGCACCCTGATCGGGCGGGTAATCTTCGCGATCGGCGCAACGGCAGCGCTGGCATTGGTACTGGCGGCGATATCGGACCGGACTTTCTTCTCACGCTTGTTCAGAAGCCAGCCTGAAGGTGTCTAAAGAGGAACAAAATTCTCCCAATCCTCGACGAAGTGAAATCCGATTTGTTGAATTTCTAAGCATGATGCCGAATATAGGAGCAATTCTTTCCCTCGTGCGTTAGATGCCCACGCATCCCTCGCTTTTACGGATTTCAAAAATATGTCTGCTTCACTTTCCGCAAAACGGTCGCAGAAGCCGTTCTATGCGTCTTTCGGTTTCCAGGTTTTCGCCGCCATGGTGGTCGGTCTCGTTCTCGGTTACATCGCCCGGGAAATGGGCCCGACGGCAGCCGGGCCGAACTGGTTGGTGCAGGCGCTCTCCACCATAGGCTCGATCTTCGTGCAGCTGTTGCGCGCGCTCGTGCCGCTTTTGATCTTCACCGCGATTGTCGCCAGCATCGCCAATCTGCGTGAGTTGAACAATGCAGCACGCCTCGTCTGGCAGACGCTGCTTTGGTTCGCGATCACCGCGCTGATTGCTGTGCTCATCGGCATCACGCTCGGCCTCATCATTCAGCCCGGTCTCAACACGGGCGTGGAAGCGACTGCGGCCGCAGCGCCGTCGACTACGGGTTCGTGGCTGGATTTCTTGAAGGGTCTCATCCCTTCCAACATTCTGGGTTTGCAAGCCTCGACCAAAGTCACGCAGACGGGTGCCACCACCGGCCTGAACTTCAACGTTCTGCAAATTCTAGTCATTTCGATTGCGGTCGGCATTGCAGCCCTTCAGGTGGGTGAGAAGGCAGAGGCTTTCCTGTCCTTCAACCGCTCGCTGCTTGCCATCACCCGCAAGATGCTCTGGTGGGTCATCCGTTTGACACCGATCGGCACAATCGGCCTTCTCGGCAACGCGGTTGCGGTCTATGGCTGGGAGGCGCTCGCTTCGCTCGGCTGGTTCTCGGCGGCAATCTACATTGGGCTCGCCATCGTTCTTTTCATTGTCTATCCGGTGATCCTCGCGGCAAACGGTTTGAACCCGGTGCGCTTCTTCGCAGGCGCATGGCCTGCCATCCAGCTCGCCTTCGTGTCTCGTTCCTCCATCGGCACGTTGCCGGTGACGGAGCAGGTGACGGAGCGCAATCTTGGTGTGCCACGTGAATATTCCGCCTTCGCCGTGCCGCTCGGCGCCACGACAAAGATGGATGGCTGCGCTGCGATCTATCCAGCGATTTCGGCCATCTTTGTTGCGCAGTTCTACGGGGTGCCGCTCGGCATTCAGGAATATGTGCTGATCGTCTTCGTTTCCGTGCTCGGCTCGGCAGCAACGGCTGGACTGACGGGTGCAACGGTGATGCTCACGCTGACCCTCTCCACGCTCGGCCTGCCCCTACAAGGCGTCGGACTTCTGCTGGCGGTCGATCCGATCCTGGATATGGGCCGCACGGCGGTGAATGTGGCGGGGCAGGCGCTGATCCCGACCATCGTCGCCAAGCGACAAGGTATTCTCGATCAAGCAGCCTATGATCGTCAGGAAGGGATCGACGCACTCGATCCGGCGGCAACGCCTGCGGAATAGACCCGCTTCCGATCACGCGACAAGCCCGCCCTGCAATACAGCCGGCGGGCTTTGTTTTGAAGGTTAGGCATGGTGACTGATCGAGGAGGAAAGGGCGCTCGGCGGATGGCCGACGATGCGCTTGAAAGCGCGGCTGAAGGCGGCCTGCGAGCCATAGCCAAGCTTCTCCGCTGCCGTTTCGATCGGCATTCTCTCCTTGCCGATCCACTGCATGGCAAGGCGCATGCGCAGTTCGGTGAGGTAGCGCACCGGCGTCATGCCGGTCACCTCCAGAAACCGCTCAGCAAAGACCGAGCGGGACGCGCCCATGACCACTGCCAGTTCGGCGAGCGTCCAGTCGTGACCAGGTTTGTTATGGATGGCTAGGATCACCCGCCCGAGACGCGGGTCGCGAAGTGCCGCCACCCAGCCGGAAGAATCGCCGCAGCCGCATTCCACCCAGGCTCTTACGATAAAAGCAGCGACCACATCGGCTAGTCGTGCCAGAATCCCGGCGAAGCCAGCGCGGGCTTGACGGGTTTCACGCTCCATGGCTTCAAGCATCGGCAACAGTTCCGGATAGCGCGATGTCAGGGTGTTGACGAACATGACCTCCGGCATCAGTCCTGTGATAGGGTGCATCGCTCCAAGGTCGAACTCCATGCATCCGCTGAATACCAGCACGCGCTCCTCGGAAGGTACATCAGGTTCGCAGGTCTTGATTCCACTCACGGAGTTGCAGAGCGGCGCGGCATCCAGAGAGCGGATGTTCTGGCACGCAATGTCGGGGTCTGACAGCAGCGAATGAGCGCCCCCGCGCGGCAAAAGCACGGCATCGCCAGCATTCATCATGTGAAACGCGCCTGAAGGAGCACGAAGATACACCGGTCCGCAAGCCACGAAATGAAACTGCGCACGGCCTTCGACTTCACCGAAAGAAAAGCCGAAAGGGGCTGACGCCTCGATGCGACGATAATCAAGCCCCACGAGCCGCATACCCATCAACAACTCGCTGATGAGATCGGGGGCGGTACCACTTCCGGACTTTTGATCAAGCATAGCGGATTTTGTGGCATGGATCGTCCGAAGAGTCCAGCCTATGTTCTGCCATCCTCTCCTCCCAAAGGACAAACAGATGAACCCGACACCTCTTTCCAATCGCGCGACTGATGGTCCCGAAGCGCCCGCCTGGGGCGCCGTCATCTCCATGGCGCTCGGCGTTTTCGGCCTTGTCACCGCAGAGTTTCTGCCGGCGAGCCTTCTCACACCCATCGCCGCAGACCTCGGCATAACCGAGGGGGCCGCCGGTCAGGCGGTTACCGTCACTGCCATCGTCGGCATGGTGGCAAGCCTGTTGATCACCTCCGTGGCGCGCAACATCGATCGCCGCCACCTGATGATGATCTTCTCCTCATTTCTTGTCATCTCCAACCTGATGGTGGCGGTAGCGCCAGGCTTGGCGATGCTTCTGATCGGGCGGTTATTGCTCGGCGTGGCGCTCGGCGGCTTCTGGGCCATGTCGACGGCCATCGTCATCCGGCTGGTACCTGCGGCAAGCGTACCGCGCGCGCTCTCTATGATCTTCAGCGGCGTGTCTGGCGCGACCATCGTCGCTGCGCCCGTAGGCAGCTATCTCGGTGATCTCGCCGGCTGGCGCTTTGTCTTCTTGCTCACAGCACTCCTGGGAGTTGCCTCCCTCATCGCCCAGTTTTTGACGCTGCCGAAGCTCGCTCCCACCAGTAACGGTACCCTAAAGACGCTCGGTGTCGTCCTCGCAAGACCTGGTATTGCGCTTGGCCTCGTTGCTGCGACGCTGGTGTTTGGCGGTCACTTTGCCTTCTTCACTTATCTGCGTCCCTATCTGGAGGCCGATATTGGTGCCGGTATTGGTATGGTGTCGGCGCTGCTGCTGGGTTTCGGCCTTGCCAATTTCGTTGGCACGCTGGTTGCGGGATTGCTGATCAGCCGTAGCCTGAAACTGTCGCTTGCAGCTCTTCCGCTCCTTATGGCGCTCATGGCGGTGCTTCTTGTCACCACCGTACCTCCTTTACCGGTCGCCGCCGTGCTGGTCGCCCTCTGGGGCTTCCTCTTCGGTGCGGTACCAGTCTCTTGGTCCACCTGGCTTGCCCGCACTATCCCTGATGAAGCTGAAAGTGCGGGTGGTCTTCTCGTCGCCTCCATCCAGTTTGCCATCGGTATGGGTGCCGCAGTCGGAGGGATCATCTTCGATGTGAGTGGCGCCACCAGCGTCTTCGGCACAAGTGGGCTTGTGCTCGCACTGGCAGCCATCGGCATCATGGTCGGCGTCCGGTCAAGACCGGAGCCGCGCCTGGCATAGGCAAAGTCCAATAGATGACATGGAAAAAGCCGGGATCGACGTCCCGGCTTTTTCGTGACCAATGATGTTGTTTAAGCCGACGCCAGTCCCGCCAGCGCTTTGACCAACCCTTGGGTCGAGCTATCGTGATCGGCGGCGCTCTCCTTGCCCTCCACCACGGGCAGCAGGTTGGTTGCCAGTTCCTTGCCGAGTTCCACGCCCCACTGATCGAAGGAATTGATGCGGAAGAGTACGCCTTCGACGAAGACGCGGTGCTCATAGAGCGCAATCAGGCGTCCGAGTGCAAAGGGCGTCAGTTTGTCATAGACGAAGGTGATCGACGGGCGGTTGCCGGTGAAGACGCGGTGCGGCGCGATGAAGTCGGCCTTTTTGTCGTCCATGCCCTTGGAAGTCAGCTGCGCCTTGGCTTCTGCAAGCGTGCGGCCCTTCATCAGCGCTTCGGACTGCGCAAGGCAATTGGCGATCAGCAACTGATGCTGATGGCGCAGTTCCTTTTCGAAGCCATTGGCGGCGATCATGAATTCGGCGGGAATGATGCTCGTGCCCTGATGGATCAGCTGGTAAAAGGCATGCTGGCCATTGGTGCCGGGTTCGCCCCAGACGACCGGGCCGGACTGGCCGTCGACTGGTGTGCTGTCGATCGTCACACCCTTGCCGTTCGATTCCATATCCAGCTGCTGCAGGTATGCGGGGAAGCGCGACAGGCGCTGATCGTAGGGCAGGATGGCACGTGTCGAATAATTCAGCACGTTGCGATGATAAAAGCCGATGAGGCCGAGGAGCATGGGCAGGTTCTGGCGCAACGGCGCATCTCGGAAATGCTTGTCCATCGCATGCGCGCCGTCGAGGAACTCGCCGAACTTCTCCGGGCCAATGGCGATCATCAGCGGCAGGCCGATGGCGGACCAGATGGAGTAACGACCACCCACCCAGTCCCAAAAACCGAAAATCCGGTCGCTGTCGATGCCGAAAGCAGCGACCTTGTCGAGGGCGGTGGAAACGGCACAGAAGTGGTGCTTGACGGCATCCTCACCCAGCGCATCGGCGATGAACTTGCGAGCGGTCGCCGCATTCGTCATCGTCTCGATGGTGGTGAAGGTCTTGGAGGCGACGATGAAGAGCGAAGTTTCCGGGTCGATCAGCTTCAGCGTGTCGGCAATATGGGCGCCGTCGATGTTGGAAACGAAGTGGGAGCGCGGACCGTCGTGAAAAGGCGAAAGCGCAAGCGTCGCCATCACCGGGCCAAGGTCCGAGCCGCCGATGCCGATATTGATGACATCGGTGATCTTCTTGCCAGTTGCGCCCTTGAGCGAACCTGAACGAATGGCATCGGCAAACTTGCCCATGGCGGCCAGAACGTCATTCACGTCCGGCATCACATCCTTGCCGTCCACCAGCACTGGTGTGTTTGAACGATTGCGCAGAGCCGTGTGCAGCACGGCGCGACCTTCGGTGAAGTTGATCTCCTTGCCGGAGAACATCTCTTCGCGCTTCTCAGCTACGCCGCCTTCTGCGGCAAGCTTTTCCAGGAGCGTTAGAATGTCGTCATTCACAGCGCATTTGGAGTAGTCCATCAGAAGGTCGTCGAAGCGGGCGCTGAACCGTTCGAAGCGCTCACCATCAGCTGCAAAGGCGGCACGGATGTCCGTCGCGTTGGTGCTGGCGGCTGTGGATTTCAGGGTCTCGACGATGGCGTGCATGGAAAGCTCCTCATGCTCCGTGGAAGGATGAGGAAACTATTCTTTTTCATCGGGCCAAATCAAGGCATCATCGGCTAAATCGATTGAATTATTCCGAATGTCGCCAATCAGTTAGCCAGCTTTCTCAGTTCGCGACGCAGGATCTTGCCGACATTGGTCTTCGGCATTTCCGCAATGAACTCTATATGCTTGGGGCGCTTGTAGTTGGTCAGCCCCTCAGCGCAGAAAGCTTTCAGTTCCGCGGCTGTCAAAGCCTCGTCCTTTTTGACCACATAGAGCTTGACCGCTTCGCCCGAATGCTCGTCGGGAATGCCGACAGCGGCGCATTCCTGTACACCCGGATGGGCAGCAGCAACTTCCTCGATTTCGTTCGGATAGACGTTGAAGCCGGAAACCAGGATCATGTCCTTCTTGCGGTCGACGATCTTGGTAAATCCGCGTTCATCCATCACGCCCATATCGCCGGAGCGGAAGAAGCCGTCCGGGTTCATCACTTTGGCGGTTTCGTCCGGGCGCTGCCAGTAACCGGCCATCACCTGCGGGCCGCGGATGCAGATTTCACCGACGTCGCCGATCGGCAGGCTGTTGCCGTCATCGTCGCGGATATCGATATCCGTGGAGGGAACAGGAAGACCAATGGTGCCGCTGAAGCCGTTCTGGTCGAGGCAGTTCACTGTCGCAACAGGTGATGTTTCCGAAAGCCCATAGCCTTCGCTGATCGCCGTGCCGGTAATCGAGAACCAACGTTCGGCGACCGGGCGCTGCACGGCCATGCCGCCGCCGAGCACCAGAACCAGCGAGGAAAAGTCCAGCTTGCGGAAATCCTCATTGTTCATCAGTGCATTGAACAGCGTGTTGATGCCGGGGAAGACATGGGCCTTGTAGCCCGACAATTCCTTGACGAAGCCGGGGATATCGCGCGGATTGGCGATCAGCAGATTGTGGCCGCCAAGCGCAATACCCATCAGCGAGTTCACCGTCAGCGCAAAGATATGATAGAGCGGCAATGCACAGACGAAGTTCAAGACTTCCGGGCGGTTCTTGCGGGCAAAGACCGGCTCCATCCAAAGCGCGATCTGCGCCTTGTTAGCCAGAAGATTGGCGTGAGTGAGAACCGCGCCCTTGGAAATGCCAGTTGTGCCGCCGGTATATTGCAGAAAGGCGATATCGTTGCGAGTCAACTCTACAGGCTTTAGGGAGGTGTTTCGCGCCTGTTTCAGTACGCTCTTGTAGGTGATGGCCTGGGGAAGGGCAAAGGCGGGAACGAGCTTCTTGACCTTGCGCACCACGAGATTGACGATATGGCCCTTGAAGCCAAGGAGATCGCCCATCGTGGCGACGATCACGTGCTTCACATCGGTCTTAGGCAGCGCCTGCTGAACGACGTGCGCGAAGTTCTCCAGAACGAACAGTGCTTTCGCGCCGGAATCCTTCAACTGATGTTCAAGCTCACGAGGGGTGTAGAGTGGGTTGACGTTCACCACTGTCAGACCCGCGCGCAAGATCGCGTAGGTGGCAACGGGGTTCTGCAGAATATTCGGCATCATCACCGCGACACGGTCACCCTTTTGCAGGCCGATGCTTTGCAGCCAGCCCCCAATGGCGCGCGTTTGCTCCTCAAGTTCGCGATAGGTGATGGATTTTCCCATGCTGGAAAAAGCCTTGCGATCTGCAAACTGCGTGCAGCTTCTCTCCAGGAGTTCGGCAAGCGAGGCGTAGCCCAGATCAGGCAGTTCCGCCGGTACGCCCTTCGGATAGGATTCAAGCCAAGGGCGCTGCACAGCACGCGGCTCCTGACGAATCGCACTCATATCGCTCATTGCTTTCCTCCCATGCTGCTTCCAGCAACCGTCCTCGGCATCCTGATCTTTCTGAGGGTCCTCATCCACCAGAATGTCCGCCGACTTGCGTCGCAAGAGTAGATGACGCTCCCGAGATCATCCACTCACATCAGCGTATTTAACTTTAACGTAAACGTCAACTGTTGCGCGGGATGGATTGCGTGCCCCAAAACTTGCTTTTTGAGTTTAATCCTGATTTGAACAATCAACAAACCGGCAGCGATGATGGATGTTTTGAATGAAAGAGGTTGCAGCGCTACAGTTGAACAGAATCGGCAAGACCTTTGGTGGACTTGCGGTTCTCGCTGGCATCGATCTTTCAGTTTCCAAGGGAGAGATCATCTGCCTCGTGGGCCGCTCCGGTTGCGGGAAGTCAACGCTGCTTCGCATTATCGCCGGGGTCGAAACGCCCGATGCGGGGACTGTGCGGATGAACGGAACAGAGATCGCTGGTCCTGCCGTTTTCGTCGAGCCGGAGAAGCGCCGCATCGGTTTCGTGTTTCAGGATTATGCGCTCTTTCCACATCTGACTGTCGAGCAGAATGTCGTCTTCGGGCTGAAGGGTTGGGCGCGGCAGGAAGCGCGCGCGCGCACTGCGGAAATGCTTGAGCACGTCCGGCTTTCCCACCTCGCGGATCGCTATCCGCACACCCTGTCCGGAGGCGAGCAGCAACGCGTGGCTCTCGCTCGCGCCTTGGCTCCCAAGCCAGACATTCTGCTGATGGACGAGCCATTTTCCAACCTCGATCGCGGCCTGCGCGACAGCGTGCGTGAAGAAACGATCGATCTCCTGCGCGCGCTTCGGACAACCGCAATCATGGTCACGCATGACCCGGAGGAGGCTCTGTCGGCCGGAGACAGGGTCGTCCTGATGCAGTCGGGCCACATTGTGCAGTCAGGAACCGGTTACGATCTGCATGATCGTCCCACCAGCCGTTATGCGGCCGATTTCTTCTGTGCTTTCAACAAGGTGGAGGGCAAGGTCAGGAACGGCCACGTGGAAACGCCGATCGGCAATTTTGCCCATGGAGGAACGCTTGAGGAAGGGGCTGCGGCCTTGGTCTATGTTCGTCCAGCGGAGATTGAGCTTGATCCTGTCAGTAGCCCAACCGCAGGCACATCATTGCGTGGTGAAGTGTCCGGTCGCATGTTCATGGGCGAGATCGAGCAATTGTCTGTCAGCGTTGCAGGTCTGTCTGCCGATCTTCGGGTCCGCAGCATGAAGCGGACGCCGATCGATGTGAAAGACGTGCATCTCTCGATTGACCCCGGGCGCGTACTGATATTTACCAAAGGTTGAATTATCTGAAAAACGCCTTCGAATGACGCCCATTTTCAACTCGAGGTGATTGTTTTGCTCAGTTTGGCACTCGAAATAACTTGATTTTAATTGTCATGTATGATCAATCCCATTCCGACATCATTGGAGTCTGAAGGGGATTAATGTGACCTATTTCAATACCAAAAAGATTGCACTGCTGGCGGGCGTAGCCGGAGCGGTTTTCGCGGGCGCTGCCAACGCAGCAGAGATCAACATCTACACCACGCGCGAGCCGGCGCTGGTCCAGCCATTGCTGGATGCCTTCACCAAGGAAAGCGGCGTGAAGGTCAATACCGTGTTCATGAAGGACGGTCTGGCGGAACGCGTCTTGAGCGAAGGCGCAAGCTCTCCAGCTGATATCCTGATGACCGTCGATGCCGGCAACCTCGTCGATCTCGTGGAAAAGGGCGTAACCCAGCCGGTCGAATCGGACGTGCTGACGAAGTCCGTCCCGGCCGAACTGCGCGATGCCAAGGGCAACTGGTTCGCACTCTCCATGCGCGCGCGCGTTCTCTACGCCGCCAAGGATCTTGATCTGAAGAGCTTCAACTATGAAGATCTGGCTGATTCCAAATGGAAGGGCAAAGTCTGCATTCGCTCCGGTCAACACCCGTACAACACCGCCCTTTTTGCAGATTACATCGCCCATCACGGCGCTGAGAAGACCGAAGCTTGGCTGAAGGGCGTCAAGGACAACCTCGCTCGCAAGGCTGGTGGCGGCGATCGGGATGTGGCCAAGGACATTCTCGGCGGCATTTGCGATATCGGTCTGGCAAACTCCTACTATGTCGGCCTGATGCGTTCGGGCAAAGGCGGTGAGGAGCAGGTCAAGTGGGGTGAGGCAATCAAGGTCATTCTGCCAACCTTCAAGGATGGCGGCACGCAGGTTAACATCTCCGGTGCTGCGGTTGCCAAGAATGCTCCGAATAAGACCGAAGCCGTGAAACTTCTCGAGTACCTTGTCTCTGACGAAGCCCAGAAGATCTACGCCGAAGCCAACTTCGAATATCCGGTCAAGCCGGGCGCCGCATTGAACGATGTCGTCGCATCGTTCGGCACATTGAAAATCGATAACAAGCCGCTAGCGGAAATCGTGTCGTATCGTAAACAGGCGAGCGAACTGGTCGATAAGGTTGGCTTCGACAACTAAGCCTTGGGAATTGCGTCCCCGCTTTAACGACGATCACTGGACCTCGTCGTCGCCATAGTCGGGCTTGACCGGGGATTGGCGAGAGGAACGTGCAAAAGCTCAGGCGCCCGCTTCATGCGGGCGCCTTCACCGTTTCCAGCATTACAGCGTTTCTGTACGACAAGGCTTGGACATACGCATGGTTTCTGAGACAACCAGCCACATACCGATGAAAGCGAGGCCGCGGTTCCATGCGAATGTCTGGTGGCTGATTGCATCGGCCTTCGTCGCATGCCTTGCCCTTCTGCCGGTTGCTGCTCTGCTGCTGGAGGCGGTGCAAGGATCGAGCGGTGTCTTCGTGCATCTTCGCGATACCGTACTGGCAACAGCGCTTCCGGAAACGCTGATCCTGCTTCTTGGCGTCGGCATTCTGGCCGGTTTACTCGGCACGGCATCGGCCTGGCTCGTGGCGGCGCATGATTTTCCTGGACGCGGCATTCTCGAATGGGCTCTCCTCCTGCCGCTTGCCATGCCGACCTACATCATGGCCTATGCCTATCTGGATCTTCTGCACCCGCTCGGGCCGGTACAGGGCGCGCTACGTTGGTTGCTCGGCTACTCCAGCCCGCGCGAATTTCGTCTTCCCGACATCCGCTCCATGCCGGGCTGTATCCTTCTCCTCGGTTTCGTACTCTATCCCTATGTCTATATTCCCGTGCGGGCCATGTTTCTCACCCAGGCCGGCAATCTGCTCGAGGCAGCCAGGCTCCTCGGCACCTCTCGCAGGTCGCTCTTCCTGCGTGTGGCCGTGCCCATGTCGCGCCCCGCCATTGCTGTCGGTGTCAGCCTGACGCTGATGGAGGCGCTGAACGATATAGGGGCGTCGGAATTTCTGGGGGTCCGCACCCTGACGGTATCGATCTACACGACATGGGTGACGAAATCCGATCTGCCGGGTGCGGCTCAAATCGCGCTCTCAATGCTGGTACTGGTGGTGGCGCTGGTGGCGCTGGAGCGCTGGGCGCGGCGCAGGCAACGCTATTCTCTCTCCGCTCAGAAAAGTCGCGTCTTGGAGCCGTTTCGCATCAAGGGTGCCTGGGGCTGGGTCGCTTTCGCTCTTGGCAGCCTTCCGATTCTCATCGGGTTTGCTGGCCCAGCGATTTATCTCGTCACTGAGGCCTGGAAGCGTTACCAGTTCAGCGGCCTGTCGGCGCGCTTCATGTCCGAGGCTGTAAACACCGTTGTCTTCTCAAGTTTCGCAACCATGGTCACTCTCCTCCTGGGGCTTGTGGTCGCTTACGCGCTGCGCATTATCCCAGGCCGAACGTCACTTTGGTGCTTCAGGCTTGCGACTGTCGGCTACGCCGCACCCGGGACTGTGATCGCCATTGGCATGCTGATTGCCCTTGGCGGCTTCGACAGGTTTGTTGACCAGACAATGCGGAACTGGTTCGGCTTTTCCACCGGCCTTCTTCTGATCGGAAGCGGCGCGGCTTTGATCTTTGCCTATAGCGCCAGGTTTTTGACGATTGCGGCAGGCGGCATCGATGCCGGTCTGAGCCGTATACCGCTCACCTTCGATCACGCGGCCCGGACGCTCGGTCGCCCACCGGGCGCGACCTTCCGCCATGTGCATCTGCCTTTGTCGAAGGCGGCACTGGCGGCAGCGGGGCTGCTTGTCTTCGTCGATTGCGTCAAGGAATTGCCGGCAACGCTGCTTCTGCGCCCCTTGAACTTCGAAACCTTTTCCACCCAGCTTTACGGCGAGGCGGCAAGAGGGACCTATGAGGAGGCATCGATTGCCGCCTTGGCCATCGTGGTTATCGGCATCCTGCCAGTCATCCTGCTGGCGCGCGTGGGTAAGCAGAGAGCAACACCGCGCTAAAGCATGGTCCACGCAAAACTCACAAAATGCGGTATATCGGGGACTAAAGGGTAGGAAGTGGCCTGAAAGATCGTGATGCGCTCTGTGTATTCTCCTCCATCCGCTTCTTCATCCTTCCGTGAAGGACGGAACGATTTGTGCGTTAGTGCGGTTAGATCACCATGACGCAGCAAAGAGAGGAGATGCATCATGCTACACAACGAACCCCGCGCCGGACAGGACCCTTACGTCAAGGATACGCCAGCTTTTATCGCCAGCGATAAAGTGGAAGGTACGAACGTCTACGGCGCAGACGGCAAGAAGATCGGTTCCATTGAGCGTATCATCCTGGAGAAACGTGGAGGCCGCGTTGCATATGCCGTTCTGAGTTTTGGCGGTTTCCTCGGCATTGGTGACGAGTACTATCCACTTCCATGGGAAAAGCTGCATTACGACGAAGAACTGGATGGCTACCGCGTCGATCTCACCAAGGAGCAGATCGAAAACGCGCCGCGTTTCGCCGAGCGCGAAGACGACAGCTGGTATGGTCGCGACGATCGCAAGGTCTACGACTATTACGGTGTGCCGCCATACTGGATGTAAAACTTCCATACTGAATTAGGCCCCGCGAGGGGCCTTTTTCTTATGGTGCTCAAGTTGTATCGTCGTATCCAGAAGGCATAAAAAAAGGCCGCTTAGTGCGGCCTTCCCTTCTTGGCTTCGGACACAGCGTCCTCAAAACAACGACGCGCTTCCTCGGGTGTCTTTCGTCCATCTAGCGCTGCACGGCACGCACTTCGCGCCCGGACGAAAGTCAATCCTCTGGTATGCGGCCAATTCTCGGTCAGCAATGTCAGTGCATCGAAGGGGCCGAAAATCACATTCCGGCTATTCGTGTCGAAGATTACCTCGACAGGCTCCGTCCATACGGTCTGCTTCATTGAACACCTCCCTAACAATCAAGGCAGATCATGCATCGCCTCGCTCCCGTTAATGAGATTATTCCCAACCACGGAACATTTCAATCG
Organism: Rhizobium sp. 22-785-1; assembly: GCF_053521965.1. Classification (NCBI taxonomy): domain Bacteria; kingdom Pseudomonadati; phylum Pseudomonadota; class Alphaproteobacteria; order Hyphomicrobiales; family Rhizobiaceae; genus Rhizobium; species Rhizobium sp. 22-785-1. Next base: position 338,660 of record NZ_JBNWDI010000002.1, on the reverse strand, counting down.
TGCTGTCGATCTTACCGGAGGCCGAAAAAGGACAGGATTGCCAAGACGATGACGACCAGGCCGACGATGTAGATGATCTGATTCATGCTTATGCCTCCACTGGTAGCCGGGGCAACCCGGCTATTGAACTCTAACCATAACGTGAGGGGCAACTTCAGGTTCCCAGCAAAGGCCTATTTTCGGTTGTGCGACGCTTAAGCTCTATCGCTGAAGCGTGAACTGGACGACGTCGATACGGCCGCTTCTGAAACCGGCAGCACAGTAGTGCAGGTAATATTGCCACATGCGGCGGAAACGCTCGTCGAACCCCATTGGTTCGATCCGCTCCCAGTTGCCGATAAAGGCGCGGTCCCAGAGCATCAGCGTCCGGTCGTAATCCTGCCCGAAGCGGAATTCATCGGTAACGGCGATGCTCTCATGTGCTGCTGCATCCCGGAATGCGGTAATGGATGGCAGCATGCCGCCGGGGAAGATGTAGGTCTGGATGAAATCGGCATTGCGCCGGTATTGCTCGAAATAGGCTTCATCGATGGTGATGACCTGGACCACCGCCTTGCCCCCCGGGGCTAGCAACTCTCGAACACGCTTGAAATACACAGGCCAGTTTTCTTCGCCCACCGCCTCGAACATCTCGATGGAGACGATCTTGGAATAGCGGCCCTGGCAGTCTCGGTAATCTTCCAGGCGAATGTCGCTGCGCTCGGACAAACCTGCCTTCGCGAGGCGGCTGCGGGCGTAGCTCGCCTGTTCTTGAGACAGCGTCAGGCCGGTAACGCGGCAGCCGGTTTTGGCCATAGCATATTCGGCGAACCCGCCCCAGCCGCAGCCGATTTCCAAGATGTGATCGTCGGGACCGATTTGCAGTTCTTCTACAATGCGATCGTATTTAGCATTTTGCGCCTCGGCCAGCGTCTGAGCAGGGTTGTTGAACAGCGCAGAGGAGTAGGTCATCGTTTCGTCAAGCCATGTGCGGTAGAAACGATTGCCGAGGTCATAGTGGAAAGCAATGTTGCGGCGGCTCCCCGACTTTGAGTTGCGGCGCAGACGATGACGCAGATAGTCTATCGTTGCTGAGAGCCGCGTTGGCTCGGAAAGCGAGAGCCAGTTGTGCTCGTTGGCAAGCGCAAGCTCCAGCAACGAGGAAATGTCCGGGCTGTCCCAGTCGCCATCCATGTAAGCACGTGCAAAGCCCATATTTCCGCCTGTCAGAAGGCGGCGGAAAAGCCGTCCTCGGTTCAGCGAAATGACGCCATGAGGCCCCGGCTCCTTACCTTTCAGCACGTATTCATGACCGCCGGGAAAAACCAGCGTCAGACGTCCGTGCGTCAGCCCGCTGAGTTTACGGCAGATCATTCTTTGCCACAGTGGGGCTGCGTGAGGGTGAAACGGGCGCGTTTCCTGCTCAGCGTGGCTCATCGTTCATGCCTCCCATGATTGCGACGTTTTGGCAGGAACCGAGCTTGCAATGCGGCTCGTTGCTGCCGTGTGGCGATAGAGCGGATTGCCCTTGATCCATAGGACAAGGGCTTCCCAATGAATGGCGCCCATGATTTTCAACGTCATAAGCGGATGGGATAAAAAACATTTGGCGAGCGCGCCATCGGTCAGCGGCCGGCGTTTTCCAGTGAAGGTGGCAAACAGCAAGTCGCCCTCGGTATCGCGTTCATTGATGGCAATACGGACGTCGTCGTTCGGCGGATTGATGCGGAAGTCGTAGGTGCAGTCCATCGGAACGAAGGGGGAGACATACATTTCCTTGTCGCAGGAATGCCGGATTGTTTCAGCATCTGCGCCGGGTGTCGGAATGATGTAGGTATGACGTTCGTGGAAGGTATTGCAGACCTCGTAAAGGATGGCGACCAGCCGATCACCGTCTGCCCTGTCATGGCAGAAATAGACGGTGAGAGGGTTGAAGACATAGCCGAAGATGCGCGGATAGCAGAGCATTTCCACACGCAACGCGTCTGGCGCAATATCGATATTTGCTTCGAAAAGACGCTCGCCGCACCACGCCTTCAGGCGGCCTCTCTCACCAATTCCGTGATCCTTGTCATGAAAGCTGAAGACCGAAAATCGATTGTGAGCAAAGAGCCGCATGGTGGAATCGATCAGGGGAAGCTCGTCGAGATCCAGAAGCAGTGAAAACACTCTGTAGCGCAGGCTGTGTTTTCGCGGGCGGTGGCGCGCATGCACGACATTTCCTGCGTATATGGCGGAGCGCAACGTCATCCGACGTGTTCCTCGACCGAAGAGAGGAAGATGCGACCGGATTCGTTTTCGACCTTCCAGGGCCGTTTGACACCGCCGAGCGCTTCCGCCACGGCAAGGCCGGACTGTATGCCGTCTTCATGGAAACCGCTGCCAAAATGCGCGCCGCAGAACCAGGTATTACGGCGACCTTGTAGCGACCAAAGACTTTTTTGCGCCGCCATTGCCTTGGTGTCGAAGAGCGGGTGGGTGTAGTCGAAAGTCCGGATAACCTTCGACGGTTCGACCGCTCGGGAGGGATTCAGTGTTACGAAAAGCTGCATCGTGGGGTCGATCGGTTGCAGCTTGTTCATCCAATAGGTTACGCAAAGCGATTCCGTGCCGGTAGACCCAGGCTCGCTCAGATAGTTCCAGCTTGACCAGACGGCCCGGCGTTTGGGCATCAGGCGCTCGTCGCTATGCAGTACGGCGGTATTGCGGGTATAGTCGAACGCGCCGAGAAGGATCTGCTCTTCCTCGTCCGCATCGGGAAGCAGCGAAAGCGCGTCGTCTGCATGGGTAGCAATCACAACGTCGTCGAAGATGGAAATTTCACCTGAACGGTCGATGATCTCAACGCCTTCCGGCGTGCGGCGAATGGCCGAGACCGGGCTTGTCAAGCGAACCGTGCCGCGAAACTCCTCTAGAAGGCGGGAGACATATTCCCGGCTACCCCCCTTTACCGTGCGCCATTGAGGGCGACCGGAGATTTGCACGAGGCCATGATTGACGAAAAACCGAATGAAGGCCTGCAGAGGATAGTCGCGCATGTCCTTGGCCGTCATCGACCAGATGGCAGCCCCCATTGGCAGGAGATGGTCATCGACGAAACCGGCTGAGTATTTGTTCCGATCAAGATAGTCGCCAAGGCTCAACCCCTTCAGATTCGGGTCGTCCAAAAGACTTGGCGCAACCTTGTAGAAGCGCGCGATGTCCCGCACCATCTTCCAAAAACGGGGTTTGAGCAGGTTGGATTTTTGGCCGATAAGGCCAGCCAGATCTGAGCCCGAATATTCGAGCCTGCCGCCTCCCAGCGATGCAGCAAACGACATGTCGGACGCCACTGTCGGAACGCCGAGATAGGCAAACAGCGCCACCAGATTGGGGTAGTTTTTCTCGTTGTAGACGATGAAGCCCGTGTCGACGGCAATCGGGGACTGGCCCTGCCGGTTCACATCGACCGTATTGGCGTGGCCACCGGGCCGACCTTCACTTTCGTAAAGTGTTACGTCGCAGGACTTGTCAAGCAGCCATGCCGCCGAGAGACCCGATATACCAGAACCGACGACGGCAACCCTGCGCCGTAGCTGTCCGTCTCTTACGCGTGAGGATATATTCATGACATCCGGGTCTATGTTCTTCATGTCAAACGTTACGCAAAACGGGACTGAGTGGATTTCCCGACTTTGAAAATTTGTCTTCTGTCTTACGCTGAGGTGATCCACCGAAATAAGTGCGCCGTAGTCGCCTACATGACGATAAATGTTTCCATAGCGTCGGCACCATGCCACTATATGAGCAACAATAGGAAGAAGCCTGTTGCTCAGAAAACGCGTGGGAGCGAGGTAAAACCTATTCGCATGGGTGAAACAGTCCAGAGAAATATAGAGGATGAGCTTCCCGATCTGCTGAAGGCAATTGCCTCCGAACGGAGCGTAGAAGCCTTCGAAGCCGTTTTTCGACATTTCGGACCGCGTGTGCGGGTCTACATGCTACGGCAAGTGCGCGATGCGCAGGCCGCTGAGGAACTGATGCAGGAAACGATGATGACGGTCTGGAACAAGGCCGCCCTTTTCGATCCGGCGAGAGGCAACGTCTCCGCCTGGATATTCAGAATAGCCCGAAACCTGAGGATAGACGCGCATCGCCGCGACCGTCGCCCGGAGTTCGATATGAACGACCCGGCCTTCGTCGCCGACGATGCGCCCGCCGCCGATGCGCAGATGGAGCAATGGCAGGATGCCGAACGCTTGCATCGTGCTCTGGCCGACTTGCCGCAGGAGCAACGCGACCTGTTGAAGAGATCCTTCTTCGAAGAGATGTCCCATAGCGTCATTGCCCAGCAACTGAACCTGCCGATTGGAACAGTGAAATCCCGCATCAGGCTTGCTTTTGCCAAATTGCGCGCGGCGTTGGAGGCGCGCATATGAGCGTCAATCATCACATCAGCGACGAGTTGCTGCTCGATTATGCCTCTGGCAGCCTTGCGGAAAGCTGGAGTATCGCGGTAGCGACCCATCTGGCCCTCTGCCCTAAGTGCCGCAAGCGACTTGACGCCATGGAAATGGCAGCGGGCGCGCTCTTGCGTGATGCCGAATCCGCGGGGGAGATTTCCGACGACCAGTGGCGATCGATGAAACACCGGCTAAACGCCGGGCAGGCCGCGACCGCTAACAAAGCTACAGCGTCACGGTCGTCTAGAACTGCTATTCTCCCCGAACCGCTGCGCTCTTATGCAGGCGGCGATATAGACACGTTAAAATGGAAGCCGCTTGGGCCTGGCGCCTATCACTTCCCCATTCCGACGCGCGACGGTGAGGCGCAGGTTCGTCTGCTCAGAATACCTGCTGGCAAGCCGGTACCGGAGCACACGCATGGCGGACGGGAACTGACCGTGGTGCTGTCCGGTTGCTTCCGCGATGGCCAGGACGTTTTTTACCGCGGCGATTTAGAAGAAGCAGACGAGGAACTGACCCATCAGCCGATCGCGGGTGAGGGCGAAGACTGTATCTGCCTAGCTGTTACCGATGCGCCGCTGAAATTCAAGAGTTGGATGGTCAGGCTGGTTCAGCCGGTTCTGGGAATCTAAATCCCATTCGCAAAGAAAGGCCTCCGCATGCAAGTGATCGTAGCCTATATCGCAACGGCCATCGTCTTCTTCGGTTTGGATTTCATTTGGCTGTCTAAACTTGCCGTGGCCTTTTATAAGCGCGAAATCGGCGATCTGATGTTGGAGAAGCCGAATTTCGTCGCGGCGGGCATCTTCTATCTCTTCTATATTGCGGGAATCGTCTATTTCGCCGTTGTACCGTCTTTCAATGGCGGCTCGGTCGCCGCAGCGACACTGTCCGGCGCTATCTTCGGTTTTTTGGCCTATGGCACCTACGACATGACGAACCTGTCCACTCTCAAGGGCTGGACATGGCGTCTTTGCGCGGTGGATATCGTTTGGGGAACATTGCTCACCGGCCTCGCGGCCGCAGCTGGGGCTTGGGCAACACAGATATTCGTCTGATGCCGCCGAAAAGAATGACGGCCCGCGTTGCGCGCCGTCAGATTCTCGACCTTATTTGCGTAGGATCACCCAGATTGCATGGATGATCCCGGGGATGTAACCGCACAAAGTCAGCAGAATGTTCAGCCAGAAATGAAGGCCGAGGCCGACCTGCAGAAAAACGCCGACGGGCGGCAGGATAATGGCGAGCAGAATGCGAATGACGTCCACGATCTAAATCCCATGTCTATGTTGTCCGGCCACTAACGTCGTTGGGAGCCGAATAGTTTCAACCTTATCTTCCGGACACCCTGCTTACACTGTTCACCCTTTTGGAAATTCATCTGCTATCCACGATTGCTGCCGACTATTCGCCAAAAATAGTTTTGCGATGAAATGGATATAGCATTGTTATTTTACGATTTGATAACCAAATGTATCGAACGGTAAGAAAGGGTGTTTATCGCCTCACCATATTCACATTAGCGCCTATGGTAGGATCAATGAAAAAGCCGATAGACAAAGCCGGACTTATCTTCGTCGCTCTCCTGTGCGTTCTGGTAGGTCTCGTCCTCAGCATCGTCCTCTTCGATGACAAGATCCAGATCGCTCCGCAGGTCCAGGACGGGTCATTGATTCCGCGTACGTCTCCTCAGCCAACAGTGAATTGAAGCTGATGTTATCCGCGAAGAGCGAGCAGACCGTCGTTCTGGAACGTCAGTCGAGCCAAAGATGATGGCATGAGCCGCGCGCCTATTGGATCCGTCGCTCAGATCCCATCGAGCGCAACCTCAGGCGAAGCCTGATCGACGCGCTTCTGGAGTGCGACGACCATTGCATGCAGGAATTCCTGGCGACGCGGCTCTTCGGTTGCTGCCAGCACCATCTTCAACCGCACAATGATCTTGTTCATGAACCCGACGTGGTTGAAGCTATCGGCAGCGATATTCACCTCGACCTCGTCCATATAGTGCGACAGGTACGGCTCCAGCTCCAGGTTTTCGTCCATCTGGTAACGATTGGACATCTGCTCTCCAAGCGTCGCCATCTGCGCGTGAGGGCCATATTCGTCGATCATTCAGTCTCCTCTTGTATTGAGAGACTAAGATAGGCGAAGTCCATTGGAAGGACGAGAGGCGAGGAATTCACATCGCGAAAACGTGAAATCAGGTTGATCGTCTGAGCTATCAAACGAGCGATGCAAGAACATCTGGTGTGGATCAGGCTTCAAGGGGTTCCAAAGGGGCAAATTACCTTGCTGGTAAGGCGGCGCATCGCGTTGAACTCTAGTGCACAATCGCGGGGTGAGTGATGTTAATATTTTCTAGGCCAAACTCAGCAGCAGCCACGGAGACAATTAAAGACATGTCCTTGTCCCATTCGTCCAGGTTGTTGGGATGCGGGTCGTCGAGTTGGTCCTCTAAATCAAAAAGGTCGACTAGAGCGCCTCGCAGAACATGGCGGCAGTCGTCGTCATAATCGCACAATGACTGGACAAGATAACAACCAAGTTCATCGTCTTTGTAATTGCGAAAATATTCTCCGGTGAGAAAGATGGCGCTCATCCGTCGTACATCGTCGCTCTTATCTTGCATCCACTCGCGCACTAGCGCTCGGTAAGGGTCAATGAGGCCCAGGTACCGACAAATCGCTTTAAGAGCGTCTTCGGCGTACTCCGTGTTTTCCTCACCTTTCAAATACAAAGACAGAAGAGGGGCGTCGTCTTGAGTTCCGCAAAGGCCAATAACCCAAATCGCTTCAAAGATGCCGCCGTCGCGGTTTCGAAGGATTTCACGAGCGAATTCTACCTCCACTGGGGAAACTTCTCCCAGCTTGAGACCTTTAGCGCGACGTGCCACGTCTTCGATGTCAATTGTGTTCAAATCATTACTGCGACTGAACAGGAACAACAGTAAGGCAACGGCTATCTCATTAACTTCCAAAACTCGAAGCACCACAACCAAACCACCCTTCAGGGCTTTGTGAAGGGCTTCCTACCGAAACGCAAAAGGGGGGCAGAAAGGTGGGTAGAGACGTATCAGATTACCGTATGAGATTGAAGTATAAACGTTTTAGTCCGAGAAATGGTGCCGCTTACGTGACTCGAACACGTGACCCCGTCATTACGAATGACGTGCTCTACCAACTGAGCTAAAGCGGCCTTCGCAGGCGCCGAAAAAATCTTCGGCGCGGCGTATGGCGGGCTGATACAGCGATTGAGGTAGGATTTCAAGCGCCGAATGTCAGCTTGTTGAAAATTTCCCAATCGGATGGCCGTCTCGGCTCAGGATGCGCAAACCCGCTGCTTGGCGGCGGCGTACTCAGCTGCGAAACGGTCGACCAGCGAAGAAACCGGTTCGACGGCCTTCACCGCACCGACGCCCTGTCCTGCACCCCATATGTCCTTCCAGGCTTTCGCGCCCGTGGCAGCGGAGGCGAAGTCCATCTTGGAAGGGTCGGCAACCGGCAGATTGTCGGGGTCGAGCCCGGAGGCGATGATTGAGGCCTTCAGATAGTTGCCGTGGACGCCGGTGAAGTAATTGGAATAGACGATGTCGTTGGCGTGGGCCTCGACGATCGCTTGCTTGTAGGCGTCCGTCGCACGCGCTTCGCGTGTCGCAATAAAGGGGGATCCGATATAGGCCATATCGGCACCCATGGCCTGGGCTGCCAGAATGGAGCCGCCGTTGGCAATTGCGCCTGCCAGAAGCAGCGGACCATCGAACCATTCGCGGATTTCTTGCACCAGTGCGAATGGCGAGAGCGTGCCTGCGTGCCCGCCAGCGCCGGTCGCCACCGCGATCAGACCATCGGCGCCCTTGCGGATTGCCGAATTGGCGTGGCGATTGTTGATCACGTCATGCAACACGATGCCGCCATAGGAATGAATTGCGGCATTCACTTCCGGCACGGCGCCAAGCGATGAGATGACGATAGGCACCTTGTATTTGATGCAAAGGCTAAGGTCATGCTCAAGCCGCTTGTTGGACAGATGCACGATTTGGTTGACCGCAAAAGGTGCCGCCGGGCGGTCTGGGTTTGCGGCATTGTGGGCGGCAAGTTCTTCCGTCAGCATCGCGAGCCACTCGTCCAACTGACTTTCGGGGCGCGCGTTCAGGGCGGGAAATGCACCGACGACTCCCGCCTTGCATTGCGCCAGAGTCAACTCCGGATGAGATATAATGAAGAGCGGCGAGGCAATCACCGGCAGGCGGAGATTGTCCTTGAGAATGGACGGCAGCATGGTTCCTCCCAACGAACGACGATTGCTGATTTACGTTTACGCGCACGTAAGATTTAGCGAAGCGGGAGGCGGTTGAAAAGCGAAAAGAGTGATCGCCGAGGCGAAAGCCATCAAGCCCAACCAGTTGCCGCGGCACGGCGTGCTTTTTCAAAACCTATGCCTTGGCCGCCACAGTGGTGACGTTTTCCCCAAGCCAATTTCTGCTTTGCAGGGCAGGTGGCTTGCGGTTGCGCCTTCTAGTCGTTACCGAATCGTAAACACGGTGGCCGAGGCGTTGATCTTTCGCGATTGGCGAGGAAAAAGGACCGAGAGTGAGCGGACTGGAAACGGCAATCAGAAATGCCCTGGAAAAATCGGATCGGTCGAATGCCGAGGTGCGCGCACGCATCTATCAATCGTCGCGACAGGCGCTCGAAGCAGGCCTGCGCAAGCAGGGCATAGATGACGAGACAGTGGTCGCGCAGCAGCGCCAGCGGCTTGAAACACTCATCCACACCATTGAGACGGAAGAACGCAACCGCCTGTTGGACGTGGTGGAAGATCACGTCCGCAGGGAGGCTCAGCGCTCAGCGCCGCCTCTTGTCGCATCCCCTTCAGTCACTCAACCGGCGTCTGATGGTGCCGCTCCCTCCGTTTCGCCTGCGCGGCGAGACGAGGATGAAAATGAAGGCTATGCCGAGCCCGTAGAGCCACCTGTTCGCGCTGCGCCCCGTCACGCAGCCGCACCCGTACATGACGAGATGAGTGAGTTGCGCGCCGAGCGTTCGGACGAGGCCTCGGATCGCATCACCTCGTCTGCCGGTCCATCTTTCGAAGCGTCTTCGCTTGCCTTCAAACCGGAGCGTGCGGCAAAGGGTCGCCGCAAGAAGGGCATCATCACCCGCCTTTTCATCTGGTTTACACTCCTCGCTTTCATTGGTTTCGGCGGCTGGTGGGTCTATAGCTCTGGCCTATTGCTGAGCCCGGCCGAGAGGGATACCAGCGTTCCGAACCCGCCGCCGTCGGTGGAGGCTGAAGATTTCGATGGGCAGACAAGCCCGCAGGAGCCGACACTATCGGCAGGGCGCGGTTTCTCGGACGCCTGGCAGGAAGTCTATAATGCGGAACGCGGCAATACCGGCCTTCAGCCGGGATCGCTCTCCAAGGTGGCAGATGTCGCGACTGCCGGTGGAAAGGCGGTCCGCGTCACCTCACAGACGGGCGATGCCGATGGCAATATCGCCATCACCGTTCCAGTCGATGTGCTGCGGGAAATGGCAGGCAAGTCTTCGACGATTTCCATTACCCTGCAATCGGGCAGCAATGGCCAGAGCCAGGTGTCGGTATCGTGCAATTTCGGCACGCTCGGCGATTGCTCGCGCCATCGCTTCACAGCGACGCAGGAGCGTGCGGACATGCTGATCAATGTGAACTTCGATCGGACCATGGCACCCAATTCGCCTGGTCAGATTTTCATCAACAGCGATATCGATGGCAGCGCCCGACCGATCAACCTTTATTCGGTGCGCATCCTTCCGGGTCAGTAAAGCGCTGGCACGCCCGTGTATGGATCGCCTCGATAGCGAAGTGAGCGGCCATTGCGGGTACCCCGGCGGGAATGAGCGTATGAAGCCGTCGCTTTTTAAGAGGCGATACTATGCTTGTGCCGAAATTGTCGAAAATCGAATTGATGAAGCGCGTCAAAGTGCGGACCAGATCGACGATCGACATGTAGACCCTATCGCGATCAAACCGCATGTCGAAGTCCGGCAGATCGGTCAAGGCAGATGCAGGCAGATAATGTCGGCTATGCTCGGGGAGAAGATGTTTGTCATACCCATCGTGAAAAAAAAGGCGGAGCAGTGTTTTCCGCTCAACCTTTCTTCATCCGTCAGCGCCTTCGCGTTTATCAATCCACTCCCGGTCACATGCCGGGTGCCGGGCTATTTCAGAAACTTAGGTCCGCTCCCCAAAATCTTGTTGTCGATCTTGCCGATGGCCTGCTCATCCTTTCCGTCATAATCGAGCGAAGTCAGGATATGGCGGATGAGGTTCAGCCGCAGTCTGCGCTTGTCATTGGCGCGGATCACCGTCCACGGCGCATCATCGATATGCGTTTTCTCCAGCATTTCGTCGCGCGCTGCAGTGTAGTCGTCCCACTTGCCCAGGGCGGCAATGTCCATGTCCGATAGCTTCCAGGATTTCAGTGGGCTATGGCGCCTGTCATGGAAGCGGTCCAACTGCGTTTCACGGCCGATATCCAGATAGAACTTGAAAAGATGGATACCCTCATGGACCAGCATCTTTTCCAGCCGAGGGACCTCTTTTAAAAATCGTTTATGTTCCTCGGGTGTGCAGAAGCCCATGACCGGTTCCACGCCGGCACGATTGTACCAAGAGCGGTCAAACAGCACGAACTCACCGGCTGTCGGGAAATGAGCAATGTAGCGCTGGAAGTACCATTGGCCACGCTCGGTCTCGGTCGGCTTGGTCAGCGCCACCACGCGTGCATAGCGTGGGTTGAGATATTCCCGCACCGCCCCGATGGAGCCGCCTTTACCGGCAGCGTCGCGTCCTTCGAAAAGTGCCATGATGCGCTGTCCGGTCGCCTGCTGCCAGAACTGCACCTTGACCAGTTCGATCTGGAGCGCCTCGATCTGGGCATCATACTCTTTCTGGTCGAGCTTCTTCTCGTAGGGATAGTCGCCCGCCGTCAACTTCTTGGACTGGATCCAGTCGGGAAGGATCGGATCGTCGATATCGAAAACCCGTTCCTTGCCGTCGATCGTCAATGTCACGGACCGGTCCTTGACAGTTTCGCTCATGCTCTCTCCCTTTCGCGCACGCATGTTTTGTCTTCACAACTTCAGACTCGTGTCCAACGAATTCAAGAGGCAAGAGATTTTGTCGATGCGTTGCTGTCCACATAAATTTTGCCGGCTACCTCTTGTACAAGGACAGACCGAAGAATCTCTGTCATGAAAGACGATTATCACCATCGGATCGAAAGCGAGACAAGTGGCGAAAACAATCGATGGCAATGGCGGCGTTGGATGGGGAGGATGCTTTGCTTAAACGGATGCGCGGCATGCGAAGAAACTGGCTTTCTCTGGTCGTCGTCACATTGCTGGCGGCGCTGGCGCTTGCCGAATGGCGCTCTCCCTATGTCGTCGTCGCGCTGTGGTTCGCCGCAGTCCTTGCCATCCTTGTCGTCGCTCCGTCCGTTGCAACCAGGAAGGACGAAAAGCAGCGCACAGAGGAAGGTGAACTACGATCCCAGGAGACGATCGACCAAGGTTTGATTGCCGGCGTGCGGGCAGGCCTTGCGGCGCTGGATACACCTGTATTCATCCTCGATCAGAATGCCGGTGTGCTCTTCGAGAATGCCGCTGCCGAACGCGCTTTTGGATTGCTGCCCGTCGGTTCCCACATTTCGGGTCGGTTGCGCTCGCCGGGCCTGCTGGATGTCATTCGCGAAACCATCTCCACCGGACAGCCGAACCAGGTGGAGCATTCCGAAAGGCTGCCCTCCGAGCGCGTCTTCGTCGTGCGCATTGCGCCTGCGGACATGCCGCAGACGGCAGATGCCCCATTTTACATCCTTTCCTTCCGCGATATCTCGGATCTGCGACGCATCGATCGAATGCGCAGCGATTTTGTCGCCAATGCGAGCCACGAGCTGAGAACGCCGCTTGCCTCGCTGCGTGGCTTCATCGAAACCATGCAGGGGCCGGCTCGCAACGATCCGAAAGCGCAGGAGCGCTTTCTCGGTATCATGCTGGATCAAGCCACCCGCATGAGCCGTCTGGTCGACGACCTGATGTCCCTCTCGAGGCTTGAGCTTCGCGCCAATATCGCGCCGGATCAGAGGGTCGATCTCGTTCCCCTTCTTGGTCACGTCCGGGATTCGCTTCTGCCGCTCGCCGGTGAACTGGACGTTGAAATCGAACTACATATGCCCGACCATGCGGTGGAAGTGAACGGTGACCGCGACGAGTTGGTTCAGGTCTTTCAGAACCTAGTCGAGAATGCCTGCAAATATGGTCAGGACGGTAAGGTGGTGGACGTTTTCTTGCGCTACGAGGCGAACAAGCCGGTGGAGGTGAGCGTGGTGGATAAGGGCCCTGGCATCCCGGCCGAACATGTTCCGCGTCTTACCGAGCGTTTTTACCGGGTCAGCGTTGCGGACAGCCGCTCGAAAAAAGGCACGGGCCTTGGCCTCGCCATCGTCAAACATATTCTCACACGTCACCGGGCCCGCCTTATCGTGCGCTCGGAAATTGGCGCCGGCACGGACTTCACTGTGCGTTTTTGACATGTAAACGACGCCTGCTCCAGAAGTCGTAAAGAATAGTGTTTAAAAACAAATACTTGATATGTCATAAATCTTTCACCGAAGTGACATAAAAGCGTGTGGCAAGGCTGGTTATGAAGAGGCCGCCGGGACAGCCCACACGGACTTAAAGGGTCTAGCCTCTTGCCGGCGCAGTTCACGAAAGCCCGAACATGGGCCCCACGACGGGAGAGTCATAATGAACGTCTTTAAATTGTCTGCAGCAGCTCTGGTGGCCTCCGTTGCCTTCGCAGGCGCCGCTTCTGCTCGCGACCAGATCCAGGTTGCTGGTTCCTCCACGGTTCTGCCTTACGCAAAGATCGTTGCTGAAAGCTTCGCCGAAGCTTTCCCGAACTTCAAGGCACCGGTTGTTGAGTCCGGCGGCACGGGCGGTGGTCTCAAGGCTTTCTGCTCCGGCGTGGGCGAAGGCACGATCGACATTGCCAATGCTTCGCGCAAGATCAAAGCCGACGAACTTGCAGCCTGCAAGTCCGCTGGCGTCGCTGACGTTCAGGAAGTGAAGATCGGTTACGATGGTATCGTCTTCGCCATGGACAAGTCCAACAAGGACGTCAAGTTCGAGCCGAAGGACCTGTACCTTGCTCTGGCCGCTGAAGTCGTCAAGGACGGCAAGCTCGTTGCCAACCCCTACACCAAGTGGTCCGAAATCAACAAGGAACTGCCTGACGTAGAGATCGCCGCCTACATCCCTGGCTCCAAGCACGGCACGCGCGAAGTCTTCGAAGAGAAGATCATGGCTGATGGATGCAAGGAAGCTGGCGCGACGGACGCGATCAAGGGTCTGGTCTCCGACGCCAAGCAGGCTGCTGCCAAGTGCGTAGCCATCCGTAAGGACGGCAAGGCTGTCGACATCGATGGCGACTACACCGAGACGCTTGCTCGTATCGATGCCAACAAGTCCGGCGTCGGCGTCTTCGGCCTCGCTTTCTACGACAACAACAAGGACAAGCTGAAGGTTGCGACCGTTGGTGGCGTTGTTCCTTCCACGGAATCCGTTGCTTCCGGCAAGTACCCGGTCTCGCGTCCGCTGTTCTTCTACGTCAAGAAGGCTCACCTCGGCGTCATCCCTGGTCTGAAGGAATATGTTGAGTTCTTCACCTCTGACGAGATGATCGGCCCTGACTCTCCGCTGGCCAACTACGGCCTGGTTTCTGCCCCTGAAGCCGAGCGCAAGGAAATCCGCGCTCAGTTCGAATCCGGCAAGACCATGTAATAGTTCTTGGAAAGCGCAGCGCATGAGCGTTGCGCTTTCCAACTCTTTCTGTTGGCAAGGTCGGTTTGCTGGCCGTCGCTCAGTCCAGAAGGGTTGACAGTTCCTATTTATCGTAAGACCAAGCCGCCGATAAATATGATGTATCAACCCGGAATGCGTGAACTGAATACAGATCCGGCATGGTGCGGTGATCAGCCGCCGGTGCTGCGCTCTTGGTGAAATGATGCCGCATCGTGCCGCGTGGTGCGCCGAGGAAACTCTCCATGAACACATCCATCCTTCTGCTCGTATTGGCGCTGATCGGCATTTCCAGCTATGTGCTGGGCAAGCGCCGTGCCGCGGTGTTGGCGGGCGCACGTTCGTCCAACATGCATTCCCGTTCGGGTTATCACGGCTCCTATGTTTTGATCTGGGCTCTGATCCCTTCTGCGCTGATCCTGGCGCTTTGGCTGGTCGTAAGCCCCCTCGTCATCAATTCGGCAGTCCATGCTAGCTTCCCGGAAGACATCAAGGCACAACCGGAAGCGCAGCAGAGCCTGACCTACGGCATGGTGACGTCGATCGCGCGTGGCTTGAAGCAACTCTCGTCATCTGAGGACGACGCAGTAAAGGCAGATCCGGCCACGGCGCGCACGGTCTTGGCGTCCAAGGGTGTCGCCATCGCCGGCGATCCGCAGCCCTACATGATCGAGGCTGCGGAAAAGCTGAACACGCTGACATCCACCAGCCGTATCGCCATGGCGCTGGTCGTGCTCCTTGCTGCACTCGGCGGCGCATTCCATGCCCTTCGCGCCATCGCACCGCGCTTTCGTGCCCGCAATCGGGTCGAGCAGGTCATTCTCGGCGCGTTGCTGGTGGCCTCTTCAATCGCGATCCTGACGACCATCGGCATCGTCATGTCGATGCTGACGGAAGCGATCCAGTTCTTTCAGATGGTGCCTGCCCACCAGTTCTTCTTCGGCACGGTATGGGACCCACGCTTCGCCGCAGCTGGCTCTACCGATAGCTCCGGTCAGTTCGGCCTTATTCCGCTGCTTGCCGGTACGCTCTATATCGGCTTCGTGGCCATGCTGGTCGCGGTTCCGGTCGGTCTGTTTTCGGCAATCTACATGGCCGAGTATGCAAGCCCGCGTTTGCGCTCTATCGCCAAGCCGCTCCTGGAAGTGCTCGCCGGCATCCCGACGATTGTCTACGGCTTCTTTGCGCTGACGACTGTCGGTCCGTTCCTGCGTGACATCTCTGCTCAAATCAACGGTCTGGCAACCGGCAACTATGCCAGCTTCATCCAGGCACAGAGCGTCATCACTGCCGGCTTCGTCATGGGTATCATGCTGATCCCTTACGTTTCCTCGCTGTCGGATGACATCATCACCGCCGTGCCTCGCTCGCTTCGCGATGGATCGCTGGGCCTTGGTGCCACCCGCTCCGAGACGGTCAAGAAGGTCATTCTGCCGGCCGCTCTTCCAGGCATCGTCGGCGCGATCCTGATGACCGCCTCGCGCGCCATCGGTGAAACCATGATCGTGGTTCTGGCCGCCGGTGTTGCCGCCCGCCTGCAACTTAACCCCTTCGAGCCGATGACAACCGTAACCGTCAAGATCGTCAGCCAGCTGACGGGCGACCTTGAGTTCACCTCGCCGCAGACGCTCGTTGCCTTCGCGCTTGGCATCACGCTGTTTGCGATCACGCTTTGCCTCAATATCTACGCGCTCTACATCGTGCGCAAATACCGGGAGCAGTACGAATGACCGACGTCGTTACTCAGGGCGTTTCCGTCCCCGCCGCAACGAAGAAGGTCCGTCGCGATATCGGCATCAAGCGCCGTTATGCCGCAGAGCGCCGCTTCCGCACCTATGGTGTCGCTGCGATCTCCTTCGGCCTGTTGTTTCTCTTCCTGCTTCTCTGGTCCGTCATCGGCAAGGGCTACACCGCCTTTCAGCAGACGATGATCACGATCCCGGTCGAGTTCTCGCAACAGATCATCGATCCGGACAATGTCCGTGCTCAGAACCCGACCAAGCTGATGACGGCGAATTATCCGGTTGTGGCCCGCAACTCGCTTGCCAAGGTACTCGGCGTTTCGCTGGAAGACCGTACGGCGTTGCGCGCCGTCAACGCGCTTATCTCTGACAGCGTCCGCACCCAGCTTCGCGATATCGTCACCTCCGACCCGAACGTGATCGGTACGACGCGCACCGTTTCTCTTCTGGCATCGGGTGATGTCGACAGTGCTTTCAAGGGCCAGGTCGATATGACTGGCGAGGAGCAGAACCGCCGCATCTCCGACCAGCAGGTCGGCTGGATGAACCAGTTGGTGGAAAAGGGCGCGTTGGAAAAGAAGTTCAACACCGGTATCTTCTTCAACGGCGCGTCCAGCCGCCCTGAGGCATCCGGTGTCGGCGTTGCACTCATCGGCTCCTTCTACATGATGCTGATCGTTCTGGTGCTGTCGCTGCCGATTGGCGTTGCAGCCTCCATCTACCTGGAAGAGTTTGCGCCGAAGAACCGCCTGACGGACCTTATCGAGGTCAACATCAACAATCTGGCGGCGGTACCCTCTATCGTTTACGGTCTGCTCGGTCTTTCGGTGTTCATCAACTTCATGGGCTTCCCGCGCTCGGCTTCGCTCGTCGGCGGTCTGGTGCTCACATTGATGACGCTGCCCACGATCATTATCGCGACGCGTGCAGCCTTGAAGGCCGTGCCGCCGTCTATCCGCGCAGCCGCACTCGGTCTTGGCGCATCGAAGATGCAGACCATCTTCCACCACGTGCTGCCTCTCGCCATGCCCGGCATCCTGACCGGTACCATCATCGGTCTCGCACACGCCCTTGGCGAAACAGCTCCACTGCTTCTCATCGGCATGGTGGCCTTCGTCGCCAACTACCCGACGACGCCGCTCGATCCTGCAACAGCGCTGCCGGTTCAGATCTACATGTGGGCAAACGAAGCCGAACGCGCCTTTGTCGAGAGAACGTCTGGCGCTATCATCATCCTGCTTATGTTCCTCCTTGTGATGAATGTGGGCGCAATCCTCCTGCGTCGCCGCTTCGAGCGTCGCTGGTAAAAGCATTTTGAGAAAAGTGGATACCGGGTTTCCGTCTGAAAATGCGAAGAACCAAGGGAGAACGGAACAATGAACATGTTGTCGGAAGCAGCAGTTGAAAAGGCGCTGGACAAGAAAATGAATGAAGTTTCCTATAAGATGATCGGCAAGGACGTCTCCGTCTACTACGGCGAGAAGCGCGCCCTTTACGATGTGAACCTCAATGTTCGCGAAAACACCGTAACGGCACTCATCGGCCCATCCGGTTGTGGCAAGTCCACCTTCCTGCGCACATTGAACCGCATGAACGACACCATCGACGGTTGCCGCGTGACCGGCCAGATCACGCTCGACGGTGAAGACATCTACGATCCTGCAATCGACGTCGTCGAGCTTCGCGCGCGTGTGGGCATGGTGTTCCAGAAGCCGAACCCGTTCCCGAAGTCGATCTACGAAAACATCGCCTACGGCCCGCGCATCCATGGTCTTGCCCGCAACAAGGCGGATATGGATCAGATCGTCGAGTCTAGCTTGCAGAAGGCAGGTCTCTGGAACGAAGCCAAGGACCGCTTGCATGAGTCCGGTACCGGTCTTTCCGGTGGTCAGCAGCAGCGCCTGTGCATCGCGCGTGCTGTTGCCGTTTCGCCGGAAGTCATCCTGATGGATGAGCCCTGCTCGGCGCTCGACCCGATCGCGACTGCCAAGGTCGAGGAACTGATCCACGAGCTTCGCGCCAACTACACCATCGTCATCGTGACCCACTCGATGCAGCAGGCCGCTCGCGTGTCCCAGCGCACCGCCATGTTCCACCTCGGTCATCTGGTCGAGGAGAACGATACGGACAAGATGTTCACCAACCCGGATGACCAGCGTACCCAGGACTATATCATGGGTCGTTTCGGCTGATCCTGCTGTTGCCCGCGCATCCCACCGCGCCTGTCGCTTGAGCCAACAAAAGGCTTGCGACAGGGCGTTTCGAAACTGGAGATTACGACTATGCCGACACATTCCCACATCATGTCAGCCTATGACGAGGAGCTGAAGTTCCTCAGCCGCCGGATCGCCGAAATGGGCGGACTGGCCGAGCAGATGTGCGCCGACGCCGTGCGCGCGCTCGTCAATTCCGATGCGGCCTTGGCGCAGAAGGTCATCTCCGACGATACGATCCTCGATCACGCCGAGCGTGAAATCGGCGACAAGGCGATCGTGACGATCGCGAAGCGTCAGCCGATGGCCGCAGACCTGCGCGAAATCATCGGTTCGCTGCGCATCGCCGCAGACCTCGAGCGCGTCGGCGATCTGGGCAAGAACACCGCCAAGCGCGTCATTGCAGTGGCAGGCACCGGCGTTCCGCGTAAACTGGCGCGTGGCCTGGAGCACCTTTCGGAACTGGCGCTGGTTCAGCTGAAGGAAGTGCTGGACGTCTACTCCACGCGTTCGGCGGAAAAGGCCCAGGCCATCCGCGAGCGCGATGAAGAGATCGACGCCATGTACACCTCGCTCTTCCGCGAGCTTCTGACCTACATGATGGAAGATCCGCGCAACATCACCACCTGCACGCATCTTCTGTTCTGCGCCAAGAACATCGAGCGTGTAGGCGACCACGCGACCAACATTGCCGAGACCATCTACTACATGACCACCGGCAGCCAGCCTGCAGGTGAGCGTCCGAAGGACGATAGTTCCAACACGCTCGGCGCTGTGACCGAGTAAGCGGCAGATAGGATCTGGAGCCATGGTGCCGAAAATCGCCGTTGTCGAAGATGAGGAGGCGCTGAGCGTCCTCCTGCGTTACAATCTCGAATCCGAAGGCTATGACGTCGACACTATTCCGCGTGGCGACGAGGCGGAAATCCGCCTCCAGGAGCGCACGCCGGATCTTCTCATCCTTGACTGGATGTTGCCGGGCGTCTCCGGCATCGAGCTTTGCCGTCGCCTGCGTATGCGGCCCGAAACCGAGCGTCTGCCGATCATCATGCTGACGGCACGCGGCGAGGAAAGCGAACGGGTGCGCGGTCTGGCAACGGGCGCTGACGATTACGTCGTCAAGCCCTTTTCCACGCCAGAGCTGATGGCACGCGTCAAGGCGATGTTGCGCCGCGCCAAGCCCGAGGTTCTATCCTCCGTGCTGAAATGCGGCGATATTGAACTCGATCGCGAGACGCACCGCGTTCACCGCAAGAGCCGCGAAGTCCGCCTTGGGCCGACCGAGTTCCGTCTGTTGGAGTTCCTGATGACGTCGCCGGGACGCGTCTTCTCCAGATCTCAGCTTCTCGATGGCGTCTGGGGACATGACATCTACGTGGATGAACGCACGGTAGACGTCCATGTCGGTCGCCTGCGCAAGGCACTGAACTTCTCAAGCATGCAGGATGTGATCCGTACCGTTCGCGGTGCCGGATATTCCATGGAAGCCTGATTGCCTTAGGGAGCGCTTTCTATCATGGCTAGCGCTCCGATTTTCTGACGCAGCAGCCTCCAGCATATGGCTACGAGGCGTCAGATCTTGAGGTAGGAAGGGGATAGCGCGCGGCGTCTATTTCGTCCTGCGATAGCGGGCTGCGTTCCAGCACCTCCTCATAGTGGGCTCTGGTTCGAGCGCCATAACTCTCCTTGATGTCGTTCATCAGCTCGATTTCCTGATACATCCAGTTCCAGCGCGAGTAGCGCTCAGGATCGCCAGAGCGACCGGCTTGCTTTTGCCGAAACTCAAGCTCTCGATCGCGCACCAACGCGCTCGAGACGATCGACATCAGTTGGAACGCGGCATCGTCCATGTCGTTCGCCTCGCGCCGCCAATACTCCTCGCCACGCTCTTCGCAGATCAGCCAGTAGCGACCCCGTCGCCATTCGACATATACCGTCCCGTCGCCGCGTGCGCGGCGCGGGATCGGAGGGAAGGGCGTTTTGACCACCTTCGTCCATAGGACCGAGATATAGTCGTAGAGCGTGTCGATCGCGTTCATGGTGGTAGTCTGCGCATGATCGCTGCTGCAGGCAAGTCTGGACCAATTGGATCGAGGAAACGCTTGAAGGAACGCACAAAAAAAGCGGGCCGAAGCCCGCTTTTCGAAATGGTCTTGAAACTGAGCCTTACGCCTTACGGCGTTCGCTCACCGGCTGGTAAGCCATTTTCGCGTGGAACTTGCAATAAGGCGACGCTTCAGCTGCTTCGCAGCCACAGAAGTGGAAGTCGTCCTTGAGCGGGTCACCGACGGGCCACTTGCAGGTACGTTCGGTCAGCTCCGTCAGTGTCAGGCGACGCGAGATCGGGATGACGACATTGTTGGAAGAGCGGACATATTCCATGGGCTCGACCGCGTCGATCTCCATGTCTTCCTTGAACGCGAGAGCGCCAGTGGTGCGTGCAGGTGCAGGACGGCTCGTTGCGACACGGGCCGGAGCAGCCGTGTAGCTTGCTGGGCGCGGCGCTGCTGCAGGACGCTTAGGCGCAGGGCGCGACGTGGCGACCGTGCCGCCAGCCTTGGCGCGACCTGGCAGGTTCAGGCGGTGAACCTTGCCGATGACGGCATTGCGGCTCACACCGCCCAGTTGTGCTGCGATCTGGCTTGCGCTAAGCCCTTCGGACCATAATCTCTTGAGTTTTTCTACTCGTTCGTCCGTCCAGTTCATGCCGCTTCTCCGCTCGTCGCGTTGTTTCGGGCAGAATCCACCTACGATGCCGTGGAGTGAACCACGCGCAGGCCATTTGCCAGATTGTAGGTGACTAGTTCCGCCGCATTGCAGTCTAGTAATTGACGGTTAACCTAATCGTCGGTTGACTCCGTGACAAGAGTCGCAGGAATCATCTGGAATCGATTTTCCGGTTTTCCCCAACTTGCTTCCCGTGTGAGTCAGAAAGGCAACAGTTGGTGGTTGCTGGAAGCTTGCCTACCAAGGCTTGTAAATGCCCGAAAGTGCCGAGATTTGTTGACATTAGGTGGGGAAGTGACAATAGTGACCTCGCAATGAAGACAGCATGCAAGCCGCCGCGAGGCGGCATTTTTGATTTTCAGGGCAGGGATAACCCGCTAGCCCTATTGACAGTCGTCTGTCCCGACTTGACGTAAGGAGTGATGTCGCCATGGCCGAAACTGCCCCCAAATCCGGGCCGTTGTTCGATACGTTTTCCAGAGCCCCCTTACGCTTCGAACGAGGCGAGGGCGTTTGGCTGATCACGGAAACCGGCGAGCGATATCTCGATTTCGGTGCGGGCGTCGCCGTGACCTCCGTCGGCCACAGCCATCCCCATATGGTTGAATCTCTGAAGGCGCAGGTAGAGAAGGTCTGGCACCTGTCCAACCTTTATGAGGTTGCAGGTCAGGAAGTGCTGGCCAAGCGGCTGACCGATGCGACTTTTGCCGACAAGGTGTTCTTCACCAACTCAGGCGCCGAAGCGCTGGAATGCGCCATCAAGACCGCACGCCGTTATCAATACACCCACGGCCACCCGGAAAAATTCCGCATCATCACCTTTGAAGGCGCGTTTCATGGCCGCACGCTTGCCACCATCGCGGCTGGCGGCCAGGCCAAATATCTGGAGGGTTTCGGCCCCAAGGTCGAGGGTTTCGATCAGGTGCCGTTCGGTGATCTCGACGCGCTCAAAGCTGCTATCGTGCCTGAAACGGCAGCCCTTTTGATCGAGCCGATCCAGGGTGAGGGCGGTATCCGCGTCGTCGCGCCTGAGTTCCTGCGTACGCTGCGGGCGCTTTGCGAAGAGCACGGCCTCTTGTTGATCTTCGACGAAGTGCAGACTGGCGTT
Organism: Rhizobium sp. 22-785-1; assembly: GCF_053521965.1. Classification (NCBI taxonomy): domain Bacteria; kingdom Pseudomonadati; phylum Pseudomonadota; class Alphaproteobacteria; order Hyphomicrobiales; family Rhizobiaceae; genus Rhizobium; species Rhizobium sp. 22-785-1. The sequence goes on along the minus strand of NZ_JBNWDI010000002.1, from coordinate 316,601 downwards.
GGCCGTACCGGCAAGTTTTTTGCGCATGAATGGTCCGGCGTCACGCCCGACATCATGGCGGTTGCCAAGGGCATCGGCGGCGGCTTCCCTTTCGGCGCTTGCCTGGCAACGGCAGACGCCGCATCCGGCATGACCGCCGGCTCGCACGGGACGACCTATGGCGGCAACCCGCTGGCCATGGCCGCTGGCAATGCCGTGCTTGATATCGTTCTGGCTGAAGGCTTTATCCAGCACGTGCGCGACGTGGCGCTCGTCTTCCGCCAAGGATTGGCTTCGTTGAAGGATCGCTATCCGGATGTCATCGAGGAAATCCGTGGCGAAGGTCTTCTGCTTGGTATCAAGGCGCGGATTCCTTCCGGCGATCTGCTTCAGGCAATGCGCGCAGAACATCTTCTTGGTGTGCCGGCGGGCGATAACGTCATCCGCCTGTTGCCGCCGCTGGTCGTCACCGCTGAAGAAGCGCGTGACGGGCTTGCGCGCATCGAGAAGGCCGCTGAAGCACTTACCACCAAACTGGCAAAGAGCGCCTGACACAAGGCGCATCGAGGGCCGGCGTAAAGGGTGGCCCGCATTGATGGGACTAAATTAAATGGCAAAGCATTTTCTCGACCTTTCGGCCGTCGGCTCGCAAGACCTGCGGCTCATTCTCGAAGACGCAAAGAGCCGCAAGATCGCGACCAAGAACGGAACGGCGGACAAGCCGCTCGCCGGTAAGATGCTGGCGATGATTTTCGAAAAGCCGTCGACGCGGACCCGCGTGTCCTTCGATGTCGGCATGCGCCAGCTGGGTGGCGAAACGCTATTTCTCTCCGGCACTGAAATGCAGCTTGGCCGCGCCGAAACCATCGGCGACACGGCAAAGGTTCTGTCGCGCTATGTGGACGCTATCATGATCCGCACGACCGATCATAACCGTCTGCTGGAGCTTGCCGAACATGCCACGGTTCCTGTCATCAACGGCCTGACCGACGAGACGCATCCCTGCCAGATCATGGCCGACATCATGACCTTCGAAGAGCATCGCGGCCCTGTGATGGGCAAGACCCTTGCCTGGACGGGCGACGGCAACAATGTACTGCATTCGCTGGTCGAGGGCTCTGCCCGCTTCGGCTATAAGATGAACATGGCTGTGCCCATGGGCTCTGAACCCTTGGACAAGTATCTAAACTGGGCGCGCAACAATGGCGGCGAGATTATGTTGTGCCACGATGCCGAGCGCGCCGTCGCCGGTTCCGACTGCATCGTCACCGATACCTGGGTCTCCATGAACCAGGAGCACAAGGCGCGCGGCCATAACATCTTCCAGCCGTATCAGGTCAATGAAGCCCTGATGAAGAAGGCCAATAGCGAGGCGCTCTTCATGCATTGCCTGCCCGCACACCGCGGCGAGGAAGTGACCGATGCGGTGATCGACGGCCCGCAATCGGTGGTCTTCGATGAGGCGGAAAACCGTCTACACGCGCAGAAGGCCGTGATTGCCTGGTGCATGGGCGTCATCTGATCTGGAGTTAGGGTAAAAGCGAGGGGCGCCGCCGGAAACTTGAATTTCCAGCGCGACGCCCCATCTCTACGCCAACCAGTGCTGCCGGTTCACGGCGGCGTTTCATCAATCGTTTATCGCGACATTTGGGCAGGGGATGGTTTCGTTTTGCCATTCCCCGCTTTATCTTTGCGAGAACCGCACAAAAGACCTGCTGATCGCGACCGAAAACGTGGCGATCGCATCCGCATTTCGGACGGCAGGTAAGAAGGAGCAGGACCATGGCGGCCGTGACCGTAGAACTGGATGATATGAACTTTGCTGGCGACGATAAGGTCGTCCCCTTCCAGGTGGAAGGGCTAGACGTTCGCGGACGCGCAGTGCAGGTCGGTCCGCTCTTGAACGCGATCTTGCAGCGCCATGATTATCCGCCCGTTGTCGCCCGGCTTCTGGCGGAAGCCTTGGTGCTGACGGCGCTGATCGGCACGTCGCTGAAATTCTCCGGCAAGCTCACGGTGCAGACCAAGGGCGATGGTCCCGTCGATCTTCTGGTCGCAGATTTTACCGCGCCGGAAAACATGCGCGCCTATGCCCGCTTCGATGAAGATCGTTTGGCAGAAGCGACGGCGGCTGGACAAACATCGCCCGAGCAGCTTCTTGGCACCGGCATTCTCGCCTTCACCATCGATCAGGGCGTGGGCATGCAGCCCTATCAGGGCATCGTGCCTCTGGACGGTTCATCGCTGGAGGAAATCGCAAGCGTTTACTTCCGTCAGTCTGAACAGTTGCCGACGCGGGTGCGCTTGGGCGTTGCCGAGTTTTTCGACCGCGACAGCGAGGGTAAGCCACGTCGTGGCTGGCGTGCCGGTGGCATCATCGCGCAGTTCCTGCCACAGGCGCCGGAGCGTTTGCGCACCCGCGATCTTCATGGTGGCGACGGTGATGAGAGCACGTTCGCGGAAGCCGACGACGACGCATGGACCGAAGCGGTAGCGCTCATCGACACGGTAGACACCGACGAGTTGACCGATCCACAGGTGCAGGTGGAGCGGCTGCTGTTCCGGCTCTTCCACGAGCAGGGCGTGCGCATCTACGAGCCGCAGTCGATCATCGACAAATGCAGTTGCTCACGCGAGAAGATCAAGAGCGTGCTGTCTGGATTTTCGGCAGAAGAAATCGAAGACAGCCAGGAAGATGGCGTCGTTTCGGTGAGCTGCGAGTTCTGCTCAACGACCTATCGTTATCCTGTCGAAGAGCTGCAGGCTTGAAATTCAAGAGCGGGGTGAAAGCCCCGCTCAGTTCAATACCCGTGCGAGCCCTGGGCTATCCAGGGAGAAGGCCGGGATATCCACGGTGAAAACCTCACCTGTGTCTGTCTCCATTTCATAATGGCCGAACATCATGCCCGACGGTGTGTCCAGCGGGCAGCCGGAAGAGTACTCGTAGCTATCGCCTGGCCTCAGGTATGGCTGTTCACCGACAACACCGGGTCCGGTAACTTCGTCCACCACTCCAGTCTGATCGGTGATGTGCCAATAACGATTGACCAGCGTCACAGCCTGGTCGGAATTGTTCGTGATCACGACCGTGTATCCCCAGACGTAGCGGCTATCGTCCGGGTCCGATTGTTCTTCGAGATAATATGGATCGACGGTGACCTCTATCTCTCTTGTCGATGCACGATACATGTTCGCGACCTTGGCTGTCTCTGGCTCTAGCATTTTAGTCTACTACACCGAATGAAGGACGGGAATGTCCGTTGACTGGGACTACGTAGTTTCAATGCGTTACGAGGCAAAAGCGTTGCGTATCAGGAGTGTTTCTCCATTCAATACGCACAAAATCATAAAAAGAGAGTAGAGAAACCATGGTTTCTCTAAAATAATACAAGCCTTAGTGCCGCCCTCGCGTGACGAGCAGAAGCTTGGAAAAATGAAGAATAAAGCCCGGTGATCGATCACCGGGCACTCTATATCACGCAGAAACCTTGGCCAACGCCGCTGCAAAGTCTTCCAGCAGATCGTCGGTGTCCTCGATTCCACAAGACAGACGCAGCGTGCCACCGGAAATGCCGAGTTCCGCACGCGCCTCATCCGTCAGGTTCTTGTGCGTCGTGGTCGCCGGATGGGTGATCAGGCTCTTGGCATCGCCGAGATTGTTGGAAATCTTGACGACTTCCAGAGCATTCTGCAGCTTGAAAGCCGCTTCCTTGCCACCCTTCAACTCAAAGCAGACGAGCGTCGAGCCGCCCGACATCTGCCGTGCGATGATATCAGCCTGCGGATGGTCGGCCCGGCCCGGATAGATGACCTTGGCAACCTTGGTCTGGTCGGCCAGGAAGTCGGCAATCTTGCCGGCATTTTCTGTCTGCTGCTTGACGCGCAGTGGCATCGTTTCGATACCCTTCAGCAGCGTCCAGGCGTTGAAGGGAGAAAGTGCTGGGCCAGTGTGGCGGAAGTAATCCTGAAGCTCTTCCTCGATCCACTTCTTGTCCGACAGCACCACGCCGCCGAGGCAGCGTCCCTGACCATCGATATGCTTGGTGGCGGAATAAACGACGATATGCGCGCCTAGCTCCAGAGGCTTCTGGAAGAGCGGCGTCGCAAACACGTTGTCGACAACGACCTTTGCGCCGATCTGGTTGGCAAGCTTGGCAACGCCAGCAATATCCACCACTTCCAGCGTCGGGTTGGTTGGGCTTTCGAGGAAGAACAGCTTGGTGTTGGGCTTGATCGCCTTTTCCCAGTTGGCAAGATCGCGGCCATCGACCAGCGTGCATTCGATGCCGTATTTCGGCGCAAGCGTTTCTACCACCCAGCGGCAGGAACCGAAAAGCGCGCGGGCCGCAACGATGTGATCGCCGGCCTTCAGCTGGCAGAGAATGGCAGCGCTGACAGCGGCCATGCCGGATGCCGTGGCGCGGGCATCTTCGGCACCTTCCAGCAGGCACATGCGCTTTTCGAACATGTCGTTGGTCGGGCTTGCATAGCGCGCGTAGATGAATCCATCTGTCTCGCCCTTGAAGCGCGCTTCGGCGGCTTCCGAGTTTTCGTAGACAAAGCCCTGGGTCAGGTAGAGGGCTTCGGACGTTTCACCGTAGGGGGAGCGCAGCGTACCGCCATGTACGAGTTGCGTTGCCGGGCGCCATTTCTTGCTCATTTGATCACCTTCAAACAAAAAAACCGGTCGCAAAAGCAGACCGGTTGCAAGCACCCGGTCTTTTTAGCCACTTGTTTAACGTGGCTGCAAGCCGACCGGCCAAATCACCACGGGATAAGATTGCCTTACTGCCGTTAACAACTTGCGTCAATGGCTTGCTTTTGATTTTGTCGGCGCGGAACAGGGGCAATGACGATGACGAGAACCACAGGTATTCTGGCCGATGGCGCGATACGGGCGCTGTTTTCTTCCGGCCACCTGAAGAGCGAGCGGGCGCTGGATGCGGATCAGATCCAGCCGGCAAGCCTCGACCTGCGTCTCGGGGCCAAGGCGTACCGCGTACGTGCAAGCTTCATGCCCGGCCCAGGCACCAAGGTCATCGAAAAGCTTGATCGACTGCGTCTGCATGAGATTGATCTGAGCGAAGGTGCAGTGCTGGAAACCGGCTGCGTCTATATCGTGCCGCTTATGGAAACGCTGGCGCTGCCCGCCGATATGTCCGCTTCGGCAAACCCGAAAAGCTCCACCGGCCGCCTTGATATCTTCACCCGCGTCATCACTGACCAGGCGCAGGAATTCGACAAGATCCCGGCAGGCTACCAAGGTCCGCTTTATCTCGAAGTCAGCCCGCGCACCTTCCCCATCGTCGTGCGCCAAGGCTCGCGCCTGTCGCAGATCCGCTTCCGGATCGGCCACTCGCTGCTGAACGAGAGTGAGTTGCAGACCCTTCACGACAACGAAATTCTGGTCGCCAGCGACACGCCGAACGTCTCAGGCGGCGGCATCGCACTGTCCATCGATCTGCAAGGGTTTGGCGAAAACAATTTGATCGGATATCGCGGCAAGCACCACACCGCAGTCGTCGATGTGGACAAGAAGGCAGCCCATGACGTGCTGGATTTCTGGGAGCCTCTCTACTCACGTGGCCGCGCCGAACTGATCCTCGATCCGGATGAATTCTACATACTCGTCTCGCGTGAAGCCGTGCATGTGCCTCCGCTCTACGCTGCCGAAATGACACCCTTCGATCCCTTGGTCGGCGAATTTCGCGTGCATTATGCCGGCTTCTTCGACCCCGGTTTCGGCCACGCCAACGCCGGCGGCACCGGCAGCCGCGCCGTCCTTGAGGTCAGAAGCCACGAGGTACCGTTCATCCTGGAACACGGCCAGATCGTCGGACGTCTTGTGTACGAGCATATGCTGACCAAACCCGATGGCCTCTACGGCACCGGTCTTGGCTCCAACTACCAAGCCCAAGGCCTGAAGCTCTCCAAGCATTTCCGCGCCGAGTGATCGGTCGAGGGCAAAGACGTGCGTTTGGCTTGACAGCCGCTTCGTTCTGTCGGAAATTTTGAGATATGCGGGTGTAGCTCAATGGTAGAGCAGCAGCTTCCCAAGCTGAATACGAGGGTTCGATTCCCTTCACCCGCTCCAGCTACCTTCCAAAGGGTTTGTCGCCCTACACCACATCGCTTGAAAACGCCGAAGAGTCGTACCTTCAGGCGCGGTCATACGTAAACGATGTCAGCAAGGATGTGACGAAGTTGCTGGCTTTTTCCTTGACGAGGACTTCCGTCCATTCGTCCGTTCCGCGAAATCTCAGATCTGTCTGGATACTGTCGACTGCTGCGGCTTCGATGCGTTCGATGTGCTCTTTGAAATACGCTTCACCCTTGGCCTGGTAAAGGTCGCGGATGACCACCCGGAGGATTTCCTGCATCGCGATTTGCCATGCTGTGTTGGTCGCATTGAGTTCGTTGGCTGTTGTTGACATGCGTCCCACCTGTTTTGCTGGGTTTCTTGGCTCTCACCGAAGGGTTGCGCAAAACCATAAGGAGATGCTGCGAAAACTGTATGCAATAAAACAAGGCCTCAACGCTCAGTGAGCGAGACCTGAGGATCACACCACGATTTAAGATGTGGAGCAGGCCGACGGCGTCTTCTTGCTGCGTTTGGTTGCCGGAGCATCCGCCACTGACTTGCGATCTGCCAGTTCTTTTGCAAGGCGAGCTGCCTTCAGCCTGGCTGTTTTTGCGTCACGCGCATCGACGGCAGCTTGCAGTTCATCCGCGGCGTGATTTTTTGCAAAGAATGGGGTTTGAAGCTTGCCGAAGGCAAGCTCTGCCTGCTGGCGAGATTTGCTGTGTGTTTCTGTCATGGGTATTTACCTTTCCGGCCAAACGCCGAAATAAAAAAAGGCCAGGCGAAACGCCTGGCCTCGAATGAAATTGCTCCCGGCAGTGCCAGTACATCCGTGGTCAAAGAGGAGCCGATCTCACTTATGCGGACTGCAGATTGGTCGCAGACATCTTGCCCGACTTGTTGTCGCGCTCGAGTTCGAAGCCAATCTTCTGGCCTTCGACGAGTTCGCGCATTCCTGCACGTTCGACAGCCGAGATGTGAACGAACGCGTCTGCGCCGCCATTGTCAGGCTGAATGAAGCCGAAGCCCTTAGTGGAATTAAACCATTTAACTGTGCCAGTGGTCATAATGAACCCTTTCAAAGCATAGAGTGAACGACCGCGCAACGAATGCAACGCGGGTAAAAACCGACTATTTTTGAAAGAGAAGTTCGCTTAGAGCGCGGTGCCAATCGCGCGGTAGACAAAGCTCGGCAAGCAAAAGATCGATGACGTATCTATAGACGGGTTCACTCCGGGAGTCAACGAAAAGTTTTTAACTTTACCGATGTTCATCTTTTGGTTGTGCTCGGCGTGGATTGCGTTACATACTTAAGCGCCGCAAAGACAGCCTCGATTCCGGCTATATCAGTGGGAAGCGCACTGTCTGATTCAAGCACAGCGCAGGATGGTGCCGCGTTCAGCTACTACAAATGCTTCACCAGCTTTTTATCGCGAACATCCTGCCCGTAGATGAAAGCCTGGCGTTTGTAGGGAGCTAGAACGCACCGCCTAGCTCTTTCGACTTCGTAATAAGCTCGGCCGCGAGCGCGTCGTCTTCGAGCGAACCATATAGAATCTCGACCTTGCCTTCTTTCACACTGCAGTAATCGAGGATTCCGACTTTCAACTGTGTCTGAAAGGAAACGTCATAGCCGCGCTTGCGGTAGTCGTTCTCCGTTGCACCGGCGATGCCGACCATCAGCACCTTCCTATGCGGATAGGTCTTATCGCCAAAGGCCCAGTTCTGAGCCCACACGCGGTCGATCCATCCTTTTAGGATCGCCGGCATGGACCACCACCACACCGGAAAGAAGAGCACAGTGCTATCGTTGCGTTCCACGCGCTCCATCTCTCTCCGAACATCTTCAGCGAAGTCTATATCTCGCCCGCTCCAATCCGGCTCGTCCTCGGCTTTGAGCACCGGGTCGAAGTTCTCCGCCACCAGATCGGCGAACTCGACCTCGTGGCCGTTCGCCTGCGTTGCCTCGGCAAAAGCGCGCGCCGCTTGATGTGTCAGTGAGTTCTGACGCGGATGGGCGATGACGACCAAAATCTTCATAACGGAGATGTCCTTCATAGTGACCAGACGACCGCAGGCGACGCGGCAGCGTTCAAGGACCGTGCCGGTTATAGCACCGTCCAGGCGGTCTAGGTATGAAGGGAGGACCGGCACTTCAATCCTGTCACGACATCGTGCCTCAGCAGAGATCGTTGGAGCAGGGGGCCAGCGCAGGCGGCCCCTCGCTCTGTTGATTGGCCGTTACCGCTTGTTCACCGCATCGGCCAGCTTCAAGGCCCGCTCCAGGCAAGCGGGCTGCTGGTCGGCAAAGCGTTCTGCGCTGATTTCCATGATGAGGGTGGTGTCGGGCAGGAAGGTGAGCTCGGAGAAAATGTCCTCCCAGTCGATATCGCCCCAGCCGATCGGCAGGTGAAGGTCGCCGATGCCGAGCGCTGTGGCTTCTGCCGGGTGGTAGAACTTCTTCATCGTGTAGGGTAGGCCGAAGCTGTCATGCACATGCAGATGGCCGGTGACGGGCGCCATGGCGCGCAGCTCCTCGCGGAAATCGAGACCCTTGAAGGTGGATTCGATATAGGCGTGGCTGAAATCGATCAGGGCGGCGAGATTGTCATGGCCGACGGCCTTCACCGTTTCAGCCACTTGCGATGGCGTCTGGCGGTACTGGCCGTCTTCTGTGGTGAAGATGTTTTCCAAAACGATGCGCACGCCATAGGTCTTGGCAATCTCGGCCATTTCGAAAAGAGCCTCACGCTCCATCTGGTCGAGATCGCTGCCACTCATGCCATCGGAAAGGATCGCATTGCCGCTGTGGTGCACAAGGACGCCGGCACTCAGCCGGTCGCAGAGTTCCAGCATGGCGCGCACGACCTTTTTCTGCAAATGCAGATGCTCGCGGTCCATGAAGTTCGAGACGATCTGGCCGTGCAGAGACAGTTTCTTGAAGTCATACTGCTTGACGATATCGCGCACGCGCTGCGCACGGTCTTCGATGATGCGACCGCCGGAGATGATCTCCTCGCCATAGATGCCGATTTCGCAGGCGCTGGCGCCGGTATCGGCAATGATTTTCAGGGACGAATCCAGGGTGGAAATATCGCCGCGCCCGGTGGCGTTGCAAAAGCCGACAGCAGAAATGATGGAAGTCATGTCAGGGTCCTTGATACAGACAGGGAAAGCGCAAGACGTTCAGGCACTATGGGCGAAAACATCCTTGTTGGTGAAGTCGGTCGCGTTGGCGGGTGCGAAATCCGGATCGATCCGGCGTTCGGTGTTGGGATCGAAAAAGTGGAGCTGCGCTTCGGGAAACTGCAGCATAACCCGCTCGCCGGGACGGACGGTGAGGTCTTCACCGATGGCGGCGGCGAAGATCTGGCCGCGGATATCGGCATAGACAATGCGGCCGGAGCCGAGTTCCTCGACGAAATCGACCACCGCCGAAATGCCTTCACCACTGCGCGAGACAACGCATTGTTCCGGCCGGATACCGACGATGATGTCATCGCCAGACACGGCGCCCGCGATCCTCATCGGCAGCGGGGTCGCCCAGTTGCCGAAGCTCACCAAGCCGCCTGCGCGATCCACCTTGGCATTGAAAAGGTTCATGGCGGGCGAACCGATGAAGGAGGCGACGAAGGTGCTGGCTGGCCGGTTGTAGATGTCGAGCGGCTGCCCAACCTGTTCGACATTGCCCTTGTTCATGATCACCAGTCGATCCGCCAGCGTCATGGCCTCGACCTGATCATGGGTGACGAAGACCGATGTTGCGGACAGCCGTTGATGCAGCCTGCGGATTTCTGCGCGCATGGTGACGCGCAATTTGGCGTCGAGGTTGGACAAGGGCTCGTCGAACAGGAACACATCCGGCTCACGAATGATGGCGCGCGCCATGGCAACGCGCTGACGCTGGCCACCGGACAGCGCCGCAGGCTTGCGCTCCAGGTAATCGGAAAGGCCGACGATCTTCGCCGTTTCCTCGATCCTGCGGCGACGCTCGGTCTTGGCAACGCCCGCCACCTTCAGCGCATAGCCGATATTGTCGGCAACCGTCATATGCGGATAGAGCGCATAGTTCTGGAACACCATGGCGCAACCGCGTTCACGCGGCTCCAGCCGGTTCACCACCTTGCCGGCAATGGCAATTTCGCCGGCGGTGATATCTTCCAGCCCGGCAATCATGCGCAATAACGTGGATTTGCCGCAGCCGGACGGGCCGAGGATGACGACGAATTCTCCCGACGGAAAGATCAGGTCGACACCGTGCAGCGTCTTGGTCTTGCCGTAGGATTTATGCACCTGAAGAATGTCGATTTGCGCCATGGTCTGGAACTCCTGTTCTGTAAGCTGTCATTTCTCGGTGGAGACGAGGCCGCGCACGAACCAGCGCTGCAAAAGCCCGACGACGAGAAGAGGCGGCAACATGATGATGAGGGAACCGGCAAGCGTGACGTTCCAGTCAGGCGTGCCGTTTTCGGAAGGAAGGAGGCTGGAGAGCGACATCATTACCGTCTTATAGGACGGGTCGGTCACCATCAGGAGCGGCCAGAGATACTGGTTCCAGCCATAGACGAACATGATCGTCGTCAGCGCCAGCATGTTGGTGCGTGACAGCGGCAGGATCATGTCGACGAAGAAACGCATCGGGCCGGAGCCATCCATGCGCGCCGCCTCGGCCAACTCGTCCGGCAGGGTCATGAAGAACTGGCGATAGAGAAAGGTGCCGGTGGCTGTGGCGATCAGCGGCAGGGTCAGGCCCGCATAGGAATTCAACAGGTTCCACTCGATGTTGACATCGATACCGGAGATCGCATTGATCAACAGCCGGAGGGGGTGAAACATGTCTGCCGCCACCGCATAGGTCGGTACCACGCGCACTTCCAGCGGCAGCATCAGCGTGATGAACACCGTCCAGAAAAACAGGTGGCGCAACGGCGAGCGGAAGAAGACGATGGCGAAGGCCGTGCAGGCCGATAGCGCCACTTTGCCGACGGTGACTAGCGAGGCCATGATGAAGCTGTTCAGCATGGCGTTGCCGAGATTGGCGCGGTACCATGCAGTCTGCATGTTTTCAAACAGCCTGCCGCTTGGGATGAAGCTAAAGGGCACGCTGTTGATCTGCTGCAGCGACTGGCTGGCCCCGGCGATGATGACGATGAAGGGGCCGATCAAGAGCAGGAAGCCGATGATCATCAGGCCGTAGGTAAAGGCGTCTGCGTAGGGTGTGCGCTGGATCATCGCCGCCTCACTTGTAATGTACGCGCCGCTCGATGAAGCGGAACTGGATGAAGGTGAAGACCATGATCAGGCCAATCAGAATGATGCTCTGTGCCGAGGCGCCGGAATAATTGAGCCCCTGGAAGGCTTCCTGAACGATGCGAAACACCATGACTTCCGTCGCATGGTTCGGCCCGCCGCCGGTCGTGTGATGCACGATGCCGAATGTGTCGGAGCCGACGAAGCCCTCGGTCATCATGGTCACGGTCAGGAAGAACAGGGTGGGCGCAAGCAACGGCACCTGAATATCGATGGCCCGACGGATCGGCCCGGAGCCATCCATGGCGGCTGCCTCGGTCAGGCTTCTCGGCACCGATTGCAGCCCGGCCAGCAGGAAGATGAAGGTATAGCCCGCCCATTTCCAGATGAAGATGATGATGACAAGCGCCAGCGCATGGCTGCCGAATTTGGCCGGGTTCCAGATATCCGGATAGATCGCGTTCAGCGATGCGGCCAGCCCCCGCTCCGGCGAGAGAATGAAGCGGAAAGCCATACCCGCCGCAGGACCGGCAATGGCAAAGGGCAGGATGTAGAGAACGCGGAAGAAGCCGGAGCCCGGCAATTGCCTGTCGACAGCAAGCGCAAGTGTGAGGCCGATCAGGATGGCGAAGAACGGGCCAACAATGGCGAAGATCAGGCTGACGGTCACCGAGTTCCAGTAGAGCGGATCGGCGAAAGTCTCCTGGAAATTGGCAAGGCCGACAAACTCGGCCACTCCGCCGAAAGGCGGCTCCAGTGTGAAGGCCCAGTTCACCACCGCCACGGCAGGCCAGTAGAAGAAAAGGGCAATAAGGGCGAGCTGCGGTATGGCAAAAAGCAGAGGTAGCCAGGTGCTCTTGAAGACGGAGCGCTTTTCCATGGATATTCCAATAGACAGTCAAAAGTAGTGTGCCACCCGCGCTCACGGGTGGCACTTTGTATCAGCGCTTAGTTGATGGAAACGCCGGCAAAGGTCTTTTCAAAGCGGCGCAGGCCCACATTCGAGCGCTCGACCGCCTTGTCGAGTTCCTGCTGAACGTCGCCGTTCTGCATGTAGATTGCCTCGAGTGCGGTGGAGAGTTCCTTGCGGATCTGCGTGAAGTTGCCGAGGCGGATACCGCGAGTCGTATCGGTCGGCTCGGTCAGCGTCAGGCTTTCGATGGCGACTTCACGGCCCTTGTAGGGTGCCTTGTCGTAGAAGCCGTTCTTCTTCATGCTTTCGAAGCCGGTCTTGGTGACGGGAATGTAACCCGTGACGGTAGACCACCATTCGACCATGTCCGGCTGGGCGATGAAGTTGAGGAATGCCGCAGCGCCCTTGTATTCAGCGTCCGGACGGCCAGCCATGACCCAGAGCGAAGCGCCGCCAACGAGCGATTTCTTGCGTTCTGTGCCTTTAAAAACCGGCAGCATGGCAACATCCCACTTCACGCCTTCAGGCAGTGTCTTGCCGACGGTGCCGTGGTCGGCAATCGAGCTCATTGCCATCTGGCAGGTCTGCGAGGTGAAGGAGGGAACGGTGTCCATGCCGAGCGTCTTTGTCTTGACGACGAAAAGCTTCTCGTCCTGCATCTTCTTGAAGAACTTGAGTTCGTCGACGACCTTGGTCTTGTTGACGACGAGTTCCGCATTCAGGCCCTTGTAGCCGTTGCCCTCTGTGGCGATCGGCTGGTCGTGGATGGCGGAGAACTGCTCGATCAGCGGCCAGGTGTCGAAATTGAACGCCAGCGGGCACTCGTAACCGGCAGCCTTCAGCTTCTTCGCAGCCTCGGCCACGTCTTCCCAGGTCTCCGGCTTGCCGGTAACGCCAGCCTTTTCGAAGGCGCTGACATTGTAGTAGAAAACGGCGGTGGAGGAGTTGAACGGGAAGGAGTTAAGCTCGCCGGCTGCCGTCGCGTAGTAGTTGGCAATACCGGGGAAATAGTTGCTCCAGTCGATCTTGTAGCCATTGTCGGCCATCAGCTTCTTGGCTGGAACGAAGGCCTTGGACAACATCATGTCCAGCGTGCCTGCATCGTAAATTTGCGCGATGGCCGGGTGCTTCTTTGCGCGATAGGCGGCAATCGTGTTCTGCAGCGTCGCGTCATAGCTGTTTTGCGATGTGCAGACGATTTCATAATCCGGCTGCGACGCGTTGAACTTCTTGCAGGCATCCTGCACGCGCTCGCCGAGATCGCCGGAGAGGCCGTACCAGAATTCGAATTTTGTCTTTTCAGCATGGGCAGCTGAGGTGCCGAGCGCGGCTGCGACAGCAAGCGATGCGACGAAGGAGGAGAGGGTCGACGTTTTCATGAGGGAAGCCTCGTTGGAAAGAAACGATGGCCTGGTCGCGGAATTTTTCGGCCCGGCGAGCAAAACCGGGGGCGTCGTAACAACGCTGCATGACAGGTCGCGGACGCTTTTTTGAAGTTTAGATGACGCGGCTTATCGCTTCGATGGTCATCCGACGCTGCGAAAGATCACGAGTGCCGGCGGGAGATTACCTATCGGCAGTTCGCAATTTCTTCCCGGCACCGCATGGCTTTGCGCGAATCTTATGTATAATCACAGGCGTAATCACTGACCTGCACCATCGTGTCCGCCCCTTAAGCGATGGCGTTTTTCATTTCATACCGGGCCGGATCATCCGAATGCGCTCCTTGATGGCACGATTGAAAAATCTCGGTCTCCGCATATCGCTTGTATGCATTGCGGCTTTAGCTGCGAGCAGCATTGCGCGAGCCGAAAGCGGAAACCTGCCAGTTTTGTTCGACAAGCAGGAGCGCTTACCCGGCGCCGATCTGTCATCGGTTCCCCGCGTGCGGTTCCTGATGTCGGTTGATTTCCCGCCCTTCAATTTCACCGATCAGGATGGGCGGCTGGTAGGCTTCCATGTCGATCTTGCGCGTGAGATTTGCGCCCAGTTGAAGATCGAAAGCAAATGCCAGGTGCAGGCGCTTCCCTTCGATGAACTGGAGGCGGCGCTGGAATTGGGCGAGGGGGAGGCCGTCATGTCGGGCGTCGCTTCGACGTCGGACTTACGCAAAAGCTTCAGCTTCACGCGACCCTATCTGCTCTTGCCGGCGCGTTTTGCGGTCTCGAAATCCGCCAAGTTGGAAGGGCAATCGGCAGCCGCCGCACTGACCGGCAAGAAAGTCGGCGTCGTCAGCAATTCCCGCCATGAGGCGATGCTCAAAGCCTTCTTCCCCAAAGTCGTCCCGACGGGTTTTAGCGGCTACGAGCCTATGTATGAGGCACTGAAGACCGGCAAGGTCGATGCCATTTTTGCCGATAGCCTGCGTTTGCCATTCTGGGTGGCTGGCACCGCGTCGGACAATTGCTGCGCCATGTTCGACGGCCCCTATATGTCCGATAAGTTCCTCGGTGAGGGGCTTTCGATCATGACGGTCGATCCCGAAAACAGGTTGGTGCCTGCTTTCGACCAGGCGCTCGCAACACTGTCGCGCAACGGGCGACTGGAGGAAATCTATCGCCGTTATTTCCCTTACGGGCTTTTTTGACGCCGCGCAGGCCGCAAGTCCGGGCCAGCCGTCACGCAACAAGCGCAGGCTGGTTCAGCTTGGAAAGTTGGATCACCGCCTGCGTTCTGCTGTCCACATTGAGCTTCAACAGAATGGCCGATACGTGCGCCTTGATCGTCGCTTCGGAGACGTTGAGCTCGTAGGCGATCTGCTTGTTGAGCAGACCTTCTCCCAACATGCCAAGCACACGACTTTGCTGTGGTGTCAGCGTGCGCAGCCTGTTGATCAGGTCGGCCATATCGGCATCCTGATCGCGGCTCGACTGACAGGACGCCGGGATCCAGACATCGCCGGCAAGCACAGTGCGGATGGCCGTGCGGATATCGTCGATGCCGGACGATTTGGAGATGAAGCCGGATGCTCCGAGTTCGATGGCGCGGCGCATGGTCGCCGGGTCGTCGGTCGCCGAAACGATGATGATGGGCAGACTGGAAAATTCCGCCCGAAGTGCCATCAGTCCGGAAAACCCGCTGACCCCGGGCATGGCAAGATCGAGCAACATGAGATCGGCTTCCGGCTGATCTTCCGCGCAGCGTCTGGCGGCGTCGAAATCGCCCGCCTCTATGAAAATATTGTTGCCTTCAAGACCATCCACCGCCTGACGCAGAGCGCCGCGAAACAGCGGATGGTCATCTGCTATGATAATCGTGAGTTCTGCCATGCCGCGCCCCCTCCCAAGAGCATTTCATGCGACTCTTCCTCCCGCAGCGTCATGTCCGGCTGCATCGTCAAGATTGCGCCAAATCGGCTGCAACACAAGCATTAGATTGCACTCAAGCTTCTCTGCACGCCGCTCAGGAGTAAAAATCTATGTGAAGCAATAGACAATGACCACCATTTGCGGCAAACCGCCCTGACATGAAGGAGATGCCCGATGACCAACACGCCCCCCGTCATCTATAAAATCGTACCAGAGGCCTTGTGGCTGAAAGCGAAGCAGGAGGGCGTTTTCCAGGGAGCGGCGATTGATCTGACAGATGGCTACATCCATTTCTCCACGGCCGGCCAGGTGAAGGAAACGGCAGCGCGTCACTTCGCCGACCAGCAGGATCTGCTCCTGATCGCAGTCGATGGCGGGGCACTTGGCGACAAGCTGGTTTTCGAACCCTCTCGCGGCGGCGCTCTCTTTCCGCATCTCTATGGCGAGCTTCCGCTAGACGCTGTTTTGTGGGAAACGCCGCTGACGCTTGGTGACGACGGCGCCCATCAGTTTCCGGAGATTTGACTATGAGCGGATTGTTTTCCTCCCTTGGCCGCAAGGGCCTCTTCCTGCTCGATCCCGAAGTGGCGCATGGAATGTCGATTGCGGCGCTGCGCAGCGGCTTTATGCCCACCTGCCACGTGCCGCACGATCCGCGCCTGCAACAGACAGTGGCAGGACTGGTCTTTCCCAATCCTCTTGGCATGGCGGCAGGCTACGACAAGAACGCCGAAGTTCCCGGACCGCTCCTCAAGCTCGGCTTCGGCTTTACCGAAATCGGTACGGTGACGCCCCGCGCGCAGGCAGGTAATCCAAAACCGCGCATTTTCCGTCTGGTGGAAAACGAGGCCGTGATAAACCGTCTCGGCTTCAACAATGAAGGACATGCGGCAGCACTCTCGCGCCTTATCGCTGCGGGTCTGCGCGGTATTGTCGGTGTCAATATTGGTGCGAACAAGGATAGCGAAGACCGCATCGCCGATTATGTGAAGGGCATCGAAACCTTCTCTGCTGTAGCGTCCTATTTTACCGCCAACATCTCCTCTCCCAATACGCCTGGCCTTCGCGATCTTCAGGCGCGCGACAGCTTGGCGGCACTGCTTTCCGCCGTACTGGCGCAGCGCGACCGCGAAGCTCAGAAGTTGTCCCGCCATATCCCCGTTTTCCTGAAGATTGCGCCCGATCTGACGGAGGAGGGGCTCGACGACATCGGCGCCGAGGTTCTGTCGCACAGGCTGGATGGTCTGATTATTTCCAACACGACGCTGTCTCGCGAGGGCTTGAGGCCGGGCAGCAACAATAACGAAACCGGTGGCCTCTCCGGCAAACCGCTGTTCGAGCGTTCCACTGCAGTATTGGCAAAGATGCGCAAGCGCGTCGGCCCGGATCTGCCGATCATCGGTGTGGGTGGGGTTTCATCTGCAGAGACCGCGCTGGAAAAGATCAGGGCAGGGGCCGATCTGGTGCAGCTCTATTCCTGCATGGTCTATGAGGGGCCGGGTCTGCCAGGCACGATTGTTCGCGGGTTGTCGAAGCTGCTGGAGCGCGATGGCGTGACGAACATTCGCCAGTTGCGTGACAGTTCACTGGAAAGCTGGGCGGCGCGGGCGATTTAAGAACGCGTCACACCCCTCAGATGTGCATACATGCCTCTAGCGGATGCGATTGGAAACGACGACCAGTCCATTCTCTGCGGTCATCCTCGCCCTTGAGGCGAGGATTCATCAAGCACATAGCACCATGGCCCAATAAGGCCGGTTCTTAGCCGCGCTGTCATAGGCGACAGCGACGCCAAGGCCGCCGTAATTACCAAGCATGTTTTCCAAATGATGCGGTGAGCCGATCCAGGCTTTGACCACCCGCTCGACCGTGTCTTGACCTGCCGCGACATTTTCTGCCGCCGGCAAAGGCACGTTCCCGTTTTTCATGCGGATAAGGAAACTGTCAGTGAGGCCAATGAGATGCGCCATCTTCTGCGCCTTCACCATGCGGTTGGCTTGATAGATGGCGGCCTGCTGAGCCGCCGGGTTGGCGGAGAGCGTAGAGAGGCCCTTGGAGCGGCGAAGCTCGTTTACCATCGGCAGTGCCGCCGCCGTCTCGTCGCGCGTGCCGGAAGGCAGGCCCTTATTGGTAGGGACGGACACGCAGGCGGATAGAACGGAGCCAGCGGAAAGCAGCACGAAGCCGCGCCGGGAGAGGGTCGTCAGGGAATGGTCGGTCATATCAGCGCAAGCTTAGAAGTCTGAGAACAATGAATACAGGGATGACGATTACCGCACCCGCCAGAAGATAATCGCCGATGCTGCCGAGCGCATGGAAGCCGGAGTACCACAGGTTCAGAACGAAATCGCGCACACCATAGATGATGCTCCACGGCGTCAGACCGAAGACGGCCATCAGAAATCCGACGATCAGCGATATCACCAGCAGCTTGACGATCGTGCGTCCAACGCTGTCACCCAGCACCTTATTGACCTCACCGGCCATCGGCAATCTCCTAAAGCATGCCACAGACCCAAATCCCTGCGGCGATGACATGCACTCTCAAACCTCGATCAAGACATATGAAGCATGGCGCTTCGATGCAAGCATAAGGGGCTTTACACCGTCACGTCGGCGTTTGCGATGAAATAGGACTTGAGTTTTTTTATGGCTTGATGAAAGAGAGCCCACCTCTTTCAGGAAAAATTCGTGAATGGCTCAGAACCAGCATTCCTCCGGCGACGTCATTGCTGATCGTCGTGCCGATTATGCCCGCATGCTGGCAGAGAGCGGCGACCACCATGCAGCGGCGGAATTGATCGAACAGGCGCTGGAACTAGCGCCGCTCTGGGCCGCAGGCTGGTTTCGTCTGGGGGAATACAGCGAAAAGTCGGGCCAGCGCGACCAGGCAGTCAAAGCTTACGAGAAAGTAGCCGAGCTTGATGAGGAAGGCATTTTTGCAGCTCCTCTGAAACTTGCAGTGCTAGGAGCTGCCGAAACGCCAGAGCAGCCGCCCAGCCGCTACGTTGAAGGTCTCTTCGATGATTATGCCGAGCGCTTCGAAACATCGCTGGTGAAGAAACTGGATTATAGCGTTCCGGAAAAACTGGCGGCTCTGATCGAAACGGCGCGGCCGCCAGGAGACAGCTTTCGCTGCGTCGTGGATATCGGCTGTGGCACGGGGTTGCTGGGTATGGAAATCCGCGATTGGGCCAAGCGGCTAGAGGGCTTCGATATCTCAACCAACATGCTGGCGAAGGCGGAAGAGAAGGGCATCTACGATCATCTCGCGCAAGCCGATCTTTCTCTGGATGAGGAGGCGTCAGGCCTCTTTGTCGACGAACATGCGAAAGGTCGCGCGGATCTCGTCGCGGCAGCGGATGTGATGATGTATCTCGGCAGCCTGGAAACCGTCATGCCGCTGGTGCTGGCGCTGCTTTCCGAAGGAGGGATCTTTGCCTTCTCGGTGGAAGATGCGGGTGACGACGAGGGTTTCGTCCTGCAACCGTCACTGCGCTACGCCCATTCGGAAACTTACATCCGCAACCTCCTCGCCGCCTTCGACATGCAGGTGCTGCAAAAACGCAAAACCACCATTCGCAAGGATGCCGGAAAACCACTCTCCGGCATTCTATTTCTTGCCGCGAGACGGGCATGATCTTTTCGTTTCTTGCAATCTTTTGGGTTGGTCAGCATTGCTGACACAAGCGTGTTGTATGAGGCGCTTTTGCGGTGCAAAATAGCTGCGTCTAAAGGCTTTCACGACAGTAAAGGCCTGTGGCGCACCTCAAGAAAATCAGGTCCTGTCGAGGGAATTTCGCATGGCATTCACCAGAAGCGTCTATGGCATGTGGAGTGTGGACCCTGCCAAGCACTCGCCGATCGAAGATGTTCAGGGCATCGTGACCGGAGGTATCGTTTCCGCGCTTGGATTTTACATCCTCAACAAGGTCGGTCTGTTGACCGGCGGTACAGCTGGCGTCGCCTTTTTGATCCACTATGCTTTCGGCATCAGCTTCGGCCTGCTGTTCTTCCTCGTTAATCTGCCCTTCTACTATCTTTCCTTCCGTCGTCTCGGCCTTGCCTTCTCGCTGAAAACCTTCGTCGCAATCGGCCTGGTTTCTGTGCTGACGGAGTTGGAATCGCGCTGGATGGTGATCGACAGCGTCAATCCGCTTTGGGCTGCCATTCTCGGCGGGCTCTTGCTGGGTTACGGACTTCTTGCGCTCTATCGCCATCGCGCCAGCCTTGGCGGCATCGGCATTCTTGCGATTTACATTCAGGATCGCTTCGGCATCCGCGCCGGTCTGATACAGCTTGCCTTCGACGCTTGCGTCATGGTCGCCGCCTTCGCCGTCATCGAGCCTAAGACAGTGCTCTACTCCATCGTCGGCGCCTTTTTCCTCAACATGTTCCTCGCCATCAATCACCGCTCTGACCGTTACATCGTGGTACGCTGACGCTTGAATTTTGGTGGCTTCCGGCGCAAAGACGGGTGACACGCGTTTTCGGGGGTGGGCATGAGCGACATTGCAGAGCGCAAGCTTTCGAGATTCTGGACATCGACGTCCGCGCAACATTCTCTTCTGGAGGATGCGCTGGCGGTGATTGCCGGCAGCATGCTGATCTCGCTTGGCGTTGTGCTTCTGTCTGGCGGCGGATTGCTGACCGGTGGCGTGGTAGGCGTCGCCTTTCTTCTCCATTATGTAACAGGGGTAAGCTTCGGCCTGATCTTCTTCCTTGCGAATCTGCCCTTCTATTATTTGGCGCTCCGCCGTCTGGGGCTTGCCTTCACGATCAAGACCTTCTGCGCCGTGGGGCTGACCGCGCTACTGTCCGAATATCTGCCCCATCTCATCGTCTTGCAGAATGTCCATCCGGTGGTCGCCGCCACTTTCGGGGGATTGACGGTTGCTGCGGGCATGCTGGCGCTCTTCCGCCATCGCGCCAGCCTTGGCGGGTTCGGTATTCTGGCGCTGTATATTCAAGATCGCTTTGGCATCCGCGCAGGCCTTACTCAGCTTGCTTTCGATTGCACCGTGCTGTTCGTCTCCTTTTTCGTTGCCATACCCTTGATCATCCTTTGCTCTGTCCTCGGCGCGCTGGTGATGAACCTGGTGATTGCCATCAACCACAGAAACGACCGCTACATCGCCATGTAGCGGTTGTACTCGATGGCGTGGGTCAGGCCGCGATCACGCGCATGATCCGCAGCCCCTTCTTTTTCAAAAGATTTTCACTACTTTAGAGGCGTGAAACACGTTGATCCGCCCATCTTGCCAGAAAGTGCCGGGACATTGCCTCTGCCGTTCCAGAAATGGTTCGCAGAAAAGGGCTGGAGCCCGCGTGCGCATCAGCTGGAATTGTCTGCCCGGGCAAGGGCTGGCGAGAACATGCTGTTGATTGCACCGACCGGTGCCGGCAAAACGCTGGGCGGTTTCATGGCATCGCTGACTGATCTGGCCGAGCGCGGCAAGGTGCCGCCGGGTTCTGCCTTCATCGGCGTTCACACGCTCTACATCTCGCCGCTCAAGGCACTGGCTGTCGATATCGAGCGCAACCTGATGAAGCCGGTCTCGGAGATGGGCCTTCCGATTACGGTCGAAACTCGCACCGGCGACACGCCGCAGGGAAAGCGCCAGCGACAGAAGCTTAAACCACCGGATATTCTGCTGACGACTCCGGAACAGGTCTCGCTGCTGCTTGCCAACAAGGAAGCCGAGCGCTTCTTCAAGGATTTGAAATATGTGGTGCTGGACGAGCTGCATTCGCTCGTCACGTCCAAGCGCGGCCATCTCCTTTCGCTGGCGCTCGCCCGTATCCGCCGCCACGCGCCTGCCATGCGCACCATCGGACTGTCTGCAACGGTTGCAGAACCAATGGATTTGCAGCGCTATCTGGCTCCGCAAGTCGAGGGTGAACCGCCGGCAGGGCTGATCACAGTCGATGGCGGCGCGAAGCCGAATATCGCCATCCTGCAGACGGAAGAGCGCATTCCCTGGTCCGGCCATTCGGCGCGCTACGCCATGCAGGATTTATACCCTGAGATCAAAGACCATCAAACGACGCTGGTTTTCGTCAATACCCGCTCGCAGGCCGAGCGCATTTTCCAGGAACTCTGGGCCATCAACGACGACAATCTGCCGATTGCGCTGCATCACGGCTCGCTGGATGCCGGGCAGCGCCGCAAGGTGGAGCAGGCCATGGCCGACAACAAGCTTCGCGCTGTTGTCGCCACCTCCACACTCGACCTCGGGATCGACTGGGGCGATGTCGATCTCGTCGTGCATGTCGGCGCGCCGAAGGGCGCAAGCCGCCTGGCACAGCGTATCGGCCGCGCAAACCACCGCATGGACGAGCCATCGAAGGCGATCCTCGTGCCTGCCAATCGTTTCGAGGTGATGGAGTGCCGTGCGGCACTCGATGCCAATTACATCGGCGCACAGGATACGCCACCGATTGCCGAAGGCGCTCTGGATGTGTTGGCGCAGCATGTACTGGGCATGGCCTGCGCCGAACCTTTCGATGCGGACGAGCTGTACCGCGAAGTCACAAGCGCTTCGCCCTATGTCGATCTATCGCGTGAGATGTTCGACCGTGTGGTCGATTTCACCGCGACCGGCGGCTATGCACTGCGCACCTATGAACGCTATGCCCGCATCCGACAGATGAAGGATGGGCGCTGGCGCGTCTCCAATCCGCAGGTCGCGCAGCAATATCGCCTCAACCTCGGCACGATCGTCGAAGCCGCGGAGCTGAACGTCCGCATGGTCAAGCGCAACGCCAAGGGGACCGTGGGGCGTGGGGGCATGTCGTTGGGTAAGGTGGAAGAGCATTTCCTCGAGCAACTGGTCCAGGGCGATACCTTCCTGTTTGCCGGAAAGGTGCTGCGCTTTGAGGGCATTCGCGAGAATGAATGCCTGGTCAGCCAGGCTTTCTCGATGGACCCGAAAATCCCTTCCTATGCTGGCGGCAAGTTTCCGCTCTCTACCTATCTCGCAGACCAGGTGCGCTCCATGCTGGCCGATCCCACTCGCTGGCACGCGCTGCCCGATCAGGTGCGCGACTGGCTGGCGATCCAGAAGGAAAAGTCAATCATTCCCAAGCGCGACGAGCTGCTTGTCGAGACATTTCCGTTTCGCAAGCGCTTCTTTATGGTGATGTATCCCTTCGAGGGGCGACTGGCGCACCAGACGCTTGGTATGCTTTTGACCCGCAGGTTGGAGCGTGCAGGTGCGAAGCCCATGGGCTTTGTCGCCACCGATTACTCGCTCGCCGTCTGGGCGATGGAGGATATGGGTCAGCGCCTGCAATCGCGCCGGCTCTCTCTTGCCGATCTTTTGGACGAGGACATGCTGGGCGACGATCTAGAAGCGTGGCTGGATGAATCCTACCTTTTGAAACGCACCTTCCGCAATTGCGCGGTGATTGCGGGCCTTATCGAGCGCCGCCATCCCGGCAAGGAAAAGACCGGGCGGCAGGTAACGGTCTCAGCCGATCTTATTTATGACGTTCTTCGCAGCCATGAGCCGGACCACATTCTGCTGGAAGCGACCAGACGCGATGCGTCGGCAGGACTTTTGGACATTGCCCGACTTGGCGATATGCTAAGGCGAATCAAAGGCCATACGCATCACCGTGCGCTCGACCATGTTTCGCCTCTTGCCGTTCCGGTCATGCTGGAAATCGGCCGCGAGACGGTCGTGGGGCAGGCGCAAGACGATGTGCTGGCCGAAGCCGCCGACGAATTGATCGCCGAGGCTATGGCGTAGGGTTCGCTCTAGAGGCCGCGCCAGACAATGCGTTGAAACAAAAAAGTAGAGCAACGAGAGTGCTCTCAGGGAATTCGAAAAGACGTGCTGAGCCGCCTTGCCTTGAGCGAAAAATTGTCCACCGGCTTTGAATGCTCTGGTGCCGAAACCGCCATCAACGGCGTTGCCGCACTTTGCGATCCGCTGGGTGGGCTCTACATGCCCGATCTGTCGCTGCTCGTCGTCTCCGATCTGCATCTGGAAAAGGGCGCGGCCTTTGCGCGGCGCGGCATGATGCTGCCGCCCTATGACACCATCGCGACGCTGAAGATTTTCGCCTCGCTGATTTCTCGCTACGATCCGAAGATCGTTGTCAGTCTTGGCGACAATTTCCATGATCGCAAGGGTTCTGAACATCTGCCGTTGCCGCTGCGCGACATCATCAAGGAGATGGCACGAGGTCGCGAATGGATCTGGATCAATGGCAACCACGATCCAGATGGAACCGTGGATTTGCCCGGCTCGTCCGTCGATGAAATGTTTTACGCCAACCTCGTCTTCCGCCATGAGCCGAAGCTGAAAGGTGCAGACACGATCGGCGAGATTGCCGGGCATCTGCATCCATCAGCCACGGTCCGCCGCCGCGACAAGACCGTGCGTCGCCCCTGTTTCGCAACCGATGGCACGCGCCTGCTGATGCCTGCATTCGGTGTCATGAGCGGCGGGCTGGATCTGCGCCATAAGGCCATGCGCGGCCTCTTTGACCACGCGGACCTGATTGCCCATCTGATGGGACGTGACCGGATTTACTCGGTGCGTTTCGGAAGCCTGCTGGGCTGAGAGATAGCTCAGTCGCGGCGAAACAGCAGGCTCGCGCCCCAGCCGGTAATCACGGCGATCAGCACACAGAGAATACCATAGACGACCGGTGTCTGATGCGCGGCATTGGTGATCGCCTGCTCCATGCCGGTTTTTACCACGCGCAGCTTGAGCTCGCGTTGGGCAACCGGCATGCCACTCTTGAACAGATAGGCTCTGGCAGTGTGGACGCCATTCGGCACATTGGCGGGTAGACGCAGCGTTGCCCAGAAGAGCCCGGTGCGTTCAAGTCGCACACCCGTCGTGTCGTTGCGATAGATGCCGCTGGAAAGCTTCAGGCGGCGAAAGGCTTCCTGAAAATCATAGACATTATCCGGCACGCCGGAAAACACCGCACTGTTCAGCGGAAGATGCTCGACACCCAGGCCCATCGCCTTCAATGTGCCGGGCGAGGCGATGTCGTTGATGTTGCGGGTGCTGGCCATGGAATAGGATTCAGGCAGCGGTGCGAAAGTGATAGCGCTGGTATTGATCCAGATGCCCGCCACGCGGCTCTTCTTGCGGACCGTCGTATATTCGTTCGGACCTTCCAGCGTCACCACAATGTCATACTGGCCGATGGCGAGCAGCAACTGATCGGCGTTGTTGAGCGCGCCGAACATCGTGAAATCAGCACCGCGAAAATCCGATGCAATCGAGATTTCCGAGGTCGAAGCGCCGATCTCGATATTTTCCTGGAGCGTCCGTGACTTGCCTTGAGCGTCGGGAGATACCGCAAGCGGCGGCGTCTGCGCAAGCGCGGTGCCGACGCAGAAAATCAGGAGTGATGCGAAAAGAGCGGCGCGGATCAATAGCCGAGCCCCCCCGACGCGACGGAAAAAAGATCGTCCGGGCGCAACACCAGGCCGATTGCAAGACGGATGCCGACCGCTAGAACCAAAAGCGCCAGCAAAGCGCGAAGCTGTTCGCCGCGCAGTTTCTGGCCGACGCGCACGCCATATTGCGCGCCGACGACGCCAGCCAGCATCAGGATGAACGCCAGAACGATATCGACGGAATAGTTGGTCGCCGCTTGCACGATGGTCGTGTAGGCGGTGACGAATATGATCTGAAACAGCGAGGTTCCGACGACGACGTTGGTCGGAATGCGCAACAGATAGATCATGGCAGGTACCATGATAAAGCCGCCGCCGACGCCCATGACGGAGGTGAGGATACCAATACCGAAGCCAAGTGCGATGATGGGAATGACGCTGAGATAAAGCTTCGATTTCTTGAAGCGCATCTTTAACGGCAGGCGATGGACCCAGTTGTGATGGCCGGGCCGGCGCAGCGGAATCGTCTCATTGCGTGCCGTACGGCGGATGGCGGAAATGCTCTCCTTCAGCATCAATCCGCCGACGGCGGAAAGAAGAATGACATAAAGGAGCGAAATGATCAGATCGAGCTGACCGATGCTGCGCAAAAGCGTGAAAAGCCAGACGCCGATAGTGGCGCCGCATAGGCCGCCGATCAGAAGCATGAAGCCGAGCTTCACATCCAGCGTGCCACGACGAAAATGGGTAATCGAGCCTGAGACGGAGGACGCCACGACTTGGTTTGCGCCCGTTGCGACGGCGACAACCGGGGGTATGTTGTAGAAAATCAGCAGAGGCGTGATGAGAAACCCGCCGCCGACCCCGAACATGCCGGACAAAAAGCCGACAGCAGCGCCCATGCCGAGGATGATGAAGATATTCACCGACAATTCCGCAATGGGCAGGTAGACAGTCACAATCGGACCTCGGGCAATGGTTCCGGGCGGCCCGGTGCGCGCAAGGCCACCTGTCCGCCATTTCGAATTTCTGTCTGAAAGAGGGCTTTGAGCCCCTCGTTCGTCATGCCCGGCAGGCCACGACCTGTCAATCATTCAACGGCAAATACGTTGATAATTTGAAAAGAACGAAGGCCCGGAACGAAGATGTCGTTCCCGGCCTTTTTTGATGGGCGCCAGAGGCTCTTTACTTGTTGCGGGCCAGGAGGGCCGTCACCAATTCGTCGGTGATGCGACCGTCAGGCGTCTGGCCGACTGACTTCTGGAATTCGCGGATGGCCGCGACCGTCGTCTTGCCAAGCTTGCCATCCGGCTGGCCTGCCTTGAAGCCATTATTGTTGAGAATGGCCTGAATGTTGCGGATCGCCTTTTCCATGTCGACCGAAGAGGTCTTCACACCGCCGGCACTGGTCCATTCGTCGGGGACGTTGACGGAATTCGCCTCTTCGTTGAGCGGCGTGACCTTCCAGTCCTCGACCTTCGCCTTGGCGCTGGCAAGCTGTTCCGGCTTCATCGCCTTTGCGACATCTTCGCGCTTCTGAGCTGCGTCGGCGTCACCATCGCGGGCTGCAATGGCAAACCACTTATACGAGTCTTCCAGGCTTTGCGGGACACCGCTGCCGCGCGCATAAAGAATGGCGAGGTTGAACTGGCTGTCGCGCACGCCGAGATCGGAGGCCTTGATGAACCAGTCAGCCGCGGCCTTGTAATCCGGTTGGCCTGCCACGTCGGAGGTCAGAAGAACGGCAAGGTTGTGCATCGCGCCTGCATTGCCCTGACGAGCCGCCATCTCATAATAGCGCTTGGCTTCCGGCAGATTGCGTTCGACGCCATTTGCCTTTTCGTACATGTTGCCAAGACGATACTGAGCCGGTGCGAAGCCGCGATCAGCCGCGAGCTTGTACCACTTGGCGGCTTCGGCACGATCGGCCTGAACACCGTTACCGTCGGTATAGCGCACAGCGACTTCAAAGAGCGCCAGCGGGTCGCCTCTGCCTGCCGCTTCTGAAAGAGAGGCAGGCGTGATGCCGGAGGGCACGGCAATGGTCTCTGCCGTGCTTTGCGCCGGTGCTGTCGGCTGATCAATCTCGGCATTACGAATGATGTCTTCGGGCGTGGTCTCAGGCTCGGCCTGCTCGACGAGGCTGGAACCGGCGCCTGGCGGAGGAACATTCAGGGAGGGTTCGTCTTCCGGAAGGGGCGCGCCGCCGATCGTGCGCGTATCGATCACGTTGCCCTTACTATCGGCCGCCGCCTGCATACGGTCGGCCTGCGCCTGCTCTGTTGGATCGACCTTGTCGGTGGACGGAAGCGTGACGGCCTGATCGCCCATTGCTGGCAGTTGCATCGGTGCGAGATTGGGTTGGCTGCTGTCAGCGCTCGCGCCTGTGGTAATCCGTTGAGCTGGCGGCGTCTCGGTACCGACAAGCGACTTCACCATCGGCATGGCCATCATTGCCAGAAGAATGGCGCCGATGCCAAGCAGCAGCGGGCGGCGATAACGCGCCAGCATGGAGCTGTTCTCGGCGCTGCGGCCATGTCTTGCAACTCCCGAGCCCGTTGCTCTTTCAGGCATGGTCTCCAGTGCAGCAGCCTGTGCCGCGCGGCGTGCAGCGGCGATGAAATCGGCGCGGCTATCGCCATCCGTTTCACCTGCGCGTGCTGCGTTCTGGCTGGCTCGAACACGCTCAAGGATTTTTTTGACATCCGGCGCGCCGGAGCCTGGCTCCAGAAGCTCGTTGTCGTCCTCGGACGAAAGGGTGTCGATCGGATCCAGCGCAGGCGCCGGGTTCACCGTTGTGCGCGCCGTTGCAGCGGACGCGTCTTTATCGGTCTTGGCGGCGCTGGACTTGAAGCGGCGCGTCAGGCTGGCGAGCAGGCCGCGTTTTTCCTGCGTTTCCGGCTCGCTGACGGCCAGTGGCGGCAGAGCGCCGTTGCTGGCATACTGGGGCTCGAGGGCCGACGAAACCTGCGCGTAGGCAAGCGAATCCAGGCTCTCCTCATGAAAGCTGGCAAAGGGCATGCGAATGCTCTCGGCAGCTGCATCTTCTTCTTGCGCAGGGGCGAACTCAGGCTCAGGAGCATGCACACGTTTGCTGTGCTGGGGCCCTTGCCCTTGCGTGTGGCGCTGATCCAGCACATCGAGACGGCTGGCTATCTGCAGTAACGTTTCGTGCAGAGCTTCAAAAGTGCGGTGCGTACGCTCGTCTGTATTGCGGCTCAGGCCCTCCAGCTTGCGCAGGTCGTTCGCCAGTTCCGAAAGCAGCACCATGTCGGCAGGGCTTGCCGTCTGGGCCAGATTGTTGCGCGTATGCGCCTCCAGTACCGCTTCTGCCGCCTGACGTGCAGCCTCGATAATATATTCGTCGTTGGACGCCATATAGTCTTCGATCGCGCTCATGCGAGCATCGAACTCGGGCGGCAAGCCGACGGGTTGAACGTGGCTCTGCTCGTTCAGCATCGAGGACAGATTGGCGATATGGCTTTCCAGGCTGGCAATCGCGTCCGGATCAGTATTGCTCGAGCGGGAAGTTTCGTCGAGCTTGGCGGCGATCTTGCCGAGACGCTCTTCCAGGCGAAGGAATGCGGAATCGTAAGCTGCGGTCTTGCCCGATGCCGGACGTGCGTCGATATCCTCGATACGTCGTGCGATCTTGTCCAGCCGCTCGGCCAGCTTGTCATTGACAGCGCCATTTCCAATAAGATCGATCTTCTTGGAAATATCGGTGAGGAAGGATGTGAGCTCCGGCTGAAGCGGCGCACGCTGTGACTGCTCCAGATAGGCGGAAAGCTGATCCAGCCTTTCGTCCAGTTTCGAAATGTGCCGGTCCGATGCCAGTTCCTCGATGCGGCTCGCAAGCGCGTCCAGGCGGCCGGTCAGTGCTTCCGACGGCTTGTCCTTGCGCTCGGATATATCTTTCAACTGGTCGAGTTGGCGCGACAGACCGGTGAGACGCTCTTCCAGACGCTCCGCCACCGCAGTGTCGGCGGCGTGGGACGCACGATTGTTGGTGGCGGCGATGGCGCGGCTGATCTCGTCCAGACGTTGGTCGAGATCGGAGAAGTGTTCGGAAAAGACCTCTTCGTTCGGCTGGATGCGGCGGCCCAGTTGCTCGACGAAGCCGGCAATCGTGATGAGCTTGTCTTCGAGCGCGCGAATGGCCGGACTGCCATGTGCATTGCCGATCTCGCTCTTGATGTCGTCGAGCCGATAGGCGAGTGCAACGATCTCTTCTTTGAGCGGAGCGGTATCGAAGCTGCGCAAGGTATCTTCGACCTCGTCCCAGCGACGTTCCATCTTTTGCACGCTGTCCTGGCGAGCCATTTGCTCTACCAGCGTACGCAGCTCTTCAAACTCGGACCGCAGAGCTTGCGCATCCGGTCCGGTGCTGTGGCCAAGACGATTGATACTTGCGGCAAGCCGGGCGACGTCGTCGCGGATGTCTTCGGCGAAATCCTGGTTTTCCGCAAAAGAACGGATGTTGCGCAACTCGGTGCGCAACACCTGCATTTCTCGGGACACGCCCTGAGAAATCTCGCTTTTCAACTCCTGCCGCAGATTGACCAGCGCTTCGGCGACTTCGCGCAGTGCCGCGTCGCCTTGGCCCTCATGGGGTGGGGATGCGTAGGATGGCGCGGAAGCGGGCGCACGTGTTGACCGAGAACGCTCCACGCGGGAGGTTTCCATCTGCGGGGCGGGACGGTCCCGATAGGCGGGAATGGCGGTAGAGGCGCGATAGTCCTGCTCGTCGTAGCGGCGCTGCTCAGGTTGCACCATGCTGCGGGTGGAGCGAGGCGCTTCAAATTCCTCCCGCTCCCAGCGGTCATCGAGCGCCTGCTGACGCCTGCGGATTTCATCCACCGGGTCGAAGCGGCGATGTTCTGGCTGGCGCGGCGTGCGCGAGGCTAGGGGCGGGCGCTCGGCAAGGCGTTCGGTTGGCTGTTCGCGGCGGGTTCTCTCGGCCTGGGCACCCAGCAGATCTTCCAGCCGTGCTTCCAGACCTTCGATGGTGCGATTGAGCGCGTCCAGCGACGATCTGTCATTCTGTCCTCGGGAATTCGATCGCAATCCGCTCATCTTCCTGCTCACTTCGTATTTTCCGTCTCTCTCTTCACCTGTCAGCCGCGCCGGTCGATGTGGAGAGTGAGATATGTCGTGCGTGCCGCCAAGGCTGCCCTTAACGAAGCAGCCCCATAGAACAGGACAATCGCCCATCTATGGTTAATAAAAAGTTAATCTAGTATTGCCGTTTTAATACTTTCTTCACGTCTATCCTTGCGCGAGGCTTGATCAGAAATACACAAAGAGATTGTGTGGTGCAGCATGCAGAAAATTCTCGTCAAAGTTATTTGACGTTTACGCGCACGTCAAATATTGTGACGTCATCTTAAGGCCGGATGCGGTCCGGCGAGCGATGCGGAGGAACATCGGTAATGCCTGTTTACAAGGCTCCTGTTAAGGACACTCTTTTCATTCTCAACGACGTTCTGGGTCTGGAGCGCTACAACAACTTACCCGGCTTCGAAGATGCCACGCCCGACATGATCGAGGCGATCACTGGTGAGGCTGCGAAGCTTGCTGAAGAGCAGCTTTTCCCACTAAACTTGTCCGGTGACCAGCAAGGTTGCAAGCGCGCCGAAGACGGCACTGTGTCCGTGCCGGATGGTTTCAAGCAGGCTTATGACGCGTACTGTGAAGGCGGCTGGAGCGGTCTGGCCGTGCCTGCCGAGTATGGCGGGCAGGGGCTGCCCTACACGCTGCACGCAGCTGTCGGCGAATTCATGTCGTCCGCCAACCTGTCGCTGATGATGTATCCCGGCCTGACGCAGGGCGCGATTGCGGCAATCCTCGTTCACGGCACGGATGAACAGAAGCAAACCTATCTGCCCAACATGGTGGCCGGCACATGGTCCGGCACCATGAACCTGACAGAGCCGCATTGCGGTACCGATCTCGGCCTGCTGCGCACCAAGGCCGTGCCGCAGGGTGACGGTACCTACAAGATTTCCGGTCAGAAGATCTTCATCTCGGCTGGCGAGCATTCCATGACGGGCAACATCGTCCATCTGGTGCTGGCCCGTATCGAGGGAGCCCCGGAAGGAACCAAGGGCATTTCGCTCTTCATCGTGCCGAAGTTCCTGGTCAACGCCGATGGCTCGCTTGGCGAGCGCAACGGTGTCGTCTGTGGTGCGATCGAGCACAAGATGGGCATTCACGGCAATGCAACTTGCGTGATGAACTATGACGATGCAACCGGCTACCTCATCGGCGCGGAAAACAAGGGCCTTTCGGCCATGTTCGTTATGATGAACGAGGCGCGCCTCGGCGTCGGTCTGCAGGGTCTTTCCATCGGCGAGATCGCCTACCAGAACGCTGCAAACTACGCCCGCGATCGTATTCAGGGCCGTTCGCTCTCCGGTGCCAAGCATCCGGACAAGAAGGCGGACCCGATCATCGTTCACCCCGATATCCGTCGTTCGCTGTTGACGATCCGCGCCTATAACGAAGCCGGCCGCGCCTTCCTGCTTTGGACCGCACTGCAATCGGACATTGCACATCGTTCGACCGACGAGGCGGCACGCCAGGCGGCAGACGACCTGCTCGGCCTCGTCACCCCGATCGTCAAAGGTGTGTTGACCGACAAGGGCTTCGACCACGCAGTTGCCGCTCAGCAGGTCTATGGCGGTCACGGCTATATCGAAGAATGGGGCATGAGCCAGTATGTGCGCGATGCCCGCATCACCATGATTTATGAGGGCGCCAACGGCATCCAGGCGCTCGACCTCGTCGGCCGCAAGCTCGGTCTCAATGGTGGCCGCGCCGTGATGGCGCTGTTCAAGGAAATCGGTGATTTCTGCGAAGAGAACCGTGCGGACGAAAATCTGGTCGTCTACACCAAGGGTCTGAAAAAGGGCCTGAACGATCTGCAGGCTGCAACCATGTGGTTCATGCAGAACGCCATGGCAAAGCCCGACAATGCTGGTGCCGGCTCCACAGATTATATGCATCTCTTCGGTCTGGTCGTGCTGGGTTACATGCATGCCCGTATGGCCAAGGCAGCGCAGGCGCAGCTTGCCGCCGGCTCGTCTGACGAGGACTTCCTGAAGGCCAAGCTTGTCACGGCAAAGTTCTTCATGGAGCGTTTGATGCCGGAAACGGTGCTGCGCAAGACCCGCATCGAAGCTGGTTGCGATACGATGATGGAACTTTCTGCCGAAGCATTCTGAGCCAGACTAAGGAGGCCGCATGCGGCCTCCAACAATTTTCAGGCAGTCACCTGCCACAGGGAGATGAGATATGACCGACGTTTTTATTTATGACCACGTCCGCACCCCGCGCGGACGCGGCAAGAAGGATGGCAGCCTGCATGAGGTGCCGTCCGTTCGCCTTGCCGCCAAGACGCTGGAAGCAATCCGCGACCGCAACGGGCTCGACACCGCGACCGTCGATGACATCATCATGGGCTGCGTCGATCCGGTCATGGATGCCGGTGCCGTCATCCCGAAGGCCGCAGCGTTTGAGGCTGGTTACTCCACCAAGGCGCCGGGCATGCAGATCTCGCGCTTCTGCGCCTCGGGTCTCGACGCCGTCAACTTCGCCGCCGGCAAGGTTGCCGCGGGCTCGGACGAGATCGTCATTGCGGGCGGCGTGGAAAGCATGTCGCGCGTCGGCATGGGCATGTCGGGCGGTGCCTGGTACATGGACCCTTCGGTCAACTTCCCGGCCTATTTCATGCCGCAGGGCGTCTCTGCCGACCTGATTGCCACCAAATACGGCTTCTCCCGCGATGACGTGGATGCCTATGCGGTGGAAAGCCAGAAGCGTGCAGCGCATGCCTGGGAAAACGGTTACTTCAAGAACTCCGTCGTTCCCGTCAAGGACCAGAACGGCATTACCATTCTCGACCGTGACGAGCATATGCGTCCCGGCACCGACATGCAGGCGCTTGCCTCGCTGAATGCCTCCTTCCAGATGCCGGGTGAAATGGGCGGCTTCGAAGCTGTCGGCATCATGGCGCATCCGGAAGTGGAGCGGATCAACTACGTTCACCACGCCGGCAACTCGTCGGGCATCGTCGATGGTGCGGCGGCTGTTCTGGTCGGCTCAAAGGCGGGCGGCGAAAGCATGGGTCTGAAGCCCCGCGCGCGCATCAGACATTTTGCCAATATCGGCTCCGATCCGGCGCTGATGCTGACCGGCCCCGTGGACGTGACAGAAAAGCTTCTGAAGAAGACGGGCATGTCGATTGCCGATATCGACCTCTTCGAACTCAATGAAGCCTTTGCTGCCGTGGTTCTTCGCTACATGCAAGCCTTCGACATCAGCCACGACAAGATGAACGTCAATGGCGGCGCCATCGCCATGGGCCATCCGCTGGGAGCCACGGGTGCCATGATCCTCGGCACGGTTCTCGACGAACTGGAACGCCGCGATCTGAACACTGCGCTGGTCACGCTCTGCATCGGTGCGGGCATGGGCACTGCTACGGTTATCGAGCGGGTTTGAGTTAGCCATGAGGCGGGAGGTCTACGATCAACCCAAGAACGAGATTGAGCAGCAACAGC
Source organism: Rhizobium sp. 22-785-1 (assembly GCF_053521965.1). NCBI lineage: Bacteria > Pseudomonadati > Pseudomonadota > Alphaproteobacteria > Hyphomicrobiales > Rhizobiaceae > Rhizobium > Rhizobium sp. 22-785-1. Next base: position 283,138 of record NZ_JBNWDI010000002.1, on the reverse strand, counting down.
TTCTCCATCATCTCGATAAGGACATGGCGCAGCATTACGAGCAATCGACCCGCGTCCTGACCAGAGAAGACAATCAGAGCTATCCTGCCGAAGGCAGAGGCCTGATCGTCTTCCTCGTTCTTGTGCTCGTCTGCTTCGGCCTCGCCGTCTGGCTGTACTGACCTCAAAGAGAATTCAGGGAAGAGGAATCCCACAATGAGCACCTACACCAATTTCAAAGTTGAAACCGACACAGACGGCATTGCCCTTGTCACCTGGGACATGCCGGAAAAATCCATGAACGTTTTCACCACTGAGGTGATGGAAGAGCTGAATGCCATCGTCGATGCGACGGTGGCTGATGCCGCCGTAAAGGGCGTGGTCTTCACCTCCGGCAAGAGCACCTTCTCCGGCGGCGCCGATCTTTCCATGATCAAGTCGATGTTCTCTTTCTATCATGAGGAGAAGACGAAAAACCCGGATGAAGCAGCCCAGAAGCTTTTCGATCTCGTCGGCAAGATGAATGGTCTCTTCCGCAAGATCGAAACCAACGGCAAGCCCTGGGTCTCCGCCATCAACGGCACCTGCATGGGCGGCGCATTCGAACTGTCGCTCGCTTGCCATGGTCGTGTGGCTTCGAACGCGAAAAGCCTCAAGATCGCGCTGCCTGAAGTCAAGGTCGGCATCTTCCCTGGTGCCGGTGGCACGCAGCGCGTATCCCGCCTGACGGACGCACAATCGGCGTTGCAGATGATGACCACCGGTCAATCGCTCACTGCCCAGCGCGCCAAAGCCATGAACCTCGTGCATCAGGTGGTGGAGCCGGATCAGCTGGTTTCAGCTGCCAAGCAGATGATCAAGGACGGCCTGAAGCCCGTTGCCCCATGGGATGAAAGAGGCTTCAAGGCACCTGGCGGCGGCATCTGGACGCCGGCTGCTGCGCAGCTCTGGCCAGCCGCACCGGCAATCCTGCGCCGTGAAAGCGCTGGCAACTATCCGGCGGCGCTCGCCATTCTGAAATGCGTCTATGAAGGTCTTCAACTGCCCTTCGACACCGCATTAAAGGTCGAGCAGCGTTACTTCACCGAGATCCTTCGCTCGAAGGAAGCCTTCGGAATGATCCGCTCGCTGTTCATTTCCATGCAGGAACTGGGCAAGGGCGCGCGTCGCCCTGCCGGTCAGCCGAAGAGCGATCTGAAGCATGTGGGCGTTGTCGGTGCCGGCTTCATGGGCGCCTCCATTGCCTATGTGACGGCTGTAGCAGGTCTCGACGTCACGCTGATCGACCGCGATGAGGAGGCTGCCGCCAAGGGCAAGACGACCTGCGAAGGTCTTATCAAGGGCTCGGTCGACAAGGGCCGGATGACGCCGGAGGAGGGCGCTGCCATCCTCGCGCGCATCACTCCGACGTCCGATTACAACGCACTTAAGACCGCAAACCTCGTGATCGAGGCCGTGTTCGAAGACCGCGACGTGAAGAAGGCCGTCATCGAACAGGTGGAAGCGGTGCTTCCGGAAGGCGCGATCTTCGCGTCCAACACCTCGACGCTGCCGATCACGGGCCTTGCGAAGAATTCCAAGCGCCCGGTGGACTTCATCGGCATCCACTTCTTCTCGCCCGTCGAGAAGATGATGCTGACCGAAGTGATCCTCGGCAAGGAAACTGGCGACAAGGCTCTTGCCGTCGCGCTCGATTACGTCGCCAAGATCAAGAAGACCCCGATCGTCGTCAACGACACGCGCGGCTTCTTCGTCAATCGCTGCGTCTTGCGCTACATGGCGGAAAGCTATGAAATGCTGATCGAAGGCGTTCCGCCAGCGATGATCGAAAACGCCGCAAAATTTGCGGGCATGCCGGTTGGTCCGCTGGCACTGAACGACGAAGTGGCGATTGATCTTTCCTACAAGATCCTGAAGGCCACGGCCGCCGATCTCGGCGACAAGGCTGTCGATCCGCGCCACATGGAGCTGGTCAAGAAACTGGTGGAAGACGAAGGCCGCTTTGGCCGCAAGAACGCCAAGGGCTTCTACGACTACCCGGCAAAGCCTGCCAAGAAGTCCCTCTGGCCCGGCCTGAAGGACCTCTATGCGCAGAAGAAGCCAGAAGACGTGGATATGGAAGTGCTAAAGCAGCGCTTCCTCGTCACCGTCGCGCTGGAAGCCGCCCGCACAGTGGAAGAGGGGATCGTCACCGATCCGCGTGAGGCCGATGTCGGCTCCATCCTCGGCTTCGGCTTTGCCCCCTACACCGGCGGCGCTCTGTCCTACATCGACGGCATGGGAGTGGCGAACTTCGTGGCGCTGGCAGAAAAGCTGGAGGCCGGGTACGGCCCGCGCTTTGCTCCGACGCCGCTCTTGAAGGATATGGCCGCTAAGGGCGAGACCTTCTACGGTCGCTTCGACCCTTACGCCAAGGCTGCCGAGGCGGCTTGAGCAAGCAAGTACAAGAGTAAAAAAGGCGGCCATCCGGTCGCCTTTTTCTTTTATGCTCGCGTGCGACGCTTCCTCCAGGCGACACTGCATCCTTTTGACGCCTCCAGCGTTTGGAGAGGGAGTTCGCCCTAGCGTGATAGGGAGCAAAAGGATTTTCCAAAAGGAGATGTGAATGAAAGCGCCCGCACGATCCCATGGTTTTGACAAGCCGGCCGACCTGGAGGACGAACTGGCCCAGTTGGATGAAGAGCGGGCAGACGAAACGCTGCAAGCCGTCGAGCGACGCCCACCCCCGCCGAAACCTGGCAGGAAGCCTGCAGAAGAAGCGTCATTGCGCGCACAGATCTCCGAGCTGCGCCGCGATCTCGACGTGGTTCGCCGCGAGGTCGAAAAATTGAGCGCATCGAGACATTCACAGTCGCGCTCGAATTCGAGTGACACGCCGAACTGGCTGCCTGTCGTCCGCTCTGTCGCCATCACCTCGCTCGCGAGCCGGATTTTTGCCTCGTCGCCGATGATCGCGCTAATGGTAGCGGCGGCCCCCTTCGCCCTGGGACTGACCGCGGGATCGAAACAGTAAGCTTTGGAGGGCGCTAACGCGTCACTTCCCGGCATGAAGGCGAGGAGCGCCGCGTTCCTCGCCTTCTTCGTTTGAACGGTTTTCAAGACTTAAAAATGGGTCGAAGAAAAACTGTCAAAAAAGTTAGATTGAGCGCTTGCCATGGCCGAACAAGCTGCTATAACCCCGCTCACTTCCGGGGCGGAACACTCCCCGGCGCTTTCAAAAAGCGAAGGTTCCTCAAGAGCCTGTAGTGCCCGGATAGCTCAGTTGGTAGAGCAGCGGATTGAAAATCCGCGTGTCGGTGGTTCAAATCCGCCTCCGGGCACCATTATTTTTAAAATAAAATCAAGCTCCTGCAACTCAAATCATCTCATGTATCGCCGACATCGTTTCGGATAATTCCGAAGCCTTTTGTCTTGGTTTCCGCGCTCTCCAAAATGGAAACAGAACCGGGCTCTTCGATTACAAAAAATGAGCGAAGATTGGGGGGCGGCCCCAAATCAGAGGGTAATACCCACACGGTCACCGAGCCGGGATGGGGAGAGGATCACGTTCGGTCATAATCCAAGAGCCGCTGATCCCCGCAATGCCACCACCGGATAATTAAATTTCATTTGCTACGCGGTCGATGTTGACACATCAATAGCGTGTTGGGACTAAGGACCTCGAACGAGGAACTGTGATGAGTGGATTGATTGGTGTCGGACTGTACACGCCAGCAGAAGCCGGGAGGCTTTTGCACGTCGCTCCGTCGAAGATTTCTAGATGGCTCAACGGTCATTCGATCAGGGGGCGCGAGTACCCCGCGCTATGGGAGCCGGCTGTCCAGATAGATGGCACCCCTACGACCCTAGCTTTCCGTGACCTTATGGAAATCCGTGTTGCTGACGCCTTTCTCCGAGCTGGCGTCTCGGCAATTCAGGTCAGGGCTGCAATAGTTTATGCGAGAGAGGTATTGGGAGCAGACTACCCTTTATCGACTGAGCGCTTTAAGACTGATGGTCGAAACATCCTGCTGCGGGTATTCGAAAAGGATGCTGATGGCGTAGAGCGTGAGCGTCTTCTCAACTTGTTTCGCAGGCAGTATGAGTTCAAGGAGGTCATAGAGCCTATTCTCAGGACTGTCGATTTTGATGAGGATGGGTCTCCGCGCCTTTGGTACCCAGCCGGCAGGCGCGCAAATATATTGGTTGACCCCCTCCGCGCGTTCGGTCAGCCGATAGACGGCGTAACCAGCGTACCCACCGCCATCCTGGCAACCTCCGCCGGAAATTTTGGTATCGAAGAAACTGCGATCGCCTACGATGTCCCAGAGGGGTCGGTGCGCCGCGCTGTCGAATTTGAACAGTCCTTGAATTGATGGTGGATGCAGTTGAAAGTTCTTTTCGATAACTGCACATCCCCCATATACGCCTCAACACTGAACGGCTTCATCAGCCACTATGGCCACTCCGCCGTGCACATTAGCAACCTTGAAGGACTCCCAAACGGCCGCCACTCAACCGATTTAGAATGGATTGAATACTTGCGATCTTCCGGCTTCGTGTGGAGCTTCATAACTGGAGATGGCCGTGTTCTGAAAAATGCAGCCGAACGAGCTGCACTTAGATCAGCGGGCCTTCATGGTTTCGTTCTAGCGCCAGCCTATCAGAAGACTGCCTATAACCACGTCGCATCAAACCTGCTGTGGCACTGGCCTGAAATGCAGCGGTTGACTGAGATTTTGAGCGCTCCTTCGATGCATGAGGTGCCCATGCAACGAAGCTCAAAGCTGCGGTCACTCCCCCTTTAGGTGCAGTACCATCCCGGACCTCGCCTAGACAGAGTCAACAAAAAAGGCCGGGGCGAATTCGCACCGACCTCTTGTCGCTTGTTATCTGCCGCCAGTACATCCGTGGTCAACATGCAAGCCGTGGCGCCGCCACGCCACTCAATCATGATAATGCGTAGCGGCGCATCCGGTTCCAAAAATTAATCGAGTAATTCTGCGGGTACCTTGCCACCATTTTCTGACAGTTTTTTAAGCAAAGCCTTATGCAGCCAGTTATTCATTTCGGGCGAGCCGTTGAGTTCGCCGGTATAGCCGAGCTCCTGCGCCAGTTCCTTGCGCTCTGCGAGGCTCGCATCCATGCCGAGCGCCTTCATCAGGTCGACAATCGAATGCTTCCAATCCAGGCGCTGTCCACTGCGCTTTACCGCCGCGTCGAGCTGTGAGGCAACGTCGACTTGTTGAGAAGAGGCGGAGGTGGGTGCGGAGGGGACTGGCGCGGAACTGCCAGAGGTCGAGGGAACGGACTGGCCGGTGCCGCCAATCGGAGGTGCGGTGGTTGCTGCGGGCTCAGGAGTGGATGAAGGTGCTGGTGTTGGTTCGGTGGCGGATGGCGATGTTTGCTCGGCGTGCGCCGACCCGAAGATCGCGTCTTTGATTTTACTGAAGATGCTCATGATGTTTCCTCCTTGGGCGAGTTATTGATGTCAGTCCAACGGATCGAAGGCGGGTCGCGTTCCGATTGGATGCGAAAAAGCCATGCCTACCCAAGGTAGATCCAGTAATTATTACCGTTTTCTGCGCTGAGACTGGGGATAGATCATCCAGTGGAAGAGCCCAGTACCTTGTGGCGATGTGAGCGTGTCGTTCGACGCCGTTTGGCCGGAAACTCGTGCGGCGGATCTCAGTGCCAGTGCGCGGATAAGATTTCACGTCCAGACTAAGACCTAAGCTGCGACTTCGGTAACTGGCCGTCGCCGCTGCTTATTCTTAGAGCTTCCGATACGCAAAAGGGCGGCCAATTGACCGCCCTCTCTAATTCTATTTAAGCGTTGCCGTGTCAGGCTGGCCGTTCTTCCGCAGCATTTGGACGCCATGTGATCATCTTCTTTTCCGCAACATCGAGGATGAGGTCGATGATGAGAACGAAGATGGCGAGGATGATGATGCCGGCAAAGACGCCGACCGCATCGAAGTTGCCTTCCGAGCGAGCGATCAGATAGCCGAGGCCTGCGGACGCACCGAGATATTCGCCAATGATGGCGCCGACGACCGCAAAGCCAACGGAGGTGCGCAGCGAAGACAGGATCCAGCTTGCTGCTGCCGGGAAGTAGACGTGGCGCAGAAGATCAGAGCGCTTGGCGCCGAGAATGCGGGCATTCGACAGAACGACCGGGTTCACTTCCTTAACGCCCTGCATGGCATTGAAGAAGGTGACGAAGAAGACCAATGTGACGGCCAGTGCAACCTTCGACCAAAGGCCAAGTCCTAGCCACAGAACGAAGATCGGAGCCAGAACGACGCGGGGAATAGCATTAACAGCCTTGATGAAAGGATCGAGCACGCGGGCAACGAAGGGGCTAAGACCAAGCCAGACGCCTGCTGCCACACCGAGACCGGTGCCGATGAGATAGCCAAGCACCGTTTCGCTCAAAGTAATGCCGACATGCTTGTAGAAGCCGGCGTCAGCGATCCAGGTGACGACCTGCGTCACGATGTCGAACGGAGCGGGGAAGAAGAAGCGGTCGATGGCGCCCATCGATACGCCAAGCTGCCATCCACCGAGAATGGCGACCAGCAGCACGACCTGAATGATGCGAATATTAACGGCTTGCATAGCTCTTCTCCACTTCGCCGCGCAGGGATGCCCAGATATCGCGGTACAGAGTCATGAATTTCGGGTCGAGTTTGATTTCAGCAACGTTGCGTGGACGCTCGAGATCGACAGGGAAGCTTTCGATTACGCGGCTCTTCGGGCCAGCGGCCAGAACGACGACGCGGTCACCAAGTGCTATGGCTTCCTCCAGATCATGCGTGATCATCACGACCGCGCGGCGATCTTCCTGCCACAGGCGAAGAAGCTCATTCTGCATCAGATGGCGGGTATGGATATCGAGTGCCGAGAAAGGCTCATCCATCAAAATGACTTTCGGCTCGGTAATCAGAGCCTGGGCCATCTGCACGCGTTTGCGCTGGCCGCCGGACAGCATGTGCGGGAAGCGGCTTTCGAAGCCTTTGAGGCCGACTTTTTCGAGCCAGGCCATGACTTTGGCACGGCGCTCCGCTTCCGGCACGCCGCGGAACATCAAGCCAAGCTCGACATTCTGATAGGCCGTCTTCCAGGGAAGCAGCGCATCCTGCTGGAAGAGATAGCCGATATTGTTCTGCACGCCGTTGACCGCAGTTCCATCGATGCTGACGGATCCCTTGGCGGGTTTCAACAGGCCGGCGATCGCGTTCAGGATCGTGGACTTGCCGCAGCCGGTTGGCCCGACGATGGAGAGGAATTCTCCATCGCCGACTGTGAGGTTGACATCCTGAACGGCAGTGAATGAGCCAAATGCCATCGTCACATTATCGATGGCGACCATCGCATTAGGTTCTGACTGTGCCACCGGCGTTAGCTTTCTGACTGGTGATGACATGGAAGTACCCTCAGTTTGCGGGCTTCGAAGCTGCTGCTTCGACGAACTTGTTGGTGTAGGTGGTGTTGAGGTCGATCGTGGCCTTTGCCACAGCCTCATTGAAGCTTTTCAGAACGGCGAGCGGTGTTTCCAGGTCCTTCGCCTCGAACTTGCCGTCTTCGGAGAAGATCGCCTTGGCGGATTCGACAGCCTTGATGTAGGTCGCCTTGTCGCCAGAGACGAAATCCTCCGGCAGCTTTTCGACGATCTCTTCAGCCGAATGCGCCTTCATCCAGTGCAGCGCCCGCACTGTGGCATTGGTGACCTTCTGGATCACTTCCGGGTTAGCGTCGATGTAATCCTGGGTCGCATAGAGGACCGAGGTGGGGTAAATGCCGCCATAGACGTCTTTCGCGCCTTGATCGCTGCGCGCGTCAATCAGGATCTTGCCGAGACCGCGCTCCACAACGATCGTTGCTGCCGGGTCGTAGTTGACGAGGAGGTCGATCTTGCCCTGCTGAAGAGCGGCAACGGCGGCAGCACCCGAGCCGACGCCGATGATGGAGATATCGTTATCGCTGAGTTTATGTTCTTTCATGTAGTAACGAATGAAGAAGTCGGAGGACGAGCCCGGAGAGGTGATGCCGACCTTCTTGCCCTTGATCGTTTCAGGCTTTGCCGGATCGAAGTCCGTGTCGTTTTTGCCAGCCAGGACCAGACCGGAATTGCGCGCCAGCATCACGAAGCCGACGACGTGCTTGTTTTGCGACTGCATCTGGATTGTATGGTCGTAAAAGCCGACCGCAACATCCGTGGAGCCGGCCACAAGCGCCTGAAGCACCTTGGAGCCACCCTGGGCAAAGTTCTCGGTGGTCACATCCAGACCTTCATCCTTGTAATAGCCGAGGCTGGCGGCCACAGGGAAGGGCAGGTTATTGAGGTTGTAGGAACCAACGCTCATTCTGACGGATTCGGCATTGGCGGTGGCTGCGAAGGCGCAGAGTGCTGCAGTTGCTAGCAGGAATTTACGCATGTGGGTCTCCTCCCGGTTTTCTCTATGCTGTGTGCCGTAATGGCGTTTGTCTATGCTGCGTGTTCGATGGCGGCAGCTGGTTTGGCGAAGGCGAAGCCCTCGAAGAGACGACGCGCGGTTCTGACAAGACCGGCCGCAATGGCGCCGTTTCGCATTTCGAGTTGAACGTCGAGACGCCCTGCCGGATGTTCGATCCGGATGAGTGCGGGAACGCTGGGCTGGCCAGCCGCCTCGAATGCCACGGTGCCGGCGGTAACCGCAGCCGTCGCAATGCCGACGGCACCGGTTGTGGCCAAGGCCGGATGGCATTCATTCGGCATGAAGTAGCGAACCGACATCGTTCCGTCTTTGCGCGCCGGCGAGATCAGAACAGGCTTTGGGATGACCATGTCCGACACATCTCCCATGCCCATCAACTTGCCCGCCTCGAGACGGATGCCCGTCATACGATCGATCAGAGCCCGGTTGGCGGTCAATAGCTGCGGGTCTTCATATCCCGTGATGCCGAGATCGGCAGCGCGCATCAAGACCATCGGCATGGCGCAGTCGATCGCCGTGACATCGACACCGTCGATGACATCGATCGGCTTGCCGGTCGGCAACAGCTTGCCTGTCTTGGCACCAGCCGAGTCGACGAAGGTCAAGGCAATTGGGGCTGCGAGGCCGGGTACGCCGTCTATCGACGCGTCGCCCATATAAATCACCTCGCTGCCACGGGTGGGAACCTTGGCCTCAATTAACTTGCCGGTGTTCACATTGTGAATGCGAACCAGCGTGTCATGCTCCTTGGCAGCCACCAGTCCGGCTTCGATGGCAAATGGACCAACGGCTGCAAGCATGTTGCCGCAATTGGGAGAGTAATCCACCAATTGGCGATCCGTGCGGACCTGGGCGAAAAGATAATCGATGTCCGCACCTTTGACCTTGGACGGTCCGATGATCGCGACCTTCGACGTGACCGGATTACCGCCGCCGATACCGTCGATCTGAAGCGGATGACCCGAGCCCATGATAGAGAGAAGAGCGGCATCGCGTTGGGCCGGATCGCGTGGCAAATCCGATGCCAGAAAAAACGGGCCGCGAGACGTTCCGCCGCGCATCAGCACACAGGGTATCTTCAGGAGATCGTTCATCTTCGCCTCAATCTTGCATTTCATGGATCAATCTATCCAGTTGTTGCAATATGAGGAAGAAAGGCTTATTTGTTAAATGCAATTTTCGAGAGGTTTATTGCGATATGAGCATTAATTGCGAGATTCTGGATCTTCGAGCTTTTCAGGCGGTCGTGGAGTTGGAAAGTTTTCATCGCGCAGCTGAGGCGCTGCACATCTCGCAACCGGCGTTGACGCGGCGCATACAGAAACTGGAACAGGCCATCGGCGCGCCCTTGCTGGAGCGCACGACGCGTCATGTTGCGCCGACTGCCATGGGGCAGGAGGTCATGCCGCTCGTCAGGCGCATGCTGGAAGAATTCGACGGTTCCCTCTTTGCCATGCGGGATGGCTCGCTCCGCCGCGGCCTGATAACCATGGCCTGCGTGCCGACGGCCGCGTTCTACTTCCTGCCCACCGTTATTAAGACCTTCAGCGAGCAGTATCCTCATATAAGATTACGCATTCGCGATCTAACGGCCAATGAAGGCCTGCAGGCTGTGGCACGTGGCGAGGTGGAGTTCGGCATCAACCTGATGGGGAACTCCGATCCTGATCTGTCATTCGAGCCTCTCATCGACGATCCCTTCGTTCTGGCCATGCGAAAGGACCATCCATTAGCGAAACACGACACCATTCATTGGAATCAGCTGGAGCCTTATCCACTTGTCGTGGTGGATCGTTCCAGCGGCAATAGAACCTTGTTGGACGGTGCGCTTGCACGGCACAATCTGAAGCTCAACTGGTTCTACGAGGTCACGCACCTTAATACATCATTGGGACTCGTCGAAGCCGGCCTCGGCATTTCGGTGCTACCGCGCCTGGCGACCCCGCAAGAGGACCACCCCTATCTGGTCTCGCGTCCAATTGTGGATCCGGTGGTTTCGCGCACGATCGGTATCGTGCAACGACGAAGCAGCGCACTGTCGCCTGCAGCAGAAAAATTTGTCGCGATGTTACTGAAGGCCTGGAAAACGCCTTGAGGTTCGTGGGCGCCCAGGCCAATGGCACTTCCCAGAAATGAGTTCTATGTGGATGTGTGGGGCAGGCGTAGCTGACGCGGCGCCATTTCACAGCCAGGCTTTATAGGTCGGCGGGGTGTTGATCGCTTTGTCCGTCTAGCTGGGCGAGAAGACTCCCAACCTCCCGATTGGCCGCCTCCAATCGCCGCCAGTTTCGCTTCGCCCGAATCGTAGTTTCCAAAGTCCTGTCTGAACAGCGCAAGTCCTAGCCCAGCGACCCACCAAATCTTAACGGCGTCTTAAAATCCGGCAGGAATATTCAATCTCCCTAACGTAAGTTGTGCCTAAAATACAACACGCCGCAAATCGGCTAATATGAAAACATCCTAATTTAGTGATATTCGATTGCGGGAGGTGGAGGGTTTCTGTCTATTGATCCGTGAAGCGGGGGGCAACCTCAAGGGCGTGTACCTAGTCGCCGCTTTTATAACGAAACATGACTGGAGGTCATTATGAACATCAAGAGCCTTCTCATCGGCTCCGCTGCAGCTCTTGCAGCAGTATCTGGCGCAAAAGCTGCTGACGCGATCGTCGCTGCTGAGCCAGAGCCCCTGGAATATGTCCGCGTTTGCGATGCATTCGGCACAGGCTTCTTCTACATCCCCGGCACCGAAACCTGCCTCAAGTTCGGCGGTTACGTTCGTTTCCAGACCGACTTCGGTCGTGATCTCGCCGGCACGTCTGACTGGAACTCTTTCACGCGCGCTCAGTTCGAAGTTGACACCCGCACCGACACCGAGCTCGGCGCTCTGCGTGGCTTCATCGGCTTCCGCGGCAATGCCGACAACGGTTCCGCGGCGTCTTCGTCTGTCTTCGTTGACCAGGCCTTCATCGAACTCGGCGGCCTGAAGGTCGGTAAGTTCTACAGCTGGTGGGACGATGGCCTCTCTGGCGAAGCTGACGTTCTGTCCACAAACGCTCTGTTCAACTCCATTCGTTACACCTACGACGCTGGCTCTTTCTGGGCAGGTATCTCGGTTGACGAACTGCAAGGCACAAACGGCCAGTTCCGCACTGTAACCGACGTAGCAGGTCCGCTTCCGGGCACGTTCGTTGTTACTCAGGAAGCTGACAACAATGTTGGCATCACTGGCGGCATCGGTGGCAACTTCGGTGCAGCAGCTCTTCAGCTGATCGGCTCCTATGACGTTGACCAGGAAGAAGGCGCAGTTCGCCTCATTGCAACTGCTGAAATCGGTCCTGGCACGCTCGGCCTGGCCGGTGTTTGGGCTTCCGGCGCAAACGCTTACTACGCAGAGTCTGAATGGGCGATCGCTGCTGAATACGCCATCAAGGCAACCGATCGTTTGACGATCACCCCAGGCGCTCAGTGGTTCGGTAATGTGGCTGACCGCGTTGCACTCGTTGGCCTGGATGCAACTGGTACGCCAGTATTCACCGGCGCGACAGCGATTGCGACCAACGACTACTCGAACCGCGACGCATGGCAGGCTGGTATTACGGTTGATTACAAAATCACCGAAGGTCTCTCCACCAAGATCGCCGTCAACTACTACGACGAAGATGGTGCCGACACCGACCAGTGGAACGGTTTCGTTCGTCTGCAGCGTTCGTTCTAATATAGTCTAACCGACTGTATTGACTTGGAAAGCCCGGCGTTTCGTCGGGCTTTTTATTTTAGAAAATGCTAAATAATACTGGACAAACTCAGTTTTTCTAGTCATCATAATCCCAGTCAAAAGGCGTGATCCACCGCCAAAAGCGTCGTCTGTTGACTCCAGTCAAGGCCCATCAGCCCCCCTAGGCTGATGGGCAGGCACCGGAACGAAAGCGCAAAGCGCATCCTCCGACGTCTTCCAATTTTTCCCCGCATCATTCCGTTACAAAACGATAGCCGACCCCTGGCTCGGTTTGGATAATCTTTGGCTGTGCCGGGTCTCGTTCGACCTTCTGTCGCAATTGACCGATGAAGACTCGGAGGTAATGCAGGTCTTCACCATGGGCTGGCCCCCAGACTGAGGTCAGAAGAGTGCGGTGCGTGACCACGCGACCGGCATGGTGCGCCAGGAGCGTGAGAAGATCGTATTCCTTGGGCGTCAATTTTATGCTAGAGCCACCACGGGCGACGACACGGCGCTGTGTGTCGATCGACAGGCCATCCGCCTCGATGGAAGAGGGCAGCATCTCGGACTTGCCTACATGGCGCATGGCGGTGCGGATGCGCGCGGTGAGTTCTCCGATGCCGAATGGCTTTTCGATATAGTCGTCGGCCCCAAGATCGAGGGCGGCGATCTTTTCGGTTTCGCGGTCGCGGGCGGAAAGAATGATGATGGGCAATGTCAACCAACCGCGAAGATTGGCAATGACATCTTTGCCGTCCATGTCCGGTAGCCCGAGATCGAGGATGATGACATCGGGCGCCGCCGTTGCCGCTGCTTTGATGGCGTCGGCGCCATTCTCCGCCTCGATCACGTCATAGCCGGCGGCAGCCAATGCCGGACGAAGGAAGCGCCGGATCTGCGGCTCGTCATCCACCACCAGAATACGTCCCAATGTCATCGTTGCTGCCTGCCTTCACTTCTTTCGGTCACCGGAAAGCGCATGACGATGCGTGTGCCACGCTTTTTCACCGCCGGACTCTCTGCATATATGCGCCCGCCCAGGGCTTCGATAAAGCCTCGAGCGATGGAAAGACCAAGCCCGGTTCCTGGAGAGCGTCCGTCCGAGCGCGAACGACGATAGAATTTCTCGAAGATGCGGTCGAGGTCTTCGGCAGGGATGCCCTTGCCATTGTCCGTGACAGAGATGACGATTTCGTCCCCATCGCGCCGTGCATAAACATTCACCGGATCGCCGCCACCATATTTGGCGGCGTTGTCGAGCAGGTTGAATAGAACCTGGCCGAGCAAGACCGAGTCTGCGCGGATGACCGGCAAATCCCTGGCAATGCCAGTCTCGAAACTCTGTGTCGGAAAGTATTTTCGCGCTCGTCCCACCGCAGAGCGGATCACGTCCGCGACATCCACCCAGTCCCGTTTCGCCTGCAAGGTGCCCGCAGTGATGCGTGTCATGTCCAGAAGATTGGCGACGAAGCGGCTGAGCCTTGCGCTTTCCTCCTCAATGGATTGCAGAAGATCGTCACGGCTTTCAGGCGACATGCGGTCACCCAGTTCACGCAGGCTGGTAACCGACCCGGTGATGGTCGCCAAAGGTGTGCGCAGATCATGCGAGATCGACGACAGCAACGCCTCACGGTAGCGCTCGCCCTCCAGCCTTGCCGCCTGCTCGGTGCTTTCGGAGGACAAACGGGCGCGGTCGATTGCCGTTGCCGCCTGGTCAAGAATGGCGGCGAGTTTACGTTCGGCATTGGAATCGAGCCCGCTTGGACCAGGTTCGAAGCCGCAGACACCGACGACGCCATGCGGGCTGGTGAGCGGACGAAACTGGAAGCGTCCGTTAGGAAGCGTGCCCGTGCCGAAACCGGAAGGCTCCGATCGGCTGCTTGCCCACCGCGCCGCCGTCAGTTCGGAAACGCCAAGCTCCGTGTCGGGCGGCCATGCGGCCACCACCTCCAGATCGTCACCCTTGGGCAGAAGCATCACCACGTGACGACCTATGCTTCCCTGCAACTGCGTGACTGACGCCCACAAGACTTCCTCCGGCTTGGCGGTTCCTGCAAGCTTGCGGGAGAAATCGTAGAGCGCCTGCATGTCTGCGGCCCGCTGGCGCGCTGCCTGCGCCTGTTCGCGAATGCGCGATGCAAGACTGCCGGCAATCAGTGCGGCGACGATGAAAACAGCCAGCGCAAAGACCTCATGCGGCGAGGCTATGGTGAAGGTCTCAACCGGTGCGATGAAGAAAAAATTGTAAGCGAGCGCCGAGACGACGGCGGCCATCAAGGCCGCCGTGAAGCCAGCGGCGGATGCGGCGCCCAAAACGGCGAGCAGAAACAGCAGTGAGATATTCGGCAGATGGGTGAATTCATCCAAAGCCAGGCCGAAGAGGGTGGCGACTGCGACAGCGCCGATGGCACAGAGAAGCGACCGGGAGAAGACGGAAAGCTGAAAGCGCTGCTTCTTGCGGGCGGATGACGGCGCCTTAGCGCTATCCGCAGTGACGAGATAGAGGCCGATGCCGCTCGCTTCCTTCGCCAGAGCATCCGCAAGGCTCGGTCGGAAGGGATTGGAAAACCAGCGGCGGCGCTGCGAACCGATGACGATCTGGGTCGCATGCTCACGCCGAGCCAGTTTCATAATTTCGGTCACGAAGTCATTGCCGGTCAGGTGGCGCGTCTCTGCTCCGAGTTTTTCGGCAAACCGAAAGGCCTCGTCGATCCGCCTCAGACTGTCCTCATCCATGGTCTCCTGATCGTCCCGCGCCATACTGACGACCGTCCAGGGCGCGTTGAGCCCCGAGGCAAGACGGCTTGCCACACGGACGACCTTGTCGGACAGCGCATCGGCGCCAATGCAGACCAGCAATCTTTCGCCAGTCGCCCAGGGCCCTTCAATGGCATTCTGACGGAGATAATCGACCATCTGATCGTCCACCCGGTCTGCGGTGCGGCGAAGGGCGAGTTCGCGAAGCGCCGTCAGATTGCCAAGGCGGAAGAAGCGGTCGGTGGCCCGTCTCGCGCTATCGGGAAGATAGACCTTGCCTTCCTTCAACCGCTCGATCAGTTCGCCGGGCGGCAGATCGACCAGCACCACATCGTCGGCACGTTTCAACACGGTATCCGGTACCCGTTCACGAATGGTGACACCGGTAATCTGCGAGACGAGATCGGACAGGCTTTCGAGGTGCTGGATGTTAAGCGCAGTCCAGACATCGATGCCCGCTGCGATCAGCTCCTCGATATCCTGATAGCGTTTCGGATGGCGGAAACCCTCCGGGTTGGAATGAGCGAGTTCGTCGACGATGATGACGCGCGGCTTGCGGGCAAGCGCTGCGTCCAGATCGAATTCCTTGAGGATCTTGCCGCGATAGTCCACCTCCACACGAGGAAGGACGTCCAGGCCGTCGAGAAGTGCCGAGGTCTCCGCCCGGGCATGCGTCTCGACAAGGCCGACCACGACCTCGACACCATCGGCTTTCAGCCGGCGCGCACGCGCCAGCATCGCGTAGGTCTTGCCGACACCGGGCGCTGCGCCCAAAAAAATAGTGAGTTTGCCCCGGCGGTCTTTCTCCGCCAGGGCAAGCAATGCATCGGGATCGGGCCTGTTCAAGCCCTCACGGTCATGTGACGCCATTCGTCTCAGCTCTTCAGCGCATCGAGCGCAAGATTAAGCTCTAGCACATTGACGCGCGGTTCACCGATAATCCCGAGGAGCCGGCCTTGCGTTTTTTGTTCGACAAGCCCCTTCACTGCCTCCGGTGAAAGGCTGCGCGCTTTGGCGATGCGCTCAACCTGGGCTGCGGCGAAAGCCGGGGTGATGTGCGGATCGAGGCCGGAGCCGGATGTGGTGACGGCGTCAGCCGGAACCGGCGAGGCAATACCCGCGCCGTTCAGCCGTACAACGTCGCCGGCAACCCGGTCCTTCAGCTTGGCAGATGTGGTACCAAGATTGGAGCCAGAGGAAGCGGCGGCGTTGTAGGCATCCGGGCTGGTCGCAGAGGGGCGCGGCCAGAAGTAGCGGTCCGAGGTAAAGTTCTGGCCGATCAGGCTGGAGCCGATGACCGCATCGCCATTGCGGATCAGCGAGCCGTTTGCCTGTGCCGGCAGCACAGCTTGGGCGATGCCGGTGACGGCCAACGGATAGCCGAGACCGGTCAGGGCGATGAAGAAGGCCAGAATGACGATGGCGGGACGAATTTGGTTCAGCATGATTACACCAGATGAAGCGCGGAAACGGCGATATCGATGACCTTGATACCGGCAAAGGGCAGCAGCAGACCGCCAAGCCCATAGACCAGCAGGTTACGGCGCAGAAGCGACGCTGCCGCGGCGGGACGGTATGCCACACCTTTCAGTGCCAGCGGGATCAGCGCGATGATGATCAGCGCGTTGAAGATGACCGCCGAGAGGATGGCCGATTGCGGGGATGACAGCGCCATGATGTTGAGGGTGCCAAGCGCCGGGTAGGTGGTGAGGAAGAGCGCCGGGATGATGGCGAAATACTTGGCCACGTCGTTGGCGATCGAAAAGGTCGTCAGCGAACCGCGCGTCATCAGCAACTGCTTGCCGATCTCGACGATCTCGATGAGCTTGGTCGGACTGGAGTCGAGATCCACCATATTGGCGGCTTCGCGTGCGGCCTGCGTTCCGGTCTGCATGGCAACCCCGACATCGGCCTGCGCCAGTGCTGGCGCATCGTTCGTGCCGTCACCGCACATGGCAATCAACCGGCCGCCCTTCTGTTCGCGGCGAATATAGTCGAGCTTGTCTTCAGGCGTCGCTTCGGCAAGGAAATCGTCCACGCCCGCTTCGGAGGCAATCGCTGCTGCGGTGACGGGGTTGTCGCCCGTTACCATGACGGTGCGAATACCCATTGCACGTAGCGCGGCGAAACGCTCCTTGATCCCGGGTTTCACCACGTCCTTCAGATGGATCACGCCCAGCAGACGGTTACCTTCGGCCACACCGAGCGGCGTGCCACCGGTGCGGGCAATGCGGTCTACGGCTTGGTGAAATTCCGCTGGCGCCTTGCCATCGGTGGCATCGGCAAACTTCAGGATGGCATCAATGGCGCCCTTGCGGAAAGACTTGCCGTTCGTATCGACGCCGGACAGACGAGTCTGCGCCGAGAAGGGAATGACGGAATCGACGGTCACTTTGGGTGAGGCAATACCGAACTCGCCCGTCGCGAGCGCTGCGATGGAACGGCCCTCTGGCGTTTCGTCCGAAAGGCTGGCAAGCAGCGCTGCTTCGGCTACCTGTTCGGCTGTGACGCCCGGCACGGGGATGAAATCCGCCGCCATCCGGTTGCCGAAGGTGATGGTGCCGGTCTTGTCGAGCAGCAGCGTATCGACGTCGCCTGCCGCTTCCACCGCACGGCCCGACGTGGCGATGACGTTGAAACGTACGAGACGATCCATCCCAGCAATGCCGATGGCGGAGAGAAGGCCGCCGATGGTTGTCGGAATAAGCGTGACGAGAAGGGCTGCCAGCACAGTAACGGAGACCAGCGTACCGGAATATCCAGCCAGTCCCCACACGCTCACAACGACGATGAGGAAGACGAGCGTTAGGCCGGACAGCAGAATGGAGAGTGCGATCTCGTTTGGCGTCTTTTGACGTTCCGCACCTTCGATCAGCGCAATCATCCGATCGACGAAGCTTGCGCCGGGCGGCGTGGTGATGCGGATTTTCAACTGGTCGGACAGAACCTGCGTGCCACCGGTGACGGCAGAGCGATCGCCGCCGGATTCGCGGATGACGGGTGCCGATTCACCGGTGATCGCGCTTTCATTCACCGATGCCACGCCTTCGATCACTTCGCCGTCGCCGGGGATCAGTTCGCCGGCATCGACAACGACGATGTCGCCGACTTTCAGCAGCGTGGCAGCAACGCTCTCTTCCTTGCCGTCTGCGCTCACGCGGCGGGCGGTCAGGTCGGAGCGGGTCCGCTTCAGGCTGTCGGCCTGGGCGCGACCGCGGCCTTCCGCCACCGCTTCTGCAAAGGTGGCGAAAAGCACCGTAAACCAGAGCCATGCCGCAATCTGGCCGGAAAAGATGGCCGTGCCGTTATGGGCGATCAGGTCGCGGATGAAGAAAATGGTGACGACAGCCGCAACGATTTCGGTGACGAAGATCACCGGGTTGCGCATCAACTGCCGCGGATCGAGCTTGATGAAGGCGTTTTTGATGGCTGGCCCTACAATGGCGGGGTCGAAAAGACCCGGTCTTGCGGGGGCCGATGAGTTGGAATTGGTGGACATCTTTATGCCTTTTAGAACGTTTGGCCGGCAAGCATCGCGAAGTGTTCGACGATGGGGCCGAGTGCGAGTGCGGGGAAGAATTGCAGCCCGCCGAGAATGAGGATGATGCCGATGAGAAGGCCGACAAAGAGCGGGCCATCCGTCGGGAAGGTGCCGGCGGAGGCCGGAACCCGAACCTTGGCGGCAAGCGATCCGGCAATCGCCATCACCGGTACCACATAGGCGAAGCGACCGAGCAGCATCGAGATGCCGAGTGTGGTGTTGTACCAGTCGGTATTGCCGGAAAGGCCGCCGAAGGCCGAGCCGTTATTGCCGGCCGCAGACGTGAACGCGTAGAGGATTTCCGAGAGGCCGTGCGGACCGCCCGTTCCGATGCTGGCGGCAGCAAAGGGCAGCATGGCGGAAAGCGCGGTGAAACCGAGAATGACCGTGGGGAGAATGAGAACCGCCAGCATGGCGAACTTCATCTCGCGGCCCTCGATCTTCTTGCCGAGAAATTCGGGTGTGCGACCGACCATCAGACCGGCGACGAAGACCGACAGAAGCGCGAAGACGAGCATGCCGTAAAGACCGGATCCCACACCACCCGGCAGAACCTCGCCAAGCTGGATCAGGAACATCGGCGCGAGGCCACCAAGACCGGTAAAGGAGCCGTGCATGCCGTTGACGCCGCCATCGGAAAGGCCGGTGGTCACCGCAGCGTAAAGCGCCGTCATGGCCTGGCCGAAGCGGACTTCCTTGCCTTCCATATTGCCTTGCGCCGCATCAACGCCAATCGACGTCAGGATCGGGTTGCCGGCACTTTCCGCCCAGTAGACGGTGGCAACACCGGCTATCAGGAGAACAGCCATGGCGGTCAGCAATACCCAGCCCTGACGACGGCTGCCGACCATCTGGCCGAAGGTATAGATGAAGGCTGCCGAAATGGTGAGCATCGAGAAGATATTGAGATAGTTCGAAAGCGCAGTGGGATTTTCGAAGGGGTGGGCGGCATTGGCGTTGAAGAAGCCGCCACCATTGGTACCGAGTTGCTTGATCGCTTCCTGGCTGGCAACTGGGCCGAGCGAGATGACCTGCTGACTTCCTTCAAGCGTGGTTGCCGTCACGCTGGCGT
The DNA here is from genome assembly GCF_053521965.1 of Rhizobium sp. 22-785-1. Taxonomy (NCBI): domain Bacteria; kingdom Pseudomonadati; phylum Pseudomonadota; class Alphaproteobacteria; order Hyphomicrobiales; family Rhizobiaceae; genus Rhizobium; species Rhizobium sp. 22-785-1. The sequence continues at coordinate 263,613 of NZ_JBNWDI010000002.1, read as the reverse complement.
CCATCGTCTGGGGTAGGCCCATGGCAACAAACGTTACTGCGACGATGACCGCGATCGGCAGCAAAACATAAAGCGTGGCGCGAGTCATATCGACCCAGAAATTGCCGAGTGTGCTGGCCTGCGAACGAACAAAAGCGCGGGTGAATGCAATCGCCAGCGCCATGCCGACAGCGGCGGACAGGAAGTTCTGAACCGTCAAACCGGCCATCTGGCTGAAGTTACTCATCGTCGCTTCACCGGCATAGTTCTGCCAGTTGGTGTTGGTCACGAAGCTTACGGCGGTATTGAACGCCAAGCCCGGCTCCACATTGGCAAAACCCTGTGGATTGAGGGGCAGGAAAGCCTGAAGGCGCAGGATGCCATAGAGCGCAAGGAAGCTGGCAATCGAAAAGGCAAGCATGGACAGCGTGTAGCCAAGCCAGCTCTGTTCCTTCTTGGTGTCGACGCCTGCCACAGCATAAAGCGCGCGCTCAATGGGAGAAAAGATCGGCGTCAGCCAGGTCCGCTCACCATTGAACACGTGCGCCATGTAAAGGCCGAGCGGTTTGATAAACAGAAGTACGGCGATGAAGAGGAGGCTGATCTGCAGCCACCCGAGAATGGTCATGGGATTTCTCCAGGAAAATCAGAAGCGTTCCGGACGCAGTAATGTGATGATGAGGTAGACGCCGAGCGCGATTGCCACGACGAGGCCGAAGATGGGTTCCAGCATGGCGGCGCCTCTCAAAACCGGTTGAGGGCGCGCGCGTAAAGCGCCAGCACGATCAGCGTGCCGAAGCCGAGCGCCAGAAAAAGGACATCGGGCATAGGGTTCTCCTGTTATGTCAGGAGCGCATGATGATCCTTCAGGCCGTCAGATTTCGATTGGGAAGATGGAGCGCCGACATAAGGAAAATATAAAGACGGGACCGGCGCGTTCTGTCGTCCGCCGGTTTAGGTCGAGGCTTAGCCATTAAAGATCGATCTTTCTTTACAGGTTGGCGAATCACGATTTTTCGTGGGATGCAGATGAACAAGAAAAGGTTTCGGATGAGAGCGGTAAGCGTTCCATACCGGAGGCCAAGGACGGGAACGACGTCCAGCAGTGTGACGAAGAACCACTGCTGGCGAACACGACTGGAAGGAAAACGCTATGGCTGCGCCCGGCGAAAACATGCGCGTGAATGCCGACAGGCTCTGGGACATGTTGATGGACATGGCGAAGGTCGGTCCCGGCATTGCTGGCGGCAACAACCGCCAGACGCTCACCGATGAAGATGCCGAGGGCCGCGCCCTGTTCCAGTCGTGGTGCGAGGCCGCAGGTCTCACCATGGGTGTCGATAAGATGGGAACGATGTTCGCCACCCGCGCTGGCGAAGACCCCCACGCCTTGCCGGTTTATGTCGGATCCCACCTCGACACCCAGCCGACCGGTGGCAAGTTCGATGGTGTGTTGGGCGTTTTGGCAGGCCTTGAGGTCGTGCGCACCATGAACGATCTCGGCATCCGCACGAAGCACCCGATCGTCGTGACCAATTGGGCGAATGAGGAAGGGGCGCGCTTTGCGCCAGCCATGCTCGCCTCCGGCGTTTTCGCTGGCGTCCACACGCTGGAACATGCCTATTCGCGCAAGGATACCGAGGGCAAGACCTATGGCGAGGAGCTGGAGCGGATCGGCTGGCTGGGAGAGGAAGAAGTGGGCGTGCGCAAGATGCACGCCTATCTCGAATACCACATCGAGCAGGGGCCTATCCTCGAAGCCGAGGACAAGACGATTGGCGTCGTCACCCATTGCCAGGGTCTGTGGTGGCTTGAGTTTACCCTGACGGGCAAGGAGGCGCATACTGGCTCCACGCCGATGACCATGCGCGTCAATGCGGGACTGGCGATGTCACGGATTATCGAGATGGTACAGACCGTGGCGATGGAGAGCCAGCCTGATGCGGTCGGTGGCGTCGGTCAGGTGATCTTCTCTCCCAATTCTCGCAATGTCCTGCCCGGCAAGGTCGTCTTCACAGTCGATATCCGTACCCCCGATCTCGCCAAGCTGAACCATATGCGCGACCGCATCGAGGCGGAAGCGGCGAGCATATGCGAAGCGATGGGCGTCGGCTGCTCGGTCGAAGCTGTGGGCCATTTCGACCCCATCACCTTCGATCCCACTCTCGTGGACAGGGTGCGTCGTTCGGCGGAAAAGCTCGGCTATTCGCATAGAGATATCATCTCCGGCGCCGGGCATGATGCCTGCTGGGCGGCGAAGGTGGCGCCTGCAACCATGATCATGTGCCCCTGCGTCGGCGGTCTTTCCCACAATGAAGCTGAAGAGATTTCAAAGGAATGGGCCGCGGCCGGTTGCGACGTGCTGTTCCATGCCGTGGTAGAGACAGCCGGGCTCGTGGAATAAAGTAGCAGCCGTGCGTCGTAATAAGGGGAGCAATCATGACCATCATCAAGAACGGCACGATCGTAACCGCCGATCTCACCTATAAGGCCGATATCCGCATCGAAAACGGTGTGATTACCGAAATCGGGCCGGAGCTTAAGGGTGGCGAAGAACTGGATGCAACGGGATGCTACGTCATGCCGGGCGGCATCGATCCGCATACGCACCTGGAAATGCCTTTCATGGGCACCTACTCGGCGGACGATTTCGACAGCGGCACGCGCGCAGCACTCGCCGGCGGCACGACAATGGTGGTGGATTTCGCTCTTCCCAATCCCGGCCAATCCATGCTCGAAGCCCTGACCATGTGGGACAACAAAACATCGCGTGCGGCCTGCGATTATTCTTTCCACATGGCGATTACCTGGTGGGGCGAACAGGTCTTCAACGAGATGGAGACCATCGTCCGCGACAAGGGCATCAATACCTTCAAGCATTTCATGGCCTATAAGGGCGCCTTAATGGTGGATGATGACGAGATGTTTTCCTCCTTCCAGCGTTGCGCCGAACTGGGCGCACTTCCGCTTGTGCATGCCGAGAATGGCGATGTGGTGGCGCAGATGCAGGCAAAACTGATGGCGGAAGGCAATGACGGACCGGAGGCGCATGCCTATTCCCGCCCGCCGGAAGTGGAGGGTGAAGCCACCAACCGCGCCATCATGATTGCCGATATGGCAGGCTGTCCGGTCTATATCGTCCACACCTCCTGCGAACAGAGCCACGAGGCCATCCGCCGCGCACGGCAGAAGGGCATGCGTGTCTATGGCGAGCCGCTGATCCAGCATCTGACGCTGGATGAGAGCGAGTATTTCGCCAAGGACTGGGACCATGCCGCCCGCCGCGTCATGTCTCCGCCCTTCCGCAGCAAGGCGCATCAGGACAGTCTCTGGGCAGGCCTCGCCGCTGGCTCGCTCCAGTGCGTGGCGACGGACCATTGCGCTTTCACCACAGAGCAGAAGCGCACTGGACTGGGAGATTTCCGCAAGATCCCCAACGGCACCGGCGGGCTGGAAGACCGGTTGCCGATGCTGTGGACCTATGGCGTCGGCACCGGCCGCCTGACCATGAACGAGTTCGTTGCCGTCACCTCCACAAACATCGCCAAGATCCTCAACATCTATCCGAAGAAGGGGGCAATCCTCATCGGGGCGGATGCAGATCTCGTCGTGTGGGACCCGAAGCGTGGGAAGACGATCACCGCTGCAAGCCAGCAATCGGCCATCGATTACAATGTGTTCGAGGGCAAAGAGGTGATGGGCCTGCCACGCTTTACCTTGACGCGCGGTCATGTTGCCGTCGAAGAGGGGGCAATGAAAAGCCGCGAAGGCCATGGCCGCTTTGTTTCGCGCCCGCCACTGACGGCTACGGCGAAAGCGCTTTCCACCTGGAAGGAACTGACCGCGCCGCGCAAGGTGCAACGCACGGGCATTCCGGCAAGCGGGGTCTGATCGATTTGGATGAATCATAGGGCTTTTCAGGCGATCACGAACTCGCCTGAGATGCTCTAGTTAGCTGCGTTCAACCCTGTTGCCGATCAGATGCGTCACAGCTTTTCCGGCTGGTTCGGCTTGCTTGGATTCTGCTCGGCGCGGTCGCGATAGAGAGCAGCACGACCGAGAAGCATCAATGAGACGGGCGTCGTCACTGTCATGAAGATGCCGATGAAGATTTCGTGGAAGACGAAGCGTTCGCCGGACACAGAGAAATAGATGATGGACGCCATGACGATGCCGCCCGTTCCCCAGCTCGTGCCGAGTGTGGGGGCGTGCAGTCTTTCATAGAAGCTCTGCAGCTTGGCAAAGCCGATTGTGCCGACCAGCGTCAGTGAAGAGCCGAGCAGTACGAAGAAGGCAACGAGAATGGCTGCCCAGAGCGGAAATTCTGCCGCGTCGATCATTCTATCACCTCACCACGCATCAGGAACTTGGAAAGTGCCACAGTCGACACAAAGCCGAGGATCGACATCAGAAGTGCGGCCTCGAAATAGATGTCATTGCCGGTGCGCAGACCAAAGGTCATCAAAAGCAACATGGAGCTGACATAGAGCGTGTCGACGCCAAGCACGCGATCTTGAGCCCGTGGACCGATCGCGATGCGATAAACGGAGATTGCCATGGCAATTCCCAGAAACAGTTGGGCCAGAGAAAAGGACCAGAAAAGGATAATCGAACTCATTCGAATATCTCCATCAGCATTTTTTCATATCGGTTCTTGATGAGATTGATCCATGCCGTCTCGCTGACATTGTCCAGCACGTGGATCAGCAATGTGCCTTGCGAGGAATTGTACTCCAGCCATGCGCTACCCGGCGTGGCCGTCAGAATGATGGACAGAACCGCAAGACCGAATGGATCGCGAAGGTCGAGTGGAACGGTCAGAAAGCCGGACTTGCTGTTTCTCTTGCGGCCGAAAAGAATGAGTGTAGCGACCGAGATGTTCGACCGTATGATGTCGTACAACACGATCGCGATGAGCTTGATGACCGCAGTCCAGCTACGGATGCGGGGCTTCGAAGGGCGAAGAGAGGCCATAGACCAGGAGGCAACAAGCGCCACCGCTGTTCCGAGGAGGAGATGTCCCGGCGAGAAGCTGTTGATCGTCATCCAGAATACGATGAGCGACAAAGTCAGGACCGGGTAGGGGAGGATGCGGCTTATCATTGCGCGGCCTCCCCGGCGTTACCCGCACGCGGTGCCGTCATTACGCCCTGAATATAGCTTTCCGGCAGGTCGAGGATGCGTGCGGTTTCCTGCATGTATCGCATGATCGGACCGGCCTGCACGGTCATGGCAAGCGTCATGGCCAGAAGCAGCATGACAGGTGCGATTTCGATAACGAATACACGAGGTACCGTTCCTTCGAGCGATCCCCAGAAAGTGCGAATACCAGCACGCGTCATGGAAATCAGCGCTGCAAGCCCAGAGAAAACAATAAGGAAGACGAGCCACCACGAAAGCGTCGACACCGTATTGTCGGCGCTCAGTCCTTGCGGATTGAGGATGGCAGAGAGCATCGAGAACTTTGCGATGAAACCTGAGAGCGGCGGCAATCCGGCCAGCAAAATGCCGCATGCAGCAAAGCAGGTTCCAAGCACTGCCATCGTGCCGGGCATGGTGACGCCGACCTCGTCTTCCTCGTCATCGTCGTCAGCATCGCCATAGGCTTCCATGGTGACGGCAAGAACGTTGGCGCCCGCATCCTGTCCACGTTCCACCAGTTCGATCAGCATGAAGAAGGCGCTGATGGTGAGTGTGGAACTGACGAGATAATAAAGCGCGCCTGCGGCAACCATCGGGTTGCCGGTGCCCATGGCGGCCAGCAGCGTTCCCGACGAAACCAGAACGGAAAAGCCTGCGAGGCGTCCAAGTGCCTGCGAGGCAAGCACGCCGATTGTACCGAAGACGATGGTGGCGATCCCGCCGATCAACAGCGCGTCGTGGCCGAAACCGGCAGAATCTCCGGCTGTCTGTCCGAAAAGCAGGAAGGAAAGACGCGCGATCACATAGATGCCGACCTTGCTCATGATGGCGAAGATGCCGCCAATAGGTGCAGACGCCGCGCCGTAAGCGGAAGGTAGCCAGAAGTTCAGCGGCCACATGCCGGCCTTGACGAGAAAGGCGATGCCGAGCACCGCTGCACCGGTTTCCAGCAGCATGCGCTGGTCGGGATTGAGGCCTGCAATGCGCTGCGCCAGATCGCCCATGTTGAGCGTGCCGGTCACGCCGTAGATCAAGCTGACGCCGATCAGGAAGAACAATGCTGCGACGAGGTTGATCGCCACGTAGTGCAGACCGGCTTTTACCCTCAACTGCCCGGAACCGTGCAGCAGCAGACCGTAGGATGCAGCCAGCATCACTTCAAAGAAGACGAAGAGGTTAAAGAGGTCGCCGGTCAGAAACGCGCCGTTTACGCCCATCAGCATCAGATGGAAGAGGGAATGGAAATGCGCACCCGACTTGTGCCACTTGGCCAGCGAATAGACGAGCGACGGTATCGCCAATAGTGACACCAGAAGCACCATCAACCCCGAAAGACGGTCCGCCACCAGCACGATGCCGAATGGGGCGGGCCAGTTGCCGAGAAGATAGACGCCGGTGGAAATGATCGCGGCGATTTCGGTGTTCACCGTCGAATTGACCTCGATGAAGAGCCCAATGGAAACGGCGAGCAGCACCAGTGTCGAGATGAAGCTGATTGCTGCCTTGGTTTTGCGCTTGCGCTCATCGATGAAGAGCAGGATCGCGCCGGTGATCAACGGCACCAGAATGGGTGCGATGACGATGTGTGATGGGAATGAGTTCACTTGCTCTCCCTCCCGTCTACATGGTCAGTGCCGGTCAAACCACGCGCGGCAAGAAGCACCACGAGGAAGAGGGCAGTCGTGGCAAAGCCAATCACGATCGCCGTCAATACCAGTGCCTGCGGCACGGGGTCGGCCAGCTGTGAGGTTGCAACTCCGTCAAGCAGGACAGGCGGCGCGTTGGTCTTGATGCCGCCCACTCCGAAGATGAAGAGGTTGACGGCATAGGACAGCAGAGACAGGCCGACAATGACTTGATAGGTGCGCGGACGAAGGATGAGCCAGACGCCCGATCCCGTCATCACGCCGATGCCGATGGCGAGAATAAGTTCCATTACACATCCTCCGCTTTGGCGGCGTCGGGTGTGCGTAGCTTGTAGTTACGCAATGATTGGTGCGCCAGTGCTATCAAAATCAGAACCGTGGAGCCGACCACGAGTGAGAAGACACCGAGATCGAAGAGCAAGGCCGACGCCGTCGGCATTTTCCCGATGTAGGGGATTTCCGTATACTGGAAGTAGGAGGTCAGGAACGGATAGCCGAAATACCACGAGCCCATCCCTGTCGAGGCTGCCATCAGCAGGCCGAAGCCCATCCACCGCAGGGGCAAAATACGGATGCGATCTTCCGCCCAGCGCGTACCGCCTGCCAGATATTGCAGCAGGAAAGCGATCGCCATGGTGATGCCCGCGGCGAACCCGCCGCCCGGGAGATCGTGACCGCGCATAAAGAGGAAGATCGAGAAGGTAACGATGACCGGGAACATCCACTGCATGATAACGGAAGGCACGAGCAGATAGTCGCGCACCGTATCGCCCTTGCTGCGCTCCGGGCTTTCGGCATCAAAAGCATTCTGGATCAATTGCTGCTCAGGTAGCCCAACACTATCCTGCGCCGGACGGAAACGACGCAAAAGCGCGAAGACGGTCAAACCGACGATCGCTAGAACCGCGATCTCACCCATCGTGTCGAAGCCGCGGAAATCGACGAGGATGACGTTGACCACATTGGTACCGCCACCTTCGCTATAGGCTCGCTCGAGGAAATAGTTGGCGATGGTGTTCGGCACAGGCAACGTCATGACCGCATAGGCGATCACCGTCATGCCGATGCCGCAGAAGACAGCCAGCAGGAAGTCGCGCCCGCGACGGAGTTGGGCCGGTAGCTCGTTGTTGTTGTCAACCTTCACCATGCGCTTGGGTAGCCAGCGAAGACCGAGCAGGATCAGCACGAGCGTGACGATCTCGACAAGCAACTGGGTGATGGCGAGATCGGGCGCAGACAGCCAGACGAATGTCAGGCAGGTCACGAGACCGGAAACGCCCAGCATGACCAGGGCGGCGAGGCGATGATATTTTGCCTGCCAGGCAGCGCCCATGGCCGCGATCATGCCGATGCCCCAGAGAATCGCGAAGATCGGATCGAAGGACGTGACCCGCGGAAGGGTGAGTGAGAATTGCGAAGACACCAGCGGCGAAAAACCGGCAACGAGCGCGACAAAGATCAGAATGCGCAGCTGTGGCTGCAATCGTCTTGTGCCGAGCGTGCTTTCCAGCCAGCGCGCCCACTTCCACGATACGGTGACGATTATCCGCTCGAAGATACGTTGGCCCCTGAGATGCCGGAAGATCGGTGGGCCGTCGTCGCACTTGGAGAAGTAGTCTCCGAGAAGCGCGTAGATCGCAACGCCACCGATCAGTGCGACGATGCTCATGACGAGAGGCAGGTTGAAACCATGCCAGATCGCCAGGCTGTAATAAGGCGTTTGCGGACCGAGAACCGATACCACCGCCGAATGCAGGAAGGGACCGACGGATAGGCTTGGCACCACGCCGACGATCAGGCAGGCGAGCACCAAAAACTCGATCGGAAAACGCATCCAGCGCGGCGGCTCGTGCGGGTTCGGATTGGGAATGTCGCTGGGCGGCGGTCCGAAGAAGACGGTATGGATGAAGCGCAGCGAATAGGCGACTGCGAAGGCGCCGGACAGGGTCGCTACGTAGGGAAGCGCCTTGTCGAGCAGCGAGTCCGCATGGGTCTCGATGGCCTCGGCAAAGAACATTTCCTTGGAGAGAAAGCCGTTGAACAGCGGTACGCCTGCCATGGCGGCACTGGCGGCCATAGCAAGCGTCGCGGTTGCCGGTAGATAGCGATAGAGCCCGCTTAATCGCCGCATATCGCGCGTGCCCGTCTCATGGTCGATAATGCCAGCTGCCATAAAGAGCGATGCTTTGAAGGTGGCATGGTTTGCCATGTGGAAGATTGCCGCGACGGCGGCAAGCGGACTTCCAAGGCTCAACAATGTCGTGATCAGGCCGAGATGGCTGATCGTAGAATAGGCGAGCAGACCTTTCAGATCCTGCTGAAACATGGCGAAATAGGCGCCGAGCAGGAGCGTGGTAATGCCGGCGAAACCTACGAGCCAGAACCACTCCTGCGTGCCGGCTAGAACCGGCCAGAGCCTAGCCAGCAGGAACACGCCTGCCTTCACCATGGTGGCGGAGTGGAGATACGCCGAAACGGGTGTCGGGGCGGCCATTGCGTTAGGCAGCCAGAAATGGAAGGGAAACTGCGCACTCTTGGTCAGCGCACCCATCAGGATCAGGATGAGTGTCGTCAGATAAAGCGGATGTGCCTTGACATCTGCCGCCTTCGCGATGATCGCGTCGAGATCGTAGCTTCCCGCAATGTGTCCCAAGACCAACAGCCCAGCGAGAAGGCAGAAGCCCCCAATACCGGTGACCGTCAGTGCCATACGGGCGCCGTCTCGGGCGGTGGCATTATTGTGCCAGTAACCGATCAGCAGGAAGGAGAAGATACTGGTCATCTCCCAGAAAATCGATAAGAGAATGACGTTGCCCGACAGCACGATGCCAAGCATAGATCCCATGAACGACAGAAGAAACGCGAAGAAACGCGGGATCGGGTCTTCCGCCGACATGTAATAACGGGCGTAGAGCACGACGAGAAAACCGATCCCGGTAATCAGCATCATGAACATCCACGCAAAACCATCCAATCTCAGCGTGAAGTTCAGGCCGAGTTGCGGCAGCCATTCTACGTCATATTTGAGAACCGCGCCGTTGCGGACGCTGGGATAAAGAAAAACCGTAGCGACGAGACCGACAAGCGCAATGCCGCCTGCAAGGGCCGCTGGTCCACGCGCCGCGCCGTTGCGCGGCATCATGGCGGTCACGAGACTGCCAATAAAGGGAAGGGCGATCAATATGGGTAGGATGACGTCAAGTCTCATAAATAATGGCAGTTTTCTCTGGCGTTAACACATTCCGTGGCTGCTTCCGCCAGAGATGCCAATCCTATGATGGAGGAAAGGCGGTCCAGCGGACTAGGACAAATCGTTGATGGGAGGCCCGCGCGGCGCGGCCTGGCGGACGTGACGAACCGGATGGAGAAGAGTTCGCTCCGGTTCGAACCCAATCTGGGTTTTGAGATAGGGTCTTACCACCCCAGCGGCGGATAAAAATGTATCAACAAAGTCGTGAATGCTGACGGGTACGAAATGTCGGCAAGGGCTGATCTCCGGCTGGTTGAGCAACCTTTCCGGCGACGAGAAAATGCGTGCCTCATCCGAAAGGCAGGCTCGTTCCAGCCTTTGCAGCTTGACGGTCGAGCTTGAGATCGCCATTGCCGGCGTGCCGATAAATACGAGGATGCCTGCGAGGAGAAGGTTGACGAACCTGACAGGATGTCGCGGAACACCGCGATGTCGTCCCATCCATGGCAAAATCGTAACCTCCTTGTTTCTGTCGAGTCCGCTAGAGCATCACCGTAAAGCAAATATCATATTGATTATCTTAGGGTAATGGTAGAACGCTTGTCCAGCGCGTGACGTGTAAAAAAGATAAAAAACCGGCAGAGAACTCGACAGCGTCCAATGCGTGACTCGGTAACTCCCGCGTAGCTCCTGCAAATCAATGGCAAATTTTAATATTCGTTGCCTCAAACCACTATTCTTAACTTTCAGGCAAGGAATTAACCATAAAGATGTGACGTATTTCACGGCGAAATGGAGACACTCTCTCCTTTCAGGCATGATGCCGCGCTGCCGTACCGGGTCGATCCGGTATTCCGTTTGGTTGCAGAAGGCTCAGCTTACATGTGTGCGGCGTCCGTCAGAGACGTCCCATGTCGTGAACATCCCTCAAGGGTACTGGCATTCTCGAAACCGTTATCTGCCGGTCGTGCCGGCAAAGCTTTGGGGGCGTCACTTGGGGCAGGACCTGCCGACAGATCATTCGCGAAGGACCACGGGCGGTAGCCTGGGTGGCCGTTTGCGTTTCGCTGGTCTCGATCAGGACCAGTGTGATCTGTTGCGCCGCTACCGTACCATGCTCGAACCCCATCTGAAGGCTGGGCTTCGCGATCTGATGGTGCGCTTCCAGTCCATGCCGGACTGTTCACCATCTTTCGAAAGTGATAACCAGGTTGAACGGCTGCACGACATGCAGACGGCGCACTGGTCGGTACTGACCGACGCACGCTTCGATGCGGTCTATGCCGAGCGCGTCAAGGTTTTGTCCGACACTGAAAGCCGCATGGGTCTCGATCCTCGCTGGAGCGTTGCCGGACGTGCGGTCGTTCTGGAAAATCTGCTGTCGGGACTTATTGCACAACATCCGCCTCGCTCGCTGCTGCCAGGTGCGCGCAAACGTCATCAGGAACTGGCCGCGGCCGTTAAGTCGGTCGTCAGGCTGGTGATGGTCGATACTGAAATTGCGGTGTCGTTGCGCTTCAACGAATTGCGCATCCGCCACAATCAGGAGCTTGCCCGTCAGCGGGAAGATGATCAGGCAGAGGTGACGAAGCTTTTTGGCGAGGCGCTAAATGCCTTCGCCGCAGGAGATCTCACCGCCCGAATTGGCGGCGAGGTGCCCGAAGCCTACCGCGAACTCGCGGACGCTTTCAATACGGCCATGGCCCGCATTGGTGGCTCCATGTCCGCCACGCGGGCGGGCGTGGAAAAGGCGCATAGCGTGGCTGAGCGTATGTCGCGCGAAAATGGCGGCCTTGCCTTCGCCTCCACGGAGCAGTTCCGTCGCCTCAGCGATGCCTCGCACCGCCTCGGTGACGTCATTCACAATGTGCGTGACAATAGTGAGCGGATTTCAGCGGCGGAGAGTGCGGTTTCGCAGGCCCGAAATGCGGCTACACAAAGCGGTATGGCTGTGGGTGAGGCGATCAGCGCCATGTCGGACATCGAACAGTCGGCTGAACAGATCGGTCGCATCATCGGATCGATCGATGAGATCGCCTTCCAGACCAATCTGCTTGCGCTGAACGCCGGTATCGAAGCGGCTCGCGCTGGTGAAAGCGGCAGGGGCTTCGCCGTCGTTGCACAGGAAGTGCGCGCCCTGGCGCAGCGTTCCGCTGACGCGGCAAGGGAAATCAAGAATCTCGTCAATGGAACGAAGACGCAGGTCGATGAAGGCGTGCGGATGGTTCATCGCACGCAGGAGGCCATAGAGGGTGTCGTGCGGCAGGTCACCGGCATCAGCGATATGATCGGCGATGTCGCCCGACGCACTGGCGAACATTCCGGCGACCTCAATCATGTTGCAGTGGAACTGGATGCCATCGGCATGGACGCCAATCGCGCCGCCGAGCGCCTTTCCTCCTCGGCTGCCGAAGCGGACGACCTGCACACAGTCATTCTCGAGCTGGGCCGCACGGTGCGCGAATTCCGTATTGCCCGGCAGGCTTATTCCGACGACGAGTTCGTCGCACAGCCGAGAAACGCCAATGCGACCGCCATGCGACCCGAGCGCATGGATTACGGCCATGCGCAGCAACAATATAAACGCCAAGGAGTCATTTGATGGCAGGCAGGACAGCAGCGCATTCGACACTGAAATTGTCACCTGTGCTGGACCTCACTCAAGCATCCGTCTTGTACGGCAAACTGAAGGAGCTCAGGGGCAAGCCGGTTACGGTGGATGCCTCCGAGGTCGAGCGCGTGGGCGCACAGTGCGTCCAGATTCTGATGGCTGGCATCAAAGCCTGGGAAGCAGATGGCAAGCAATTCACATTTTCAAAGGCCTCTGAAGCCTTCGATAAAACCCTTAAACTGATCGGCGTTGATATCGGTCATATGCTCCCGAAGGAGATATAGGAAATGAAGAAAAAGGTTCTCACAGTCGACGACTCCCGCACGATCCGCAACATGTTGCTGGTGACGCTCAACAATGCCGGTTTCGAAACCATTCAGGCCGAAGACGGCGTGGAAGGTCTGGAAGTTCTGGAAGGCTGCAATCCTGACGTCATCGTCACGGATATCAACATGCCGCGTCTCGATGGCTTCGGTTTCATCGAGGGTGTACGCCGCAACGAAAAATATCGTGCGGTTCCGATCCTGGTGCTGACCACCGAAAGCGATGCCGAGAAGAAAAACCGAGCCCGTCAGGCTGGCGCGACCGGTTGGATCGTCAAGCCGTTCGACCCCGTAAAACTGATCGATGCCATTGAACGTGTAACTGCCTGATACGGGATCATTCACGATGGATATGAACGAAATCAAAGAAATCTTCTTCCAGGAGTGCGAGGAGCAACTCGCAGAGCTGGAATCGGGACTTCTTAAACTGAATGACGGCGACCGCGACCCGGAAACCGTAAATGCTGTCTTTCGTGCCGTTCATTCCATCAAGGGTGGAGCAGGCGCATTCGGTCTCGATGAACTGGTCGCCTTTGCGCATGTCTTCGAAACCACGCTCGATTGCGTTCGGTCCAACAAGCTCGATCCTAATCAGGATGTGTTGAAAGTCATGCTGAAGTCGGCGGACGTACTCGCCGACTTGACAAACGCTGCCCGCGACGGCGGAAGCGTAGAAGAAAGCCGCACGCGCGGTCTCGTCAAGGAACTCGAGGCTCTGGCCAACGGTGAGACGATCACGCCGTCCGCAGCCGAGCCGGCAGCCGCCAAACCGGCAGTCAAGGCAGCCGTCGTGCCGCCACCGGCACCGGCGCCAGCGCCGACGGATGAGAGCGGCTTCCAGCCGATCGCTTTCTCCTTCGGTGACTTCGAGGACGCGGCCATTCCGCTGATGGAAACGCCGACCTACAACATTACCTTCAAGCCTTCGGACGCGCTCTACTCCAAGGGCAATGAAGCTGCGCTTCTGCTGCGTGACCTTGCCCGCATCGGCGAGATGAGTGTCAACTGCGATATGAGCGCGCTGCCATCGCTCGACGATATCAATCCGGAAGGCTCTTATTTCGTCTGGAACATCTCGATCAAGACGGAAAAGGGCGAGGAAGGCATCCGCCAGGTTTTCGAATTTGCGGAATGGGACTGCGAACTTGATGTTACCGTAGCGGAAGACGCCTCGTCGTCCGATGAAGAACTGCCGATGATCCCGGTTCCCTTCGATCTTTCCGCTCTGGAAGAAGAGGTGCATGACGAGCCCGCCGTTCAGTCCGCATCCAGCGATGAACCGGTGGTTGCCAAGGCCGTTGCCGCAGCATCGGTGGCATCCGAAGTTACCCAGGCCGTTGCCGCAGCCGTTGAAAAGCGCGAAGCGGCGTCCCCCGCTGCCGCATCGAACAACGCGAATGCCGCAGCCGCCGCCAACAATGCGAGCGCCGGCCAGACGATCCGCGTCGATCTCGACCGCGTCGATCGCCTGATCAACCTCGTAGGCGAGCTTGTCATCAATCAGGCGATGCTGTCGCAGAGCGTCATCGAAAACGACACGACTGGCACATCTGCCGTCAATATGGGCCTGGAAGAACTCCAGCAATTGACGCGCGAAATCCAGGATAGCGTTATGGCGATCCGTGCGCAGCCGGTTAAGCCAGTCTTCCAGCGCATGTCGCGTATCGTCCGCGAAGTCGCCGATATGATCGGCAAGCAGATCCGCCTGATCACAGAAGGTGAAAACACCGAAGTGGACAAGACGGTCATCGACAAACTGGCCGAGCCGCTAACCCACATGATCCGCAATGCCGTCGACCACGGCATCGAGACTCCGGAAAAGCGTGAAGCCGCCGGCAAGAACCCCGAAGGCACCGTCAAGCTGACGGCCAAGCACCGCTCGGGCCGCATCCTGATCGAACTGCAAGACGATGGGGCCGGTATCAACCGCGAGCGCGTTCGTCAGAAGGCGATCGACAACGATCTGATTTCTGCCGATGCAAATCTGACGGATGAGGAAATCGACAATCTGATCTTTGCGCCTGGCTTCTCCACCGCCGACAAGATTTCGGACATTTCCGGCCGTGGCGTCGGCATGGACGTGGTCAAGCGCTCGATCCAGGCACTTGGCGGTCGCATCAGCATTTCCTCGCGTCCGGGTCTTGGCTCGACCTTTACGATGAGCCTGCCGCTGACGCTGGCCGTGCTTGACGGCATGGTGGTCACCGTTGCCGGTCAGACGTTGGTCGTACCGTTGACCGCGATTGTCGAAACGCTTCAGCCGGAAGCGCAGAACATCCACTCCTTCGGAGCCAATCAGCGCCTCATCTCCATCCGCAACTCCTTCTGCCCGCTGGTGGACGTTGGTCGCATCCTAAATTTCCGCGGCACCCAGGCCAATCCTGTCGAAGGTGTAGCGCTTCTGGTGGAATCGGAAGGCGGCGGCCAGCGCGCTCTGATGGTTGATGCCATCCAGGGTCAGCGCCAAGTCGTCATCAAGTCGCTTGAGGCAAACTACACCCATGTTCCTGGTATCGCCGCCGCGACCATCCTCGGCGACGGTCGCGTGGCGCTCATTCTGGACGTGGATGCCGTTGTCGGCGCATCGCGCGGCCAGTCGCTGAAACAAGAAATGTCGCTCGCGGCAACAGGCTGAAAAGTTGGTGATGAATGACAGCGCTTAAGTTCAACGAACAGCGTGGACCACAGGATGAGGTGCTCGTCAGCGGAGAATATCCGCTGACGCGTCGCGACCTGGCCGATATCGCCGCAATGATCTATGCTGATGCGGGTATCTATCTCAACGATACCAAGGCCTCGCTCGTCTATTCGCGCCTGTCCAAACATATCCGCAACCTTGGCCTCTCCGGCTTCAAGGATTATTGCGCGCTGGTGTCGTCCGAGCAGGGTGCAGCCGCCCGCCGTGAGATGCTGTCGCATCTGACCACTAACTTTACGCGCTTCTTCCGTGAAAACCATCACTTCGATCATCTGCGTGATGAGGTTCTGCCAGGCCTTATCGCACGGGCAAAGAGCGGTGGACGAGTCCGCATCTGGTCCGCCGCCTGTTCGGATGGTCAGGAACCCTATTCGATTGCGCTGACCGTGCTTGCCCTTTTTCCGAACGCTGCCGATTATGACTTCAAGATTCTCGCGACCGATATCGATCCCAAGATCTTGGCTCAGGCTCGCGCTGGCCTTTATGATGACGGTGCGCTGGAAACGGTGTCTGCGCCTATGCGCAAACAATGGTTCCAGGAGGTGGACGCTGGCGGACGACGCAAGCACCAGATCAGCGACAAGGTGAAACGGCTCATCACCTTCAACGAACTGAACCTGATGGCGCAGTGGCCCTTCAAGGGCGGCTTCGACGTGATCTTCTGCCGCAACGTCGTCATCTATTTCGACGAGCCGACCCAGGTGAAGATCTGGTCGCGGTTTGCCGGTCTCCTGCCGCAAGGTGGCCATCTCTATATCGGCCATTCCGAAAGGGTTTCGGGCGAAGCCAAGGATCAGTTCGACAATACCGGCATCACGACCTACAAATTCATCGGAAAATCTGTCGGGAGGAAATCGTAACCATGCCCGCCAGAGTCCTCGTCGTCGACGATTCACCAACAATGCGCGGCCTGATTTCGGCTGTTCTCGACTCCGATCCGGACGTCGAGGTCATCGGTCAGGCGGGCAACGCCATGGAAGCCCGCGCCGCCATCAAGGAACTCAATCCCGATGTCGTGACGCTGGATATCGAAATGCCCGAAATGAACGGGCTGGAGTTCCTCGACAAGATCATGCGGCTGCGGCCGATGCCCGTCATCATGGTCTCGACGCTTACCCATCGCGGAGCCGATGCCTCTCTGGCTGCGCTGGAAATCGGTGCGTTCGATTGCGTCGGCAAGCCGGTGCCGGGCGATGCCCTTCCATTTCCCGACCTCGCGGACAAGGTGAAGGCGGCGGCTCGCTCTCAGCATCGGACATATCGCGCCGCTATTGCCGAAAAGCCTGCCGCGCCGCAGACCACAGCGGTGACCAACTACAGCGTCGGGCGCAAGATCGTCGCCATCGGCTCCTCGACCGGTGGCGTGGAAGCGCTGATCGCCGTCTTGCAGAAGTTCCCGATCAATTGCCCACCGACGGTCATCACCCAGCACATGCCGCCGACGTTCACCAAGAGCTTTGCCGAGCGGTTGAACCGCTTATGCGCGCCTGTGGTCGAGGAAGCAACGGATGGTGCGCGCCTCCAGACCGGTAAGGTCTATCTGGCGCCTGGCGGCGACCGGCATTTGCAGGTTGTTAATCACGCCGCGCCATGCTGCAGGCTTGTCGAACGAGATCCTGTTAATGGTCATCGGCCATCGGTTGATGTTCTGTTCGATTCAGTGGCCGAACTTGCAGGTCGCAACGCCGTTGGGGCTATTCTGACCGGGATGGGCCGCGATGGAGCGGCAGGCCTGTTGAAGATGCGTCATGCGGGTGCCCGCACTGTCGGACAGAACGAGAAAACCTGTGTGGTCTATGGAATGCCGCGCGTGGCCTACGAGCTCGGCGCGGTCGAACACCAACTTCCGCTGAACGCCATCGGCGAAGAAATTCTGAAACTAACTGCTGCCCGAAAAGAAGGTTCTGACTAATGTCTCTCGCAGAAAAGATAAAAGTGTTGATCGTTGACGATCAGGTCACCAGCCGATTGTTGCTGAGTGACGCACTCACGCAGCTCGGCTTCAAGCAGATCACTGCCGCCGGTGACGGTGAGCAGGGCATGAAGATCATGGAGCAACAGCCGCACCATCTGGTGATCTCCGACTTCAACATGCCGAAGATGGACGGTCTTGGATTCCTGCAGGCGGTTCGCACCAATCCTTCGACGAAGAAGGCAGCCTTTATCATTCTGACCGCACAGGGAGACCGTGCTCTGGTGCAGAAGGCGGCCCAGCTTGGCGCCAATAACGTGCTGGCCAAGCCCTTCTCGATTGAAAAAATGAGGGCGGCCATCGAAGCCGTATTTGGATCGCTGAAATGATCGAAACCGCAGCCAAGCGCGTACATATTATTCAGGGCGAATATAAGATCGCCAATGATCCCGACGTGGTCCTGTCGACCATCCTGGGCTCGTGCGTGGCTGCGTGTCTCAGAGACCCCGTTGCGGGCGTCGGCGGCATGAATCATTTTCTGCTGCCGGGTACGGGGGGTATGGGGGGTGGTGATGCGACCCGTTACGGGGTGCATCTCATGGAACTTCTGATCAACGGTCTGCTCAAGCAGGGCGCACGCCGTGATCGTCTGGAGGCAAAGGTTTTTGGTGGCGCAAAAACCATTGCCAGCTTCTCCAATGTAGGAGAGCAAAATGCAATTTTCGCGATGCAGTTCCTGAGGGATGAAGGCATACGGGTGGTCGGCAGCTCAACGGGCGGAGAGCATGGCCGAAAGGTGGAGTTCTGGCCGGTATCGGGCAGGGCGCGCCAGCACCCGCTCAGTGGTGCCGAAACCCAGAAAACGGTCGCGCTGGAAACACGTCCGGTTCCGGCAGCCAAGCCGGCCGCAAGCGATATCGAGTTTTTTTGACAACGGAGTTGCATATGACTATCGCTGAGCGCGCTGGAAACGACATTTTTGAAGAGGCGCTGCCAACCATCCTGATGCGGGTTGTCTCGGAGCTCCATGACGTTGCCTATCTGATCGAGCGCATCGAGCCGCAATTGCTGGAGGCCACTGATGGTGCGGTCTCCGACGATGGATTGAAGCTTTTGCAGGGAATCGACCTTGCCGTGCAGAAGGCAAGGGGTCTGGCAGAGTTCATAGACACCATCACCGGATCCATCCCGCTCGAATGGGCTGTGGATGTGACGACGGCGCTCAGCCTCGTCAAGCTTGCAGAGATGCAGAAGGCGCTGGGCGCCGGCTTGCGTCACGGTCATTCACAGCCGATCGACAAGGCATCGGGCGACTTCGATCTGTTTTAGCCTGAAAAGCTAGGAGCGCCGGACCTTCCGGCAGGATGCCCGAAGGCGATGGCGGTCTTCACGCTCGACGTGATTGACCTGCCGGAGCCGATGGTCCTCAGCGCTTCGACCCTGCCGGATCTTGACCTTTGATCTCACCCCAGAACACACGGGCCCGAAATGGGAGCGTGCGTCGGCGCTTGACCTGAAAACCGAACCCTGGTTACGGGAAGGCACGATGCATCGCTGCGACTGACGATCCGCACATGTAAAGCGCCGCACAAGCTTCAATGTCTAGTCTTTCCCTCAGTCTACCACGGCCATGATGCTCGCTCCCACGCGGCGCGGCCGGCATGAGGGTTTGAATGCGATGAATGCATCGATTGGCGGCACAGTTCAGAATTCCATACTTCCAACCTTGCTGGAGCTTGCGAGAACGCAGCGCCTTGCCCTTGTCGATCTCCTGAAATTTGCAGAAAGCCTCACCGCTGAAGGCAAACCGCAGGAGGCGATCGAGCTCTATAAATCCTGGCTCGCCTTCAACGACGTCCATCCTGGCGCTCATATGGTTTATTTCAACTTCTCCGTCTTGTTGCGGCAGATGGATGACCTCGCAGGCGCGATCACTGCCATGCAGGCTGCGTTGAAAAACGATCCGCTGTTTGGTCCTGCTCATATCAATCTTGGTCGGGCCTTTGAGGATGCGGGCATGGCCCCTCTTGCGATCCAGCAATGGCAGAGCTTTGTCGGCAAGACGTCGGAAACGACACCCGACCGGCACACCTATCGGCACATGGCGTTGCAGCATATCGGTCGCGTCATGGAAAATGCCGGCTTGATGGAAGAAGCGGAGGAGGCCCTTTGGGCCGCGATGGAGCTTCGCCCCGACAAGCCGGAGCCGGGCCAGCATTGGAGCGCGCTTCGCCAGCGTCAATGCAAATGGCCGATCCTGCAGCCGTCCGTTCACGTCTCCGCCCGGCAGATCATCGACGCCATGCCGCCTTTGACCCTTGGCTGCTACGCCGACGATCCGATGTTCCAATTGGCCAAAGCAAGCCAGTACGCAAAATTCCTTGCGGGACGACCGGACATCCGCAATTTCCCGCGCCCTAGCGTTCGGCGCAAAACAGGAACCGACAAACCTCTGCGCGTCGGCTACGTGTCATCGGACCTGCGCGATCACGCCGTCGGTTTTGCATTGAGAGAAGTGCTGGAACTGCACGACAAGGCGCGCGTCGAAATCTACGCCTATTACTGTGGCGATCCGGTGATTAACGACCCGACGCAAATCCGAATGAAGGCCGTCGTGGATTCCTGGCGAGAGATCGGTGCACTCTCCGATGAAGCCGCCGCACGCCAGATCGCAAGCGATGAGATCGATATACTGATCGACGTCAACGGCTACACCAAACATGCGCGCACGAAGATTTTCGCCTATCGACCGGCGCCTGTCATTGTCAATTTCTGCGGCTTTCCCGGTACCATGGGAACGCCCTTCCACCACTACATGATTGCCGACGAGGTGATCGTTCCGCCGGACAGCGAAATCTATTATTCGGAAAAGGTCCTTAGGATCGCGTGCAATCAGCCGATTGATCGAAAGAGGGTAATCGCGCCGCGTCCTTCACGCCAGGAAGCCGGCCTGCCGGAAAACACCTTCGTCTTTGCCTGCTTCAACGGCATGCAGAAGATTACCGCCGCCACATTTGCGCAGTGGATGCAAATACTGAATGAAACGCCGGGAAGCATTCTTTGGCTGCTCACCGGCGGCGACAAGACCGATCAGCGATTGCGTGAGTTGGCGCAGGCAGCGGGTATCGCACCCGAGCGGCTCTTCTTTGCGCCTAAGGCCGGTAATCCCGCCCACCTTGCTCGCATTGCCCTGGCGGATCTGTTCTTGGATACCTATCCTTACGGCGCCCATTCAACGGCCGCCGACGCACTGACCGTGGGGCTGCCCGTTCTCACTTTCCCCGGCAAATCCTTTGCGGCGCGGTTCTGCAGCAGCGTGGTGGCGGCGACGGGCGTTTCGGAACTCATCTGCTCCGGCCCGGACGATTACGTCGCCAAGGCCATCGCCTTTGCGAAGAAGCCGGGTACCCTGAAAAAGCTTAGGGCAAAGCTTGAGGCCGGGCGCGAAAAGAGTGTTCTGCGTGATATTCCCGGCACGGCGCGCAGGCTGGAAGATCTCTTTTGGCAGATGCAGGAAGAGGCCGAACGCGGTGAAACGCCGGTTCCCGATCTGCGCAATCTTGATGTTTATTACGAGATTGGCGCCGAACTGGTTGCGGAAAATCTGGAATATGTCGACGAGGCAGCCTACCGCAGCCGATACCGCGAGAAGTTGCAGGAATGGCACGCGTTCTCGCCCATCCAGCATGATAACCGCTTGTGGACGAAACAGGCATCCAATATCGCTTGAACCAGAGGCAAGGCGCGCGTGTCAGCACACAGGATTGCAGTTATCGGCGCCGGTCTTTCCGGCGCGGTCATTGGTCGTGAACTGGCTGAGGCCGGTCACCAGGTCGAGGTCTTCGACCGCCGCGATCACATTGCCGGCAATTGCCACACCGAGCGCGATGCCGATACCGGCGTCATGGTTCACGTTTACGGACCGCATATCTTCCACACCGACGATGTGGAAGTGTGGGATTACGTCAACCGTTTCCAGACCTTCAAGCCGTACAAGAACAGGGTCAAGACGACGAGCCGGGACCAGGTCTTTTCGCTTCCGGTCAACCTTCACACGATCAATCAGTTCTTCGGCAAGACCCTGCGTCCGGATGAGGCCAAGGCTTTCATCGAAGAGCAGGCCGACACCAGCATTACCGACCCGCAGACCTTCGAGGAGCAGGCACTGCGTTTTGTCGGGCGCGATCTCTACGAGGCATTTTTCGAAGGCTACACCCAGAAGCAGTGGGGTTGCTCGCCCAAGGATCTGCCAGCCTCCATCCTCAAGCGCCTGCCGGTCCGTTTTAACTACGACGACGATTACTTCTTCCACAAATTTCAGGGCATGCCTGAAAACGGTTACACGCAGATGGTCGAGCGTATCCTCGATCATCCGCGGATCGCGATCCGGCTGAACAGCAGTTTCGAGCGCGCGCAAAAGGACGATTACGACCACACATTCTATTCCGGCGCGCTGGATGGCTACTTCGATTACGCCAAAGGCCGTCTCGGATACCGCACACTGGATTTCGAGCGCTTTACCTATGATGGCGACTATCAGGGTTGCGCGGTGATGAATTACGGCGAACTCTCCGTTCCCTATACCCGCATCACCGAACACAAGCACTTCTCTCCCTGGGAAAAGCATGAGGGTTCCGTCTGCTACCGGGAATTTGCCCGCGAATGCCGGCCCGATGACATACCTTATTACCCTATTCGACTGGTGAAGGAGAAGGAACAACTGGCTGAATATGTCGCTCTCGCTAACGCCGAGACAGACATCAGCTTCGTCGGGCGGCTCGGAACCTATCGTTATCTCGACATGGACGTCACCATCCGAGAGGCACTGGATACGACACGTCTTTTTCTGTCTCTGGAGGACGCAAACAGGGCAATGCCTTCCTTCCTCAACCCGCCTCTCTGATGGCTGTGTCGGCTTCGATCGAAGCACCGTGCTTTCCAAAAATTGCATCCGGATTGAGAGTCGTTGCTTGTGCGAAAAGCTGACAGTTTCGCACAAGCAACTACACCTAGGATTGCTAAGGCCGGACG
Organism: Rhizobium sp. 22-785-1; assembly: GCF_053521965.1. Lineage (NCBI taxonomy): Bacteria > Pseudomonadati > Pseudomonadota > Alphaproteobacteria > Hyphomicrobiales > Rhizobiaceae > Rhizobium > Rhizobium sp. 22-785-1. Next base: position 241,081 of record NZ_JBNWDI010000002.1, on the reverse strand, counting down.
TATCCGTCGAGTGGATACTTCCTTTGGTCGGACAGAGGCATGTCGCCCTTTTGAGCTTTGGTCAGGTTTGTAAATGACATCCATCGTATCGTCGCTGAGCGTCAACCAGATCAGAACACTCACGAACGCCGATATCGCCGCCTGGACGACGGAGGATATTCCCTTTCTGACCACGCAGCAGATCAAGGCCCTGTCGTCTGAACAGGTCGCCGCGCTGGAGGTGGAAGATTTCAAGCAGTTCAACACCAAGCAGCTCAGTGCCATTTCCACGAGCGCGGTCGTCGGTCTCACGCTCGAACAATTGGCGGTGCTCGAAAGCCTTTCGATCTCAAGCCTGACAAAGAACCAGGTCGGAGCGCTGACAACCGTCCAGGTCGAGGCTTTGACAACCGCCCAGTCTGAGGCGCTGACCTCGTCTCAGGTCAGCGCAATGACATCCGACCAGCTCGCCATGATGAGCCCGGATGATATCAGTACATTTTCGTCGGCGGACGTCGCCGCCATTTCCCGTCGCGCGATTGTCGGCCTCACGACGAGCGCGCTTGCCGCGCTTTCGACCGATAAGATTGCCTCGATCAGCACTAGCGCCATGTCTGCGCTGACCCCGGAGCAGGTGGCCGCTCTTTCGGACGCGCAGATCGCGGCGCTGACGAGAGCACAGGTTTCGGCCCTCAGGGCCTCGCAAACCAGTTCTCTTGGTGTCTCAGCCGTCAAGGGGCTTACGACTGAAGCAATGAATGCGCTGAGCGTCAGCGCTCTCTCGGGCCTGAGCACGGAGGCTGTGAAGGCTTTGTCCGTCCAACAGATTGCGGCCATCAGCGAGAAGTCTATCGGTGGCCTCAGTCCAGATCAGCTTGAGGCTCTTGAGGCGACGCAGATCGGCGTTCTGACATCGGCGCAAGCTGCGGCGTTGAAACCCTCGCAACTTGTGGCGATCGACGCGGACAAGATCGCCCACCTGACGGCCTCGGCAATTGCAGGACTTGCAACGGCGTCCGTCGCCTCGCTTTCTACGGAACAGATTGCGACACTCTCGACCGCGCAACTTGCCGCTCTTACGACCAAGCAGGTCAAGGTTCTGACCTCGATCCAGGTCGCGGCTTTGGGCACGGAGGCTATCGCTGCCTTCACCAAGGAGCAGATTGCTACCTTGGGAACGCGGGCGATCACGGGCTTGACCAGCGAGCAGATCACCTCGCTGTCAACGCTGCAGGTCGAGGCTTTGGCGCCGCAGCAGGTCAAGGCACTCCGTTCGGATCAGATCGCCACGCTGACGGCGGAGCAGATCAATACGTTCTCCACAGCCGATATGGCGGCGATGACCAGCGCCGCCGCTGCTGGGTTGAGCACGGATATCATCGCAGCACTGTCGACGTCCAACGTCGCCGCCTTTAGCACGGCAACATTCGCCAAGCTCGGTACAGACCAGGTCCTAGCCTTTACCTCGGCACAGCTGAAAGCGATCACAAGCAGCCAGATAGCAGCGCTGACGTCCAGTCAGGTGGCCGTCCTTGGGGCCGAAAAGATCAAGGCGCTCGACGCGTCTGCGATCGGTTCTCTGTCCGCCAAGGCGATGCCTGGTCTTGGCGCGGACGTCATCGCAGCCTTGACCCCTGATCAGATTGCAAGCCTGAGCACGACGATCATCTCGCGTTTGACATCCGACCAGATCGGAGTCCTTACGGTCGATCAGGTGGAAGCCCTGACCTCGGCACAAATCAAGATGCTAAACGCCAGTCAGATGACAGCGCTCGATGAGAAGGGCATCCAGACTTTTACGACAGAGGAAATCGCCTCGATCTCATCCAAAGCGATGTCGGGGCTGAGCACAGCAGCGATAAAGGGCTTATCGCCTGCGCAGGTCGCCGCCTTGTCCACCACGTCTTTCTCGGCTCTTTCCAACGATCAGCTGGATGTCTTGACATCGGACCAGCTTGCGTCGCTGACGGTCGCCCAGCTCAATGCCTTGAAGGCGCCACAGATCAAGTCGCTATCCACCGAATATATCGCCTCCCTGACGACCGCGCAGGTTGCCGCGCTCAGCACGGCGGGCGTTGCAAATCTGACGACTGCTCAGATCGGCAGCCTGACGACCAACCAGCTTGAGGCTCTGACCTCCGTTCAGGTCAGGGCCATGACCTCTGAGCAACTGTCGGTTCTAGGTTCAGCGGATATCAATGTCTTTTCAACAGCCGATATGAATGCAATCAGCACCCAGGCCATTCGGGGCTTGAGCACCAGCGCCCTGTCCGGATTGACGCCGGAAAAGATTGCCGCATTGGCGACATCGGTTGTGTCTGCGTTAACCACAGGTCAGATGGAAGCGCTTTCAGCAACGCAACTCGTCAGCTTGTCCTCCGCACAACTTGCAGCATTTGGGTCGGATCAGCTTGCCGCGCTGAAGCCGGAACAGGTGACGGGCGTCTGGAAGACCGTCAACGAAAAGCCGGTTCAGGTGGCAGGTCTCTCTACATCCGCACTTGCCGCCTTGAGCACCAGAGCGGTCGCGGGACTTTCGACGGGTGTGATCGCAGCATTGACCACGCAACAAGTGGCAGCTTTGAGCACGAGCACGGTTTCGAAGCTGACGACCGATCAGATTGTGAGCTTGTCGAGCGAGCAGATACACGCTTTGTCGAACGGCCAGATCAAGGCTCTGGGTTCCAGCCAGATCGGAGCCTTGACACCAGCCTCGGTGGCGAAGCTTACGGGAGAGCAGATTGGATCGCTCAGCGGCGCTGCAATCAAGGGGCTCAGCTCGGAGCAGATTGCCGCTTTGTCGACAGTCCAGATATCAGCCCTGTCGACGGCCCAGATTTCGGCGCTGACGTCGACCCAGCTGGCGGGCCTTGGTCCGGAAGATATGGCAGTCATGTCCGTTGCAAGCATACAGGCCCTTGCATCGACCGCCGGGCTTTCCAAGGACGTGATCGCGGTAATGTCGTCGCAAAAGCTTGCGGCTCTGAGCACCGGGGCAATCGCGACATTGACAGCAGAGCAGATCGCTGCACTGTCCACGGCTCAAGTGGATGCTTTAACGACACGGCAGCTTTCTGCGCTGAGTTCCGCGCAGTTAGCGGCTTTCGGCCCCGATGACATTGCGACCTTCGACGCGGTCGATGTGGCTGCGCTGTCGGCAAATGGCGTCACTGGCTTGTCGACAGGGATCATCGCATCGCTGACGAGCGCGCAGATTTCCGCCCTATCCACCTCAGCTGTCGCAGCATTGACCGCAGACCAGATCGAAGCGCTCAAGCCCACCCAGCTGGCAGAGCTGACGATCCAGCAGATTGCAGCGCTCACGTCCGTGCAAACCGCCGCATTGAGCTCGGCAGGCCTCGCAGCCCTTTCGACAGCTCAGATAGCGGCGTTGAAAGCGGGCGCCATTACCAATCTCCCGGGCGATCACATCTCCGCACTGACGAGTGCGCAGCTCGATGTGTTGTCGACAGCCCAGATCGCTGCGCTGACGCCATCCCAGATCGCCGCCTTGGGAACATTGCAGATCGCGTCTCTTTCGACAGATCAAATCGCCGCGATCAGCACGGCGGGCATCGGTGGCCTATCCACAAGACAGGTCAATGCCCTCACGACCGGACAGGCGCAGGCGCTGACCTCCCTTCAGGTCGCAGCACTCTCTGCCGACCAGCTCGAGGCGTTCGGTACCGATGATCTCGCTCTGTTTTCCACCAGCGACGTGGCAGCGATCGGAGCGAGCGCGATTGGCGGCCTTTCCACACTGGTAATAGGCTCGCTCACGACCGATCAGGTCGCATCCCTCAGCGCTACGGCGTTTGGCGGTCTGACGACGAAGCAGATTTCCGCGCTTTCCACCCTCCACGCGAGCGCGCTGACCACCCGGCAGATCGCCGCTCTTTCGGCCGATCAGGCCAAGGCGCTCGGTACCGATAACATCGCGGCGCTTTCTGCGGCTCAGGTTTCCGCGTTCAGCACAGGCGGCGTCTCGGGGCTGACCGCCGCTCAGATTGGCAAGCTGACCGCTGCTCAGGCAGAAGCGCTGACTGCCGTTCAGGTCGGCGCCCTGACCTCCGCGCAACTCGCAGCTCTGAGCGCAGACAGCATCAAGACCTTTTCCACCGCTGATATCGGTGCGATCGCGCCCGGTATGATCGGCGCGTTGCCGACCGCGACTGTCGCAGCCCTTAGCACCGGTCAGATCGCAGCACTCGGCACGGTGGCCGTGGCTGCACTGACGAAGGGTCAGATCGAAGCACTTTCGACAGGCTTGATTGCCGCTCTGTCCACCAGGCAGGTTGCGGCATTGACCTCGCAGCAGGTTTCAGCCCTTGGTGCCGACGATCTCGCAGCGTTGTCCCCTGCCGCCATCAGCGCCATCAACGCATCGGCGGTTGCTGGCCTTGCCACCACAACGGTTGCCGCGATGTCGACAGAAGATCTCGCGTCGATCAGCCCGTCGGGAATCTCCGGACTGACGACGGCCCAGATCGCTGCGCTGAAGACCGAGCAGTTGAAGTCGCTCTCGACCCGCCAGGTAGCCGGACTGACCTCCAGGCAGATCGCGGCCTTGGGCACGGCGGGCATTGCCGCGCTCGACGTCCATCAGATTGCTGCCCTGGATAAGGGGAGTATCATCGGTCTGTCGACGGACCAGATCGTGACACTGGCCACCGAGGTGGAAGCGCTGACGAGCGAGCAGGTCGGGGCATTGACATCCGCACAGGTCGCGGCGCTCTCGGTCGATCAGATAAAGGTTTTCTCCTCCAAGGACGTCGCAGCCTTGTCGGCAAGCGCGATTATAGGGCTGTCGACCGCAAAGATTGCGCTCCTGCCGACGGAGACGATTGCGGCGCTTTCCGCGACCGGCATCGCTGGCCTGACCACAGCGCAGGTCGCGGCACTTGGCGCATCCCAGATCAGCAGCCTCACGACATCGCAAGTGGCTGCGCTTGGCTCGCGTCAGGTCGCCGCACTCGGAACGGCTGGCGTTGCCGAGCTCACAACCTCGCAAATTGCCGCCTTGAGTGAGGCCGGTATCCCAGGTTTGAGTGCAGAGCAGGTTGCCAAACTGACTACGTCGCAGGTCGAAGCTCTCAAGACGTCGCAGGTGGCCGTGTTGAGCTCGACACAATTGGCAGCCCTTGAGGCGGACGATCTTGCGGTCTTTTCTACCGCAGAACTCGCCGCTCTAAGCTCAAGCGCGATTTTAGGGCTTTCAACAGAGGCACTTGGCAGTCTGTCGGCGGATCGCATCGCCGTCCTCGGCACGGCAGGCGGTATACAGGGTCTCTCGACAAGCCAGATCGCCGCCCTGACAAGTGCGCAACTTGCGAGCCTGACGACGGCGCAGATCGCCTCGCTTGGCTCCAGGCAGGTTTCCGCCATCTCCACGGCCAATGTGGCAGCGCTGACGACAGCGCAGATCGCAGCTCTCAGCACCGCCGGTGTGGCCGGATTATCTTCGGCGCAGATCGCCAAATTGAGCATAAGCCAGATCGAGGCGTTCAACGCCACGCAGGTCGCGGCCTTCACTTCCATTCAAGTCAGTGGCCTCGGGACCGATGCTCTCGGCGCATTTTCGACGGCAGAACTTGCTGCTCTGCCCTCAGCTGCACTCGCGGGTCTTTCAACCGTCACGCTGGCCGCTCTCTCGGCAGACCGGGTCTCAGCGCTTGCGCCGGGCAGCATCGCAGGCCTGTCGACAGATCAGGTCGCGGCCTTGACCTCGTCTCAGTTGGAAGCACTAACGTCTTCCCAAGTCGGCGCTCTTGGATCGCGGCAGTTGGCCGTCTTAAGCACTGCTGCGCTTGGTGTGCTCTCCGCTGCGCAGATCGCGTCCATCAATCCCGCGGCCGTTGCCGGCCTTTCGTCGAACAGTATCGCCTCCCTGTCGGTCGCTCAGGTGGAGGCACTCACGCCTGCGCAGGTTGCGGCGCTGACCTCCGCACAGATTGCAGCATTGGGAGCGGACGATATAGACCGCTTCTCGAAGGAGGATCTCGCTGCATTGACCTCCAGCGCCATTGCAGGCCTTTCGACGGATGCCATCGCCATCCTGTCTCCTGAGAAGATGACTGCGCTGAGCGCTTCAGGGGTTGCCGGACTGACGACGCTTCAGATCTCAACGATGACCGTAGATCAGGTCGAGGCTTTCACGCCGGCACAGGTCGCAGGGCTCGGATCGCGGCAGATCGCCGCGCTCACTGCAGAGCAGTTCCAGGCCTTTTCGAAGGCCGATATCGGGGCCATCAGCGCTGCAGGCATCGCGGGGTTATCGACTGTAACCATTAAGTCCCTTTCGATGGAGACGATTGCAGCACTGAGTACGCTCGGCATATCCGGTCTTTCGACCGGCCAGCTTGCGGTGCTCTCGCCAGATAAGTTCGCAGGCCTTTCCACGGCGCAGATAGGGGCGCTGTCCTCCACGCAGATCGTCGGTTTGAGAAGTGGCGATCTCCTGGCCCTTTCCACCGCTCAGATCCTTGCCCTTAGTACCGGCGCGCTGTCAGCTATGACCTCTCAACAGGTAGGCGCACTGAGCCTCGAACAGGTGAATGCGCTTTCGACCGGGCAGATCAACGCGCTGTCTTCAGGCGGCATCGCAGGTTTGACGTCGCAGGTCCTCGATACGTTCACGCCAGACAAGATCGCCGCGATCAACTCATCGGCCATTCCGGGCCTTTCGACCGGCTTCATCGCCGCTTTGTCGACCGGGGAAGTTGCAAGTCTTGCGACATCTGTGATCGCTGGACTGACGAGCAGCCAGATTGCCGCCATGACGCCCGGCCAGATCGATATCTTATCGACCGGGCAGATCGCGGCGCTGAGCGCCGATGGTCTCGCGGGGCTCTCGAACGCCGCCATGGATACCTTCTCGACGGCAGACATTGCAGCGATCAGCACTGCGGCCATCCGTGGCCTTTCCACCGGCATCATCGCGTCTCTGACGACAGAGGAAATTGCAGTTCTCGGTCCAAGCCATATCGGCAATCTCGGCTATAATCAGATCGTGGCGATGAGCACGGGGCAGATTGCAGCGTTGACGACGGCGCAGTTGCAGGGATTGAGTCTGATCCAGGCGGCTGCACTCGACACTGGCGATATCGCCCTTCTGTCCACCGACAAGATCGCCGCGTTGGGCACGTCCGCGATTTCCGGACTGACGACCGGCGTGATCTCGGCTCTCACCACCGCGCAAAGCGAGGCATTGTCGCCAGCGCAGGTCGGCGCACTGACAGCGGCGCAGGTCGCTTCCATTTCCAAGGAGAACATCGCGAAGTTTTCAACCGCGGATATAGCCGCCTTCAGTACCAGCGGCGTTGCGGGACTTTCTACCGATACGCTGGTCAGCCTCTCCAGCGCGCAGGTTGCCACCTTGCTCAACACTCACATGGGTGCGTTGACATCCGCTCAGGTCGCAGCCGTGATCTCCACTTACCTTGCCGCCTGAAAGCTGCGTTTCGGTTGTTTGCTTCGCTCCCTCTCACCAGGGGCGAAGTAAGCTGGAGGATCGGCTCAAAAATCGGAACCGAATGCGGGAAAGCCCGATGCGCAGGTTGAAGAGTACAGATCTTCCTTCGTGTGTCCAGTAGGACGCACCCCGCTCGATTGGGGAAATCCTCGCGCAAGCTTCGTTCTCTAGGGTGGCATCGGGACCAGAAGGTCTCGGACCCATGAATGACGGTGCGGAACAGAATGAATCTGTTAAATCAACTCCCTCAGGTTTTTAAAAACTTCGCGGCCTTAGGCCAGACGCGGCTTTTGGTGCTGGGTGGTGTGGGCGTTCTGTCCATGGCAATCATTCTCGCTGCTGCTCTTTATGTGAACAAACCTGCTTACGAAACGCTGTATGTCGGCCTCGAAACCATGGACATGAACAAGATCAGCATTGCGCTGGCCGAAGCCAATGTCGATTTCCAGGTCGGTGCCGACGGCACGAGCGTTCAGGTTCCCGTGGGAATGACGAGCAAGGCTCGTTTGCTCCTGGCTGAACGTGGCCTGCCCAACAGCGCGAACGCCGGTTACGAGTTGTTCGACAATGTCGGCTCTCTCGGCCTGACCTCCTTCATGCAAGAAGTAACGCGGGTCCGTGCGCTCGAAGGCGAAATCGGCCGCTCGATCCAGCAGATCGATGGCATTGCTGCCGCCCGCGTCCATATCGTGATGCCCGATGTCGGCAACTTCCGCCGTGGAGAGCAAAAGCCGACTGCCTCTGTGATGATCCGCGCAAGCGCATCTGCGGGCCGCAAGGCCGCCGCATCCATTCGCCATCTGGTTGCCTCTGCAGTGCCGGGCCTTGAGGTGGATGACGTAACCCTTCTCGATTCGACCGGGCAGTTGCTTGCTTCCGGCGACGATGTCAGCAACGGTGCGATGAGCAGATCGCTGACGCTTGCCCAGAACGTGCAGCAGGAACTCGAAACCAAGATCGACAAGGCGCTGGCTCCGTTCCTGGGAATGGACAACTTCCGTTCAAGCGTTACTGCCTCGCTCAATACCGACAGCCAGCAGATCCAGGAGACGGTTTACGATCCCGAATCGCGCGTCGAGCGGTCGGTCAGAACCACCAAGGAAGATCAGAAGTCTCAGGAAACGACGCCCGATTCCGCTGCAACAGTCGAGCAGAACGTGCCACAGGCCGCACCGCAGAGCGGTGGCGGCGGTCCCAAGTCCTCCGACGAGTCTGCCAAGAAGGAAGAGCAGACCAACTACGAAATCAACTCCAAGACAGTTGCGACGGTACGTAACGGATACACAATCGATAAGATTTCCGTGGCTGTCGTTGTCAACAAGGGACGGCTTGCCAAGATGATCGGCGAGCCTGCCGATCAGGCCAAGATCGATGCTTATCTGGCGGAAATGCAGAAGATCGTCACATCTGCTGCCGGTACCTCTGCCGACCGTGGCGACGTCGTGACCATCACCGCGATGGACTTCTTGGAAACGCAGTTGCTTGACGAGGCAGTCGCAGGTCCAGGCTTCACGGAAGTGCTGAGCCGTAACTCCGCAGGCATCATCAACTCGCTCGCATTCGTCGCGGTCGCCTTCCTGGTCGTTTGGCTTGGTGTCCGTCCGGTCGTCCGCTCTATGTCGGGTGCTGGTGCTCCGGCTTCGGCAGAGCTGGCGCAGGATGCAGCCGGTCTGGAACTGCCCGACTTCTCTCCTGCGATTGGGGGTGGCGCGGCAGGCGGTCTCATGGAAGGCTTCGGTGCGGACTTCGGTTTCGACAGCACGGACGATCTTCTTGCCGGAGGCGACGACGGTGGCGATTTCAATCGCCGGGTTCGCGAAGGGCCGGAACGCAGGCTCTCTCGCATGGTGGAAATCAGCGAGGAACGCGCCGCCAAGATTCTCCGCAAATGGGCTGTGGAAAAAGCTGCATGATAGAAAAGGCCGGGTCAAACCGGCCTTTTTTGTTTATTCGCACATTCTTGCTATGGGCCATCGACCCAGATGGTTTAGTATCTGTTCATCAAATCGTTTGATTCAGTCGTGGGATGCTGAAAAGGCGGATGTGTGCGAACGCAAACGCGTATATGCTCAAAGTTGTCCTAGGGTGCTAAAAAGAGTGGATAGGTCGTATCGGACCGATGGCATTTCCTTTTGCGTCTCCTAGAGTGTAATGATTCGGTCGCCAGCGCCGTTTTGTCTTCGATGACGACGGTGCTGTATGGAAATGAGTTCCATCCCGTTTAAGCATCCCCATCAGGGGAACGAAAGGGCGTAGGCTATTGAAAGTGGATGTCGATATTCGCAGGCTGTCGGCTACGCCTGCTGAAACGGCGGCAAGGCCCTTGCCGCGCAGCCAGCTCGTTCGCAAGATCGCCGCTGCGGCGGCTGAGGGTGATGTGACGGCTGCGATGGAGCATCTGACATCTTATGTCGGCGCTTCGCATTATCTCCTGTCCCGGGAAGATTTGTTGCAGGAGGCCAGCCTCAGCTTCATCGTGACATCAGACTGGCCTTTCGATCTGGTGCGCAAACTCGCCAACGAGTTGACCGGCACTCAAAGCCGTTCGAGCGAGATGGAAAAGTGCCTTGCTTTGCTTCGGCCCCGCTTGTTGACGCTTCCCGATGACGCGGTTGTGCCGGAAGGGATAGATCGCCAATACTGGACGCTGACTTTCTGCGTCGGGCGTTTGCGTTTTTCGCTTTTGTTGATGTTTTCCGAAGGAATTCTTCCTCCTGAAGAGAGGCTTCGCGAGGCAGGTATGCTCGCTGGTTACTTTGCCAGCTTCGGTATCGTCGAAGGCGCCAAGACGGAGCGAGATATCGATCTGACCGAAAGAGAGCTGGAATGCTTGTTCTGGATCGCCGAAGGCAAGACCAGTGACGAAATGGCGATGATACTCGGCATCTCGCGCAACACCATCAACAACTATATCACCAGCGTCATGCGCAAGACAGCAACCAAGACCCGTTCGGAGGCCATTGCCTACGCGGTCCGTAACAATCTCGTCTGAAAGGCGTATCATGGTTGTCGTCAAGGATATGGAAAACGCAGCCTATGGTCAGTCCATGGGCTCGAAGGCTGCTCCCTCGGTGACGCGGTCCGATCTTTTCCCAAAACTGGTCGCTATGCAGAGAAGTCTCGGTGCAAAGAACTTCATGGTTCTGCGCGCGGTCGCGGCGGGGTTTCCAAACAAGAGGAAACTGTCGTGCGAACTTGAGAATCTGGGTTTATCGGCAGGCGAGCAAAGCACGCAGCTGGTTCAGGTGCTTGGCGAGAGGCTGCTGGATCACCTCGAATCCTCTCTCCTGCCGGTGGCATGGATGAGCGACAGCGAAACTGGCTTCGCGGATCTTCCTGACGTACCAGCGCTTCTCGTCCGGCTGGATAATGCCAGCCTTGGCTATTGCGGCGTTGGTTTTCCGGTGCGACTTGGCACGATGGGGAATGGCTTCGTCATCTTCTTTGGCGGAAACCTGCTGCTTGACAACGAATTGATGCTTGAACAGCACGTTAAATGCACGCAAATCATGGTCGATCTTCTGGCAATGGACGAGCGCCGCGTGTCCCCTTCAGAAGCTTTGAGCGAGCGAGAAGTTGCGTGCCTTCAATTGGCAGGTGATGGCCGGATCAGCGAAGAGATTGCGACCAAGCTCGGCCTGTCGGTTCATACCGTCAATGCCTATCTCGGATCCGCTACCATCAAACTCGATTCCGTCAACCGCATCCAGGCAATAGCCAAAGCCATTCGCCTCGGTTTCATTCATTGATGTTTTTGGCAGGTGATGCCGCGTGGCGACACCATTGCCACCTCCCGTAGAGGCATTGTTTTCGGCGATAGAGGGCTGGACTGAAGCTCAGTTCAGGTGCTGCGTTTCGCTCGCCCAAAGTATTTTTCTTTTAATACTCAAGATTTACATGCCTGTCGTCCGTCATCAGAAATTTGCCTTTTGTAAGATTCCCTGAATTTTAACATTTTTACGTCACGTTGCGGGAAGTCGTTAATTTTGAGGACGAGCAATGTCGCGTTTTGTATCGAGATCCATTGTGGTTCAGATAGTATGCCTGACCCTCGGTCTTGTGATTCTTGGTATCATAGCCGTCGGTGCCTCAACCTATATGCGGTTGAAGCAGGATGTCATGCAGACCGCGATCATGGATACGGAAAGAGGAATTCGCAGCATGGCGATCCTCTACCAGCTGAAGGTCGGAGGCACGACGCTCGCTATCGATAATGACGAGCTTAAATCTGTAAGCCGTCCTAGCATCGGTACGCTGCTCGATTTCGATCTCGTCGACCGCACCGGCATGGCTATCGGTGGCGTGGCAACCGTATTTCAGGCGCAGGGCACAGACTTCCTCAGAATCTCGACCAGTCTCAAAAACGAGAAGGGCGAGCGCGCTATCGGGACAAAACTTGCTGTCGACAGTCCCGCCTACCAGAACATCACCAAGGGCCAGTCATATATCGGCCCGGCGAAGCTGTTCGGTAGAGATTACATGGCGGGATACATGCCTGTTCTTTCCAAGAAGGGAGATGCCGTCGGCATCCTTTTCGTTGGTGTACCTATGGAGTTCTATCAAGGACATATAGACGGTCTTCGCAATATGATGCTGATTGTCGGCGGAGCGGTCATCGTCATATTCAGCGTTCTTGGATACCTCATCATCAAGCGCAGCATGCGCCCACTCGGTAACCTGACGAGCGCCATCACATTCCTGTCTCAGGGCAGGCTCGACACAAACATTCCCTACGCGGAACGCAAGAACGAGTTCGGCGATATTGCGCGCGCGTTGGAGGTCTTCCGCGAGAACGCCCGTGAGAAGCTCCGCATTGAGGGCCAGAGCGCCGAAGAGCGGGCGCAGGCTGAAGCCGAACGGGCGCAGAACGATGCCGAGAAACAGAATACCGATCGCGAGATCGAATTTGCCGTCAACCAACTGGCGGGTGGCCTGGCTCTTCTCTCAAATGGAGATCTGACCCAGACCCTCGATGTGCCGTTCTCAGGCAGGCTTGAGCAGTTGCGGGTCGACTTCAATACCTCGCTTGCCAATCTGAAAGATGTGCTGCAGCAGGTGCGCGAGCGGACCTTCGTTATCCAGAACAATGGTTTGGAGATGCGCAAGTCGTCCGACGAGTTGTCACGTCGCACAGAATCCCAGGCTGCATCGCTGGAACAGACGGCCGCTGCGGTCGAGGAAATCACCGTGACCGTCAAGTCTTCTGCCGAGCGTGCTCGCGAAGCCAATAAGGCCGTTCGCGCGACGCAACAGAGCGCCGACAGCTCCGGAACCGTCGTGAAAAATGCTGTCGATGCGATGAGCCGCATCGAGGACGCATCGCAGAAGATCGAACAGATCATTGAAGTCATCGACGACATCGCCTTCCAGACGAACCTCCTTGCCCTCAATGCCGGTATCGAGGCTGCACGCGCAGGAGAGGCTGGTAAGGGATTTGCTGTGGTCGCCCAGGAAGTGCGAGAACTCGCCCAACGCTCCGCCGATGCAGCCCATGAGATCAAGGCGCTGATCAACCAGTCGACACAGGAAGTCAGCACAGGCTCGCTTCTCGTGCAGGAGGCCGGCCAGGTTCTCTCATCGATCAGCCAGCAGATCGTCACTGTCAGCCAACACGTGGAAACCATCGCTACGGCGACCCAGGACCAGGCATCCGCGTTGCAGGAAGTCAACGGCTCGGTAAACCAGATGGACCACATGACTCAGCAGAATGCGGCTATGGCGGAAGAATCGAGCGCTGCAAGCCAGATGCTCGCAGACGAAGTCGAGGCGCTTCTGGGCCTTCTTCAGCGCTTCCGCATGGAGCAGTCCAATGCGACAGGTGGTCGGCAAAACCACTATGGCCGCGCGGCCTGATCGAAGCATCACAATTGAAGACCGCTCTTCATCTCGAAGGGCGGTTTTTCTATGAGCGTCAGGACGCCTTATCCATCGAGTGAAGATGCTTATTCCGCGGCCGCCTGCCGGGTGTTGAAGACCTGTGTGACGTAGGCGCGCAAAGCAGCCGGTCGAACCGGCTTGTGCTGAACCCCGATGCCGTGGCGTTCCGCTTCGGTGCGAACCTCCGGTGTCCGATCGGCAGTGACGAGGAGAGCGGGAAGCTGCGCTTTCGATGTTTCGCGCAGATGCAGGATCGCATCGATCCCTGTACCCTCGGCGAGATGATAGTCGGCAATGATCATGTCGGGAATGCCACCTCTGCTCAAAGCATCATCGAGGTCATCGACGCAGGCAGCCTGCGTCACCGTGCAGCCCCAGCCTGTCAGTAGAACGGCCATGCCTTCGAGTATTTTCGGCTCGTTGTCGATGCACAGAATGCGAAAGCCTGCGAGCTGCGTCTGTTGGAGTTGAGACACCGTATGCTCCGCCTGCCTGCTTTGTTTCCCATGCTGCGCTTCCCTCTGCACCTGCACGACAAAGGACGTGCCTTTGCCCACGACCGATGACAGTTGAACGGGATGGTGCAGAACCCGCGACAGGCGGTCCACGATGGACAGACCAAGACCAAGACCTGCCGCAGCCCTCATTCCTGCGTCGAGCCGTGTGAACTCCTTGAAGATCGTCCGAAACTTGGATGCCGGAATTCCCATGCCGGAATCGATCACCTGGATCATCACATCGCCGCCGCGCCGCCGCGCTCCGACGAGCACCTTGCCCGAGCTGGTATATTTGATGGCGTTGGACACCAGGTTCTGGATGAGCCGCCGCAACAGATTGATGTCTGAGCGCACCATCAAGGATGTGGGCATCACTACGAATTCAAGGTTCTTCTCGCGCGCCATCGGGGCGAAGTCTGTCTCGATCCGTTTCAGCAGATCGTTCAAAGGCACCGCTGCCATGCGCGGTTTCATCGCGCCTGTATCGAGACGCGATATATCCAGCACCGCGCCCAGGATCGTTTCCACCGATTCCAGCGCCGAATCGATATTTTGAACGAGGTTGCTGTTGTCCGAATTGCCGATGCGCTCGACCAGTGCGGAAGAGTAGAGACGGGCGGCGTTGAGTGGCTGCAGGATATCGTGGCCGGCAGCGGCAAAGAACCGGGTCTTGCCGATGTTGGCCTCATCTGCTGCCGCACGCGCCTCCACCAGTTCGCGATTGACCCGCAACAGCTCTGCAGTGCGCTCCGCAACGCGCTGTTCCAGGGTTTCATTGGCCTGCTTCAGCGCCTGGTCGCTTTCCACGCGCTGTGTAATATCGGTAAAGGTCGCGACCACACCCTTGTCCGGCATTGCGTTGGAACGAACTTCGATGATGCGCGCTCCCCCGCTCAGTTCCAGTGAAAAAGGCCGGTCCATGGCGAGAAACTGGTCGATACGCTCACTATGATCGCCGGGTGTAATATCCCCACGCTCTTCCAGTAGTGCAACGATCTCTCCGAGCGGCAGTCCAACCCGGCCGAAATGCTCCGGCAATTCCAAAAGCGTGCGGAAGCGCCGGTTCCATATCGTCAGTTGCAACGAACTGTCGAAGACGGCGATGCCCTGATCCATCTGTGCAAGAGCGGTCTGCAGCATGTCCTGATTGTATTGCAGCGCTTCGCTGGCCTGATCGAGCAGCCAGGCGGTATCGGCGCTGGTATCTTCCGCTTTCTGCAGAATGAGCGACAACACCAGCCGGGCAGAGGAAGAGCCGATCGCGCTGCCAAGCAACTGCTCGGAGAAATGAATTAGCGCCATATCGGCAGGCTGATCGTCCTCCAGCTTTCGCCCGGCCGTCTTCTCGTAGGCTGAAAGCGAGCGCAACATCCGCTCTTCGCCGAGATAGCGCGCCACCGCACTCTTCAGGTCGCCGACACTCACACGCGTCTTCCAGCCTCGTGTGGCGAATTGAGACTTGGAGTGGCGCTTGACGAAAATGCCAGACTGGATGCGTTCCACAGGACGCGGATTGCGCGAGAGGGAGCCAAGCACGAACGTCAGCGAATTGATGAGCAGGCTAAGCGTCACCGCATTGACCAGCGGATCGGCGCCGGGGCCGCTGAATATTTCTGTTCCCGGGAAAATGAAACTCAAGACCCCGGATGCAACATAGGCGTAGTCGGGTCCTCCCAGGCTTGGCAGGAAGAGGAGATAGGCCCAAACGATGAAGCCTGAACTAAGTCCGGCAATAGCTCCACGTGCGTTTGCCCGCCGCCAGAGCAGACCGCCAAACAGGGAAGGCGCCATTTGCGCGATTGCGGCAAAGGCAAGCAGCCCGATGGATGACAAACCTGATGTGCTGTCGGCTGCCCGGTAATAGCAATAGCCGAGCAGCAGCACGATGAAGATCGCGGTTCGGCGGATATTCAACAGTGTCTTGGCAAAATCATCGCTGTGAGGCGAGCGGGTCAGGAGTTTTTGCCGCAGAAAAATCGGCATCAGGATGTCGTTGGACACCATGATCGACAGCGCCACGGAGGCGACGATCACCATGGCGGTAGCTGCGGAAAAACCACCGATGAATGTGATCAGCGAAACGATCGGCACACCATGGAACAGCGGCAGTTGAAGAACATAAAGATCCGCGTCGCCATTGCTCCCCAATGTCAGTAGACCGGCGATTGCAATGGGCAGTACGAAAATGTTGATTGCCACCAGATAGAGCGGCAAAAGAAATCCCGCCGTTCGCAGTTCCTTTGCCGTTCGGTTCTCGACCACCGTGACATGGAACTGACGTGGCAGAAGGATGATGGCGAAGCCCGACAGGAGGGTGAGAATGATCCAGCGGCTGATTGGCGTCTGGTACGAGACCGCCTCCATCACCTGCGCGTTTTCAGAGGCAAGCCGCCAGAGCTGTGCTGGCCCGTCGAACAGAAAGAAAACCACATAAATACCGGCCGTGCAGATTGCCAGAAGCTTGACGACCGATTCCATCGAGATGGCGAGGATCAGCCCGTCCTGATGTTCTGTCGCGTCGGTGTGGCGCGTGCCGAACATGATCGCAAATCCAGACATCACCACCGTCACGATCAGCGGTAGATCGAGGAAGTAGAGATTTCCGCTGCCGATACCATAGTCGCGCGGGTCCACCATGGTGGCCACTGAACTCGACACGGCTTTCAATTGCAGAGCAATATAGGGGATGGCGCCAACCAGAGCGATGACGGAGACGATCATGGCGACCGTCGGGTTCTTGCCGTAACGTGCGGCGATGAAATCCGCGACCGAGGTCAACTTTTCCGCCTTGGCCAATTCCACGATCCGGCGGATCACTGGCATTCCAAGTGTGAAGGTCAGGATCGGACCGATGTAGATGCCGAGAAATTCGAGCCCCTTTTCCGAGGCAAGACCGACTCCGCCAAAGTATGTCCATGAGGTACAGTAGATCGCAAGGCTGAGAGCATAGACCACCGGTCGCCCGGTGTTGGGAGCGGTCTTCTGCCGGCTCTTGCGGTCGCCGTAACTCGCCACTGCAAACAGCAGCAGGATATAGGCGAAAGCCGAGACGAATATGATCCACCCGGGCAGCAATAGGGTCCCCTCCACGCGTTGCATGCAAGCTTATGACACTTCTGGGGAAATGAGAATTGGCCCCGTATTGGCATAAAGTTCAACGTGAGAGCGGTTGCGTCTGCGACCTGAGCTTCAGACGGTGGAACCGAATAGACTAATGCCGCGTCATAATACTGCGCATTGGCAACCGGAGTGCTATTGTGCGGCGGTCGGTGGCGTGCAGTCCCGACAGGTAAGAGGGCTTCAAAGAGGGACATCTTTATGCTTAATGAATTCAAGACATTCATCGCGCGCGGCAACGTCATGGATCTGGCCGTGGGCGTCATCATCGGAGCGGCGTTCAGCAAGATCGTCGATTCGGTCGTCAACGATCTCATCATGCCAATCGTCGGCGCAATCTTCGGCGGGTTTGACTTCTCGAACTATTTCATCCCGCTGAGTTCAACCGTCACTGCGCCGTCCCTTGCTGCTGCCCGCGAGCAGGGTGCGGTCATCGCCTACGGCAATTTCATCACCATCGTTATCAACTTCCTGATCCTTGCATGGATCATCTTTCTGATGGTCAAGGGCGTGAACAAAATCCGTGCTTCGGTGGAACGCGAAAAAGTGGAAGAAAAGAAGGCACCAGCCCCGCCGCCAGAAGACGTCAAATTGCTGACCGAAATCCGCGACCTATTGAAAACCCGCTGAAACGGAAGGGTTTCTCGTCGGATCGATCTCTGACTCATCAGCAAAATCCGTGATTTCTTCACGGAATATCATGCCAGGCTGGTACGCAATGCGCTAAGAAGGCACTTGAACGGAGTGCCTTTTATGTCGGTTTTGAACAGTCTCAGCGCACGCTCTTTGGCAGCGCCGGAAAGTGGTATCGTCGAGGTCAAAAAATACGCCCACGATCGCGAAAATCTTCTTCCTTTATGGGTTGGCGAAGGCGATCTACCGACGCCAGCCTTCATCTCCAAAGCGGCGGCAGATGCGCTGAATGCGGGTGAGACTTTCTATACATGGCAGCGCGGCATTCCAGGTCTTCGCGAAGCGCTTGTGCGCTATTATCAAAGACATTTTAGCGCAACTCTTTCAACGGACCACTTCTACGTGACGGGCTCCGGCATGCAGGCCATCGCTCTCGCGGTCCAGGCATTGACGTCACCTGGCGATGAAATGATTTACCTCACGCCGACATGGCCGAATATCGTCGCCGCCATTGGCGTTGCCGGCGCGAACGCGGTCCCCGTTGGGATAGATTTTATCCAGGGCAAGTGGGAGATCGATATCGGCAAGCTTGAAAGCGCTATTACGCCGAAGACCAAGGCCCTCTTCATCAATACGCCGTCCAATCCAACCGGCTGGACGGCCACGAAAGACGATCTTCGCAACATTCTTGCACTAGCGCGCAAGCACGGGCTTTGGATCGTCGCCGACGAGATCTACGCGCTTTATTATTACGGCGCAGCACGCGCGCCGTCCTTCCTCGACGTGATGGAGGAGGGCGACCGAATCGTCTTTGCCAATTCCTTCTCCAAGAACTGGTCTATGACGGGATGGCGTGTCGGCTGGCTGGTTGCCCCTCCGGAAATAGGCCAGGTGATCGAGAATCTGATCCAGTATTCGACCTCTGGCGTGGCGCAGTTCATGCAGCGCGGAGCGGTTGCCGCATTGGACGAAGGCGATGATTTCTTGGCGCAGAATTTTGCCCGAGCAGCACAGTCTCGCGATATTCTCTGCGACGCGCTGATTGCGACCAATCGCGTCGAGACCTTGAAGCCGGATGGCGCTCTTTATGCATTCCTGAAAATAGACGGCATCACGGATACCCGCGCAGCAGCCTTCGATATCGTTGACAAGGTCGGCGTTGGACTGGCGCCGGGAACAGCGTTCGGCGCGGGCGGAGAATTGTTTTTGCGCGCCTGTTTCCTGCGCGACCCGGCACAGATAGCAGATGCGGCGGACAGACTGTCGGATTACATCCTGCGGAAATCCGCCTGACGGGTTTTCATTTTTCTGCGTAACGACAACGTGGAGCGTTTCCGCTCAAGACGGAAACGCTCCACGTCGTTGAACAACACCGTGCTTTCCGAAAGATCAGCAATGATTTTCGGAAAGCACGATGCTGTAGTTTCAAAGGCTTCGAGGACGCAAAGGGCGCGCTCAAAGCCAAACTATACGGGAGAAACGATCAGGATCTAGTGCGCTGCGTTCATCGCAGCGGAGTCCACATTCTTGTAGAAAGTGGCGTAGCGCAGGCTATCGGCCAGGAATGCGGTGTTCTCGTTCGGGTCGTTGGAAGGGTTCTGGAAGTTGATGTAGTTGATGTTGACGCCGGCATGGTCTTTGCCAAGCATCAATTGCGCGTAGATCGTGACACCTTTCGGCTTGATCTCAAGATCGAGCGTGATCGAAGGATAGGTGTCCCAGTCCAGCGTATAGTCCCCACCGATCCCGAAATGAACGGTACCGGGATGGAAGTAAAGTTCTGCCGCCGAATCTACGAGATCCGACAAGCTGTTGTAATATTCAAACTTTAAAAGAGATATTAGATCAGCTGCGTCGATAAGGCGAAGCTCGGCCGCTACGGGACCGATTGCGCGTGCAACTATTTCTTCTCGTTGAGCCGAATATGGGCATTTTTTCATGTCGATCAGTTTACCCGTCTTTTGTTCTGACGTGCGGCGTAAACCTTGTGAATGAGTTCCGCCACAGCCTTATAAAATACTGACGGGATGACGCTATCGACTGAGACTTGCGCAAACATGGAGCGAGCGAGTGGCGGATCCTCAAAAATAGGAATGTTGTTTTGGGTGGCGATTTCCCTGATGCGCAGCGCAATCAGATCCTGTCCCTTGGCAACCACGATCGGAGCATCGCTTTCCTCACGCACGTAACGCAGCGCCACCGCGTAATGAGTCGGGTTGGTGATGATCAACGTCGCTCTTGGAACGGCATCCATCATGCGGCGGCGGGCGCGATCGCGCGCAATCGAGCGCTGGCGGGCTTTGACCACGGGGTCGCCCTGGGACTGCTTGTGTTCGTCCTTGACTTCCTGCTTGGTCATCTTCAGTTCGCTGTACCAGCGATGATGGCTCCAGAAGTAGTCGGCCACCGCAAGAATACCGGTAGAGAAGAGAATGACGATCATCATTTTCTTCAAGATTTCATAGCCGGTCGGAACGATCAGCTGCGGATCGGAGATCAGAGCTGTCAGCAGCTTGAAATAATCGTTCTTCAGCACAATCCCCATGATGATAGCGACGACGACCACCTTGAAGAGGGATTTGCCGAAGTTGACGAGACCGTTCACGCTGTAGATGCGCTGAAAACCTTTGACCGGCGAGATACGTTCGGCCTTGGGGGTTATACGATCGAGAACGAATTGCGGCATGTTCTGTGCAAAGGACTGACCCAGCCCGAAGATGATGAACATGATCGCTGCGGGCAAAAGCAGCGCACCCGCTTCCTTGGCCAGATGAAGGCCCAGAGAAACGAGATCTCCCGCAGTGTTGAGCCGCCATTGTTCCGGCCGTTCGATCACATCCTTCAGGGATTCGCCAAGGCGTTTTGCGCCGTCCGGCGCAAAGAAAACGAGATAGACATAGAAGGCGAGCGAGGATGCAAAGAGCGACGCTTCGGTAGACGCAGGGATATTGCCCTTCTCGACGGCGTCGCGAAGTTTTTTCTCTGATGGATCTTCTGTTTTACTGTCCTTGTCCTCGTCTGCCAAGGCAAGATCCCCCTAGAACGCCGCACGTCTTCCAAGACGCGCGAAGGACGCTCTTCTTCTTGAATCTCCACATCGTGCTTTGCGAAAATCAGTTCAGACTTTCAGGCCGATGCTGTGGGCACGTCGCGCAAGACCGTTCAGTGATTTTGCGAAAGCGAGATACGTAGAAAAACACCTGAGGCACCAACAGCAGAGTTGAAGACATCGCCATGCGCCTCAAGTGAAAAAACCCGCCTTCTCAGGCAGGTCAACACGGACAGGCTACAGTCTTGATGCGCAGCCCGCAAGACGGCGTGGTCATGCGGCAGGTGTTATCAACCGGGAAGGTTCTATGCGGCTGCGGGCTCGCCGCCTTCTGTTGCCACTTCCTTGAGGACGATCTGGCCGGAGTTGGCCAGACGGATGGCTTCCTGTGCGACAGCGCGGCGGGCCACTGCGACTTCGCGCGTATTGATTGAGGCTGACGGCACGGCCAGATCGGACTCGATCATGCGGCGCTGGCGCGGACTGATGCTCGACAGCACACATTCCTTGATCTCCGCCGTGGCGCCACGTAGCGCCATGGTGAGAACATCGCCGGCAATGTCGTTGAGCAGTGCCACTCGGCTGCGCTGCGGCATATAGAGCAGGTCTTCGAAAAGGAAGATCTTCGGCTTGACCTTGTTGGCCGATTCGCGGCTCAACGTTTCCAGCGAGCTGAGCAGGGTGTCGACCTGCGGCTTCTCCAGTTCGTTCATCAGGTCCGCGACCTTGATGGAACCCACTGCGTTGCGCTCCGCCTCGACCTCGGCAATCAGCGCCAGAACGCGCTTTTCGATGATCTGCGCGGCGGTGGGGCTGACTTCCTTCATGTTCACCGTGCGGTTCATGATATCCGCGCGCTGTTCGTCGGGGATGGTCAGAAGTACCTTGGCGCCGAACGACGAAGGAAGCATGGAAAGAATATAGGCGATCGTCTGCGGATGTTCGCGCATCAGATACTTGCCGATGAATTGCGGGTCGGAATCCTGCAGCTGATCCCAGATGGAGGTTTCATAGGCCTGGAAGGTCGCACGGCGACCGAGAAGGCCGTCCACTTCTTCTGGAGTGAGGCCTTCTTCGAGGATCGCTTCGATTGCCTTGGCGTTGTCCATCAGTCCGGTGCCCTCGGTGAAGAGGTCTTCGAATTCAGCGACGATCTGGGCCAGTTCGTCCGGGGGGATGACACGGAGAGTCTGAGCGGAATTGATGATGGTCTGCAGCTCGGCCTGGGTGAAAAACTTCAACAGTTTTCCAGCCACGCCCTTGCCCATCGCCAGAAGAACGGCGGCGGCTTTTTCAGCCTGAGACAACGGTTTCCCTAACACCGGGTTACCGAAATCCTCAAAGTCCATCATGGTCTTTCCTCTCCGTCCCCACAGGGATCAGGTCTTCTTGGTACTCAGTACTTCAATAAGCTTGACGCCAAAACGCGTTTCGTCGTTCTCGAGAACGGTAATTTCACCGCGTGCGATGCAACGACCGTTCACCATGATCTCAACAGGTTCGCCGATTCGTCGATCGAGCGCAATTGTTGCTCCCTCTTCCAGGCCCATCAGACCCGATACCAGCATGCGGCTGGTTCCCAAAACGATCTGGACATCGATCGGGATGTCCATGATCAGATCCATGTTATCCGACAGGCCGCTACCAAGCGGCGGCGCTGCGGAAAAAGACATCTCGGCTGCGCCACCGAAGGCACCGAGATCGGCCCCCATCGCCATCGGGCTTTCATCGGCGGCGTCGAAATCGCCGAAGTCTCCAAAGCTGGAGAGCGAACCCTCAGCGTCGCTTTTCAACACGTCGCGCAGCCCACCGATAGCGTTGTCCAGATCGCCCGCGTCATCAAGCGAAGGCATCAGGTCGTCGTCGGTTAAAGGGGTCTTTTTCGTAGCCATGCGATAATTATTCCTTTTGAAACTTGCGTCAGCCTGCCTAAAACCTCTGATTGTATCGCGAGCGATCAACCCATCAGATGTCTTAGGATTTCGTCATCCGTAGAGACGTTGTTCTTGACCCGAACCATGTAGCGGTCCCCGGCTCGCCCAAACTCGCAATTATACATTTTTGCACCGTTTGCGCTTACTTCGACGCAGATATCATCCTGCTTCGCGTCCCGGAAAGGAATGACGTCTCCTTCCACGAGGCGTGAGATAGTCTTCAGTGTCAGTGTCTGGAGCCTGATTTTCGCCTCAAGCGTCACTTGTGAACGCTTGACCTGCTCGGAAATCATTTCCATCCACTCTTCCTGCTTCTTCAATGCGCCGGCCGAAGGCTTCGGCGCAACGATCGTCGTCTTGAGAAGCGTGCGCTGAGGCACGATCAGCGCAAAGTCGGAAGCAACCTTGCCGATTAGGATCTTCAGCCGGATCAGCATGCCGAACTGGCCGAACATGGCCTCTTCGTAGGCACTCTTTCCGGTTGCGTTGAAGGGCGGTTCTATGATGGCCTCGAAGCCGCCGGGCGCATTGACGGAAGAACGCAGCACACCAGCGATTCGGTCGAGCACCAGCGCGGCAAGATCGAGTTCGATCTGTGACAGAGGGCGCACTTCCGGCTCCATGATCGTATCGGGTGCCGCGCCCAGCATGCGCTCCATCAACGCCATGACGAAACCGTTGCCGATACCGATCATGAAATTGTTGCACCAGTTGCGAAGCGAGCAGTCCGAAACGGCGTAATCTTTGCCGAGCTTGGCCACGAGATCGGTCATCAGTCCGGATTCGCAACCCTCATAATCGACTTCGATGGAGAGGCTCGTCTGGCTATGAAAAACATCGGGAAGAAACGCGGTATAGATCTGACCGATGTCGGCACCGATCTTTCCGATTTTCTTGTTGTCGCCAAGACCACCGGTCAGCTTGGCCAGCAGAGCGGGGTCCATTGGAGCAATCGGGGTCTGTTGAGCAACATCCGCCATATCAAGCCGCCTTCTGGTCGCCACCGGGGTTCATCATTTCCTGCTCGACGGCGTCGATTGATGGGCGCTCGTAGCCGGAGATGGTCTTGCGTCCATATTCCAGTGCGACCTGCGGCACGGAGCCGTTCATATAGGCGATTAGTGTCTGCTTCACGATGACGTAAAGCCTGTGCTGCTTTGAGCGCACTATCTTGACCTGGGATGCCAGCGGGTTGCAGATCGAATAGGAAAGAAGAATACCAAGCATGGTTCCGACGAGAGCCGCACCGATAAGGCCGCCGAGAACGGCAGGGGGCTCGTTGATCTTACCCATGGCCTTGATGACGCCGAGAACGGCCGCGACGATACCGATGGCCGGGAAGGAATCGCCCATCGCGGTGATCGCGTTATAAGGCTTTAGCTTGTCGTAGAGGATCGTTTCGATTTCCTCGTCCATCAGCGCTTCGATTTCATGGCTGCGGGCGTTGCCGATGATGATCAGGCGGACATAGTCGCAGATGAAGGACGTCAGCTCCTTATTCTTCAAGACCGAAGGCGCGGTCTGGAAGATCGAGGATTCTTCGGGATTGTCGATATGGGCTTCGATCTCGTTTCGGGACTTTGTTCGCAGGTCGCGCATCAGTGAGTAGAGGACACCCAGCACGTCGAGATAGTGACGTTCCTTCGGCACGGCGAACTTGAAGGCTTCGCCCAGCGCTTTGCCGGAATCCTTCACCACCTTCATCGGGTTGGACATGATGAAGCCACCGAGGCCAGCACCACCGATGATGACAAGTTCGAACGGCTGAACCAGAACGTCCAGATGGCCGCCCATGGCCATGAAGCCGCCGAGAATACAGCCGAAAGTAATAACCAGTCCAATAACGATATTCATCTGACGCTCACACCTCAGCCAATTTTTCTCCCGAATGGTTAGGCATCATGCCTTGCGCGAGGCTGGCTTGGTGTCCGTTTGGACATTCGACGGCGCTGGTCAGGGGAATGATTTTTCTATCTTTCGAGGAGAAGATCGTAGGCGAGATCGGCAGAGATCGGACAGTTGCTCGAGATGGAAGAGGAGAGAAGGCATCGCCAGATCGCCTGGGCCGGACCTTCCGTCAGGCACCTCAGGACGTCTCGTCGTTTCTCTTCTCATGTACGGCTTGTCGATTAGCGATCGCCTATTTTGGCTGGGTTCTGACCCTGGTGCCGGGGGCCAAAAGTTTCGCGCAAGCAAACGCCTCTAGGCCTTGAGGCCATGATGTGGCGCATTCTGCCGCACGTCCTTGGTCTGAAGTCCAAACAGGAGAAGAGCATGCAGTCTGGTTTATACGTGGGTATCTCGTCCCAGATCGCCTTGGAACGCCGCCTGACGACCATCGCGGACAACATCGCCAATATGAATACCGTTGGCTTTCGTGGCACTGAGGTGAAATTCAATCAGGTCATGGCGCAGACGAAGAACGATCTGCGTGCCAATATTGCCTTCGTAACGCAGGGCAACGACTACCTTTCGACGCAGAACGGCGAGCTGGAGCGCACAGGCAACTCTTTCGACTTTGCGGTCAAGGGCGATGCCTGGTTTGCCATCAACACGCCGTCGGGACAGGTTCTCACCCGCGATGGCCGCTTCTCCATGTCGACCACCGGTCAATTGATTTCGACAAAGGGCTTTCCGGTTCTCGATTCCGGCGGTGCGCCGATCCAGCTCAATCCAGCTGCGGGAGAACCGAGCGTCGGTGCGGATGGACGTATCATTCAGGATGGTCGGACCATGGGGCAGATCGGGCTGTTCACCGCCGATCCGAGCAAGGGTTTCATGCGCTATGAGAATAGTGGCGTGATCTTTTCCCAGGCGCCGCAGCCGGTGGTGGATCAAGGTGATGTCGGCATTGTCCAGGGCTATGTCGAGCAATCCAATATCAACGGCATTTCACAAATGACGCAGCTGATCCAGGTCAACCGCGCTTTCGAGGGCATTTCGTCGATGATGAAGTCGACAGAGGACAATTTCTCCCAGGCGATCCGCACGCTTGGAGGCGGTCAGTAACCGGCATAGACCATGATGGACATTCAGCCGCAGCCTTCGCCGTTTCATAAACTCGATGCGCTTGCGCATATCGCGGCCTCGCAACTGGCGTCGGGCGTGCCCGTCTCACGCGGGGGCCGCGTGCGCACCATCGCGGCTGGCCACTATACGGTCAGCGGCCTTTCGGAACGTGTGCGGCTCGGTGAGTTCGTCGTCCATAAAAGCGCAACCGGTCTGCATCTCGGCGAGGTGGTGCGTGTTGAGCCGGACCTCATCTATGTCTGCCCAATTGAACCCGGCGATCCGATCGGCGTGAACGACGTTGTGCTGCGTGATGGAGAGTTTCGTGTCCAGCCCGATGATAGCTGGTGCGGGCGTACCATCAATTCGCTGTGCAAACCGATAGACGGCAACGGGCCGCTCTTGAAAGGCACGAAAAAGCGCTCGGTGATGACATTGCCGCCGCCATCCATGAGCCGCAGCCGCGTCGTCTCCGGTTTCCGTACCGGCGTGAAAGCGATCGATATCTTCACGCCGCTTTGCCTGGGTCAGCGTCTCGGGGTGTTCGCGGGCTCGGGTGTTGGCAAATCGACGCTTCTGTCGATGCTCGCCAGAGCAGATGCCTTCGACAGGGTGGTCATTGCGCTCGTCGGCGAACGTGGTCGCGAAGTCCGCGAATTCATCGAGGACACGCTCGGCGACAATATGAAGAAGTCGATTGCCGTCGTCGCCACCAGCGACGAGAGCCCGATGCTGCGAAAGATGGCGCCTCTGGTTGCCATGACCATTGCCGAGCATTTCCGCGATAAGGGGGAAAACGTCCTCTTCATCGCCGACAGCATCACGCGTTTTGCCCATGCCATTCGGGAAGTTGCGATTGCCGCCGGTGAGCCGCCGATTGCGCGTGGCTATCCCGCATCCGTCTTTACCGAACTTCCCAAGCTTCTGGAACGGGCAGGGCCCGGCGAGGAGGGGACCGGTACGGTCACGGCCATCATATCGATCCTTGTCGATGGCGACAATCATAACGATCCGATCGCGGATTCGACCCGCGGCATTCTCGACGGTCACATCGTGCTCGATCGGTCCCTGGCAGATGAGGGGCGTTATCCCCCGATCAATCCGTTGGCCTCCATTTCGCGTCTGTCCCACAAGGCCTGGACACCCGACCAGCACAAGCTGGTCTCGCGACTGAAGTCGCTCATTCACAATTACGAGGAAACCAAAGACCTGCGTCTGATCGGCGGGTATCGTCCGGGCGTCGATGCGGAGCTTGATATGGCCGTCAAGCAGGTTCCCTTCGTCTATGAAGTTCTCAAACAATCGCCGGGCGATCCAACGGTGATCGACGCCTATGCAGAATTGGCAAATGCGCTGAGAAACGCGCCGGTGAACAGCCAGATGGCAGCCGCACAGCGTCGGGGACCCTGATCATGAAACTTAGAAAGCGCAAGACCAACGAGGCGCAGTCAACCACCCAATTCGACAGAATGCTCACCGGTGGATTGATCGCCGTCGCAGCGGCCGCTGCCGCCTTGCCGTGGTACGTCTTCCTCAATCCGGAAAAATTCGGCATGAGCGGTCGTGGCTGGGAAGCGTTGATGAATGTCCCGCAGCGCGGCGGTGGCGGTGGCGATGCAGTCATGCCGCATGCCGACGATACCCTTGCAGGCAGTGAAAGCAAGGACGCCGCAGACACGGCACTGGACTCGGTCATTACGGCGACGGTTCCGGCTAACGGGACCAGCGACGTGAATGCCGACAACCCCATGAATCCGCAACCCTTCCCGGGCGGAGTGCAGTTCAAGCTGTTGCATGTCTCCAACGGGCGCGCGCTGATCGAAGATAAGTCCGGCATGTTCCTCGTCCAGATTGGGTCTGTCCTGCCTGATGAGAGCCGGCTGATTTCGATGACGAGAGATGGCGGACGATGGAAGATCGTGACGTCGGCCGGAGAACTCTACTCCGAATAGAGAGCTATAATACCGTCTCCCTACGCGTGGACCGCGTGGCCTGGCGATGAAGATATTGATCGTAAAGCAGAAAGGCCGCCTCTTCCGAAGCGGCCTTTCTGCTTTGAACTTTGCTCCTCATGGGGGAGCCTTCCTGGATGCTTCTTACCGATCGAGGAAGGGAGTTTCGCGTTTTGGCAGTGCCGGCACATCGAAATGATCCGGCTCGTCGCCCTGCTTGGCCCGTTCCACCATCATTTCATAGGCGGTCTCCAGATGACGGCAGAAGCGTTCGGCGTCGAAGAGCGGCGTGACGAAACGATTGTCCGCGATACGGTCGCGCACCTCCTTCAGCTTGTCCGGGTTCTGCGCGTAGAATACGGCCTGTCTAACATATTCTTCTTCGTCGCTGGCAATGAGTTCGGGCGTGCCGATGGCATTCAGCAGGCTTTCACTGACCCGCGAGGCGAAATTCGTGCCCTTGACTGTCAGGACAGGCAAGCCGGACCAAAGCTGTTCGGACGTCGTCGTGTGGCCATTGACCGGGAAGGTGTCGAGACCGAGATCCGCTGCCGTAATACGGTTGAGGTGAAGTTCGAAATCCAGCTTGCCCATGAGGAACACGCGCTTGGCAGAAATGCCGCTTTCGGTGAACTTCTTCATGATGTTGACCGCGCTCACCTGGCTGTTATGTAGCACCCAGATCACGCTGTTCGGCGTCTTCTTCAAGATATCGCACCACAGTTCGATGACGCGCGGCGTGATCTTGCGGTTGGCGTTGAAAGAGGCGAAGACGAAGGCATCTTCCGGTAGGCCGACATCGGCTCGGCTGACCTGCTTTGCCAACGGACGGTTGACCGGATCATTCGGCTGATAGGTTTCCGGCAGGCGAACGAACTTTTCATGATAGAAGGGCTTGGAGCTTTCCGGCAGCACGTAATGGTCGCCGATGGCGTAATCCAGATCGATATTGACGACCGACCCTGGAAAGCCGATCCATGCCACCTGAATGGGTGCAGCGCCCATATTGAGGATAGAGGTCCGGTTGCCGGCCGTATGTCCCTTCAGGTCGACCATGATATCGATGTTGCGTGCGCGCATTTCTGCGTGCGCTTCCTCGTTCGTCATATCGCGAATGGTCACGACGTCGCCCCATAGGCTGCGGTCGGCCTCGTTTGTCTTCAGCAATGCCTCGTCGGAATGGCAAAAGAGCGTGATTTCGAAACGATCGCGGTCATGCAGTTCCAGCACGCGGCGGATCAATTTCATCGTGGCGTGCTTGTCGAAGAAGTCCGACGATAGATAACCGACGCGGATCTTCTTGCCCCACTCATGTGGCATTGCCCGACGCCGTGCGGTCATATCGGGGCTGAAGTCTGGCGTGTTGGAGCGCGCCAGCTGGTTGATATATTCGTCGCCGCTCCAGTGAAGATTGAAGAAGGTGCCGTCGAGCGAAACGAAAGACGTATCGCCTGCTGCCACAGCCGCATCGATGATTGGCTGATGTTTCTCGATATTGTCGAACCTGCTGTGTTCGCGGCTAAACACCAGATACATCAGGCGCACGGGATTGTTGTGCGGCAATCTCGACAGGAGGACGCGGGCGGTGTCGATATCGCTTGGATCGAAAAGATCCCAAGTGGTAATCGCGATGCGGGCGCCGAGCTTGATATGCTCGATATTATCGCTCTTCATCAGGATCGTCTTCAACGTCCGGGCAATGCGGTTTTCGCCACGCTCCAGCAGCAGCGATCCTACGATGTAGGCCACGTCCAGATGTTTGTGGAACCGGTGAATGAGCCGGTTGGAAAGGGCCAGAGCCTTGTCTTTCTCGCCGCATTCGTAAAACAGCTTGATGCTCTCGACCAGGTAGGTTTCGGCATCGAGACCGTTTTGCTGGTAGGCAAGTTCGTAGGACGTGGCGGCCTGTTCCTTCAGTCCAAGCTGAAGCAGCGTTTTCGCCAGCAATGCATAGGTGCGGGCATCCCGGTTCGTGTCCATCAGCCGGTTCAACGTCGTCAGCGCTTCTGTGTAGCGTCCCGTCTTGAAATGCTTGGAAGCGGCCGAATAGCTGATTTCGTTTAACATTGGGTCCGTTGCGTCCTCTTGCTCGACATCTCGGAAGGCACCGCCCGGGGCGCTGACCGATCTGCGGCGAATAGAAAATTCAACCGACCCTACAGGATGAACCTTGCTCGAAACGGGAAAGCGTGAGTGCTGCCCCGAGATCCGTTTCAAGCCGTTTACACAACGTTAACTGTAGCCCCCGGAACTGGGCATTCAACTGGTCAAATTAAGAAGTTCGAAATGCTTGGGGGCCATTTTCATCGTCACGTGACGGGTTTGGTGTCCTTCAGAAAATGGACCCGAGTGGCATGATGCCGAACCGTTTACGCCGGTGAAATCCGGCATGTCCCTCTCAT
The DNA here is from genome assembly GCF_053521965.1 of Rhizobium sp. 22-785-1. NCBI lineage: Bacteria > Pseudomonadati > Pseudomonadota > Alphaproteobacteria > Hyphomicrobiales > Rhizobiaceae > Rhizobium > Rhizobium sp. 22-785-1. Next base: position 211,161 of record NZ_JBNWDI010000002.1, on the reverse strand, counting down.
GTATTTCGTAAAAAAGGGGCAATCATGTCTAGCATCAACTTCAATGCAAACGCTACAGCTGCACTTCAGACCCTGCGCGACGTCAGCAGCAAGCTGAACACCACCCAGAACGCCGTTTCCTCTGGCCTCAAGGTCGGATCTGCCAAGGACAACGTTGCCTACTGGTCGATCTCCACCAGCATGAAGTCGGACAACAAGGCGCTCGGCGCCGCGACTGACGCGCTGGGCGTCGGTGCTGCAAAGGTCGATACGGCTTACGCTGCGATGGACAGCGCTATCGACGTCGTCAACGAAATCAAGGCGAAGCTGGTTACGGCGAGCGAAAGCTCTGTCGACAAGGATCAGGTTAACCTTGAAGTCAAGAAGCTGCAGGAACAGCTCTCGGCTATCGGCCAGGCAGCATCCTTCAACGGCGAAAACTGGATGGTCACGGCCACCAAGACGACGGTTGTCGACGGCTTCATCCGCAAGGACGATGGCACCGTCAAGATCAACACGGCGAACTTCGAGGCTGCAAGCTATGCCATGTTCTCGACGATCGCCGGCGGTGTTGGCAGCGGCGGCATCTTGAGCGCCGTGATGACCATTGCACTCACCAGCGCTGCAACGCAGGGCAAAATCGACGGCTTCCTGACGACTGTCGAAACCGCTCTGAAGAGCCTGACCAAGGGCGCTGCTGCTCTCGGTGCATTGTCCACCCGCATCGACCTGCAGCAAAAGTTCGCGGGCAAGATCAGCGATGCCATGGACGCTGGCATCAGCCGCCTGGTAGACGCAAACATGGAAGAAGAGTCTGCTCGTCTGTCTGCACTGCAGACCCAGCAGCAGCTCGCGGTCCAGTCGCTGTCGATTGCCAATTCCAGCTCGCAGAGCATTCTCTCGCTCTTCCGTTAAGCTCAGCCGTAAAGAGAATATTAAAGAGGCCAGGTCGCAAGACTTGGCCTTTTCTTTTTATTAACCCAAGTTAAAAACGTATTAACTGATTAATTTCTATTTTTACCCTATTTTAATTATATATTATTCCGTTGTTAACCCTAACGTTGTTAGATGAATTCATCAGAACGACGGCTGAAGTGTTAATAGGTTCACTCAGCGAGCATGACGCTGTACGTCGTTTACCGGTAAAACCGGAATGTCCCTTTCTTTTATACTTGCCAGAGGGGCAGTTTTAATGACGAGCATTCTGACCAATTCATCCGCGATGTCCGCACTGCAGACGTTGCGCTCGATCAACTCCAACCTGACCGACACTCAGAATCGCGTTTCCTCCGGCATGCGCGTAGAGCAGGCGTCGGACAACGTTGCCTACTGGTCGATCTCCACCAGCATGAAGTCCGACAACAAGGCCCTCGGCGCTGCGACGGACGCACTGGGCGTTGGTGCTGCAAAAGTCGATACGGCATATGCCGCCATGGACAGCGCTATTGACGTCGTCAACGAAATCAAGGCGAAGCTCGTCACATCGAGTGAAACCTCGGTCGACAAGGAACAGATCCAACTTGAAGTCAAAAAGCTTCAGGAACAGCTCTCGGCAATCGGCCAGGCAGCATCCTTCAACGGCGAAAACTGGATGGTGAACACCACCAACACGACAGTTGTCGACGGCTTCATCCGTGAAAGCGACGGTACCGTTAAGATCAATACGGCAAGCTTCAAGGCTGGCAGCTATGCCATGTTCTCCACCATCGACGGCGGCGTTGGCAGTGGCGGTATCCTTGGCGCTGTCATGACCATCGAACTCACCAGCGTAACCACGCAAGGCAAGATCGACACCTTCCTCGACACCGTCGAGACGGCGCTTGGCAAGATGACCAATGGTGCGGCAGCCCTCGGCGCGCTGAAGACACGTATCGACATGCAGGACAAGTTCTCCAGCAAGCTGTCGGATGCCATCGAATCTGGCGTCAGCCGCCTGGTGGATGCGAACATGGAAGAAGAGTCCGCGCGCCTGTCGGCATTGCAGACCCAGCAGCAGTTGGCGATCCAGTCGCTCTCGATTGCGAACTCCAGCTCGCAGAACATCATGTCGCTGTTCAGAGGCTAATCGCTTCCGTTTTAATGAAAAGCCGCGCGTCAGCGCGGCTTTTTTCGTTTTGGTCGAAAACAAAAATATCTATTATTATCAAATAATTAGGGATAGTTAACGTCGATCTCCCACATTAACGTAGCGTTCATTGAAGTAAAAACTTCCCTACATTTAAACGTTTGTTAACCATAAAGCTGTTTTCTGTGCTCATCGAAACAGCGCACCGAACCCACAGTTCGGTAGGCATGAAGCTATCCGACGCGTTTCCCGGCTTGACCGGAATGTCCCTTCTTCCAGAGATTGCCAAAGGGGCCACTTAAGATGACCAGCATTCTGACCAACACCTCCGCTATGTCCGCATTGGAGACGTTGCGCAACATCAATACCACCCTGTCCAACACGCAGGACCGTGTTTCTTCAGGTTACAAGGTCGCGCAGGCCAAGGACAACGTGGCCTATTGGTCGATCTCAACCACGATGAATTCCGACAATAAGGCCCTGAACGCCGCCTCCGACGCACTTGGCGTGGGCGCAGCGAAGGTTGATACGGCTTATGCGGCCATGGAAAGCGCCATTAGCGCGGTCAACGAAATCAAGGCGAAGCTGGTAACAGCCAGTGAAAAGTCGACGGACAAAGGTCAGATCCAGCTCGAAATCGGCAAGCTTCAGGAGCAGCTTTCGGCCATCGCACAAGGTGCCTCCTTCTCCGGCGAAAACTGGATGGTATCGACCAATACGGAGGCCAGCGTCGTCGACGGCTTCATTCGCGAAGCCGACGGAACGGTCAAGGTTACGACGGCGACATTCAACGTCGAAACCTATGCCCTGTTCGCAACGATCGCCAACAATGTCGGCAGCGGCGGCATTCTCAGCGCCGTCATGACCATTCAGTTGACCAGCATCACCACGCAGGGTCAGATCGACACCTTCATGGACACGGTCGAAACCGCGATCAGCAGAATGACCGACTCTGCCGCCGCACTCGGCGCTCTGCAGATCCGCGTCGATCTCCAGGACAAGTATTCCGCCAAGCTGTCGGATGCGATCGAGGCGGGCGTTAGCCGCCTCGTCGATGCTGATATGGAAGAAGAGTCGGCAAAACTCTCCGCCATCCAGACACAGCAACAGTTGGCAATCCAGTCTCTGTCGATCGCCAATTCCAGCTCGCAGAACCTGATGACCCTGTTCCGCCAGTAAAGTCTTTCGCCAGAACAGAACAAAGGCCGCGTTTTCTGGAAAGCGCGGCCTTTGTTATTGAAGCGGCAAGATCGGTCAAAGGCCACGTCTCCAGCTTCGCACAAGTTTCATCATGGCTTGATGGTCTACTGGGCAATCTTTTGATTCGCCTTGGCTTTTTTTAACCGTCTTTACACGCAAGCCGTCAGAGGCTCTGCCTGGAATGCCGCAGCCGGTCCGCTATTTGCCTTGTCATGACGATGGGGTCGATCCGCCAGAAATGGCATGTGTTTTACTCGCCTCGAGACTGCTGACATGACGAAAATCATGACCTCTGGCTACGTGCAGAGCGCTCTTCAAACACTGCTTTTCAGCAATGAAAATCTGGACAAGGTTCAGAAGGTCACCAGCAGCGGCTTGAAAATCGGCGAGGCTGCGGACAATGCCGGGTACTGGTCCACCGCCAAGAACCTGAAGTCCGAGGGTAGCGTTTTGAGCAGCGTCGGCGATGCTTTAAGTCTTGGCGCGTCCAAGGTGGATACTGCCTATGAGGCCGTCTCTTCGTCGATTGAAGTTCTCGACAAGATCATGACGCAGTTGATCACCGCCTATGACCCGAGCACCAATCGCGAGATGATCAATGGGTCGATATCGGCACTCAAGAAGAACCTGGCGTCCGTGGCTCAGGCCGCATCTTTTTCGGGCGACAACTGGCTGTACAACACCGCCCCCCAATTGACCGACACCAAGTCTGTTCCCTTCTCTTACAAAAAGGGTCCTGACGGGTCGATCAGTCTGCAATATCTCAGCATCAAGACATCTGAAACAGTGCTCATCGACACGAACGACCCGGCGCGCGGTCTGTTCAGCAGGGTGATCGATGCATCCTCGCTCAACCCCGACGGTACGGCTGCGTCCCGTGACTACTACCTGATGAGCCCCGATGGAACGACGCCGCCGGGTGGCCAGGAAATCGCGATTTCGGCGGACACGACGAAGGAAGAGCTCGACGACATGGTTGCCGTCGTTGGAGAAATTTCCGCTAAATTGAAGGGTCTCGGTAGCTCCTTCGGCACTATGTCCAACCGTATCGACCAGCAGCAGTCCTTCGTGGGCGCTCTTGGCGATTCATTGGACAAGAGCGTCAGCCGTCTGGTCGATGCGGATATGGAAGAAGAATCGACCCGGCTGGCAGCCTATAAATCGCAACGCGATTTGGCGGTAGAAGTCGTTTCGATGGCCAATAGCTTCCGCAAAAGCCTCGCCAGTCTGTTTGGTTGACGCTGCCGCTTAGCGCTTCCGGCAGGAAATACCGGCGCGATAGGCTTAAGCCGGACAATTGATGAAGGGCAGGGCGGTCAGGTTCAGCCAGCCCATCCGACTTGCCGGTCTATGACTGGGCGCGGCCTCGATGTTTTGTCATCTGCAAGCTGGCCCCGCCAACAATATTGTCGCGCTGCGACACGAAGTCCGGAGAGGTTCATCCTCGCACAAGTTTGGCTCTCTACCCTGCATGATGAAAAGCTGTCCCTGTTCAGGCCCTTGGTCTTTGCATCGCAGCTGCCAACACCTTGCGCTTACGGCGCAAGGCCTTTCGGATTGATAAAGCCGGATGTCATGTCTGGTGCCAGGTGCGTGGATGAGTGCAGCGCTGACTAAATACTTGAAGGACTTCAGCCAGTTTGTGCCGGCAGAGGAGCCGGTGACGCTTGAGCTCGATATGCCGGCGCTAGCCTTTGAAAGCGAGTGGGCTCCTTCGGTCGAGCCGACCATCGATCTGGAAGAGGAGAAGCGCAAGGCTTTCGAAGAGGGAGAGCAGGCTGCAAGACAACGTCTCGAGGACGAGCACCAGGCAGAGCTTGAGGCTCTGAAGGCGCGCCATGACGAAGAACTGGAAGCCCAGCGCATCCGCTTCGAAGAAGAAATTGCCGGTCACCTCGCGACCTCGGTCGTCACGATGAAGCAGGCCGTGAACCAGCACGTCGAAGATGCCTGCCTCAAGGTCTTGAGCCACTTTGTGGAGGAGGAGCTGGCCCGCAAGACCGCGGCGGAGATTTCCGCCCAGATCATGCAGGACATAAAAGACGGATATGTGGGAACGATAAGGATCAGCGGGCCGGAGCATCTGCTCTCAAAGCTGCGCAAGGACTTGGACGATGTCGACAACTATATCGACTTCGACACGTCCGACGACATCGATATTCAGGTTCAGATGGATAATTCAGTTTTGATGACGAGATTGTCGGAGTTTTTTCAGAGCTTGAGAGGCCTGTCGGATGAGTGAAAGCGAAAATCACCATCACGGCAAGAACGAAATCATCATCGTCAAGCGGCACAAGGGTGGTCATGACGGCGCGCATGGTGGTGCCTGGAAAATCGCCTTTGCCGACTTCATGACGGCGATGATGGCTTTCTTTCTCGTCATGTGGCTCGTCAATGCGTCGAACGAAAAGACGACGGCTTCGGTCGCAAGCTATTTCAACCCGATCAAGCTGACCGATGAGCAGCCTGCTGCGCGCGGATTGAAACAGCCTGCCAAGAAGGAACAAGGCGAGGAAACGAGCGCGAAGTCCGATACGAAATCGGACAAAACGACCGAGGGAAGCGCTGCGGCAAGCGGGGAGGATTCGACCACCACCGCTGGGCAGAATGTCAATTTCTCCGAGGCGGCTTTCTTCGAAAATCCTTACGCCGTCCTGGCCGAAATCGCTCAAGAAGTCGGGCAGCAAGCCAATGTCAGTGCCAAGGGTGAGGGCGGCGCAAGCGAATCCGGCCCCTCCACCGGTGCGTCGGGCGGCGAGGCTTATCGCGACCCCTTCGACCCGGATTTCTGGAGCAAGCAGATGGACACTGCGCAGCAGAACCCGTCCGTGACGATCCAGGATACCAAGCTGCCGGAAAAGGCACAGAAGCCTGATAGTGAGAAATCCGAGCCGCCGAAGCAGGATGTCGCAGGCATCATTGGCGATCCGGACACGCTGGGCTCTCCCGTCGATGCGAAAGCGGTAAAAGCCGTCCAGGCTTCAGAAGATGAACTGGACCCGGAGGCGGAAAAGCCGCAGAACGTGGCGATGGCGATCCCTCGCCCCACCCCTAAACCTGACCAAGGTCAGAAAGCCGATCCGGCTGCTGGCACGCAAGATGCGCAGTCCACGCCTGCCACGCCGGTGAAGGTCTCCCAGGCCGATGAAAAGGCTGCCGATGAACTGCGCAAGGAAATCGCGCAACAGGTTTCCGGCGTCGCGGGCAAGCTTGCGGAGGGCATTGTCGTGACCCCTGCTGAAGGCGGAACGCTGATTACCATTTCGGAGAAGACAAGTTCGGCGATGTTCGGCGTAGGGTCTGCCGTGCCCCAGCGCGACCTTGTGGTGGCCATGGGCAAGATCGGCGAGGTTTTAAGCAAGCAGAAAGGCGCAGTCGTCATTCGCGGACATACCGACGGTCGGGCTTACAATAGCGGCGGTAAAGACAACTGGACATTGTCGATGGATCGCGCCCATGCAGCCTATTACATGCTGGTGCGCGGCGGGCTGGATGAAGGCCGCATCAAACAATTGTCGGGCTTTGCCGACCGTCGCTTGCAAAGCGCAGATGACCCGCTCAACGGCGCCAACCGCCGTATCGAGATATTGCTTGAGGACGGTTGAGGCCAGCGGATGATGAGAGCCACTCATATTGCTGGATTGTTGATGGGCGTCTCCTGGCTTCTTGCGCCGTGCCATGGGCAGGCGCAGAGCGACCTTCCGCCTGCAAAAATTCTCCGTTCGCTGCAATTCGTGCAGGACTCGGTCGTGATGGGAGATCATTCCGCGCGCGACATGCAGAAGTTTCTGCTCGCGACCTTCGATACGACCTTGCGCACATCGAACATGTCGGTGTTCTCGGACGTCAAGAACGCCGACGCGGCTCTGATCTACATCATGAGCGGCGGCAATCCGGCGACGCTGAACTATCTCGTTGCCAAGGATGTGCAGGGATATTTCGATTCCCGCGTGGTCAACGTCCTGCAAAAGTATTTGAGCGGCCGTGGTGGTATGGTGGACAAGATCGTCGCCGACCTGATCCCGGAATATCGAAACAACCGCATGGGTCCCTATCTCATGCTGATCGCTGGAAATATTGCCTTTTCAAAGGACCCGGCGGCCTCACTGGCCTTCTTCGACGATGCTAGACTGAGCGCTCCCGGCACGATCATCGAGGAAGCGGCTTTGCGCCGCTCGATCATGGCGACGCTACAGTTGAAGCAGCCCGAGAAGGGGCTGCTCTATGTCCGGAAATATGCGCTTCGGTTTCTCCATTCGCCCTACGCCTCGCAGTTTGCCGATCTCTTCGTCAGCTTCGCAATCGATAATTACGGTCCGGTGACCACCGAGGATATCGGCGACATCGCGGAACTGATGGATGCGGAAAGGGCGCAGGAGATTTATCTGCGCATCGCCCGGCAGGCCTCCCTGCAAGGTCGGATGGAACTTGCCAAATTTGCTGCGGACAGAGCCAACGCGCTGACCGATGAGACCGGAGACACGGCGCGTGAACCCCTCTCAAAGCTCTATTCTGGTTTGACCAGCGTATCGGGTCGAGACGTCGTCAATGCCAGCGATTCTCTTGCCACCATTCCGGCAGATGAGCTCTCCCCACGCGACCTTGCCTTGCGCGATGCTGCAAAAGCTGTCGCGGAGCAGATCATGCGGCCGCCGGCTTCACCTAGTATTCAAGCTGAGGGCGGCGGTAGCCCGGTGGCAGCCAATGCCGCGCAAGGCAGCAGCGCCGCCGCCGGCGGTGTGGCCTCTGGCGCCAACATCGGTGACAAGACTGAAACCGAGCCCGCTGCAAAGGCACCACAAGAGGCTGCCGTGCATACGGATGATAGCGCTCCACTAAAGACTTTTTTCGACAAGAACCGGGCGCGGTTGAACGAAATCGACTCCATGCTGAAGCAAGAAGGAGGATGACATGAATGTCCTGACCAATCTCGTGCCGGCCAATGCCGACACCGTCAAGCTTGCTGACAAACGTGATCGCGGGGGAGCATCCAAACAGAATGGATCCGGCTTCTCCGATGTGCTTGGCGCCGTTGACGAGCGAGCACAACGACCTGCATCCACGGATCAGGCAGAACCGCGCGCGTCTGGTGCGACATCGAGAGAGCCCGCTCCGTCATCGGCCTCCGGCGACACGGGCGCTCAGAGCCAGGCGCGTCAATCCGATGACAAGGCACCCGTGGCCGCTTCAAATGACGGGCAAGGGCAAGCCCCTACCAACGACGAACAAGCGCCGACGGGCAAGCCCGCTATCCTGCTTAATCTTGTCGACCTGCCTAAGACCACTCAAACTATGCCCGGCGCGCCCGCAGAACAGGCGAACACCGAAGAGACGACCGGCTCACTCGCGGATCTGGTGACTTTCATCGAAGCAATGACCAAGGCCGTAGGCAAAGCGGAAGCGCCTGTCGAAGACGAGACGACGGATACCGACAGTGAGAAACCGGCAGATGGTGACGAGGCCGATGTGGCGACAGCGCCCGCGGGCAATGGTCCGGATTTGATGTCGCTTCTTGCCGTGGCGGCAGCGCCGACAAGCGAGCCGGTGAACCCCGTCCAGACAGGTCCTCAGTCCAAGTCTTCCCAGGGCGGGGCTCTGCTGCCGGTTGAGCCGTCCATAGAAGGTGAGGATGCCGTACCGGCAACGGTCGTGCGTGTTTCCAAGGCAGACGTGCCAGCAATCGACCTTCACATAGCGTCTCATGAGGATGGCTCGACCAAGATCGATGCGACGCTCGCATCGACCGCAAATCTCGACGTCGTTCAGGTGCTCGACAGCAGGCGCTTTCTTGCGCTTGCGCCCACAGCCAACACAACCAATATCACGGCGGCCATGACATCCGATCCCGACTGGGCAACGGCCATGGCCGGGCAGACAGCGGGCGCGCCACTGGTGACCAGCACCGGCCAGGTGGTTCATACGCTGAAGATCCAGATGAGCCCGGTCGATCTCGGTCACGTGACAGCGGCCTTGAAGCTCGTTGGCGATGAGCTCAGTGTCCATCTGACCGCGCATACGTTGAAGGGGTACGCCGAGCTTCAAAAAGACGGCTCCGCAATTGTCGATGCATTGAAGTCGCAGGGTTTCAGTGTCGAAAACGTGACCGTTTCACTGGCAACCGGTACGGACCGCCAGGACAATTCCACCAATAACCGCCAGTCTGGCGATCCTGGCCAGCAAGGCGCGCAGCAGGGCAGCCATCGCGGCAATGATGAGAGATCACAGGCGCAGCCTCAATTCTATCGCCAGGGGCGCTCCAATGGTCCTGAGGAGGCCAACGGCAATGATATCACGGTACAGCCCGAAACACCTCCTCGCGCTGCTGGCGCTCGTCCTGGCCACGTCTACCTGTGAGGCATCACAGCCCGTAGCCGCAGTGGAGTGTGAGCGGCAGATCCATGACGCCGCAGGCCAGTACGGTATTCCCGAAGGAATTCTCTATTCCGTCGGCTTGACGGAAACCGGACGCAAGGGGTCGCTCAGCCCCTACGCAATCAATATCGAAGGCAGGGCCTTTTTCCCAGAGAGCCGGGGGGAGGCTTACCGCATGGTTGAGGAGGCCCGACAGCGAGGCGCCAAGCTGATTGATGTCGGCTGCATGCAGATCAACGTCTATTTTCACGGAGCGGAGTTCCGATCTATTGGCGATATGTTCGAGCCTTCAAAGAACGTCGCTTATGCTGCACGCTTTCTCAAGCAGCTGCACGACAGGCATGAGACCTGGACGATGGCGGTAGCAAGGTACCACGCCGGGCCGAACAACGACCCCGCGCAGCAGCGTTATGTCTGCCGCGTGATCAGTAATCTGGTCGCAACGGGTTATGGTCAATGGACCGCGAATGCCCGCAAATTTTGCCAGGGATAAGCAATCACTGATTGTATTAGCTATGCTGAATTCTGCACGTTTTGAAATGCGGCGAGAATTGGTCAAATTTTATGAGTCAATCCCTGCAATTTTTTCCACAAGCTTTTCCCACGAAAAAATATCCCATTTTTTGAAAAGGCATACTATATATAGTTCAAATCGGCACAGTATGGTTAATCAACTATTAATTATTACCTGTATTTTCCTATAATTGTGAGAGATTCGCCCGATTCGTACACCCTAGACGTAGGTTGGCTACACTGATTCGGAGGCGGACGAATGATCGTGGTAGTTGATGAGCGCAAGCTCGTTAAAGAAGGGTATACGGCCCTGTTTGGCCGAGAGGGAATTCCCTCGACTGGATTTGATCCAGCAGAATTTGGAGAGTGGGTAAACACCGCAGCGGACTCGGACATCGCTGCGATCGAAGCGTTTCTGATTGGGCAGGCCGAGACCTCTCACGAGTTGCCAAGAACGATCCGTGATCGTTCCCAGGCACCTGTGATTGCTGTCAGCGACCAGCATTCGCTGGACGCGACGCTCGCGCTGTTCGATTGTGGCGTTGACGACGTAGTCAGAAAGCCGGTTCATCCGCGCGAAATCCTCGCACGTGCGGCAGCTATTCGCCGCAGGCTCAATGTCATCACCCAGTTTACCGATGTCGGTCCAATCCGGGTTTTTTCCGACGGTCGTGACCCGGAAGTGAGTGGCGAAGTGTTCCCGCTTCCGCGCCGCGAGCGTCGCATTCTGGAATATTTAATCGCCAATCGTGGTCGCCGCGTTTCCAAGGCGCAGATCTTCAACGCCATTTACGGCATCTTCGACGAAGAGGTCGAAGAGAACGTTGTTGAAAGCCACATCAGCAAGCTGCGCAAGAAGCTGCGCAAGAAGCTCGGCTTCGATCCGATCGACTCCAAGCGGTTCCTCGGATACTGCATCGATTGGTCATGAATGTCATCGCGGGTATAAGAGCCCGCGATTTTGTTTCTACATTTCAATAACATCTTTTGCGAAGACCGGTCCTTGCCGGTCTTTTTCGTTTTCAGGCTGCCGCATGTCCGGCGTAACGAAATTTTCCAGGCTGACGAAAACAGACAGCCTCACGCAAGGCCCGCATCCTAACGTCAGCAAGAACAGGAATAGAGGATTCGACATGAGCCTTTTTGGAACGATGAAAACTGCTGTATCCGGCATGGGCGCTCAGGCCAACAAGCTCGGGACGGTCGGTGACAACATCGCGAACGCCAGCACCACTGGCTACAAGAGTGCGTCGACATCCTTTTCGACGCTGGTGCTGGGCTCCGGTGGCGGTAATTACAATTCCGGTGGCGTCATGACCAACGTCAATTACTCCATCTCGCAAAATGGACCACTGCAGTCGACCCAATCGGCGACCGACATCGCTATTCAGGGCGACGGCTTCTTCGTCGTACAGGATACGGCAGGAAACACGTTCCTGACGCGGGCCGGTTCCTTCAAGCCAGACGATGAAGGCTTTCTGGTCAATGATGGTGGCTTCAAGCTGCTCGGCTACAAATACACCGGTACGACGCCGACCACCGTGATCAATAGTTACGACGGGCTGGTCCCGGTCAATATTTCAGCCGATGGCATGACGGCTACGGCCTCTACATCCGGTGCTCTGACCGGCAACCTGACAGATTCCGCGCCGATCGTGGCAGCAGCCAACCTGCCGAGCACGAACTCATCCACTGTCAATGTCGATCAGGTCAGCACCTTGAAGACCTCGGTTACGGGTTACGATCCTCTTGGCAATGCAGTGAAGTACGATTTCTACTTCTCCAAAACCGGAGATGGCGAATGGGAAGTATCTGTCTACGACTCGGCGTTTGCATCGGCCACTGGCGGCTTCCCTTACTCGCAGCCAGCGTTGACCACTGAAACCATGAGCTACGACGATCTCGGCAAGCTGACGAACGATCCCGCAACGATCCTGATCGACGACACGAATAACAGCACGTCGATCACCGTCGATCTTTCCGGCATGTCGCAACTCGGCGCGGAAAAGTCGACGATCTCCAAGGGCTCGGTCAACGGTAACCCGGCCGAGGAAGTTCAGTCCGTTTCCATCAATGCAGACGGAACGGTCTACGCGACCTATGCCAAATCCTCGCCCCGCCCGCTGTTTCAGATCCCGCTGGCCGATGTGGCAAGCCCGAACAATCTGAAGGTACTCTCCGGCAACGTCTTCCAGACCACTGCCGACTCTGGCGTCGTAACGCTTGGATTTGCCGGTCAGACCGGGTTTGGAACGATCGCCTCCAAGCAGTTGGAGCAGTCGAACGTCGATATCGCCAACGAACTGACTGAAATGATCCAGGCTCAGCGCAGCTACACGGCAAATTCCAAGGTCTTCCAGACGGGTTCCGATCTGATGGACGTACTCATCAATCTGGTAAGATAACGTTTAGAGGACGAGTGAATGTCGCTTGGTTCGGCACTGAATACGGCTAAGGCCACTCTGAGCAATACGTCGCTCCAGAGCGCCGTCGTTTCGAATAATATTTCGAATGCAAGCTCTTCGGATTACAATCGCCGGGCGGCAATCACCAGCACAAGCTTGTCAACCGGTGCCATCACCGTCAAGATCGAGCGAGTTGAAGACACCGCTCTTCTCAAGCAGAACCTTTCTGCCTCCTCCGACGATGCCGGTAAGCAAAAGTTCCTGGATGGAATGAAGTCGCTGAGCGTCGTTCTAGGCGGAGAAGAATATACGGCAGCACCCTCTACCTATCTGGCAGCACTACAGAACGCCTTGCAGACCTATGCAGCCTCGCCAAGCGACGTGACGCTGGCGTCCGCTGTCGTCAGCGCGTCGACGGACGTTGCCAATGCCCTCAATACGTCGACCAACTCGGTCCAGCAGTTGCGCGCCGATGCCGATAGCGACATTCAAAACACCGTCGCCAAGCTCAATCAACTGCTGTCCGATTTCGAACAGGCAAACGATTCGGTCAAATACGCAACGTCGGTTGGACGCGATCCGAACAACGCGCTCGACAAGCGCGAAGGCCTGCTGAAGGAAATCTCCGGCATCATCGGTATTTCGACGGCTGTCCGTTCGGGCAACGACATTGCGATCTACACGTCCGATGGCACGACGCTGTTTGAGACCACACCTCGAAAAATATCCTTCGAGCCTCGCGCCGCCTATGACGCATCCACCACCGGCTCCTCGATTTTCATCGACGGCGTGGCGGTCAAGCCTGGTTCGGGAAGCAATACCACGGCGAAGGGCAGACTTCCGGCCCTGCTTCAACTGCGTGACGAGGTTTATCCGAGCTATCAGTCGCAATTGGATGAAATCGCCCGCGGACTGATGAAGACCTTTGCTGAAGATGACGGCGCGGGCAATCCTGTCGCCGGTCTCTTCACCACCCGCGACGCATCGACGGTGGATTTCGAGACGCCCCAGGTCATCCCGGGCCTCGCCGGATTGATCTCCGTGGCTCCCAATGCGGTCGCAGCGCCGACAAAACTGCGCGACGGCAGCATTGCCGGAACGAGCCCGAACACGGCAGGATCGAGCGGTTATTCAGATCTTCTCTACAAATACACCGCGGGTCTCAACACGCAGATGGATTTCGATCCAGCTGTCGGCCTCTCCACCAATACGACGCTTCTCAGCTTTGCGACGGACTCTGTCGGCTTCATCGAGGAATATCGCAGCAACGCCACGTCGGCAGCCGATAACACCTCCGTCATGCTGACCAAATCGAAGGAAGCCTATTCCAACGCAACCGGCGTCAATCTCGATGAGGAGCTTATTCAGCTTCTCGATATCGAGCAGTCCTACAAGGCAGCCGCAAAGCTGATGTCGACGGTAGACGATCTTCTGAAGACACTGTTGGAGGCAGCGAACTAATATGAAAACAACGGCGATCTCCTCACAAACCGTCAGCACGGCCATGCAATTGACGGTGACCAACGCTCAGGCCGAAATCAGCAAGCTGCAGAAGGAAGCCGTTACCGGCACCTATTCTGATGCCGGTGTGGTACTTGGGACGCGCACCTCGACGAGTCTCGATTACACCCGCGAAAGCAAGCGGCTTCAGTCGATCGTCGATTCGAACTCGGTCGCACAGCAGCGCATGGATGCATCGCAACTTGCGATGAAGAACATGTCGGATTCGGCACAGACCCTGCTCAATTCGGTTATCGCGCTCAGCGGCAACACGGACTCCAGCAGCCTTGGAGTGGCGGCGACGACTGCGAACTCGGTGCTGGAGAATTTCACCAGCTATGCGAACACCGCCGTCAACGGGGAGTACCTGTTCTCGGGCATCAATACCGACGCGCAGACGTTGAACGATAGCTTCATCGCCGATATCGGCAGCGATCTGAAAACGGCGTTCGACACTCGCTTTCCGGATCCGTCTGCGGCCTCGCCAACCGATGTCGCGAGCTTCTTGCAGGACTATCAGGACAATTTCGACTGGTCGTCCTGGACCAATGCGTCCGATACCACGATGAGCAGCCGCATTAGCACTTCGGAAACCGTATCGACATCCACCAGCGCCAACGCTGACGGTTTCAAGAACCTGGTGCTCGCCAGTGTGATATCCTCTCAGCTGGTCAATCATGGTTTGGGCGCGAGCGCGCTGTCAGTGGTGAATGAAACCACGACCAAGCTTGCAGGCGCCGCCATTGCCAACATCGATACTCAGCGTGCCAAGATCGGCTTGTCTCAGGAGCGAGTGGAAAAGGCGAACACCTATATGAGTGCGCAAAAGACCATCATCGACACTCAGCTTTCCGATCTTGTGGGCATCGACACTTATGAAGCATCGACGCGGCTCACCACACTTTTGAACCAGGTCGAGACGTCTTACAAAATCACTTCGAAAATTCAGGGGCTTAGCCTCGTGAACTTCATTTAACAGGAACTATTCCGCCGATGACGGGCGGCGCATTGGGCCATGAAGGAAAAGTAAATGTTCCAGTTTTCATATGCGGAGATCATGGAGGATGACCCCCATATTGCCCGCGACCGGGAAAGACAGGTCCTTGAGCGATCTATCGAACTCCTGGAGATTGCCAAGCAGCAGGACAGATATGGCAAGGACGGCATTGAGGCCATTTTCTACACAAGGCGGGTTTGGACACGTTTCATTGACGATCTCCGGCAACCCGAGAATGAACTGCCGGTCGAACTGAAAGCCAACCTTATTTCCATCGCCATGTGGATTCTCAAGGAATGCGAGCAGATACGCAAGCGTAACTCTACGAACTACCAGGGCATTATCGACGTCACCACCATCATCAAGGATGGACTAAAATGAAAAGTACACTGCGGATTTCCTTGAAGTCTGGGGAAAAAATCTTCATTAACGGCGCCGTACTTCGGGTCGATAGAAAAGTGTCCCTGGAATTCCTCAACGATGTGACGTTTCTTCTTGAAAACCATGTCCTTCAACTTGAGGATACGACCACACCTCTGCGGCAGCTGTACTTCATCGTGCAGATGATGCTGATCAATCCGGAAGGCAAGGAGCAGTCGCTGACACTCTTCCGCAAGTCGATCACCATGCTGCTCGCCACCTTCAAGAACGAAGAAATTCGTTCCGAATTGAAACGGATCGATGCCACGGTTTCGTCCGGCCGTCCTTTTGACGCGCTGAAGACCATTCGCGGTCTCTACGCCAAGGAAGAAAGCATTCTCAACAGCCATGAGATCACGCCTGCGGCGGTGAGCGAACTGCGAAGGGAAATCGCGCCATGGTAGACCCAGTCACCAGTTCTGCATCGACGGCGACCACTGCAACATCCGCATCGAAGACGGATGCCAAGAAGGCGACGCTCGATTACGACAACTTCCTGAAGCTTCTCATCACCCAGATGAAGAACCAGGACCCTACCGATCCTATGGATCCGAGCCAGCAGGTTGCGCAGCTTGCGACCTTCTCGCAGGTAGAGCAGTCCATCAAGATGAATACCAATCTGGAGAGCCTGATTTCAGCCTCGTCTCTCTCAAACGCCTCATCCTACATCGGCAAGACGATCACCAGCGCCGATGGCAAAACGAGCGGCATCGTTAAGTCTGTAGAAGTCACGTCCGAAGGGCTAACGGCCAACACGACGACGGGCGCGACGATTGCGATCGGACAAGGCATCAAAATCTCCCAGACGGCAGCTTAACGCCTTCCGTCGAATCACATAGTATCTCTAATGGCAGCTTTCGGCAGCCATTAGAGCGAAACGTGTCCGTTAGGACCCGTAAAGCACGCTTTAATTTTTGAATTGATGCATCGTGCTGCGCGGAGTCAAACCCGATCTTGGCCCGAGGCTCACACCCATATAATTCAAGCTCGGCATGATTTGGCGGAGCGGAATGAGCGGACCGAGATGAACGAGGCAGACGCTCTCGATATTATGCAAAATGCGATCTGGACGGTGCTGATCGCATCGGGGCCTGCGGTCCTTGCTGCCATGGCGGTCGGTATCATCATCGCTTTTATCCAGGCGCTGACGCAGATTCAGGAAATGACGTTGACGTTCGTTCCTAAGATCATCGCGGTCATGGTCGCCATCGGCTTCACAGCGCCCTTCGTCGGCGCGCAAATCGCACTCTTCACCAATCTCGTCTTTTCCCGCGTTCAGTCCGGCTTCTGATCTGGGGCGTGTTGCGATCCTTCGGGTCCGCCCATGGCCACCTGTCTGTTCTATCGGATGTCGTGTCCAAACCGCACGTGCCGGATAGGGCACGCGTCAAATATGTTACCCACCATGATACCGTTGTTTTCCAATGACGATCACGGGATCGGTGCGACCATCATCGATGGACGCGAGGTTCAACTGCGATCAAAGCTGATGAAAACGATGCAAATTTACATGAGAATGAATGGTGCTGCGAAAGAGGATTGAACTCTCGACCTCTCCCTTACCAAGGGAGTGCTCTACCACTGAGCTACCGCAGCATCTGTCGCCGAAGCGCTGCCTCGACATCAAGTGGGCGCCTATTGCCATAGGTTTTTGATGAGCGCAAGCGTCAAAGTGCGACTTCACCATACCTTTCTGAAAAAAGACAGGGCCACTGTTGAAAGGCGGGAAATTCGTTTATGACACCGCCTATGGATGAAGATCAGGACGAAACCCCGCAACAGCCGCTTCTATCCGGGCAGAGCGGACCGGGCGAGAAGGCGAAACAGCGAGAAGCGGAGCGCAAGGCACGCGCGGCAAAAAAGCTGCGTGAAAATCTTGCGCGGCGCAAACAGCAGTTGCGTGCGCGTCGCGCCGGCGATGAAGACGACACGATCGGTCTTCCTGCCGTAAAAACGAACGAATCGTCCGGACAAGAACAAGCCGGGGACAATTGAACCGGACAGGGATTTCATCTTCCGCTTGAACTCGCTCGTGAGGTCGGCGGCACCATGTATTTTCAGCTGAGCTGCCGAAATGGCAGGCCGGCGCCAACACATGCCTTACCGGCATTTAGGAAAGGCGAGCGCATCGCTCGTAAGGGACGAATGGATCGTATCAGAATCACAGGCGGGAACGAGCTGAACGGCATCATCCCGATTTCCGGGGCAAAGAATGCTGCATTGCCGCTGATGATCGCATCGCTGCTGACCAGCGATACGCTGACATTGGAAAATGTGCCGCATCTGGCTGACGTCGAGCAGCTGATCCGCATTCTCGGCAACCACGGCGTCGATATTTCCGTAAATGGCCGCCGCGAAAGCCAGGGCGAGAGCTATTCCCGCACGGTGCATTTTACCTGCCGCACGATCGTCGATACGACCGCTCCTTACGAACTTGTCTCCAAGATGCGCGCCAGCTTCTGGGTGATCGGCCCACTTCTCGCCCGCGAAGGCAGGGCACGAGTCTCGCTGCCAGGCGGTTGTGCTATCGGCACACGCCCTGTGGATCTCTTCATCGAAGGCTTGGAAGCGCTCGGCGCCATAATGGAAATCGACGGCGGTTACATAAATGCAACCGCACCCGCTGGCGGTTTGATCGGCGCCACCTACACCTTCCCCAAGGTTTCTGTCGGTGCGACCCATGTCATGCTCATGGCTGCGACGCTCGCACGTGGCACGACGGTCATTCATAACGCAGCCCGCGAACCCGAAGTCGTCGACCTTGCCCAGTGCCTCTCGGCCATGGGTGCAAAAATAGAAGGTGCAGGCACGTCGACCATCACCATCGAAGGCGTGACCTCACTCTCCGGTGCGCGCCACCGCGTTCTTCCCGACCGCATCGAAACCGGCACCTACGCCATGGCAGTCGCCATGACAGGTGGCGACGTCGTGCTTGAAGGCACGCGCGCTTCGCTGCTCGACAACGCCATCGAGACGCTTCGGCTTGCCGGTGCCACGATCACGGAAACGCAGACCGGCCTTCGCGTGGTGCGCAACGGCAACGGCATTCGTCCCGTCGATGTCGTGACCGAACCATTCCCCGGCTTCCCGACGGATTTGCAGGCGCAGTTCATGGCCCTGATGACCAGGGCCGACGGCGTATCACACATCACCGAAACGATTTTCGAAAATCGCTTCATGCATGTGCAGGAACTGGCCCGCCTCGGCGCCAAGATTTCGCTCTCGGGGCAGATGGCGCGCATTGAAGGCGTGTCGCGTCTGCGCGGCGCACCGGTGATGGCGACCGACCTGCGCGCATCCGTTTCGCTGGTCATTGCCGGACTTGTTGCCGAAGGCGAAACTATGGTGTCGCGCGTCTATCACCTGGACCGCGGTTTCGAGCGTCTCGAAGAAAAACTGAACCGCTGCGGCGCGAAAGTCGAGCGCGTTAGCGACTGATCCTTCATCGCCGATCCTTAACGAGGGGCCGTGTGCGTTGAAGAACCGGCCCCGACTGCCTATCTCAAGATCAACCACTTGAACGATGACGCGAACAACCCGTGTGGTGCGCGTCGTACTTCGCATATGTTGAACGCGAGAGCGCGGACCTGTCCGCGAGATGAGGACCAAGAAACGATGAGCGGCCTTAAACTCATGGCGCTGGATGGCGAGGATCTCGCCATTATTTCCACTCACATGCAGGACAGTGTCTTCAAGTTGAAGGACGTGTCTTTCGATCCCCGTCCCGGCCAGCTCGTTCTGTCAGCCAACCGTTTCGTTTGGGAGCATGGCGGCAAAAAGAACCATCCGCCCGAGCGGTGCCGGTCTGCGCTGGTCCTGAAGCGTGTTGCGTCAGTCCGCTCCAGCGGCATCAACCGCAACGACAAGGAACAGGTCCATTCGCTTCTTGCCATCCGTTTCATCCAGAAGGGCGATGGACCCGACGGCACAATTGAGCTCACGCTCTCCGGAGGCGGGGCTATCGCGCTCGATGTGGAATGTATCGAGGCGCAGTTGACCGATCTGAGCGGTGCCTGGGAAACCGAGTCTAGACCCGTCCATCCGGCGGACTAATTAGAAGCGGTGAGGCGGGCGGGAATTGCCTTGCCCGCATGTTTCGATTTATGCCACATACCCATGTGCCGTCTGCTTTCGAGGCGGCTGAGAGTTTCGCCTCGCCGGCTCCGGGAGGCTTCAAAAAGGGTGAAGTGAAGTGGCAATCTGGCTGGAGCAATCGTCTTCTGATTTCGAACGGGATTTCGCTGCGTTCCTGACGACGAAGCGTGAGGTTTCGGAGGATGTGAACGCTGTCGTGCGAGACATTATCGACGATATTCGGCAGCGCGGCGACGAGGCTCTGGCGCATTACTCCTTGAAGTTCGACGGGCTGGATTTTTCAAAAACCGCCATGCGTGTCACGGAAGCGGAAATCGATGCGGCGGTGAGCACGGTCGATCCTGAGGTTCTGGATGCGCTCAAGCTTGCGGCGCAGCGGATCGAGAAACATCACGCACGGCAGATGCCGAAAGACGATATCTATGAAGACGATATCGGCGTCGGCCTCGGCTCCAGATGGACTGCCATCGAAGCCGTTGGTCTGTACGTTCCAGGGGGCACTGCAAGCTATCCAAGCTCTGTGCTGATGAATGCGGTGCCGGCGAAGGTTGCGGGAGTCGAGCGTATCGTCATGGTCGTTCCGGCAAACGCCGGAAAGATCAATCCGGCTGTACTTGCAGCGGCGCGTATCGCCGGTGTCGAGGAGATCTACCGCATAGGCGGTGCGCAGGCTATCGCAGCCCTGGCCTACGGCACTGAGACCATTGCCCCCGTTGCCAAGATCGTTGGGCCTGGCAATGCTTATGTCGCGGCCGCAAAACGCCAGGTGTTCGGCACGGTGGGCATCGACATGATTGCAGGCCCGTCTGAAGTGCTGGTGATTGCCGACAGGCATAACGACCCGGACTGGCTGGCGGCCGATCTTCTGGCGCAGGCCGAACATGATCCGGGTGCGCAATCCATTCTCATCACCGATGATGCAGACCTGGGCCGCGCTGTCGAAAAAGCTGTAGAGAGACAGCTGAAACAGCTCTCGCGTTCTGAAACTGCGACCGCAAGCTGGCACGACTTCGGTGCGATCATTCTGGTCGATGATCTCTCCAAATCTGTTCCGCTGGCCAACCGTATCGCGGCCGAGCATCTCGAACTGGCGGTGGATGACCCGGAGACACTGATGGCGGGCGTCCGCAACGCGGGTGCGATCTTCGTTGGTCGTCATACGCCCGAGGTCATCGGCGATTATGTCGGCGGATCGAACCACGTTCTGCCGACGGCGCGGTCGGCCCGTTTCTCCTCCGGACTTTCTGTTCTGGATTTCGTCAAGCGCACCTCCATCCTGCGGCTTGGCCCCGATCAGTTGCGCCAACTCGCACCTGCTGCCATCACGCTTGCCAATTCGGAAGGGTTGGACGCGCATGCACGGTCGGTCTCCATTCGTCTAAATCCGGAAGGGTAGGAGATGGCGGCAGGCGACTTCAGACTCTGCGACGTCGTGCTGGACGAAAGCATCGGCCGGTCGACGCCTGACGTGGAACACGAACGCGCCGTTGCCATCTTCGATCTGATTGAGGAAAACTCCTTCGAGCCCCTCGGTCATGAGGGCGGACCTTATCGGCTCAATATTTCGCTGGTGGAAGCAAAGCTCGTCTTCTCCATCACGACGCAGGAACAGCAAGATGTGGCCACACACATTCTGTCGCTGACACCCTTCCGTCGGATCATCAAGGACTACTTTCTGATCTGCGAAAGCTATTACGAGGCGATCCGCTCATCCACGCCAAGCCAGATCGAGGCGATCGACATGGGACGGCGCGGCATTCACAATGATGGATCGCAGACCCTGATGGACCGTTTGGCGGGAAAGATAAAGGTGGATTTCGATACTGCCCGTCGCCTCTTTACCCTCGTCTGTGTTCTTTATTGGCGGGGTTAGGCATGGATGGTTCGGGCGCTCCAGACTTGAAAGAAAAGGCCCCACGCGCCATATTGTTTATGTGTGGGATGAATTCCATCCGCTCTCCCATGGCGGAAGTCCTTGCCAAACAGCTCGTTGCGCCCGGAATTTATATCCAGTCCGCTGGAGTGAGGGCTGGCGAACGTGACCCCTTCGTCGATGCGGTTCTCGATGAATCCGGACTGACGCTCGGCAAGCACAAGCCACGCACGATGGATGAGATCGAAGATGACTTCTTCGATTTGATCATAACCCTGACACCCGAGGCCCATCACGCCGCACTCGAATTGACGCGCTACAATGCGCTCGATGTCGTCTATTGGCCGACGATGGATCCGACGGTAGAGACGGGCTCTAGAGAACAGAGGCTGGAAGCCTATCGCGAGGTTCGCGATCACCTGAAAAAGCTCATTTCGGAGCGTCTGCCGCAACGCGCGCAGCCATTTTCGGAAACGCTTTGAAGCAGACGACAATTTAGGTTCACAAATGTGCGGCGATTGTGTAGTTTCCGCGCAATTTTCCCGGGCAGTTTTCGCCCGGCATCATCAACAGGAAGAAACAAACCTATATGACAAAAGAAGAAGTCCTTGAATTCCCGGGCGTCGTGACCGAACTCCTGCCCAATGCGACGTTCCGTGTAAAGCTGGAAAACGAGCATGAGATCATCGCTCACACGGCAGGACGCATGCGCAAGAACCGTATTCGCGTTCTCGCTGGCGACAAGGTTCTGGTCGAAATGACACCTTACGACCTGACAAAAGGCCGCATCACCTACCGTTTCAAGTAATCGCCCGACAGATCGGACGGCTGGCAGAGCATGACAGACCCCAAACAAAAGCTGATTCTGGCTTCCGGATCGCCACGCCGTCTTGAGCTTCTTCATCAGGTTGGTATTGAGCCTTCGCGGCTGATGCCGATGGACATCGACGAAACCCCAGCGCGTCTCGAACATCCCCGCACGCTCTGCAGGCGCTTGTCGCTGCAGAAGGCGCAGGCCGCTTACAAGGCGGTCAAAGGCGAGCTGGCCTGGCGGGATGCCTATATTCTGGGGTCGGACACGGTCGTCGCCGTTGGACGCAGGATTGTCGGCAAGGCGGAATATATCGAAGACGCCTCGGCAGCCTTGCACCTTCTCTCCGGCAGAAGCCATTGGGTCTATACCGGAATCTGCCTGATCACGCCCAGTGGCAGGGTTCGCCAGAAGGTGGCCGAAACCAAGGTCCGTTTCAAGCGTTTGTCGCAGTCCGAAATTGAAAACTATATCGCGTCGGGCCAGTGGCGCGGCAAGGCCGGAGCCTATGGGATACAGGGTATTGCTGGCTGTTTCGTTCAGAAACTCACCGGCTCCTACACCAATGTGGTTGGCCTGCCGCTCTACGAAACGGCCTCACTTCTGGCCGGTGAAGGCTTCGAGGTGACGTCTGGCTGGCAGGAAGGCTGAAAGCCATGTCCCAATCCAAAGTCACGCCGCTGAGAAAGGCGCAGCCTTGCCCTGAATGCGGAAAGCCCTCATCGCGGGAAGATTATCCCTTCTGCTCGGATCGCTGCCGCTCTCTCGATCTCGCGCGCTGGCTGAATGGCGCCTACGCCATTCCTGTTGCCGATGATGAAGAGCATGCTGAAAATCGCCGCCGTAGCGATTCCGATAGCGAGTATTGATCCGGGCTTCTGCTCGGAAACAGAATTCCCCTGAAATTACGCAGCTTTAACCCGATCTCAACTGGGCAACGGCAAGCAGCGTATCCGCACTGATTGTCGCCGATCGTCCCATAAGGGTCAGGGCCGGGGACTGGGTGCTGCTGTTTTGCGTGTCATAAAGCGCGGTGAAGCGCTTTACCAGCTTGTCGACATATTCAGGGTCGCTCAGCTTATTCACATCGATATATTTTTTAACGAGGTCGGCCTGCTTGGCAACATCCATGTTGGCGATGGAGGAGGGCAGGTTATAGGTCGTCTTGAAGAACGCGAAGAGTGCCGTGTCTCCGATAATACCGTAGGGGCTGGAAACCTCTGGCGCCTTGCGCTTGAAGTAGAGCGCGAGGCGAACGCCGTCATTCTGTTGGCCCTGCTGAACTTCCAATGTCTGCTGAAGATACTGGTTGGTCGTTTCCAGAATGGCGCCGCGCTGCTGAACGCCTTGCATCGTGCTTTCGTCCAGCTTCCCCTTGTCGCTGAAGTTGAAGGAGGCAACGATTTCCGCGAATTTGTTGCTGCTCTGCGTGTTGACGAAGCTCTTCGGATCGGAGAGATCCGACTTGAACATCCTGCGAAGATCTGCGGTCGAAACCTCCTTCGGATCAAGCCCATTGGCTTCCAAGACGAACTTGGTCAGGCGCGTGTCTTTGAGCAAATCGTCTGCTGTTTTGATGCTGGCAATAGTCGAGGTGTAATAGGCAATCTCTTTATCGGCGGCCTTTGAGGCAGTCTCTTTGGCAGCATCACTCAAGCCTCTGAGCTTGAGCGCTTTGTAGTCGGTGGTCACCTGGGTGACCATTCGCTCGGACTGGGCCGTCAGCGGCGCTTCCGCCTCGCCGGTGGAGGTGAAGTTGAAAGCCTTGACCAGTTCCACATATCGGTCGTCACCCAGCCGGTTGACGTAGCTTTTCCGGTCGTTGACGTCGCTTGAGAGAATTTTCTTGAGCTCGGACTTCGACACTTCATCCGGATTGATGCCAAACGCCCTCAGTGCAACATCCCAGATTTCGGTCACTGCATTGTTGTTCTTGTCGTCATCCTTCGCATTGGAAACGAAGAAATCATCGACTTTCGTGACTTTCGCGATGCGGTTCTCGTAGTTGGTCACCGCGTCGGCGATCTTCTTGTCCGAGTCCTTGGTGAACGCCTTCACATATTGCGTCGCCAGGCTGCTCGCCTGCGCCGCTGTCTGGGGAGTGCTGCCGGCGGCAAGAGAACCATCGCTTTCAAACTCGAAGGCAGAGAGCAACTTGGTGTTGCCATAGGTGGTGGCAAAGTTCTGGCTGTACATCAGGCTTGCAACGCTGCTCGCCATAATGGCAGGGTTGAGGTCGAAGGCCGTCTTGACATAAGCGACGAGACGGCTGTCCTTGACCAGGTCCTGCGCACTTTGAACCTGGGAAATATGCTTGTCCCAGTACCGTTGGTTGGCTTCCAGCAAGGTCTTGGAAGGATAGGTCGACATGCTGGCGACGTAGTCGAGCTTTAGATCTTCCGTCTGATCGCTTGTCTGCGCCTGGCCGTTTATGGTTCCGTCGGCATTGAAGTTGAACAGACCCGTGAGCTTCTTCCAGGCGGGGTTCGACGCCGTGTTGGCAACGCTTTGGGGATCGTTGAGATCGCTCGTCAAGACCTGCTTCAGATACGCCTTCGATGTGTAGGTTGAATCAAGCCCGACGGCGTCAAGCACATAGGCGCGCAGCCGCGTATTGTTGACTAGATCGTCAACGCTCGTCACAGTACCGATGCGCGAGGCGAAGTAGGCCGACTCTGTCTTGATGTTCGTTTCTTCGGCAGTGAAAGAAGCCTTGTAAGCTTCGGTCGTGCTATCCGCCTGCGCGGTGTTTTGCGCTACCTTGGTGTCGCCTTTGAAGTTGAAGGCCTGGGCAAACTGAAGATAGCGCTTGTCGGTCAGCGTATTGGCAAAACTCTTGCTGTCGCTGAGATCGCTTTCCAGCACTTTGCGCATGAAAGCCTTGCCATAGGTCATCTCCTCGAGACCGTATGCCTTCATCGCATAGGAATAGAGCCGGTAGTCGCCAAGCAGATCGTCGACGGTCTTTACCTTGCCGATATTGGCTTCGTAATATTCGGTGTCACGCTTGACGGACGCCTGACTCTCCACCTTGGACAGAGATGCCTTCATGTCCCGGTTAATGGTGAGATAGCTGTTATATGTCGACACAACCATGACAAGCCTTAGTTCGTTGAAGACCGTTCATGGTCTACGGATACGCGGTCATGGCGCAAATACTACACGCCACCATATTACAAGATGACGGTTGACCAAAGCTAAAAATTCTTTTTTTGCCCTTAAAACCCGGAAAATGCGGGCTTTTTGATCTCTTCTGGCCACTGTTCCTTTATGATGCCTGCCTCCACTCTCGCGCAAGCTTGAGGCGTTATTGCTCGGTTGTTGATCTGCGTCCAACAGGTCGGCAAGCCTTTTCATGATGGGAAGGTTTTGGATCGCCTGCCGGTTCTCATGATGAGATGGAGTTAAAATGGCTACCCCGCCCAGCGTAATGCCACTTCCGAAAGTCGCCCCGCGCGGACGCGACATTGGGTTTGCAGCGGGCATCGTTGCCATCTTGTGCATTCTGTTCCTGCCGATCCCACCCTTCATGATCGATATGGGACTGGCATTCTCCATCGCCTTTTCTGTTCTGATCCTGATGGTGTCACTGTGGATACACCGTCCGCTTGATTTCTCCTCATTCCCGACGATCCTGCTGATCGCCACCATGATCCGCCTGGCGCTCAACATCGCGACGACGCGTGTGATCCTGTCGCATGGTCACCAGGGCCACGACGCCGCAGGTGGCGTGATTGCAGGCTTTTCGAGCCTGGTCATGTCCGGTGACTTCGTCATCGGTCTGATTGTCTTCCTTATCCTGATCGTGGTGAACTTCATCGTCATCACCAAGGGTGCCACGCGTATCGCAGAAGTCGGCGCCCGCTTCACCCTGGACGCCATTCCCGGCAAGCAGATGTCGATCGATGCGGATTTGTCGGCCGGTATCATCAACGAGAAGGAAGCACAGCTTCGCCGTCGTGAGCTGGAAGAGGAAAGCTCCTTCTACGGTGCGATGGACGGTGCGTCGAAATTCGTTCGCGGCGACGCCATCGCCGGTCTGCTCATCACCATGATCAACGTCTGTGGCGGCATCATCATCGGCGTCTTCCGCCACGGTATGCCGGTTGGCGAGGCGGCTGACGTCTTCGTCAAGCTTTCCGTTGGTGACGGTATCGTCACTCAGGTGCCTGCTCTGATCGTTTCGCTGGCGGCTGGCCTTATCGTCACCCGTGGCGGCACCCTCGGCTCCACCGATACAGCCGTCATCAACCAGCTGAGCGGTTATCCGAAGGCACTGTCCGTTGCCTCCGGACTGATGTTCATTCTTTCTCTTGTGCCGGGTCTTCCCTTCCTGCCCTTCGTTTCCCTCGGTGCAGGCCTCGCGCTTGGCGCGTGGTTCATTCCTCGCCAGATGCAGCGCGATAAGGACGTCGCTCAGGCCGAAGAAGACCAGAAGGTGGCCGACGCCAACCAGGCAGAAAGCGAAACGGTCAAGAGCGTCTTGCGCACCACGGAGATCGAGCTTGCACTTGGCAAGCAGGTGTCGCCGCGACTTCTTGGCGCGCATCAGGAACTCGGTTTCCGCGTGGGCAAGATGCGCAAGAAGTTCGCTGCGCAGTACGGTTTCGTCGTGCCGGAAATCAAGGTCACCGACGATATCGCCATTCCCGACAAGTCCTACCAGATCCGTATCCATGGAACGACGGTCGCAGCCAACACGCTGCGCGTTGGCGAAGTGCTCGTCATTACCGGCAAGGGCCGGCGTCCTTCGGTTCCTGGAGACGATGTCAGAGAACCCGCTTTCGGCATGCCAGCCGTCTCGGTTTTGGAGCATTTCGTCGACGATCTGAGACGCGAAGGCTTCCACCCGATCGACAATATTTCGGCTCTGTTGACGCATGTCAGCGAGGTCATCCGCAACAACCTGCCGATGCTGCTGTCCTACAAGGACGTCAAGGTGCTGATCGACCGGCTCGATCCGGAATACAAGAAGCTGGCCGACGAGATCTGCTCATCTCACATGTCCTATTCAGGCCTGCAGGCCATTCTGAAACTTCTTCTGGCCGAGCGGGTGTCCATCCGCAATCTGCATCTCATTCTCGAAGCCGTCGCCGAACTGGCACCGCACCTGCGCAAGACCGAACAGATCGTCGAGCACGTGCGCATCCGCATGGCCCAGCAGATCTGCGGCGACTTGTCCGACAATGGCGTCTTGCGGGTCTTGCGTCTTGGTACGAAGTGGGACGTGATCTTCCAGCAGGCGCTCAAACGCGATCCGAAGGGCGATGTCGTCGAGTTCGATATCGATCCGCGCCAGGTCGAAGAGTTCAGCAACGAGGCGACGAAAGTAATCCGTGAATATATGGATGTCGGACTGCCATTCGTGCTTGTCACTCTGCCCGAAACACGCGCATATGTGAGAATGATTACGGAACGACTCTTCAGCACCTTGCCCGTGTTGTCGCATGTCGAACTGGCAAAGGGCACGGAAATCAAGATACTCGGCTCCATTTCATGATTTCGGATCCACAAGGAACCATCATGGCGCTGTTCCTGGCCTTTTGCCGGATCGGCGCCTGTCTTATGGCGATGCCTGGATTTTCTTCAGCCCGGCTTCCTGTACAGATCAGATTGTTCCTTGCCTTGACCCTGTCGCTCGCGCTCCTGCCATTGCTGTGGGATGTGATCTATCCAGTGACGCAGGGCAATATCGTCGCCTTCTTCAAGGCAATGGTCTTTGAAACACTCGTTGGAGCGATGTTCGGACTGATTGCCCACCTCTATCTGCTTGGCATGCAGTTTGCCGCAACCGTCATGGGTACGGCGATAGCGTTTACCGGTCCACCGGCGCAGGATGTGCTGGAGGATACCTCGGAAAGCCAGCTTGCCAGCATGCTGACTTTCGGCGTCTTGCTGCTGCTGTTCATTCTCGATTTTCACCACGTGATCTTCAAGGCGCTGGTGGAGTCCTATACCTCTATCCCGCTTGGCGGACCCGTGACGGCGCAGCGCATGTTGATTAGCCTCACCGATACGCTCGCGGCCTCCATGAACGTTGCTATCCGGGTTGCGAGCCCCTTCATCCTGTACGGCTTCCTGTTCAACGTGGCGATTGGTCTGATCAACAAGCTAGCGCCACAGATACCGGTCTACTTCATCTCCACGCCCTATGTTCTGGCAGGCGGCTTGCTGCTTCTCTACTTCGGTATCGCCGCGGTGGTGAACCAGTTCGTCAACGGTTTCTTCCTCGTTTTTGCGAATATGTGAGTGACATGGCGGATCTATCGAAATCGAAGAAGCTCGACAGATTGGTAAAGGTTCAGGGGCACCTGAAGAAGATGGTCGAGAACGAATTGGCCATCACCACCCGCGAGCGGACCGAGCTTGCCGAACGGATCGAGGAGCTCACCGGCTATCTGACCACCTATGATCCGCTTCATCAGGATATGCTCAAACATTATGTGATGCGGCACAGTCGTCTGATGGCCCGCGATGTCCGTCTGGAGGCCATTCAGCAGGTTCAGGAAAGTCAGCTGCTGAAGGAAACCAAGAAAGGCGAGAAGCTGGAGGACAAACGCGACAGCGCCCGCGAAGATGAGGCGAGGGAGCGTGACGACAACAGCATCTACGAACTTGTCGACCTGCAGATCAGCCTGAAGTCCAGCCTCCAGCAAGGTTAGGCGTTTATCGTCATCCGATCAAAACGTGAAAGGATGACGACGTGGCGATTTCTCCTCCAAGCGATCTTGTGCTTGATGTGGTCAATGCGGCCGACCCTATGCAGGTCTCCGCTGCGCGCGAAAAGCTGCGGGCGGTTAGTGCGACGAAGGAAGCTTCGGTGCTGACAGCCAGCAATGCCGGTTTTGCATCCGCCATCAACAGCTTCGAAACGCCGGAAAGCAAGGCGGGCCTCTCTCGGGTTCATGCGTCGAGCGATCATGAGAAAATCCCCGAAACCTACCGGAAGTTCGAAGCAAGCGTACTCAACACTTTCATCCAGAACATGATGCCGTCCGAAACCGAGGAAGTCTACGGCAAGGGCGTGGCCGGCGACTTCTGGAAAGGCATGATGTCCGAGCAGATGGCAGACGCAATGTCCAAGAAGGGCGGCATCGGCATTGCCGAACAAGTCTACTCGCAGGCGCTCCAGCACCAGCGCAACGCAGCCCCCGTGTCGGCCGGCAATGAGGACGACAAGAAGATCGCGATGAGCATGGTCACTGAGTTTCAGCGCCGCATCTTCTCTGACACCGACACCAAGAAAACCCAAAGCTGAGCAAGGCGGAGAGCTGAAGCAAGATGGAAATTGTCAATAACGACTACAGAATTCAGGCTGTTCTTGGCCGTCTCGAAACGGTCATCGACAACGAGAATGCCCGGATCGGTAAAGAGCCTGATTTCGATTTCAAACTGTCGAATGCCCATAAGAGCCGCTGCCTGTATGAATTGACCATGCTGATCCGCGATGTCGACGGGCCAAAGATCGCCGACGCTCATCGACAGCAAATCCTGGACATCAAGGCCAAGCTTGCCATCAATACACGTCGGGTCGAGGCCAGCCTCAAGGCTGTCAAGGCAGTCGTCGATCTGCTCAAGGACGCCCAGAAAAAGGCCGAGGATGACGGCACCTACTCGCTGCAACAATTCGCTCGTGAGGCGCAATGATTAAGCTGATTGCCACGGGGGTCTGGGTTCTTATCCTGACCCTTGGCGGGGTCTTTGCTGCTGCCAAGTTCGGCCAACCGCCGGCTGAGGATCATAAGGCCGATGCGCCGCCGCCTCCGCAGTATGTTCAGGGCGATCTGCTGACGCTGCCGGTGGTCAACGGCGGCAAAGTGTCCGGTTATTTTCTGGTGCGCTCCACGCTACTGGTCGATTCCGTCATGATGAAACAGATCAACGTTCCGATGCCGGCTTACATGACGGACGAGTTCTACGGCCTTCTTATCGGCGACAAGGTCCTCGACGTGAAGGATGCGGGCAAGTTCGATGTGGCAGCCTTCAAAACGAAGATCAAGGATGGCATCAACGCGCGGATGGAAAAGCCGCTCGTTCAGGACGTGCTGATCCAGCAGATGGACTTCATCTCCAAGGAAATCATCGATTCCAAGGACCCGACGCGCAAGCCGCAGAAGATCGTGATCAATACCGATCCAGAGCCGCCGAAACCGGCAGCGGCCAGCCCATCACACTGACCGCATCACCCCGTAAAGACACGGGGGGGAATGTCCGGACCGACGATTCCAGTTGCAAGTTTCCCACGCGACAACATCGGTCCGGATGTCGGAATTACTTCAAAAAGCGACCATGCCAGGATGCTCTGTCGCGGGAAGCGTCGTTTTCGCAGTCTATTACGCGAAAGGCCGTCAAAGTGTCGGCAAGCTCGGCGCTACGCGCCTGTTCCACTGGGGCGAAAAAGCTTCAGTAAAACGATCTTACCAGTGAGCCGACGAGCAGATTCCAGCCATCGATCAGCACGAAGAACAGGATTTTGAACGGGAGCGAGATGGATGTCGGCGGCAGCATCATCATGCCCATGGCCATGGTGATGGTCGCGACCACCATGTCGATGACGAGGAACGGCAGGATCACCAGAAAGCCGATTTCAAAGCCGCGCCGGATCTCGGACAGCATGAAGGCCGGGACGAGAATGCGGTATTGCGGCTGCGTACCATTCATCGTTTCCTGGCCGCGCTCGCTTGCCAAATCGACGAAAAGAGCCAGATCCTTCGGTCGCGTGTTGGCCAGCATAAAGGTGCGGAAAGGTTCTGCCGCCCTCTCGATCGCCTGCGCTTCCGTGATCTGGTTCTGCATCATCGGCTGGATTCCATCGTTCCACGAGCGCTCGAAGGTCGGCGCCATGACGTAGAAGGTCATGAACATCGCCATGCTCGTCAGGATCATGTTGGATGGCGTCGTTCCAAGCCCCATGCCCGAGCGCAGAATGGAAAAGGCGATGATGAACCGGGGGAAGCTTGTGACCATGATCAGGATGCCGGGCGCGATCGAAAGGATCGTCAGCAATCCGAAGGTACGAATGATCCATGCCGCAGCAGAGCCGTCGACAGGCAGATTTAACAAATCAGCCGGTGACTGCTGCGCAAAAGCAATCCCTGGGACCAGGGCGAAAGCAATCAGGCAGATGAGGGTGCGAATCATTCTATCACGAAGGTTTTGAATAAAACCTTGGATACGCGCCCTTTCGATCTGAGGTCAACAATCTCTGTCAGGTCATCCCTAAGATATTGGAAGCCGCGTGGGCCCTGAATTTGCTGGAGGGGCACTGTTCTGACATAGGCCATGAGTTCCTGGTGCAGTTCCTGCACCAGTGCGGGATCGGACGGGCCGTTGAATTGCAGGGCAAGTTCGAGCCTCACCCAGTTTTCCGCCGGATATCCTAGGTTGGTGATGATGGGATCGAGGTTTACCAGGCTTGGACCTGCCGCTGCGCCATGTCCCTCACCCTTGGGTGCTTCTCCATGCGCCTCTGCCTTCGGTGCCTCATGCCCTCCGGCTGCGGCAGTCTCTGCGGGCGCCTCAGGCGCGGGTGCCGGGACCGCAGTTGCCGTCGAGGCAGGTGGAGCCGGCACGAAAAGCATCTTGCCGACGAACCAGCCGCCGCCCAGCCCGAGAAGAGACAGAACCGCGACCGCGCCAATAACCGGAATAGGCGAGCTTTTCTTGGGTGCCGGTCCTTCAAGTGCCAACTGGTCGGTCATGGGTCTGTTGCCTGTCTATGATTTGCAGCTGGCCGAGCCGCGCCCTAACTGCCCTGTAGTACGAGATTTCGCGCGATCGTCAGATCGGCGAGAAGAGGTCGACGACCTGCTGTCCGACCGGCGGCTGCTGAACTTCCATCAGCCTGCCGCGGCCGCCGTAGGAGATGCGTGCTTCGGCGATCTTTTCGTAGGACACGGTGTTTTCCGAATTGACGTCCTGCGGTCTGACGATGCCTGCGACGTTGAGGATGCGGATCTCGTGATTGACGCGCACTTCCTGCGAACCGCTTATTAGCAGGTTGCCGTTTTCCAGAATGCCTGTCACGACCGCCGCCACGAGAAGCGTCAGCTTTTCTGCGCGGTTTATCGAGCCCTTGCCGTTGGCTTCGCTGTCGTTGTCGAAGCTTAGAGACGAGTCCGCTTGTGGCTTCCAGCCGAGGATCTCCGCGTCTGCCTTCCAGCCGGTTTTTCTATTATTCTTCCGGCTGCGGTCAGTCTGGTTATCGAATGACGCCTTGTCGTTGATCTGAATGTTGACGGTCAGGATGTCGCCGATATTGAGCGCTCGCGAGTCCTTGAAGAGCGCCGCCTTGCTGTCGCTCCAAAGAGAATAGCCGCTGGCCGCATGCAGCGGCTGTTTCGGATAAGCCGACAATTGGGGGGCCTGACTGAACTGCAGGCCGCTCCCAATCGGGCTCATGGCCGGCGCATTGCCGATTTCTCTCAGTGTCTGGTTCTTCGTGACGCTCTCGCATCCGGTCAGGATGCTCGCGGCTGAAAGGGCGAGGATGAGCGCTTTTTTCATGACGGATCTCTTGATGTGTTTTTATCGGTCGCACTGGCCATGATCGAAGCGACAGTCGCCGCTTTCTTCGCGTCCATTTCGCTGAGAATCAGCCCGGACTGGCGTGCCGGCAGTTTCATGATGATGGCAGCGGCAATACCGGGGTTCAGTTCTTGCAGCTGAGGTGCAGCTGCATCCGGCTTCATCGTCTTGTAGACATTGACGAGATTGGCTTCTGCCTGCTGGAGGAAATCGTTGCGGCGCTTCAGCCAATCCTCATATTCGGCCTTGCGTGCCTCAAGGGTGGCAACGCGCGCATCGATATCCTGCTGGAGCTTCTCAAGATCCTGCTTTTGCATCAGATAACGCTGGTCGCGCGCCTGATCGATAATGTTGGTGCAGTATTGCTGAATTTCCTGCCCGCTGGTTTCGCCCGTGGTGACACGCACCTGCTCCTGGGCTCGTGCCGAAGGCAGCGCGCCTGCAACAACGAAAAGGGCGAGAAGAACGCGCTTCGGCGTGAATATCTTGGAAGCGGTAACCGTCATTGCAATACCAACTCTGCCTGAAGCGCGCCTGCGGACTTGATGCCTTGAAGAATGGCGATGATGCCGTCCGGCTTGACGCCCATATTGTTCAAACCGGCCACCAGCGACCGAAGGCTCGGACCTTCGAGAATGGCGACGGGGCCGCCGCTTTTGTCGGCCTGGATATCCGTCTGCGGCTGCACGGCTGTCTGACCGCGTGAGAAGGGGGCGGGTTGAATAACCTGTGGTGATTCAGTCACTTGGACGGTCAGAGTACCGTAGCTCACCGCCACCTTCGAAACGCGAACGTCCGCGCCTATGATGATGGTTCCCGTGCGCTCGTTGATGACGACCTTGGCCGGCGTATCGGTCTCGACTGCGAGGTTTTCGATGCTTGCCATCAGACGCGTCAGATCCGCCGTTCGTGGCTTCTGGATATAGACGACCTGTGAATCGCGCGCTTCTGCGATCGGCTCGCCGAAGGATGTACGGGCATAGGAGTTGATGGTGTCGGCAACGCGGATGGACGTCGAAAAATCCGGGTTCCTCAATTGCAGTACGAGATTGACGGAATCCTTGAATTGCGACGGCAACTCGCGTTCGATAATCGCGCCACTTGGGACGCGACCTGCGGTCGTGACGCCCTGTGTGAGCTGCGCTGCCTGCCCTTCGGCGTTGAAACCGGACACGATCACTGAGCCTTGCGCGACAGCGTAGATCTGGCCGTCGGCACCGGACATGGAGGTCATGATCAGAGTGCCGCCACGCAGGGACGAAGCATCGCCAAGAGAACTGACGCTGACATCCAGCCTGCTGCCGGGGCTGGCAAAGGGCGGCAGATTGGCCGTGACCATGACAGCTGCGACATTCTTGGAGGTGGTCTGGTTGCCCTGCATCGAAATGCCGAGATTTTGCAGCATGGCGCGCATGGACTGTTCGGTGAAGGGCGAGGAACGCATGCTGTCGCCGGACCCCTGAAGGCCGACGACAAGACCATAGCCGATCAACTGGTTTTCACGCCCGGCCTGCAAGGATGCTATATCCTTCACCCGCGCCACCGTCTGGGCTACGCCCTCGGATGCAGCCGCAAGGAAAGTCATGGTCGCAATTGCCGCGACGAGAAAACCTTGACGAAAACTCATTGCTGGAGGACCTCCACGGTTCCGTCGCGCATTGCCGTGCCGTTGATCGTCACGCCGGTGTCCTTGTTTCGGACACGCACCACATCGCCCGCCATTGCATCTTCGATGGCAACGCCGGATGCTGACAGGTTCATGCCGTTCTTGCTGTAGGTGATGCGGACCGTTGCGCCTCGTTCCACCGCATAAGGATCGCGCAGGTCGCCAAGCGGAATGGTGCGTCCCGCGACAAGCGTCCTCTTGGACACTTTTCCGACGACGTCCTTGACCGATTCCGAGTAGCCCGGCGCGATGTTGGGATTGGTGACGGGAACCTCCGTCACCAGGCCGTGGGTAATGACTTCGCCAGAAAAAATCGTGGCTGTGGGGACGACAGCGAATTTCTGCTGCGACATTGCAAGCCCCGGTGCGGACATCGACAGAGCCAATGCCGTCACGAAAACTGCTTTGCGACCTTGAACAGGCATGATTTTCGGGCGGAACTTCATGTTACCCTACCTTCTCGTTACTTCAGGTTCTGGCTGACGATCTGAGCCATCTGATCGGCGGTGGTGATCACCTTTGAGTTCATTTCATAAGCGCGCTGGGCGGAAATCATGTCAGTGATTTCCTTGACGGAATCGACGTTGGAGCCTTCGAGGTAGTTCTGCTTCACGTAGCCGAAGCCGACCGACTGAGGGGTGGCATCGACAGCTGCACCTGAGGCGTCCGTCTGCGCAAAGAGGTTGTCGCCAAGCGGGCGCAGGCCAGCTTCGTTGGCGAAGTTGCTCATGCTCAGCTGGCCGACTTCCGTCATCTGTGTGGCCGTGCCGATACGAACCGAAACGATGCCGTCCGCACTGATCTTGGTTTCGGTCGCGTCCGTCGGAATGGTGATCGCCGGCAATACCGGATATCCGTCCGTCGTCACCAGACGTCCGGTGGAGTCCATGTTGAAGGCGCCAGCACGGGTGTATAGCGTGGCATTGTCGGGACCCTGCACGCGGAACCAGCCCTTGCCGATGATAGCGACGTCGAGGTCGTTACCGGTTTGGGAAACAGGGCCCTGGATGTGAAGCTTGCGGACAGCCG
The DNA here is from genome assembly GCF_053521965.1 of Rhizobium sp. 22-785-1. Lineage (NCBI taxonomy): Bacteria > Pseudomonadati > Pseudomonadota > Alphaproteobacteria > Hyphomicrobiales > Rhizobiaceae > Rhizobium > Rhizobium sp. 22-785-1. Next base: position 175,709 of record NZ_JBNWDI010000002.1, on the reverse strand, counting down.
ATGTCTGGACGCCGAGACCGATATTCGCGCCTTCCGGCACCATCGCCTGGTTTGCGCGGTTCATCACGCCCTGCGCACGTTCCGTTTGGTACAGCAGGTCGGTAAATTCGGCACGGCCGCGCTTGAAGCCGGTGGTGTTGATGTTCGCGATGTTGTTCGCGATGACCTCAAGGTTCGTCTGCTGGGCATCCATGCCCGTCGCTGCGATTGCTAAAGCTCTCATTTCTTAGGTCCTCACGGGTCAAATCTGCATTTTAACGACATCGAGATAAGCCGAAACGAGCCTGTCTCGCAGTGCTACGGCCGTCTTGAGGGTCTGGTCCGCCTGCATCACGGCATCGACGACCTCGCGCGTGCTGGCCTTGCCCTGTAGGCCGGCAAAAGACATAGCTTCGCTGGTCTTCAACGAGTCCATCGCGTCCTGTGCGACACCGCCCAACACGCTGGCGAAAGTCGGGCCGACAGTCGCGGTAGCGGCTGTGGATACGGCTGCGCCAGCGAAGGAGGTCAGTCCGCTCGCCACACCCTTGAGGCTGTCCATGGCGGAGTTGCTGGTCAGCGATTTTACGTTGTTGATGGAGTCGATCATCACGTAGCCTTCAATAGGTCTATGGTTGAGGTAATCAGATCGCGGGCCTGCTTGATGACCTGGAGATTGGCTTCATAGCCGCGGTTTGCTTCGCGAAGATCGGCCATTTCGATCAGCATGTTGACGTTCGGCAGCTTCACCATGCCCTTGTTGTCCGCAGCTGGGCTGTCCGGGTCGTATTCCTCGGTGAAGTTGGATTTGTCGAAGCCGAGCTTCTTGACCTGAACGAGATTGGTTCCGGTTGTGCGATCCAGCTCGTTGGCGAACGTGATCGTCTTGCGGCGATAGGGGTCGGCACCGGGCGTGTCGCCCGTCGTTCGCGAGTTGGCAATGTTTTCAGAAACGATGCGTAGGCGCGTGGCCTGCACGTCCATGCCGCTTCCTGCAATTTTCAACGACGAGGATAAAGAGTCCATCTTACTTGCCCACCGCAGTCATCATCATGGTGTGGAAGGAGCGCACGAGCTGGGTGTTCAGCTCGAACTGCCGCTTGATCTCGCCCGTCTTGGCCATTTCCGTCGACAGCGAAACGGTATTTCCCGATTCCTGGACGCCGATTTCACTGGCGAGCGGCGCGTCCTTTAGGCCGATCTTGCCTGCACCCGTAACAGCCAGCTCCATATGGGCGGGGTTGGTGCGGGCCATCTGCATTCCGACCGACTTCAGTTCGGATTCGAAAGGCGCGACTTCCTTTGCGCGATACTGCGGCGTGTTGGCATTGGCAATGTTGGTAGCGACGACTTCCTGACGGATTGAAAGCCACTCGGCTTGCCGGGAAGCCAGCGCAAACAGCTGAATCGGCTGCATGACAATTCTCCGTGTTTAACCTGCCATTGGTCTAGAGACACAATCTTGCGCGGGACTTACGGAGGACGACGATGCTATCGGCGGGAAGCGGCATCGTCAGGTTTTAGCCGATCATTAACCATTTGTTTGCCATGGCCGTTTAGGTTTCATTGATAGTTCCGTCAGATGAACGGTCCCACAGCCCTGCGGGTTTGCGATGGTTTTGCACTTGAAAAGACGTGTCGGTTCGGTCTCCGGGCAGCCAAAGACAGGCAGGTGGCGCCGTGCCGCCCTTTCGTCGTGCTTCGTTCTGACCCTGGCTGCCACAGGCGCCGTCTTGCCATCGCTACTCGTTCCCGCTTCACCCGCAGCATATGTCTCTCATGCTGTGGTAAAGGTCTCCGCTCCTGGCGCAGGTTCGATCGATACCGACCGCCTTGCCGCCTCCGTGCAGCAGAGCATTCTATCCCCGCTTTCGCTCACACTCGCCATTTCGGACTTGAAGCTAAAGCCGGGCGATGTGATGGGTGTTGCTGAAGAGGGGAGGATCGCGATGCTTGCGAAGCTTCTTCTGGGGGATGCGCAGCAGCAAATTCCAGTGAACGCCATTGAAGAGGCGTTGCGCAGTTCGGTGAAAATCACCGCGTCTTCGAAGAGCAGTATTGACATCGACGCCATGGCTGCAACGTCCCAGGCTGCAACGCGCATTGTCGATTACCTCGCAGGCCAGGTGGCCAAGACCACCGGCGGCGAACAGGCGAGCCCGGAATTGCAGGCGGTTGAAAAGGCGCGTGCCGCACTCGATACCGCCGAAGGCGCGTTGACGGGGTTTCAGATGCGCAACGGCAACGACATCGTTTCCCGTATTCAGAACCTGCAGCAGTCGCTTCACGAAGCCGATGCGACGATCGCGGCTCTCGGGCAGAAGGAGCATGATCTCGCGCAGGCCGTCACGAAAGTTTCGTCTATGAAGACGGACGATGTGCTGACAAAGGCGCTGCCGCCACTTGCTCCTTTCGATGCCCTCGCTTCGGTAAGGGACAACTACACGACGGCGAAACTTGCGCTTGACGACGTCAATGTCGATCACGGTCCTAAGCACCCCCGCACCATTGCAGCGCAAGGCGCGGTCGATGCCGCTCGGTCTGCCGCGATGCCCGCATTGCGCCGCGCTCTGGAAAGCGTCAAAGGCGAATTGAAGGAGGTTTCTGCCAGCCTCAATGCTGAGACGCGCCAGAAAACCGCTATCGAGGATGAGTTGCGCACCATGGGTGGCGCACCCGCTGAACTCGCAAAGCTGGAGAAGGCTCTGGACAGCGCCAGGCGCGATTATCTGGTCGCCAGCCAGAAGGCCGGTCCGTTTGCTGCCCCCACCATCTCTTCCGTAATTGCTAAACCGGCGTCGCCCGGTGTACTCCGGGATCAGAGCTCCGGCATCATGAACGGCGTCATGGCCGCTGGCGGCGCGCTGTCGGGCATGCTGCTGGCACTTTTCCTGATGAGTTTCCGTCTTTCCAAGACAGAAGAGCAACATGAGATCGCCCCGCAGGAGGACGTTTCCAACACCGTGATCATCGACGACGCCTCGGCAAACGCCGAAACTGCTCGCGATCAGCACTTCCAGATCGAACCCGATATTTTCCATGATATCGTCGCAGATGACATCGAGCTTCACTCTGACGACCGGGCCTATGATCTTGAGCCGGACGAAGAGCCCGATTACGGGCTCCACGACGAGCCAGCCAACGATATTCCGCTCGATGAGCGTGTACGCCAGGTTCTTATGGCCAACCGCGTTCGGATGGAGAAAAAGGTGGAGCAGGGCGATGGATCCTGGCTGCCGCCTTTGCTTGCCGCAGCCTTGGAAGGCAAGGCTGCGCATATAGGGGCCGAGACGGAAGAGGTGCGTGCCCTGCAGCGGGAAATCGCCGCGCTGAGGCAAAGAGTGAACGGCTTTGCCGAAGACGACATGCGGCGTCGCGCCTGATCCACTGATTTCTCCTTGCAATCTATAGCGTCGCGCAGCATTAGGGTTTCGCTCTAGGCAGGGTTCGCGGGCGAGCCGAGTCCCGCCGTGATGTTCTCAGGAGGCAGTCATATGGTGGTTGTGATCGACGGCAAGGCCAAAGCGGCATCGGTGACGGATGCTGTGAAAGACGCGGCGGAGCGGCTGGAGCGTGAAACCGGCAAAAAGCCCGGTCTGGCTGTGGTTATCGTCGGTGACGACCCTGCAAGCCACGCCTACGTGAACTCCAAGAGCAAGACGGCAAAGCAGTGCGGTTTCAACTCGGTACAGCATACGCTGCCGGAAGAAACGACACAGCAGGAGCTTGCTGCCTTGGTCGCAACGCTGAATGCCGACGCATTGATCCACGGTATTCTCGTTCAGTTACCGCTTCCAAAACACCTCGATTCCGACCCGATCATCCAGTCGATTCTGCCGGAAAAGGATGTCGATGGTCTCAGCGTCTTGAATGCCGGAAAGCTCGCTGTCGGCGATCTGAAGACAGGCCTGCTCTCCTGCACCCCGGCCGGTGCCATGCTTCTGGTTCGCAGCATCCATGGCGATGATCTGTCCGGCCTGAACGCCGTGGTGATCGGTCGTTCCAACCTGTTCGGCAAGCCGATGGGTCAATTGCTGCTCAACGCCAACGCAACGGTGACGATGGCGCATTCGCGCACTAAGGATCTGGCCTCCGTCTGCAAGTCCGCCGACATTCTGGTTGCCGCCGTCGGACGCGCGCAAATGGTGAAGGCCGGTTGGGTCAAGTCCGGCGCGACCGTCATCGATGTCGGCATCAACCGCATTCCCGCACCCGAAAAGGGCGAGGGCAAGTCGAGGCTCGTCGGCGATGTGGCGTTCGAAGAGGCAAGTGCGGTCGCCGCGGCCATCACGCCTGTCCCCGGCGGCGTTGGTCCGATGACGATTGCCATGCTGATGGCCAACACGGTGATTGCTGCGCACAGAGCGCTCGGCAAAGACGCACCGACGTTCTGAGTTCAAAACCGAAAATATAAAAACATTCGGACACAAGACCGGATAGGTTTGTGCTGAATGCTGTTCTGCAAGAATGGTTTTAGCTCCGAAGAGTGGCGGCAGATTTTGCTTGCCATGCTCCATCAGTCGTTTGTGTTTGTCACCGACGCGGCGTAACCTGAAGATCGGCCACGCATGCCGTTTCTATAAGGACGCCGCAATGATTTCAGAAACCTTCGCAATCATCCGCAAGAATTTCCTATTTTACGTCGTTACAGTTTCTCTCATCATTGCTGCAATTATTCTGGATGATCATTTTTCTCACACATCGAGTCAGACCACGGGTTTCATCTGGATTTTGCTTTCACGATGGACGCAGGTATCCATGCTATACAATCGAAGATTTAAAGATCAGGGTCGACAATATTATTCACTGTCAAAAGATCTTGGTTTCTTCGGTAAAAATATTCTCATTATTCTATTGGCCACCGTCTCAGCCATCGCGACGGCGGTCTACTTCGGAAGCAATCAGGGCAATTTTACCGGTTTGGTGTTGATTTACGGTATTCTGTTTTCGTTGATCGTGTCTTCTGTTCTCTACGCTTTGATCGGCACGTGGCTACCTGCTGGGCTTTACGGATCTGCAACTCGCTTTGGTGACGCGCTTAGACGTGGATCTCGCACTTTCGCAAAGACCTTCGCCAGAATTTTCATCGCGATGGCGATTCCGGCCGCAATCTCTTTTATCGTCACCGCATTGATGTTCGCTCGCGGTGATTCCGGGAGCATCTTCGTCGCTGGAGTGATTAATTTCCCCTCTTTGCTAATTGCTATCTGCCTAAGCACGTTGGAGGCCGTGAGCGTCACTTACGTATCGGTTGTGCTAACGCGGGAATATATGCGCGCGGAGGGTTTGCCAGTGATGCCGACACTCGAGGCTGCGACGTAAAGTTGGGCATCGCCGGCCATAGGGGCTTGGGTTTTAACTGAGGCGGTCAGCTGCAGTTTGCATCAAATTACTGAGGCCACTAAGACAGCCGGGGGGGGTAGATCTAACGAGGAGCGGGCCCGGTCGAGGCGCGCACCACCAGTTCCGCCTTCCACAACTCGTGAAACGGCTCGTTTTGCCCGGTCTTGATCTGGGCAATCAGCCGTTCGGCAACGCGTGTGCCTGCTGCTCGAAGCGAAGACCGTGTCGTTGTCAGCGGCACGGAAAAGTTCACCGGCTTCAAGAGTGGCAGCACGTCGTCATGGGCGATGAGGGAAATATCCCGCCCGGGGCGCAGGCCCCGCTGGTTCAGCGAGCGGATGGCGCCGAGCGCAAGTGCGGTGGAGGCACAGAGAACGGCGGTCGGCTGCTGCGGCTGGTCGAGCAGCCGCTCCATCATCAGGAACCCGGCCTCGTCGGTCATCACGCTGTGGCTGACCTTGTCAGGATCGAGTGAATGGCCCTGAGCGGCCAATGCCGCTTCCACACCGCGGTAGCGACGGAAGGTAAAGTCGTAACCCTCCGGCCCATTGATCAGCGCGATATTTTCATGGCCGAGTTGGAGCAGCAGCGATGCGGCGTCATGAAAGGCGCCCTCATTGTCGACGTCGAGAAAGGGATAGTCCGGCTCGATTCCCCAGGAGCGGCCGTGCACCATGAAGGGGATCGACAGGCTCTTCATCATCGCGATGCGACGATCGTTCTTTTTCATATAGGCGAGATAGATGCCGTCCACCGTGCCATTGGCGGCGAGATCCTGCAACGCTTCGTCCTCGTCACGCGGATCGGTCGGCATGATAACGAGGTGAAACCCGTTTCTCGCCGAGACCTCCCCAAGCCCGTTGAGGAACTCCCCGAAGTGAACGTCGGATTGATGTTCTGCACCCGTGGGCATCACGAGACCGATGGAGCCGACCTTGCCGGTCGCCAGCCGCTGCGCTGCCGCGTTGGGTCGATAACCGTTCTGGCGCGCCGCCTCGATGATCTTTCGGCGCGTCTCGGCATTGACTTCGGGATAGCCGTTCAGGGCGCGGCTGATCGTCGTCTGAGAGATGCCAAGCAACTGCGATAGTTGTTTCAGATTCATGCCCAGCCTCCCTCTGCTGCTCAAGCCCGCGGACTCTGGAAAGGGACAGCTCCTCCACCGTCTCCAAACCGCTTTGAAGGCTAGCAAGTGTTGAAGCGCTAGACAATTCAAAAAACTCTGCTGCAGCGCAAATACAGTCTTCCGCGCAGCAAAAGAGGACCAAATTTGGGATGATCATCAACCCTCTTGACTCTGAGCAATTCTCAATGAGATGAATAGGCAGCCAAAGCGCTTTGAAAAGATACGCCGAAGCCGATTAATGTGATGGGAGGTAGATCACATGAAAAAATTATTTTTGACGACCGTTGCCGTAGCCACGCTTCTGTCGGGCGCATCCTTTGCCGCCGATCTCAAATTCAAGCCGGGTGAAGACAGCAAGTTCAACTGGAAGAGCTACGAAGCCTTCAAGGCCGCCAATTCCAGCCTGAAGGGCGAAACGCTGACCATCTTCGGACCGTGGCGCGGCGAAGACGAAGCCCTGTTCCAGTCCGTGCTGGCCTATTTCGCCGATGCGACCGGCGTCAATGTCCGTTATTCGTCTTCGGAAAATTACGAGCAGCAGATCGTCATCGACACGCAGGCCGGCTCGCCGCCAAACGTCGCGATCCTGCCGCAGCCTGGCCTTCTGGCTGACCTCGCCGCCAAGGGACTTCTCACTCCGCTCGGTGACGAGACGGCAAATTGGGTGAAGGAAAATTACGGCGCGGGCCAGTCCTGGGTCGATCTTGGCATGTACAAGAACAAGGACGGCAACAAGGCCTATTTCGCCTTCCCGTTCAAGGCCGACGTCAAGTCGCTGGTCTGGTACGTTCCTGAGAACTTCGAGGAAGCCGGTTACAAGGTGCCGGAAACCATGGAAGATCTCGTCAAGCTCAGCGACCAGATCGTGGCCGATGGCGGCACGCCATGGTGCATCGGTCTCGGCTCTGGTGGCGCGACCGGCTGGCCGGCAACCGATTGGGTCGAAGACTTCATGCTGCGCACGCAGCCGCTCGACGTCTACCAGAAGTGGACGACGAACGAGGTGAAGTTCAACGATCCGCGTGTCGTTGCCGCAATCGAGGAATTCGGCAAGTTCGCCAAGAACGATAAGTATGTTTCGGGCGGTGTTGCCGCTGTTGCCTCCACCGACTTCCGTGACAGCCCGAAGGGCCTCTTCGACATTCCACCGAAGTGCTACCTGCACCGTCAGGCTTCCTTCATCCCATCCTTCTTCCCCGAGGGAACGAAAGTCGGAACGGATGTCGACTTCTTCTACATGCCGACCTTCGCTTCCAAGGCAGATCTTGGCAAGCCGGTTTTGGGTGCTGGAACGCTCTTTACCATCACCAAGGATTCCAAGGCTGCGCGCGCGCTCGTCGAATTCCTGAAGACGCCGATTGCCCACGAAGTGTGGATGGCGCAGTCCGGCTTCCTGACACCGTTCAAGGGCGTCAACAAGGACGCCTATGCCAATGATCAGGTGAAGCGTCAGGGCGAGATTCTGACGACGGCCACTACCTTTGGCTTCGACGGTTCCGACCTCATGCCTGGCAAGATCGGCGCTGGCGCGTTCTGGACCGGTATGGTCGATTTCGTCGGTGGCAAGTCTGCCGAACAGGTCGCCAACGACATTCAGAAGGCCTGGGACGGCCTGAAGTAATCCTCAGATCCAGCCCGGCAGTCATTGCTGCCGGGCTGTTCAGATAGAACGGCGCGGACCACACGGGCCGAATACACGCAAGATCGGGGAGGGAATGATGATCACGCAAATCGTATCCGCGCTGGGTGTCGTTATTGTCGGCGTCTTTGCCTGCGCCGCCTATTACTGGCTGTCGGACAAGGCGTTGCAGTTTATTTTTCCGGTGCGGGACGGCGATGTCATTCACGCTTCGCGCAATCTCAACCGCCGCGCGGCGATTCGTCCCTGGCTCTTCGTCGGGCCGGCCCTGCTGCTGCTTGCCGTCTATCTTGTTTACCCGGTCGTTGCGACCTTCATCCTGTCCTTTTACGATCGCACAGGCACCAATTACGTCGGCTCCGCCAATTACGTCTGGGCTTTTTACGACGCCGGTTTCCGCCAGTCGATCTTCAACAACATTCTCTGGCTTGCCGTTGTGCCCGCCGCCTGCACCTTCCTTGGCCTCGTCATCGCCGTCATGACCGACCGCATCTGGTGGGGCAACATCGCCAAGTCCATCGTTTTTATGCCGATGGCGATCTCCTTCGTCGGCGCGTCCGTCATCTGGAAATTCATCTATGAGTATCGCGGCGAGGGGCAAACGCAGATCGGCCTTCTCAATGCCCTCGTCGAATTCTTCGGTGGAAATCCGCAGGTTTGGATTTCCATGCCCTTCTGGAACAACTTCTTCCTGATGGTCATCCTGATCTGGATCCAGACCGGTTTTGCCATGGTCATCCTGTCGGCGGCTCTTCGTGGAATCCCTGAAGAGACCATCGAGGCTGCCGTCATCGATGGCGCCAATGGCTGGCAGATTTTCTGGAAGATCATGGTACCGCAGATCTGGGGAACGATCGCCGTCGTCTGGACCACCATCACCATCCTCGTTCTCAAGGTTTTCGATATTGTTCTGACCATGACCAACGGTCAGTGGAACACCATGGTTCTTGCCAATCTCATGTTCGACTGGATGTTCCGCGGCGGTGGAGATAGCGGGCGAAGTGCCGTTATCGCGCTTGTCATCATGGCAGCCGTCACGCCGATCATGATCTGGAACATCCGCCAGGCAAACCGCGAGATGGAGGGCCGCTGATATGACCATCGCAACCCGTCTGCGCCGCATCGGCCTGCCCCGTCTTATCGTCCATGCAAGCGTTCTCTTCATCGTTCTGCTCTGGCTTTTGCCGACGCTCGGCATTCTGGTCAGCTCGCTGCGCGACAAGGATCAGATCGTCGTCTCCGGCTGGTGGACGGCCTTCTCCAGTTCCAACCAGACGCAGGCACTGCGCCTTGGCGATCCATCGACCCAGACCCAGCAGGGCGATCGCTTCGTTATTGCCGGGAACGTCTTTGGTGAAGGCAAGAGCGGCCATGTCTCCGCCTTCGGCGTGCGTGTTCAGGAACCGGCAGCCTTCAAGGCCGGTACGTCTGCAGATCTCGGTGATGGCGAGACGCTCCAGCTCAACGAGGACGGCAGCTATCAATATAGCAAGAATGCCAGCTTCGAAGGATCGCGCGCAAAACGCGTCTATGTCGTCGTTTCCACGCCGCCGATCTTCACGCTCGACAATTATCGCACCGTGCTCCTCTCCGAAGGCATCGGCCAGTCCTTCGTCAACTCTCTGACAGTCGCCATTCCCGCAACCATCATTCCGATATTGATTGCAGCGTTCGCCGCCTACGCGCTCTCTTGGATGCGCTTCAGTGGCCGTTCGTTGATGATTGCACTTGTGGTCGGTCTGATCGTCGTGCCGTTGCAGATGTCGCTCATTCCGCTGCTCCAGCTCTATAACTGGATCGGCAACGTCTTTGGCGTGCCGTCCAAGACCTATGCCGGCATCTGGTTGGCACACACAGCCTTCGGTCTGCCGCTCGCCATCTATCTGCTGCGCAATTATATCTCCGGTCTGCCGAAGGAAATCATCGAGAGCGCTCGCGTCGATGGCGCCAGCGATTTTGAAATCTTCGTCAAGATCGTCTTGCCGCTGTCCTTCCCGGCGCTCGCCTCCTTTGCCATCTTCCAGTTCCTTTGGACCTGGAACGACCTGCTCGTCGCCATGGTGTTCCTCGGCACACAGAAGGATGAACTGGTGCTGACTGGTGCGTTGAATGCGCTGCTCGGCTCGCGTGGCGGCAACTGGGAAATTCTTACCGCGTCGGCCTTCGTCACCATTATCGTGCCGCTCTGCGTCTTCTTTGCGCTCCAACGTTACCTTGTGCGCGGCCTCTTGGCTGGCTCCGTCAAGGGAGGCTGATCGAACCCATGAATGCTTTCAATCAACAGGACAATGCCATGACCGCGACCGTTTCTTCCGCTCTCACTCCCGACAAGGATTGGTGGCGCGGCGCTGTGATCTACCAGATTTATCCGCGCTCCTATCAGGACTCCAACGGCGATGGCATCGGAGACCTGAAGGGCATCACCTCCAGACTGGAACACATTGCCAATCTCGGCGCGGATGCCATCTGGATCTCGCCCTTCTTCACTTCGCCCATGCGGGACTTCGGCTACGACGTCTCGAACTACGTCGATGTTGATCCGATGTTTGGCACGTTGGCGGATTTCGATGGCCTGATTACTGAGGCACATCGCCTTGGTATCCGCGTGATGATCGATCTGGTTCTGTCTCACACCTCCGACCAGCATCCCTGGTTCGTGGAAAGCCGGTCCAGCCGCAGCAATCCGCGGGCGGATTGGTATGTTTGGAGCGATGGCAAGCCGGACGGCACGCCGCCCAACAACTGGCTGTCGATCTTCGGTGGTTCCGGTTGGCAGTGGGACCCGACCCGCATGCAATATTACATGCACAATTTCCTGACCTCGCAGCCGGACCTCAATCTGCATAATCCGCAGGTACAGGAAGAGCTCTTGAACATCACCCGCTTCTGGCTGAAGCGCGGCGTCGATGGCTTCCGCCTCGATACGATCAACTTTTACTTTCACGACAAGGAACTGCGAGACAACCCGGCGCTTGCGCCGGAACGCCGTAATGCCTCCACCGCGCCTGCCGTGAACCCTTATAATTTCCAGGAACATATCTACGACAAGAACCGCCCGGAAAACCTGGAATTCCTCAAGCGCTTCCGCGCCGTTCTGGACGAGTTCCAGGATATCGCCGCTGTCGGCGAAGTCGGTGACAGCCAACGCGGTCTTGAAATCGTCGGCGAATACACGTCGGGCGATGACAAGATGCAGATGTGCTACGCGTTCGAATTCCTGGCACCGGATGCGCTGACCCCGGCGCGCGTTGCAGAAGTCCAGGCAGCCTTTGCTCAAGCGGCACCTGAAGGCTGGGCCTGCTGGGCTTTCTCCAACCACGACGTGGTGCGCCATGTCACGCGCTGGGGTGAGACGGTCGAGGACAAGGATGCCTTTGCCAAGGTGCTGTCGGCTCTGTTGATGACGCAGCGCGGCTCTGTCTGCATCTATGAGGGAGAAGAGCTTGGCCTGACGGAAGCCGACATCGCCTTCGAAGATCTGCAGGATCCCTACGGCATTCAGTTCTGGCCGGAATTCAAGGGCCGCGATGGCTGCCGCACGCCAATGGTCTGGGATGCCGGCCACGCGCAGGCAGGCTTCTCCACTTCCGACAAGACATGGCTTCCTATCCCAACGGAACACAAGATGCGCGCAGTCAGCGCGCAGCAGGGCAACGAAGGCTCCGTTCTGGAGCACTATCGCCGCTTCTTGGCGTTCCGCAAGCAACACCCTGCCTTTGCGAAGGGCAAGATCGAATTCCAGGACGCGGATGCGACTGTCTCGAGCTATACCCGCACGCTTGGCAACGAAACCGTGCTTTGCCTCTTCAACCTCTCCGCAGTCGCAGCAACGGCAAAATTACCGGACGGTGAGTGGGACGTCTTGGATGGTCACGGCTTTTCGGCTGAACGGAATGGGACGACCGTAGAACTTCCGGCATGGGGCGCGTTTTTCGCCCGGCACGCGTAACAGGATAGGGAGGAGCACCGCATGACTGGACTTATTCTCAAGGGCATCCGTAAATCCTATGGTGAGGTCAAGGTCCTGCATGGGATCGACCTCGATATCAAGCAGGGCGAGTTCATTGTCTTTGTCGGTCCGTCCGGCTGCGGCAAGTCCACGCTTTTGCGCATGATCGCCGGTCTGGAGGAAATCACTGGCGGCGAAATGTATATCGACGGCCAGTTGGTGAATGAGATCCCGCCGTCACGGCGCGGCATCGCCATGGTGTTCCAGTCCTACGCGCTCTATCCGCACATGACGGTCTACGACAACATGGCCTTCGGCATGAAGATCGCAAAGGAAAGCAAGCAGGAGATCGATCGCCGTGTTCGCGCTGCCGCCGAAATCTTGCAGTTGACGCAATATCTGGAGCGTCTTCCGAAAGCACTCTCCGGTGGCCAGCGTCAACGTGTTGCCATCGGTCGCGCTATCTGCCGTAACCCCAAAGTCTTTCTCTTTGACGAGCCGCTCTCGAACCTCGATGCCGCACTTCGCGTTGCGACCCGCATCGAGATCGCCAAGCTCAGCGAAAAGATGGCCGACACCACCATGATTTACGTGACTCACGATCAGGTGGAAGCCATGACGCTGGCAGATCGGATCGTGGTGTTGAATGGCGGTCGCGTGGAGCAGGTGGGTGAACCGCTGGAGCTTTACGAAAACCCCGCCAACCTCTTCGTCGCGCGCTTCATCGGCTCGCCGGCCATGAATATCATTGCCGCTACAGTAGAAAGTGCCGGTGAGACGACCATGCTCAAACTTGCCGACGGCAAGCCGCTTGCCGTTCACATCCCGACCACGCAAAGCGAACAGGGCAAGGCGGCATCCTTCGGCGTGCGTCCCGAAGACCTGTCAATTGCGACCGGCGACGACTATCTCTTCGAGGGCAAGGTTTCCATCGTAGAAGCTCTGGGTGAAGTGACACTGCTCTACCTGGAGGCCCCGTCAGGTGAGGAGCCGATCATCGTCAAAATTCCTGGCATAGCGCCTGTGAAGAAAGGCGAAACATTGCGCTTCTCTGCGCCGTCCGAAAAGCTACATCTTTTCGATGCACTCGGTAAAACATATCGGCGATAGTTCGCCGATATCTGCCCTACTGGTTTCAAAGACGTTTCTGCGCCAAGAAGCGGAAGTCGCTTTAGGTGTGTATCTCGTTTGCAGAGGGCTGACTTGCAAACGATACGCTCCAATATGAAACCTATTTCGGCATCGTCCATTTTGCTTGCTCTTCTGGAGAAGCCTTCGTCGGGAAACGAGGCTTTTCCAGTCGCAAGGCGGTTTGAAATAGTGACCTTTACGAGGGAGGTCTGGCTGTCACCCCGTCGTCGTCATTTGAGAGAAAATTAAACTCTTCTGTTTTAGGATTCTTCGGCAAAGACTTGGAAAGGAACGTCGCGTTGAACGTGCGGGCAAATCTCGGTAAGCCGACCTACTTGAGCAAGGAAGAATCTTTCATGTACGACCGTGAAGGTCGGTTCAAGATGGAAGATACGATGAACGCGGCGCGCATCGAATATACCGAGAAAGCCGTCATGAACATGGCGTCCCGCCGTTGCGACGTCGTCAGGATTTCCCGGTCCGAAGCCGTTCTCGCATTTATCACGCAGTGTAGCTTGCCTGCTGAGTTTTATCTGGACATCCCAGACGCCCGCATCAACAAGATCGGCTGCGTGTTGATGAAGACAAATGCCAACAACACTGTGCAGGTTCGCTTCCTTCGCCTTCTCAATCAGAAGGAAATGGATCGCATCTTCGTCTTCAGCACCCATCCCGCCCATCGTGACCGGACGTTGGATCTGCGATCCTTTTGATCTGTGGCCTGCCAGAGACTTTCCGGCAAACGAAACTCGGATCTTGCGTGAGATCTTGCCTTCCTTACGCGAGCCCTTCAAGCACCGTTTGTTTGAGTTTCACATTCTCGACCTCGCTGAAAACAAGATCGTCACGACCGAAATAGGACTTCTGGTTGATGGCTGACCAATCGTTGCAGACGAGCTTGTAACGCTCTTTCGTTGCGGGCTTATCCGGCATCGCGTAAAGATAGTCGCCGGTGCGTTTGGCGAGTGGAATATCGCCATCCTGGTTGCAACGGCTCAGAATCCGGTCCAGCACTTCGCCATCGACCTCTGTCACCAGCATTTTGCCCTCGAAGCGCAGGCACGCGTTGAAATCGTAGCGGCGAATGTCGCCTTTTGGCAGGCCAGCACCGAAGGAGGTGTGGCCCACGAATCCTACATCCGCTCTCGCCTTTGCGGCAATAAGCTCGGCCACGCGACGCCCTGCCTCATCCACAGTCATCGCTTCTGCCGTTTTGGCGACAACTTCCAGTTCTTCTGGTGTCAGATGTTGGGCAAGCGTCTTTTCGATTTGCGCGCCAAGGGAAGGGGAGGCCGCTGCGTTGCGATCGACCGCTATGGTCTCGATGGCTGCAGCTTGGCCGGGCGCTTCGATGGTTGCAACTGCCATTGAGGTGCACCACGATCCGGTGTGAATGTAGCGCGTGGCACCGACCTCATGCAGGAAGTTCAGGTGGTCATGGCCGCCCACGACCAGCGTGCCATCTGGCAGCACAGGCAGGATGTCGCGGTCCGCCACCACACCGGCATGACTCATGACGATGTTGATGGCATCCGGCCTGGCGATCTCGGGAAGGTTGGTCTTCGCCCATTCCACCGGCTCCGGGATGGTCAGCGCATCGCGCGCTACCTTCGGATAGGTGTTTATGGCGTTGGTGGCGAGCCCGGCCACGATGACCTTGCGTCCGTCCACTTCGAACGTCTTGCTTGCTGGCGCGTAGGGCGCGCCGATCCGCTTGTCGATGATGTTGGAAAGTACGGTGATGCCGAGCCCCTTGGCCCGGCTGACGAAACGGCCAAGGTCGTTGTCGATATCCGCCTCATGGTTACCGATGTTCACCACGGTGGGTGCGAGCTTGGCAAGTGCAGCAAGGAAGCTCCACTCGATCTCACCTTGAGACCGCATCGCAACCGTATTGCCGCTTTCGAATAGGTCGCCATTCAGGAGAATGATGTGTGTGCTTTTGTCCGCGGAAATGCGCGTCTCGATCGCTGCGAGAAGCTGTCCCATACGCTCGTAGGCGGAGTGCAGGTCGGAGATGACGATGGCACGCAGCGGAGCCTTCTGATCGGCGGAGGCCGGCAAACGCATGAGCGGCAGCATGGCAGTTCCGGCCATGAGCTTCAGCGCATTACGGCGCGTGCGTGAGAAAAACGTCATACTGCCCCCATCAATTCAGGCTGCGGCACCGCCCCCGCGGCTGGCTGCACACGCCCTATAGGGCGACTATCACAGACGCATGACAGCAGAGGCGTGAGCCTTCACGTCAATAGGGGAGAACTGGAGAGGGGATGTCAAGGCGTGGCGCCAGAGCATGGCGGATGCTCTGGCTGGGGGATGACTGGGCAAATCAGTGAAAGACGCTCGCGCCCTGATCTGCCGGACCGGCGTTGCGGCGGAAGGGAGCAAAAAGCTCACGGCCCATGCCCCACTCATTAGCAGAGAGATCGGCCCGTGCTGGCTCGCGCCTGGAAAGCTCTGCCGCCGAAACCAGAACCTCCAATGTGCCCGATACGGCATCGAGACGAATAATGTCTCCATCGCGGATGAGCGAGATCGGCCCACCATCGCATGCTTCCGGTGTGACGTGAATGGCGGCGGGCACCTTGCCAGATGCTCCCGACATGCGTCCATCGGTGACGAGCGCCACCTTGAAGCCGCGATCCTGAAGCACACCGAGCGGCGGGGTCAGCCGGTGCAATTCCGGCATTCCGTTGGCCTTCGGTCCCTGGAAACGCACGACGGCGATGAAGTCGCGGTTCAGCTTGCCGTCCTTGAAGGCATCCTGCAACTCCTGCTGATCGTGAAAGACGATGGCAGGAGCTTCGATGATATGACGCTCCGGCTTGACGGCGGAAATCTTGATAACGGACTTGCCCAGATTGCCGGTCAGCATCTTCAAGCCGCCCGTTGGCTGGAACGGCGTTTCGATGCGCGAAAGAACCTTCGGATCGTGGCTCTCTTCCGGCGCTGCTTCGCGCTGAATGCTGCCGTTTTCGCCAAGCTTGGCATCGATCGTATAGGCTTCAAGCCCGTGACCGAAAACCGTGCGCACATCATCATGCACGAAGCCCTGCTTCAGCAGTTGCTTGATCAGGAAGCCCATGCCGCCAGCGGCATGGAAATGGTTCACATCCGCAAGACCGTTCGGATAGACCCGCGCCAGAAGCGGCACGATGTCGGAGAGGTCGGAGATATCCTGCCAGGTCAGAACGATGCCCGCGGCCCGCGCCATGGCGATCAGGTGCATGGTGTGGTTGGTGGAGCCGCCTGTTGCATGCAGGCCGACCACGCCGTTCACGACCGAGCGCTCATCGATCATCTCCCCCGCAGGCGTGAATTCGTTGCCCTGCGCGGTAATCGCCAGCGCCCGCTTCACGGCTTCCTTGGTCAACGCGTCTCGCAGCGGCGTATTCGGATTGATGAAGGAGGAGCCGGGCATATGGAAACCCATGATCTCCATCAGCATCTGGTTGGAATTTGCGGTGCCGTAGAAGGTGCAGGTGCCGGGGCCGTGATAGGACTTGGACTCGGCCTCCAGCAGTTCGGCGCGACCGACCTTGCCTTCCGCATAGAGTTGGCGAATGCGCGACTTCTCGTCATTCGGAAGGCCGGTCGTCATCGGGCCGGCCGGAATGAAGACGGCTGGCAGATGGCCAAACGTCAGTGCTGCGATCACCAGGCCTGGCACGATCTTGTCGCAGACGCCGAGATAGACGGCGGCATCGAACATGTTGTGCGACAGGCCGATGCCGGCTGCCATGGCGATGGCGTCACGGGAAAACAGCGAGAGCTCCATGCCGGGCTGGCCCTGTGTGACCCCGTCACACATGGCGGGGACTGCACCCGCCACCTGCGCAATGCCGCCTGCGTCCTTGGCCGCATCCCGGATGATCTGTGGGAAGACCTCGTAAGGCTGATGGGCCGAAAGCATGTCGTTATAGGCGGTGACGATGCCGAGATTGGGAACCCGGTCGCCGGCAAGGATGTCCTTGTCGGCGGGGGAACAGACGGCAAAGCCATGAGCGAGGTTGCCACAGGACAGGGTGGAGCGATGAACGCCCTTGGAGACCTGGAGACGAAGCCGCTCGAGATAGATCTCGCGATAAGGTTTCGAACGTTCAATGATACGGTCGGTAATTGCCTGAACGCGTGAGTCGGCAGCCATGGGCTTCATCCTGTCCTTCTGTGGAGCGTCGGCCACAGGTTTGGGAGAGCGGGCCGACGATCTTGTTTCATTGAAATACTGGCAGCGACGCCGCACGAATGCGGATCGTTACGGCGCCCAATAGATGTTTAGTGTCGAATCCGCCCTGTTCAGCACGGATCGTATCGGCATCTCGTCCTCATCCAGATCGGACTTGGCCTTCGCAAGCGTTTCCTTTTTCGCCGCACCTTCAATGTGCAGAACGAGGAAACGCGCATCGTGGAGAGCCGAGAGGTTGAAGGTCAGTCTTTCCTCACCGGCGTTTTCCGCAGCCATGGTCAGGACGGTGCGAGGCTCGTCGAGATCGAGCGCTTCTTCCAGATTGTCACCGCCGGGAAAGAAGGACGCGGTGTGTCCATCGTTGCCCATGCCCAGGATCACGATATCGAAAGGATCGCAAATGTCTGCGGTCTTCGCTGTCGCCAGGGTTGCTGCGTCTTCAGGTGAAGCGGCAGACTGATAGAGTGGAACGAAATAGGCGGCCTTGGCTTCGTTTTGAAGAAGGTTGTCTGCGACCAGCTTGTGGTTCGAGCGATCATTGTCGGCAGGCACGAAACGCTCATCCACCAACGTGATGCTGACGCGGGGCCATTCCAGCTGTTGCTTTGACAGCGTCTGGAAGAAGAGCTTCGGTGTAGAGCCGCCCGAAACTGCCATGCTGGCAGACCCGCGCTCGTCGATCGCGGCCTTCAGCTGAGAAACGACATCGCTGGCGAGTTTTTCCGCCAGTTCAGTCCCGTTGGTGAAGACGTGCATGTTCGGTTCCATCCGCGTCTCCACTCAATCGGCCTCATGCCAGGTACGTCCGTCGCGCTCGATCAGCGCAATCGCGCCGCTCGGTCCCCAGGTGCCCGACGTATAACCCTGGACGCCCTGATTGACGGCTTCCCAGCTTTTCAGGATCGGATCGACCCAGTTCCACGCCGCTTCCACTTCGTCGCGGCGCATGAAGAGCGTCTGGTTCGAGCGGATAGTATCCATCAACAGACGCTCATAGGCATCCGGGTTACGCACGTTGAAGGCTTGCGCAAAGCTCATATCGAGCGACACCTGGCGAAGGCGCATACCGCCCGGACCCGGGTCCTTGATGAGCAGGGACTGTTTAACGCCTTCATCCGGCTGCAGGCGGATCACCAGCTTGTTGGCTTCGATCTTGCCAGCGGCGTCGTCGAAGATCGAGTGCGGGATCTGCTTGAACGTGACCACGATTTCCGACACGCGCGTGGCAAGCCGTTTGCCGGTGCGGATGTAGAAGGGAACACCTGCCCAGCGCCAGTTGCCGATTTCCGCCTTGATAGCGACGAAGGTTTCCGTGTTGGAAACGCCGCCTTCAAGCTCTTCCAGATAGCCCTTCACCGCGCCGCCTGCCGATGCGCCTGCGCGATATTGTCCGCGCACGGTGTTCTTTTCGACATTGGATTGGTTGATTGGCTTGAGCGCGCGCAACACTTTCAGTTTCTCGTCGCGCACCGCTTCGGCGTTCATCGAGGAAGGGGGCTCCATTGCCACAAGGCAAAGCAGCTGAAGAATATGGTTCTGCACCATATCGCGAAGCGCGCCAGCCTTGTCGTAGTAACCTGCGCGGCCTTCAAGCCCGACGGATTCCGCGACCGTGATCTGCACGTGGTCGATATGTGTGGAATTCCACAGCGGCTCGAACAGGGCGTTGGCAAAGCGCAGAACCATCAGGTTCTGAACGGTTTCCTTGCCGAGATAATGGTCGATACGGAAGATCTGCTCTTCCTTGAATACGTTGCCGAGCGTGTCGTTCAGCTCCAGCGCGGAAGCCAGGTCGCGACCAATCGGCTTTTCCACCACGATGCGAGTGGATTTGGTGATCAGCTTGTGGTCACGGATCTTGGACGCGATATCGCCGAAAATTCCCGGTGCGACTGCAAGGTAGAATGCACGGATGCGATCCTTGCCTTCGTCAAGAAGCTTCTTCAGCTTGTCCCAGCCATCGTCTGACTTGGCATCGACCGGAATATAGAAGAGGCGCGCGCAAAACTTGGCAACCTGCTCCTCATCATATTCGCCAGACTTCAGATGCTCCTTCAGAGCGTCCTGTGCGAATTTGCGATATTCCTCATGTGTCATGACAGAGCGGGAGGCGCCGATGATGCGGGTCGGCTCAGTCAACTGGCCTTCCACCTGGCGGTGGTAAAGGGCAGGCAGAAGCTTGCGTTCTGCCAGATCGCCAGTGCCGCCGAAGACGACGCAATCAAAGGGGTCAACGGGAATAATTTGACTGCTCATGTCGATTCTCTCGATCTCTACACGTTAGGGGCATCCATAATCTAATCGATTTAAAAATGCCAGAGTTGATGTAACAAATAATGAATTTTGCCGCTGGCCAGTTATTCCACTGAGGGGTCCAACCGGCACTTTTGCACAATGCGGAGGCAGACCAGTTTAAAACCTGTCTCTCAACGCATACCACGTCAGTGCCAGGAACAGGAGTGGCGCCCTCAGCGATGCCCCACCCGGAAACGATGGTACGTCGAGCGCGGCAAACTGATCCAGCGCCTTGTCCTTGTTGATCACCATATCGGCGTAAAGCTTGCCGCAATAGTTGGACAGCATTACCCCATGGCCGGAATAGCCGCCAATGGAGAGCACGCCGGGCATGACTTCGCGCACGAATGGCTGGCGTGTCATGGTTATTCCGACGGAGCCACCCCAGGCGTGGGTCATCTCGACATTGCCAAGTGCCGGATAGATTTCTGCAATCTGCTTGCGGATGTGCTTGGAGATGTCGCGCGGCGAATCGGCCGTGTATGCTTCACGCCCGCCGAAGAGCAGGCGGTTGTCCGGCGTCTTGCGGAAGTATCGCACGACGAAGCGCGAATCGGCGACCGCTTCCTTGTCCGGAATGATGGATGGGAACTCGTCGAGCGGTGCCGTTGCCCCGATGAAGGAGCGGATCGGCATAACATGTGCTGCGGTGACAGGCTCCAGATTGCCGATATAGGCATTGGTCGCGATCAATACCCGGGTTGCGGTGATCGTGCCGGTACGTGTCTCGATCAGCGTCTTGCCGCCCGACTGGCGGATCGCCGTGGCCGGCGTCATTTCGAAAATGTCGGCGCCCGCCGCCTTTGCGGCCCTCGCCAGTCCGACCAGCAGTTTCAATGGGTGAATATGGCCGGTGCCGGTATCGCGCACACCGCAATGATAGTGGGACGACCCCAAGCGATCTGCAGTTTCCGCCTTCTCCATGAAGGCAATCTGCTCATAGCCATAACGGCCTGTCATGGCATCAACGCTGTCGCGATAGCTCTTCTCGTAGGCGCGCTTGTGCGACACGTTCAACTGGCCGGGCAGAAACTCCATGTCGATCTGGTTGTCACGGGCAAAATCCAGCACATAGTGCTTGGCATTTTCTGCAAGATCGAAGAGCGCCTTGGAGCGCTCGAAGCCGATCTTCTCTTCAAGCTCATCCGGCCAGGCGCGCTGCCCGGTGCCGAACTGCCCGCCATTGCGACCAGAGGCGCCATCGCCAAACCGATGCGCTTCGATCAGCGTGACGGAAATGCCTGCACGCGCCAGAGTGTAGGCCGCCTGAAGACCGGTGAAGCCGCCGCCGATAATGGCGACGTCCGCAGTCCGCGAACCATCCACCGCCGGATAGGTCGGCCTCTCGGCAACCGTATCCTGATACCATGAAACGCCCGGCGCTATCGGGCTCTGCCATGCCATATCGTTCACCTCAAACGTTCAGCAGTAGGAACTCGCGCTCCCAGGGACTGATCACCTGCATGAAGGTTTCGAATTCGCCACGCTTCAGGCCAGCGTAAAGACCGACGAATTCGTTGCCGAAGATGCGCTCGAACTGCTGCTCCTGCTCGAGCAACGCAACAGCCTCGAGCAGACCACGCGGTAGCTCGATCGAGCCTTCATTTGCCGTCTCGTAAGTCGGCTCGGTCGGCTCGATATTGTTCATGATGCCGAGCCAGCCGCAGCCGAGCGAGGCCGCGAGCGCGAGATACGGGTTGGCGTCCGAACTTGGCAGCCGGTTTTCCACGCGCCGCGCCTGCGGGCCCGAGATCGGCACGCGAAACGCGGTGGTGCGGTTGTCGTAACCCCAGGCATTGTTGACCGGGCAAGCCATGTCCGGCGTCAGGCGTCGATAGGAATTCACATAGGGGGCAAGCATCACCAGCGCGTTGGGAACGTAGCGCTGCATACCACCGACGAAGGAGAAGAACTCTTTCGACGGGCTGCCGTCCTTGTTGGAAAACACGTTTTGTCCGGTCTCGATATCGATGACGGACTGGTGAATATGCATGGCCGAACCGGGCTGGGCCTGCATGGGCTTGGCCATGAAGGTCGCGTAGATCCCGTGTTTAAGCGCCGCCTCGCGAATGGTGCGCTTGAAGAGAAATACCTGATCGGCAAGCTCGACCGGATCGCCATGGCGAAGGTTGATTTCCAGCTGTGCCGGACCCTCTTCGTGGATGAGGGTGTCGATCTCCAACCCCTGCTTCTCGGAGAAGTGATAGATGTCATCGATCAACTCGTCGAACTCGTTGATGCCGGCGATCGAATAGCTCTGTCCGCCGACGATGGAGCGGCCTGAACGGCCCTTCGGCGGATGCAGTGGGTAATCGGGGTCGTCGTTCATTGCCACGAGATAGAATTCGATTTCCGGCGCAACGACCGGCTTCCAGCCCTTTTCCTGATAAAGAGCGAGCACGTTCTTCAAGACGTTGCGAGGCGTATAGGAAACGGGTTTGCCTTCCTGATCCACCACGTCGCAGATGACCTGCGCAGTCGGATCGCTCTCCCATGGAACGACCGAGAGCGTGGAGAGATCGGGGACCAGCTTCAGGTCACTGTCACGTGGCTCGTAGCGGAAATTCGCGGTCTCGTCCGGATAATCGCCGGAAATCGTATGGCGATAAAGTGCGGATGGGAGTGCAAGAGATGTGTCACCGGTGAACTTCGCCGTCGGCATCATCTTGCCGCGTGGCACGCCAGCGAGGTCGGGGGTGATGCATTCAATGTCTTCGATGCCGCGTGCCTTCAGCCATTGCGCCGCTTCGCGCCAGGTGGAGACGCCGCGGGTAGAGGAGAGCTCAACGGGTGGTTTCTTCGCCATGGTTGCCGGCTTCTTCGGGCGGAGCATGGTTTTCTTGGGGGGCATAAATCACCGGGGTCTGTTTCGACTGGGGCCATAATAGTCAGACTTTGACAATTGGCGAGAGGGGAATGCGCATTGACAAGAAGCCTGACTTCGAAAAGAGGGAGTGCAACAACGATAAGGAAAATCCATGACGGAAAAATGTGATGTGCTGATTTTGGGGGCGGGCGCCGCAGGCATGATGTGCGCCATCCGCGCCGGTCAGCGCGGCCGCTCCGTCATCATTCTCGACCACGCCAAGGCGCCGGGCGAGAAAATCCGCATCTCCGGCGGCGGGCGCTGCAACTTCACCAACATCCATGCAGGACCTAAGAACTACCTGTCGAAAAACCCCCACTTCGCCAAATCGGCGCTCGCCCGCTATACGCCGCGTGACTTTCTAGATCTGGTCGAGAAGCACAAGATCGCGTGGCACGAAAAGACACTCGGTCAGCTTTTCTGCGACGACAGCGCCAAAGACATTATCCGCATGTTGCTGACGGAGATGCAGGCGGTGAATGCCAAGCTGCGGCTCAAGTGCGAGATCACATTGGTCGAAGGTATGGCAACGGGCGGTTTCCGCGTGACGACGTCGCAGGGAGCGATCGAGGCGAAAAGCCTCGTCGTCGCCACGGGCGGGAAATCCATACCCAAAATGGGCTCCACCGGTTTCGTCTATCGTCTCGCCGAGCAATTCGGTCTCTCGCTGGTCGAGCCGCGCCCTGGTCTTGTGCCACTGACTCTCGATCCGGCACAGTTGGAACGGCTGTCGCCTCTCTCTGGCGTTGCGGTCCCGGCAGATGTCTCGCACGGGAAAACGGAGTTTCGCGAGGCGCTACTCTTTACCCATCGCGGCTTGAGTGGCCCGGCCATTTTGCAGATCTCCTCTTATTGGCGGGAAGGGGATACGGTTCGCCTGAAGCTTGAGCCGGAACAGGACATTGCCGAAAAGCTCAAAGCCGCCAAGAAAGCCAATGGGCGTCAATCCGCCCAGACGGCGCTTGGAGAGATTTTGCCAAAGCGGCTTGCGCAGTATCTCGTAGAGCAATCGGGCCTCACCAAACCTCTTGCCGATCTTTCGGACAAGATGCTGAGTGCTCTTGCGGCAAGCGCACAGGATTGGCAGATCACGCCCTCTGGTTCAGAAGGATATCGCACTGCCGAAGTTACCCTCGGCGGCGTCGATACCAGCGACCTCGACTCCAGGACCATGCAGGCAAAATCGGTGCCCGGGCTCTATTTCGTCGGCGAGGGTGTGGATGTGACTGGCTGGCTTGGAGGCTATAATTTTCAGTGGGCATGGGCGTCCGGTTACGCCGCAGGAGAGACCGTCTAGCGGCAATTCCAGTCAGTCGGTGTCCAGGGAATTGCTCGAACGCCTTTCTCTGACGCATCCCTAATGTAGAGCGAAAACCACTTTCGTCAGAATTGCTGCAGTGCCGCGATCCTTTAACATCTTGTTAAGAGGCCCGAGTCATGCTGACCTCTATGCCAGCACAACGCGAGTTGGAACATGAGGTCTCGCTGGACGCCGGAACCCGGCATTGAACGGTCAAGTTTTTCGTTGGAAGCCGCTCATGATGATGTCCAGAAATCGCGCTCGCGCCGTCGCTATTGCCCGTGCCCGCAATGACAACCTCCTTTTTGCCTTTCGTCTCAGCCTGATCGCGGCTGGTGCTGTCGCGGCATTGCTGGCCATTGCGTTTTAAGGCTTCAAGGCAAGACGTCAGTGCTGCAAATGCGCGCCGGATGATGCCTGGTGCGCAGGTTTCAGCGTAAAATTTTTCCTCTGCTTCCCGTCTTGCTTTCTGACCTTCAGGTGCTGGCACCTTGATGAGGGCAAAGGCCACAAAAATATGCTGCATGATGAACTCCTTCCGATGAGCTTCATCATGTTGCACCGCCATTTCTGCTTTATCTGCCGCCGAAAGCGCCTTATGTTTTTCATTTATGAAAAACATTGGATGGGACACGTTTCAGCTTTTTCTTGACGTTGCACGGGGAGGCGGGCTGACTGGCGCGGCAAGCACCTCGGGCTTTAGCCCTGCGACGATCGGTCGCAAAATGCTTGAGCTTGAGCAGAAGCTTGGTAAGGCACTCTTCGTCAGGAGCCAGACGGGATATGCGCTGACGGGCGACGGTCGCACTCTTTTCGATAGTCTCCTTGCTATGGAGGAGGCCGCCGGAACGATCGATGGCTGGCTAAAATCGAGCGTCGCCACGTCTCTCGTCCGGATCGCGCTTGGCACATGGAATGCGCAGCTGATGATGAGCAACTTCGCAGCCATTTGCAGCGAACGAGACGGCTTTCGCATCGACCTCTTCATTGCCGAGCAAAGAGCGACGCTCGCACACCGCGAAAACGATATCGGCATCCGCGCTTTTGAGCCGCATGAGCGCAATCTGGCGGCGATCAAGACCGGTGATGTGGCTTATGCGGCCTATCGGTTGCGCAATGCGCCTCAATCGGTCGGGGATCGCTGGATTGCGGTCGACAAGGAGAATGCGATTTCCGCCTACCTGCGGTGGCCGCATGAGGCTGCGCTAGACAAGATCCTGGTAACGGTAAACCGCCCCTCAGCGCTGCGGGAACTCATTCTGTCCGGGGCAGGCTCTGCTGTCCTGCCGTGCTTCATCGGCGATGCGGATGCACGGCTGGTGCGGGAGGGTGCTGAAATTGAGGAGCTTCGTCATCAGCAGTGGGTGGTGATGAACAATGAGGACCGCCACCGCCGCGATATACGGACGGTGGCGGATCGAATGATCAAGTTGATCAGGCAGAATTCAGACCTCTACGCCGGTCGGACTGCTGCGCGTTGAAGCGGATCGCGATCTCTCAGTTGCGCTTTAACGCTTCAGGTCCTTCTTCAGCCGCCTGTCGTTTTCGCTAAAACCGCTCCATATATATGCGCGACGTGCTTTAGGCCGCAGCCTTGTTTTGCGCGACGATGACCGGGATCAGCAGATCGCCCCAGTTCCCGTCGCCGCCATGATGGCGGGCAGAGCGGACGAGCTCGACGGAGATGCCTGCCTCGACCGCATTCATGACCGCCTGATTGAGGCGGTGGAGATCGTTTGCCAGCATGCGGATGGCAGCCTGCTGGTCCTGCGTCATGGCAGAGGACTGTTCTTCTGCCCGTTCTCTAACTCTCGAAATCGAAGCCATTGTCTTTCCTCCTCAAAGAGCATGCTGCAAACTGGCTGAATGACGGCATGCGTTAAAACAAGATCTAAAGCGTCTAAGCTTCAGCGGTTATTCTGCGGCCGGGCGGAACTGGTCGTGCTCGGTCGATTCCTTCATGGCAGTGGTGGATGAGGTGCCGCCGGAAATTGCGACGGAGACCGCATCGAAGTAGCCTGTGCCGACTTCCCGCTGATGCTTTGTTGCGGTGTAGCCGTTAATTTCGGCTGCGAATTCCGCTTCCTGAAGCTCCGAATAGGCGGCCATCTGGCGATCCTTGTAGCCGCGTGCCAATTCGAACATGCCGTAATTCAGCTGGTGGAAACCGGCAAGCGTAATGAACTGGAACTTGTAGCCCATGGCGCCAAGTTCGCGCTGGAACTTGGCAATCGTCGCATCGTCCAGGTTTTTCTTCCAGTTGAAAGATGGCGAACAATTATACGCAAGCTTTTTGCCGGGATGAACATTGTGAACGCCTTCGGCGAATTTGCGGGCCTGCTCCAGATCCGGCTTGGAGGTTTCGCACCAGATCAGGTCGCAATAGGGCGCGTAGGCATTGGCGCGGGCGATGCAGGGCTCAAGCCCGTTCTTCACCTGATAGAAACCTTCGACCGTGCGACCGGCATCGTAATCGACAAAGGGGCGGTCCCGCTCGTCGATATCGGATGTCAGAAGCTTTGCTGCTTCCGCGTCTGTTCTGGCGATGACGAGGGTCGGAACGCCCATGACATCTGCTGCAAGACGCGCTGCCGTCAGATTGCGGATATGCGCTGCCGTGGGGATCAGAACCTTGCCGCCCAGATGACCGCACTTCTTTTCCGAAGCCAGCTGGTCTTCGTAGTGAACACCCGCCGCACCCGCCTCGATGAAGGCCTTCATGATTTCGAAGGCGTTGAGCGGACCGCCGAAGCCGGCTTCGGCATCGGCAACGATCGGCGCGAACCATGTGTCGACCGAAAGACCTTTGCCTTCGGCGGTCTCGATCTGGTCGGCGCGCTGAAGCGTGCGGTTGATGCGCTTGGCAAGTTCAGGTGCGGCATTCGCCGGATAGAGCGACTGGTCCGGATACATAGCCGATGCCGTGTTTGCATCGGCAGCGACTTGCCAACCCGACAGGTAGATCGCCTTCAACCCGGCGCGAACCATCTGCATGGCCTGATTGCCGGAGAGCGCGCCGAGAGCATTGACGAAGCTTTCCTCGTTGATGAGCTTCCAAAGGCGGTTCGCGCCCATTTCGGCCAGCGAGTAGCGGATGTCGATCGAGCCGCGCAGCTTCAAAACGTCTTGCGCCGTATAGGTGCGCTCGACGCCATCGAAGCGTCCCTGTGGAGCGTTTGGAACAAGCTTGTAAAAATCAGTCATATCTCTCTCCCATGTCTATGTGCTGTCGATCTTCGTCGCCGCTGCTTATCTTGAGCTGCATCGATCTGATGTAACAGAATTTACATCTCTCGATTCGAATGGCTATATGAAAAGGAAAAACAGTGACTTGAAACGAGTTATGATGTATTGTCTTTGACAGAAGGCGCGTGTAAAAATGTAAATTTAGTAAATATGATCTGTGCCGTAACGTTGTTAGCTTTTGTTAAAAGTGGGGGATGATGGCAGAGACCAAGATATTCGCGGGGCCGCGGGTGCGACGGGTGCGCAACGGCTTGGGGCTGACGCAGACTGCCATGGCGGAGGCATTGTCCATTTCTCCGTCTTATCTCAATCTTATCGAACGAAATCAGCGGCCGCTCACGGTGCAGCTGCTGTTGAAGCTCGCATCCGTCTACAAGGTCGATCTCGACGATTTGCAAGGCGAAAGCGGTGGCATTACCAGCCAGCTGCGGGAAGTCTTTGCAGATCCGTTGCTTGCGGATGAGATCCCTTCACCCCAGGAGCTGGTTGAAGTTGCGGAAGCCGCGCCGAATGCTGCCATAGGTGTCGTCAAGCTTTACAGAGCCTATAGCGAGCAGGCGAAGCGTTTAAGCGATCTCTCCGAACTCTTGGCGCGCGAGGGGCATCAGACGACCCTATCGGCTGCCCGCCTGCCCATTGATGAGGTCCGGCAAGTCTTCGAAAGCAGGCCCGGACATTTCCCTGTCATCGACACGGCGGCAGAGGCTTTCCACGCCACGCTCGGCGCTGGCGACGATCTGACCTCGGCGTTGAGGTCGTGGTTGCAGAAAAACCATGGCATCGTCGTGCGTAGTCTGCCCGTGCATGCCATGCCGAACCTTAGACGCCGCTATGACCGGCACTCCATGCGTCTGTTTCTCTCCGAACGGCTCTCCGGCCACGATCAGCTTCGCGAACTGGCCATGGAGGTCTCGCTGCTCGCGCTGACTTCGGAAATAGCGCAGGAGCTGGAAGGCCTTGCGCTTTCCGGTGAGGAAGCCCGGCGCATTGCCCGGTTCGAGCTGGCGCGCTATGCCGCACATGCCTTGATGATGCCCTATGCGCCCTATCTGGCTGCGGCCCAACGGGGGCGCTACGATATCGATGTACTGCGCGGGCGCTTCAATGTGTCTTTTGAACAGGCGGCCAATCGCCTCGTTACCCTGGCAAAACCGGGGTCGCACGCGCTACCGTTCTTCATGATGGAAACCGACAGTGCAGGGAACCGCTTCCGCAAGGCTGGGGCGCAAGGCTTTCCGCAGGCAAAATTCGGGGGCCTCTGTCCCCGTCTGAATATTCATGCCGCTTTTGCTCAACCGGGACAGGTTCTGGTCGAAAGCGTGCAGATGCCGGATCGTGAAACCTATGTGACCATTTCGCGCACACTTGAAGGACCGCAGGCGGGCTTCGGCGAGCGGGTGCGCCGTACTGCATTGATGTTGGTGGTTGAGATGGCGCATGCCAAAGATATCGTCTATGGCGATGCCGCCGGCGCGTCGGGCCTTGCCATCGCTATTGGGCCGTCGTGCAGGCTTTGCGAGAGGCAGGGATGTCTGTCGCGTGCGGAGGCGCCTTTGACGCGCCCGCTTGGTCTCGACGAAATGGTGACCGGTCTCAGCGTCTTCGATTTCCAATAGAACGCCGTGTCTTCTGCTGGACACATTAACGACGCCCGACCCTTTTGGATCGACTTATGGGCGCAAAAATAGGGCCCCGGCTTTCGCAACGATACCATCGGGTGGCCCGGCAAAACCGGCGCCGCGGGGCTTTGGCGGTGATGGGTGGTGGGTCGTGCATATTTGCTCCACAGCGTCCTTTGCTCGAAATTTTCGCACTGCACATTTCTGCTTGCCGAGGCAGCTTTTCCTTTTTAGTCTCACGACAAAACAAAGGGGTTTGCGCAGTTTCTCGTCATGCGCCACATCAGGAGAAATCATGAGTTACCGATCGCTTCGTTTCACTCTGGCTTTTGCCACGGCCGTTCTCTCTGCCGGCGCTGCCTTTGCCCAGGAAAAGGTCGTCCACGTCTATAACTGGTCGGACTACATCGACCCTTCGATCCTTGAGGACTTCACCAAGGAGACTGGCATTAAGGTCGTCTATGACGTGTATGATGGTAACGAGGTGCTGGAGACGAAGCTCCTGGCAGGCAATTCCGGCTACGATGTCGTAGCCCCCACGTCGCCCTTTCTTGCACGCCAGATCAAGGCCGGTGTCTATCAGAAGCTCGACAAGTCGAAGCTTCCGAACCTGAAGAACATGTGGCCGGAAATCACCACGCGTCTTGCGCAGTACGACCCCGGCAATGAATATGCCGTCAACTATATGTGGGGCACCACCGGCATCGGCTATAATGTCGCCAAGGTGAAGGCCGCATTGGGTGACGTGAAGATCGACAGCTGGGACGTCCTGTTCAAGCCGGAAAATGCCAAGAAGCTGCAATCCTGCGGCATCAATATTCTCGACGCTTCCGACGAGACCTTTGCGATCGCCATGAACTACATCGGCAAGAATCCCGACAGCAAGGACACTGCCGATCTCGAGGCTGGCGGCGATGTCTACAAAGCGATCCGCCCTTACGTGAAGACGTTCAACTCATCGGCCTATATCGATGAACTGGCTAATGGCGATAGCTGCATCACCATCGGCTGGTCCGGCGACATCCTGCAGGCCAAGACCCGTGCAGAAGAAGCCAAGAACGGTGTCGAGGTCAATTATGTGATTCCGAAGGAAGGCACCTATATCTGGATGGATTCCTTCGCAATTCCCGCTGATGCCAAGAATGTCGAGGCGGCACACACCTTCATCAACTATATGATGAAGCCGGAAGTGGCTGCCAAGGCTTCCGATTTCGTCCAGTACGCAAACGGCAACCTAGCCTCGCAGGCGGTGATGAATCAAGCGGTTGCGAAAAACCCTTCCGTCTATCCAGACGAGGCGACGATGAAGAAGCTCTTCACCATCTCGCCCTATGGGCCGCGTGAGCAGCGCGTTCTGAACCGCGTCTGGACCCAGATAAAAACCGGAAGCTGATCCGTATTTGGACAGAAGGGGCAGGCAGTGAAAGCCTGCCCCTTTGACGTTCCGCCCTTTTCGCGAAACAACACAGAGCAGGTCATGGCGAAATCACTCGGTCCGGTAAAACGCAAATTCTCTCCCTGGACAGACCCTTCCTCGGTACCTTTCATCCGGTTCGAAAACGTGACCAAGCGGTTTGGTGATTTCACCGCCGTCGATAATCTGACGCTTGACATTTACGAGCGCGAATTCTTCTCGCTGCTGGGACCATCGGGTTGCGGCAAGACCACGCTGATGCGCATGCTGGCAGGCTTCGAGGAGCCGACGTCTGGTCGCATTCTGCTGCAGGGCAAGGACATTTCCGGCGTGCCGCCCTATAAGCGTCCGACCAATATGATGTTCCAGTCCTATGCACTCTTCCCTCACATGTCGGTGGAGAAGAATATCGCCTTCGGCCTGGAGCAGGATGGTCTGCCGAAAGCCGACATCGCTGCGCGCGTCGACGAAATGTTGCGCCTCGTCAAGCTCACCGAATTTGCCAAGCGCAAGCCGAGCCAGCTTTCGGGTGGTCAGCGACAGCGTGTGGCTCTTGCGCGGTCGCTTGCCAAGCGGCCAAAGGTTCTTCTTCTGGACGAACCGCTTGGCGCGCTGGACAAGAAGCTGCGTGAAGAAACCCAGTTCGAGATCATGGATCTGCAGCAGACGCTCGGCCTCACCTTCCTGATCGTTACCCACGATCAAGAGGAAGCCATGACGGTTTCGGACCGGATCGCGGTTATGGACAAGGGCATCGTCGTTCAGGTGGCAACGCCTGCCGAAATATATGAGGCGCCGAATAG
Organism: Rhizobium sp. 22-785-1; assembly: GCF_053521965.1. Taxonomy (NCBI): domain Bacteria; kingdom Pseudomonadati; phylum Pseudomonadota; class Alphaproteobacteria; order Hyphomicrobiales; family Rhizobiaceae; genus Rhizobium; species Rhizobium sp. 22-785-1. The sequence continues at coordinate 144,813 of NZ_JBNWDI010000002.1, read as the reverse complement.
CCGCTACGTCGCGGACTTCATCGGCGACATCAATATTTTCGAAGCGAAAGTCGAGAGCAAAACGCCTGCCGAAGTTAAGCCCGCGCAAGTGGTGCTGGATTGCGAAGGCCTGAAGGTGACGGTGGAGCAGGATTGCGCCGCCGGCGTCGGCAGCCCGGTCGCTTTTGCCGTTCGCCCGGAGAAGGTTCGCATCTCGCTCGATGCGCCTGCCGATGGAACGATGAATGTCGCACATGGCGAGGTTTGGGATATCGGCTATCTCGGGGATTTCTCCATCTTCATCGTCAAGCTGGATGATGGTCGCATCATGCGCGCCGCCCAGGCCAATGTCTCGCGCCTCGTCGATCGCCCCATCACATTCGACGACAAAGTCTGGCTAACCTGGAAAACCGATTCCGGCCTTGTTCTGACCCGATAGGAGAGTGACAGATGGCGATCCCTTCTCCTGAAAGCCGCCGGAATCCACTGCAATGGCTGGTGGTGGCTGTTCCCTATTTCTGGCTCCTGCTGTTCTTTGCGGCCCCCTTCTTCATCATTGTCAAGATATCGCTCTCCGATACGGCCATTGCCATGCCGCCCTATGTGCCGGTCTTCGAAGGCTTCAGCCGGATCGGGGAGTTCTTCTCGCAACTCGATTTCGACAATTACCTGTTTCTGACCGAAGACCCGCTCTATATCGAGGCCTATCTGTCCTCGTTGCGGATTGCGGTCATTTCGACGCTGCTGCTTCTTCTGATCGGCTACCCCATGGCGCTCGCCATGGCGCGGGCACCGAGCCACATTCGCCCGACTTTGGTCATGCTTGTCATCCTGCCGTTCTGGACGTCGTTTCTGATCCGCGTCTACGCCTGGATCGGCATTTTGAAGCCGGAAGGGCTTTTGACGGTTCTGTTCCAAACGCTTGGAATTCTCGGCCCGGACGAGCAGGTCAACATCTTCCGCACCGAGATTTCCGTCTTCATCGGCATCGTCTATTCCTATCTTCCCTTCATGGTGCTGCCGCTCTATTCGGCTCTGGAGAAACTCGACAACACGCTTCTGGAAGCTGCCGCCGATCTTGGCTGCCCGCCCTGGAAGGCCTTCTGGAAAATTACCTTCCCATTATCATTGCCAGGTGTGGTGGCAGGCTCGATGATCTGCTTCATTCCGATCACCGGTGAGTTCGTCATTCCCGATCTTCTCGGCGGCGCTCAGACGCTGATGATCGGCAAGACACTCTGGACCGAATTCTTCGGGAATCGCGATTGGCCGCTTGCCTCGGCGGTAGCCGTCCTGCTCTTGCTGTTGCTGGTCGTGCCGATAGCCATCTTCCAGAACCAGCAGAAAAAGGCGGGATGAGCGATGAAACGCGGTAAGTTCGACACGACCATCCTCACCCTCTGCTTCGCCTTTCTCTACATCCCGATCCTGATCCTGGTGATCTATTCCTTCAATGCCTCGAAGCTGGTGACCGTCTGGGGCGGGTTTTCATTTCACTGGTATCAAGCCATGTGGTCGAATGAAGGGCTGATGGATGCGGCATGGATCACCGTGCGCGTGGCAGTTCTGAGCGCTACCATCGGAACGATCCTTGGGACGCTAGCCGCCCTGTCGCTGACACGCTTTGCGCGCTTCCCGGGACGCATATTGTTTTCCGGAATGATTTATGCGCCGCTCGTCATGCCGGAAGTTATCACCGGCCTGTCTCTCTTGCTTCTCTTCGTGTCTATTGGTGTCGATCGCGGTTTCTGGACGGTGGTCATCGCTCACACGACCTTCACCATGTGCTACGTAGCGATCGTCGTTCAGTCCAGGCTTCTGACGTTCGACCGTAGCCTCGAAGAGGCAGCGCTCGATCTCGGCTGCCCGCCGGTCAAGACCTTCTTCCGCATCACTCTGCCTCTCATTCTGCCAGCGGTCGTTGCAGGCTGGATGCTGGCATTTTCCCTGTCGCTGGACGATCTCGTGATCGCAAGCTTCACCACGGGGCCTGGCGCCACAACGCTGCCGATCAAGATCTATTCGCAGGTCCGACTGGGGGTGACACCGGAAATCAACGCGATCTGCACCATCCTCATTGCGTTGGTGACGATAGGGGTGATCTGCGCTTCGATCACATCCAAGCGGAACGAGCTCCAGCGTATGAGAGATGAGCATGCCGCTGCCAAAGGCTGAATGATATTCAGCATGCCCGACAAAGGCGTATCGTGACTGGGGCGGGAGGAGGCTACCAATGACTGATACAAATCCACTCTGGGTGCCCTCGGCCGAGCGTATTGCGCAATCGCCCATGACGCAATTCATGCAATGGTGCGCCGATCGATACGCATCGAGCTTCGCAAATTATGATGCTTTTCACCGTTGGTCAGTGGATGAGCCTGAAGCCTTCTGGAGCGCTGTCTGGGCCTATTGCGGTGTCATCGGAGAGCCGGGATTACGCGTTCTGATCGAACGCGGGGATATGTTGAAGGCGCGCTTCTTCCCGGATGCCGAGCTGAATTTCGCCGAAAATCTCTTGATCCACAGCGGGCCTGAAGATGCCATTATCTTTCGTGGCGAAGATAAGGCCGACGAGCGCTGGTCCTGGGATCGGCTAAGCGAGGAAGTCTCGCGGTTGCAGCAAGCGCTTAGCGATAAGGGTATCGCGCCCGGCGACAGGATCGCCGCCATGATGCCAAACATGCCGCAGACGGTCGCGCTGATGCTGGCAGCCACATCGCTCGGTGCGGTCTGGTCGTCATGTTCGCCCGATTTCGGCGAGCAGGGTGTGCTGGACCGTTTCGGCCAGATCGGCCCGAAACTCTTCATCGCCTGTGACGGCTACTGGTACAATGGCAAACGTCAGGAGGTCGTCGGTAAGGCGAAAGCCGTGGCTGAGAAACTTGGCGTGACGCTACTTCTCGTGCCCTATGCAGGTTCTGCCGCCGATGCAGATCGGACGGATGAGCCGGGCCTTGTTCGATATGACGATTTCATTCGGGCCTATCGCGGTAGAAAGCTGCGCTATAGCCGTCAGCCCTTCAACCACCCGCTCTACATTCTCTTTTCTTCCGGCACCACCGGAGTGCCGAAATGCATCGTGCATTCGGCCGGCGGAACGCTTTTGCAGCACCTGAAGGAACATCGTTTCCACTGTGAATTGAAGGAGGGGGAGCGGCTTTTCTACTTCACCACCTGCGGCTGGATGATGTGGAACTGGCTCGTAACCGGGCTTGCCTCCGGCGCCACGCTCTGTCTTTACGATGGTTCGCCTTTCGCACCCGACGACAACGCGCTGTTCGACTATGCGGAGAAGGAACAGTTTGCGGTCTTCGGCACCTCAGCCAAGTATATCGACGCGGTACGCAAGGCCGGTCTTGAGCCTGGAAAGACGCATGATCTTTCGGCGCTCAGGCTCGTCACGTCTACGGGGTCGCCGCTGTCGCCGGAAGGCTTCTCCTTCGTGTATGATGGTATCAAAAGCGACATACAGCTTGCATCTATCTCAGGCGGAACCGACATCGTCTCCTGCTTCGTGCTCGGCAATCCGGTAAAGGCGGTCTGGAAAGGTGAGATTCAGGGTCCGGGGCTTGGTCTTGCTGTGGACGTCTGGGACGACGCGGGCCAGTCTGTTCACGGCGAAAAAGGCGAACTCGTCTGCACCGCTCCCTTTCCCTGCCAGCCCATCATGTTCTGGAACGACGCGGATGGAGAGAAATACCGCGCAGCCTACTTCAGCCGTTTCGAGAATGTCTGGTGTCATGGCGACTTCGCCGAATGGACCGCCCATGGCGGGCTGATTATTCACGGACGCTCGGACGCGACCCTGAACCCGGGCGGCGTGCGCATCGGTACAGCCGAGATTTACAACCAGGTCGATACGATCGATGAGGTGCTGGAAGCGTTGTGCATCGGCCAGGATTGGGACGGCGATGTGCGCGTGGTACTCTTTGTTCGTCTGAAAGAAGGCGTCGCGCTCGGTGATGCCCTCACTGCACGGATCAAGAATCGTATCAGAACGGGCGCTTCGCCGCGCCATGTTCCGGCGAAGATCATTGCCGTTGCCGATATCCCGCGAACCAAATCGGGTAAGATCGTTGAACTTGCGGTTCGTGATGTCGTCCATGGACGCCCGGTCAAGAACAAGGAAGCGCTGGCCAATCCGGAAGCGCTTTCGCATTTCGAAAACATCGCTGTGCTGCAGAGCTGATCAAGCTTGAAGCTTCGCAAATATTCGATAGATCCACTCTGTTCGCGGCGATTTGGCACTCGCTAGGATTTGTTGCCCGTCAATGGTTGGCTGTGCTTTTAACCTTCTCTTAAATTGAATTGTCCAAAACTGGATTCAACGCGGGTCCATTCAATGAGCGGATGGAGAGCCGGTGGCTCCAAAAAACATGATGTATTTTTAGATCCTACTCTCGTTGAAAGCACAAATTCAGTGGCAGCGTCAGCTGCCTCTTTTTTGCGCGTCAGTATCCAGAGCGCTCGAAACGAAAACGACCGGGACAAGTCCAGCAGCGATGATGACGAGCGCCGGAAGTGCCGCATCCTGGACGCGCGCGCGCGAAGCGCTTTCATAGACCAGCGTTGCCAGCGTATTGAAGTTGAACGGCCGCAGCATCATCGTAGCGGGAAGTTCCTTAAGCGACTCGATGAACACCAGAAGAGATGCTGTAATTGCGGCGGGCCGGATGTTGGGAAGCAGTACACCCAACAATGTTTGAAGCCGCGTGCGACCAAGTGTTCGCGATGCCATGTCGAGATGCGGCGACAGCTTCTGGAAGCCGGCATCGACCGTGCCTTCTGCAAGCGTCATGAAACGCACTCCATGGGCATAGATAATGGCAAAGGCCGTGCCGGATAGGAGAAGGCCGGTCGAAATGCCAAGATCGGCGCGCATCAGTCCGTCCACGGCATTGTCCAGACCGGCAAGTGGGATCAATACGCCTATCGCCAGTACCGTGCCGGGAATGCCGTATCCAAGCGAACCGAGGCGAACCGCAAAACGTGTTGGCCATGCGGGACGCTCCCGTTGCGCATAGGCCAACAGAAATCCGCCCAAAAGAGTGAGAAGCCCGACGGGAATGGAAACCTCGAAACTATGGAGGAGCGCTTTGAACAGTTTCGGATCGGTGATGCTATCCAGGCGTTTGAGCGCATAGCTGCCGAGAACGAGTACGGGAACCGCAAAGCCTGAAAGGAAGGGCAGGGTGCAGGCGAGGCTGGCGAGACACGCTTTCATGGGCGCGAGCTTAACTCTGGCCGCCCGCTGATGCATCGTTGTCGCCTTGCCGGCGGCGAAGCGCTGTTGTCTGCGGGCTCTGCGCTCGATGACGATCAAAGCCGCGACGATGAAGACAAGGCACGCGGCAATTTGCGCTGCACCTGCAAGATTGCCGCGGTTCAGCCACGTCTCGTAAATCGTAAACGTCAGCGTATGGACACCGAGATACTCCACGGCACCAATATCGTTCAGCGTTTCCATCATCACCAGCGCGAAGCCGATGATGATCGCAGGGCGTGCCATCGGCAACTGCACCGATAGAAAAAGCCGTAGCGGCCCCACACCAAGTGTCCTTGCCGCATCTGTTGCGAACCGCCCCTGCAACCCGAAGGCCGCACGCGCCGACAGGTAGATGTAAGGATAGAGCACGGAGCCCAGCACCAGCACGGCCCCACCGAGCGAGCGGATATCGGGAAACCAGTAATCGCGGATGGTCTGATAGCCGAGAAGCGCGCGCAGACCGCTTTGCACTGGTCCGGCAAAATCCAGAAACTCGCCGAAGGCATAAGCTGCGAGGTAGGATGGGATCGCAAGCGGCAACACCAGAGCAAACGACAGCAGCCGCCGGAAGGGAAAGTCGAACATGGTGACGAGCCAGGCCGTCGTCACGCCGACAATCGTGGTGAAGGCACCGGTCATCGCCAGCAGGAGGAGCGTTTGTTCACCCGACCGAGGCAGCACGTTGACGAGCAGATGCTGCCAGCCAACGGAGCCGCCCGTAAGGGCGATGACGATAATGGCGATGAGCGGCATTGCGACCAGCGCAGAGAGAAGCATCGCCGCGATCGTCAGCGGGCTGAAACGCGGTCCACTCCGCATCGATGCGAGGGTTGAATGTTCGGATGGCTGCAAGGCGTTTGTCCTTCCGTGGTCGTGCATTCGTCGACCACGGATGTTGCTAGTCCCTCACCGTGTCAATTCGCAAGAACCCGCTGCGATGGAAAGCTGATTTCCACCAGAGTTCCTTCATTCGGCGTCGAGGTGATGGCGAAATTGGCGCGATTGGCATCCACCATCGCTTTTGTCAGAGGGAGTCCGAGACCCGTGCCATCGCCGCGCACCCGGCTGCTGGATGCCGACACCTGACGGAACGGTTTCATGGCGTGTTCCAGTTCCGAGCGCGTCATGCCGATGCCTGTATCGCGGACGCGCAGGACCACGCTGCCATTTGCCTCATAGGCTGTGGACACGACGATCTGGCCGCCGGACGGCGTGAACTTGATAGCGTTCGACAGGATGTTGAGCAGAATCTGCTTGATTGAGCGCAGGTCGGCCACGACAGGCGGTACCGATTGCGACAATGCCGTGCGGATGATCACACGCTGATTGTTGGCTTGTGGCTGAACAAGAGAAACCGCTTCTGCTATGGTTTCGTTGAGGACCACCGCCTTGAAGTCCACATCCATCTGCCCGGCTTCGATCTTGGAGATGTCCAGGAGATCGTTGACGATATCGAGGACGTGGCGGCCGGACCGCACGATGTCGTTCGAATACTCGATATAGCGCGGATTGCCGATCGGTCCGAACCGCTCGGTCGCCATCATGTCGGCAAAGCCGATGATGGCATTCAACGGTGTGCGGATTTCATGGCTGACGCGGGCCAGGAAATCGGTCTTGTGCGCATTGGCGGTTTCCGCAGCGCGCTTTGCGTTGCGCAGGTCTTCCTCTGTGCGCTTCCATTGCGTGATGTCGCGGATGACTGCGCAATATCCGTTGGTGGATTTGAGCCTACCGATCGTCATGAACAATGGCAGGAAGCCACCGGAGGCTTCGCGGCCAATGACTTCGCGACCATCATTCAGCACACTGGCGACACCGTTATTGGCAAGGCCCGAAAGATAATCCAAAATGGCGCGCTGGCTTTCATGCGCAAACAGCGTAACGAATGGCCTGTTGGCGATTTCGGCATTGTCGTAATTGAAGAGGGCGCTGGCAGAGCGGTTGAGCGAGCGAATATTCCCGTCTTCGCCCACCAGAACCACGCCGTCCGTCGCCGTTTCGAGGATGGAGTGAAGCTCCTCGATTTCTCCCTTCATCCGCGCGGCATCATGTGCCTCTTCAGGCGCAGAAGCCTCGAGCGGGGTGACGGAATCACGCGCGCCTTCAAACGGGATGAGAGACAGCATCAGGGCGCTGGCGTTTTCCCACCGGACCGACTGGAGCTTTGCCCTCACAGGGATGAGTTCGTTCTCGGCACTGACGGCCACCATGCCACCGCTCTGTTCGGAAAACGTTTCCAGTTCATCCCGCTGAAGAAGCGCATCCAGGCCGCCGAGCGCCGCCAGTTCCTCAACATCTCCATAGCCGGTTAGACGCAGAAATTCCGGATTGGCGTGGATCAACTGATCGCCGCTGTGGATGAGAAGAGCAACCGGCATCTGGTCGACGGTTTCGGCCGTTAATCCCGTCGTCAAACGAGAGGATAGCGCGACTGCTACTTCATCTTCGCCATGGCCTTGCTCTTCATTGTCTGGCGCGACCTGCGCTTCCTCGCTGTCGCCATCCTTGCCGATCATGCGGTTTCCGATTGGCGGATGAGTAAAAGCGACAGGCGCGTCGCCGCGCGTGTAGTCCTTGAACGCATCGTCATCGGTCTTCGTCGCTGCCTCTTCGTCGGCAATGACGTCGATGGGCGCGTTATCATCCGCCTCGATATGCGGCTCTTCGACCTCTGGCGACGCTGCGACGGCGTCGTCAACAGCTGCTTCGACCGCATTTTCGCTCAGAGGAGAATCCGACTTTGCCGCTTGGGAAACAGAAGTTTTATCGTCCTCAGCCTCGACGGGCTTCAAGGTCCGTCCGATTTCACGAAACGCTGCCTCTTCGCTGGCACTCAGACCATCGCGGCGATTGCGGTGCTCCTCGATGCGCACGACCTTGTCGGAATAGCGCCGGCCCTGTGTCTCAGCTATTTTCAGCACCGGAACCTCATGCTCCGGCGGTTGGTGAAAACGCTTCTGCTGCGTGGCTTGAACAGGGTGCCCGGTTTCCGCTTCAGCCGAAACGTCATCTGCTTCTCTCTCGAAAGAGGAAGGAACGGTTTCAGATTGAGCTGGTGACTCAACGGTTTCAGATGCACCCGTATCGACCGTGCGCTCCTCGGTCTCCTCACTTTCCTGATCTTCCGGATAGGGTTCTCCACTCAAGGCAAGCCCTGCCGCATGCGGATCTTCGACCGCATCCGCGACACGAACGATACCAAATCCTCTGAAGCCATCGAACTCGCGCGTGCGAGTATAGGTTGGAAGCGCTGCTAGATCGATGGGGACCGCGAGGGAAGTGCCTTCCACCGGCCAAAAGATCGTCTTGCCCGACCACGTGTCGCGACGCTTCAGCAGCTCGGCAATCTTGCCTTCCGGATCAAGATTGAAGAGCGCGGCGAGATCGGAAAAGCTCATGCCTTCGACGGCAGCCGCCTTCGGTCCGACGGCTTCTGCAAATTCATGCGAAATGGAACTGAAGCATCCGGCTGCGTCGATTTTCCAGACGAAGCGACTTGCTCGACCGCTGGGGTCAAACTCGAAGCGCGAAGAGCTCGCCGGACCTTTGTCATCGACTTGCGTTTCGGCCCGCGCACCCGTAGGCGGCACATCTTCAACCGCCTTGTCATTCTCCGATTGAGAAGAGCCTTCTTCCGGCGTCCGCATATCCTCGTCGACACTGACAGGCTCGCTGTAGCTGGAACCTTCGTCGCGTGTCGTAGCCACTTGCCGCTCGTCGTCGTCTACCGTCGCAACATCGTCTGCGGGGGAAGCTCTCTCAGACACCTCCAACTCTTCGTCCGTATCCTGCTTGTAGGCCAGTGAAACCGACAGGTCGTCCTCGTCAAATAGCGCGTCGGCAATACCGTCATCATCCGTGTCCTGCCGCGCTTCGTCCGTTTCTTCGATCTGCTGGACTGCATCGAGAACGCTTTCGAACGCCAGTTGCTGCGCGAGGGATGGTTCCGGCGATGGTTCTGGCGCTGTTTCCGCTCTCTCTTCGGCAACCTCGATCTGGGGTTCGGGCCGCACCTCCATAAAATCGGAGGACGGGTCGAGCGTGCCGAGCGCGGTTTCAACCACGAAGACCAGATTGAGGGCCGGGTCCTGTGTCAACTGCGCGGTCGCTGCGGGCATATATCCCTTGCCGGTAGGAACGGGACGCTTCACCAGTTTACTCCCGTGGCGCGCCGCCATGGAGATCAGCGTTCGGGCGGTCTGCGGCGCGATCGCAAGATCGCCGAACCTGGGCGAGGCAGCGATCGTCGCCCCGGTATCATCCATCACCGCCATATGAATATCGGGATCGTCGAAACCCTCGATCATCCGTTTCGCGCGATCTTCGAGCGACGAAATCGACTGGTCCAGCACGGCCGAAAACAGCAATAGCGGCTGCTTCGGCCCCACTTCGATGACTTCGAGAGCCGCAGACACCGCCACGCTGCGGAAGCCGGATAGAATGCGGATCATGAATTGTTGACGATCACCGATCGCATGCAGCCTGCTTGCCGCACCGGCGACCTGCCGGAACGCCACGTCCTGCACCTTCGGCCCATGCTCGATGAAATCATAGATCATCGCTGCGCCGAAAAGAGCAGCACCGCGTCCATTGGCCCAAAGCGCATTTTTGAGGTCCATGGAGAACAGCGCAAGCGCCTCGCCATTGGCGAACTTTTCCCGTACGCGCTCATGCACGGCTATGTCGATAAACGGGTACTGAACGGCGGGCATGTCGGAACCTACTTTGGCACTACGTGACCTTCGCTGCCGCACGGCCTCCTCATGAGGCACAACACAGCCTGCATCGGCGTGACGTTAACAGAATCTTAAATAACTTCACAGGGCCGCTGGGTCCATAATCGCCGCTGGGAATTGGGAAATAGAGTTAATATCACATGGACCGGAGCTCCACCGTTGCGGGTGATGGCCCAACCCGGGAAAACAGACTTGCTTTCCATGGGTTTTTTCGCAAAAATTAGAGAAGGACTTGCAAAAGGGAAAAACTCCCCGTATGTGAGCCCCGTAACGCGAAAGCGTCTCTTGTGCGGTTGTAGCTCAGTTGGTTAGAGCGCAGGTTTGTGGCACCTGAGGTCGGTGGTTCGACCCCACTCAACCGTACCATTCTCTTCTCCCCGTTAGTCATTTCGTCACACCGACTTGCGGGGAGAAGAGAATTTTTCTTTTTGATCTATCCCCTGCAGACTGTTCATCCTTGTCCGAAATGACATGCACGATTTTGCGCGCGACCAAAAATCGGTTGGCTAGAATGTCACATACTGGTAAGGTCTCCCCAACGTAACCTTATGAACGCCAGCGGCATGCCTTCGGGCTTTTGCGCGGCGGAGTGGAAAAAACAGTGATTGACCCCGGCAACGGCTCAAAGCCGTCGGAACCAGGGGCGTCGGTGGCAGAAAAAGGGAAGGCGAAGCGTTCCCGTCGTGGCAAGGGCAAGCGAGGCGGCAAGAACCGTTCCGCGTCTGCTTTGCCGCAGCTGCATATTGCCGACTCCCGTCAGGATGCTCCACCACCAGGCGGTATCGAGCCTGGAACGGAGCCGCGCAAACGCAAACGCCGCCGGCGTTCCGGCGGGCAGGGCGCTCAGAAAGCACATCCAGGCATTGCGGCAGACGGTTTGAAGCCGGACCTATCGGCGCGTACCGACCAGTTTCCATCCGGAAAGAAAAAATCGCGCAATCGCAAGCGCCCGCATCGTGATCCGCAGGGAAGGCCACTGGTGCCGAGCCAGGCGCCCCGGCCTGTTGCGAGGCAGAATGGCGCAGGCGCCAATGGTGCAGCGGTGGCAGTCGAGCACACAGGCTTTGCGCATTCGCGGCATGCGGGCGGACGCGAGGCCTTCGAACCCAGCGCCGACATGTATGCCGCGCTCGATCTCGGCACCAACAACTGCCGCCTTCTGATTGCGCAGCCGACACGCCCGGGCCAGTTCCGCGTGGTCGATGCTTTTTCGAGAATCGTTCGCCTCGGGGAAGGTCTGGTTTCCACCGGTCGCCTTTCCGATGACGCGATGGATAGGGCTGTTGAAGCCTTGAAGGTCTGCGCGTCAAAGCTTGCCGGACGGCCTATCCGTCGCATGCGGCTGATTGCCACCGAAGCCTGCCGTGCGGCGACGAATGGCGAAGAGTTTCTCGAACGTGTCACGCGTGAGACAGGCCTCAACCTCGAAATTATCAGTCGTGAGACGGAAGCGCGCCTTGCCGTCTCCGGCTGCTCTTCCCTGGTGGGACGTGAAGCCCGCTCCGTCGTGCTGTTCGATATTGGCGGCGGCTCGTCGGAAATAGCTGTCATTCGGTTGAACGAAAACCGCTCGAACCGGCTTGCCAACCACATCACCCACTGGACCTCATTGCCGGTCGGCGTGGTGACGCTCTCGGAGCGCCATGGTGGTCGCGATGTGACGCCTCAAGTCTTTGAGGCGATGGTAACGGAAGTCGAAGGACTGCTCGGCGCATTTCACTGCCCGCCGCTTTCAGATCAGTCGACGCCTGATGACTTCCATCTGATCGGTACGTCCGGCACGGTGACGACGCTTGCCGGAGTTCACCTCGACTTGCCGCGTTACGATCGCCGCAAGGTCGATGGGCTGTGGCTATCCGATGCCGAAGTCACGGCTATGCAGGAAAAACTCTTGGCCTGGGACTTTGCCGGTCGCGCTGCCAATGCCTGCATCGGGCCGGATCGTGCAGACCTCGTTCTGGCCGGTTGCGCAATCCTGGAAGCGATCCGCAGACGCTGGCCCGCCCGGCGCATGCGGGTTGCAGATCGCGGGCTGCGCGAAGGCCTGTTGACCGATATGATGGCAGATGATGGCGCATGGCGCCGTAACAGGTTACGCCGTATACAGACGCATGGCAGAACAGAGCGGAAGGGTTGATATGAGCAAGGCGCCCACGAGCACCAACCGTACCGGACGCAAGATTGGCCAGAAGGTGAAGAAGACGAAGCTGAAGGCCTCGTCTCGCCGCTGGCTGGAGCGTCATATCAATGACCCTTACGTGCAGCGCGCCAAGCTTGAAGGGTACCGTGCGCGCGCGGCTTTCAAGCTGTTGGAAATCAACGATAAGCATCAGATCCTGAAGGATGCGCATCGCATCATCGATCTGGGTGCAGCGCCGGGCAGCTGGTCGCAGATCGCTGCCAAGGTGACTGATTCCACCGAGGATGATATCCGTGTTGCCGCGATCGACTTTCTGGAACTCGATCCCATACCTGGCGTAAAGATTCTGCAACTCGACTTCCTCGATCCGAAAGCACCGGAGCTTTTGATGGAAGCCGTCGGCGGCACGCCAGATCTCGTGCTTTCCGATATGGCAGCGCCCACCACCGGCCACCAGAAGACCGACCACATCCGCACCATGCATCTGTGCGAGGTCGCAGCCGATTTCGCCGTTCAGGTTCTGGCCGAAGGCGGGCATTTTCTTGCCAAGACCTTTCAGGGCGGCACGGAGAAGCAGCTGCTCGATATGCTGAAGCAGAACTTCAAGCAGGTCATCCACATCAAGCCCGCCTCGTCGCGGTCCGAATCGGTGGAGATGTTCCTGCTCGCCAAGCACTTCAAGGGCCGCAAGACGGTCACGTCAGAGGCGACGGACGCTTAGAATTATTCTGCAGGCTGTGAGACTTTGCGTCTGTGGCCTGACACTTCAGAGCCCGCCCCTTTATCCATCGCCATAAGCGGCAGTGTGGCAAACAGCGATACCAGCGCGACAATCATGAATGCCAGATGGAAGTTGGCAAGCTCGAGGTGGCGACCTGAGAAGTAGGCACTGACCTCAAGGATCGATGCCGCAAAGGCTACGCCAAGCGCCAGGCTGATCTGTTGCAAAACGGACGCCATCGATGTCGCCTGGCTGGCTTGACGATCGTCGATATCGGAATAGCTGAGCGCATTGGTGCCAGTGAAGAAGAACGACCGAGCAAAACCTGCCGTTACCAGACAGATCATGATCAGCGAATAAGGCGTCTCGGGCGTGAAAAAGCTGTTGGCAAGCGTTGTACAGGCGCCGACGATGCCAGCGCTGAGCAGGGTTCCCTTGAAACCGGTTGCGGCGAAAACACGCCGTGCCATGAACTTGGTGGTGATCGCGCCGATGGCGCCCGCGAAGGTGATCATGCCCGATTGAAACGGGTTGAGGCCAAACCCGATCTGCAACATCAGCGGCATTAGGAACGGGATAGCCCCGGTCGAAATGCGAAACACTGTGCCGCTGATCGAGGCGGTTCTGAATGTGGCGTTGTGAAAGATCTTGAAATCCAGGATCGGCGCGGGATGGATTTTTGCATGGCGAACATAAAGCGCGCCGCAGACGAAGCCGATGATGATGGAGGCAATGCCCACAAAGGGCGGCAGAGCGGGGAGGCTGACCACAGAAAAGCCGAACACAACCCCGGAGGCCGCAAGGCCGGACAGCACGAAGCCGGCGATATCCATCGGTGGCGGATTGGTAGTTTCGATTTCCGGCAGGTAGATCGTCGCAAGCCAGATTCCGATAATGCCGATCGGGACATTGATCAGGAAAATCCAGTGCCAGGAAAAGTACGTGGTGATGAAGCCACCGACGGGTGGTCCCGTTAGCGGGCCGACAAGACCCGGAATGGTCAGAAGCGCCATGGCGGAAACGAGATCGGTGCGCTTGGTGGTGCGCAGCAGAACGAGACGACCGACCGGCGTCATCATCGCGCCGCCCATGCCTTGCAGGAAACGTGATACGACGAATTCGACGACAGAGCCTGAGACCGCACAACAGATCGAACCGACCACGAAGATTGCGATGGCAAAACGGAAAATCTTCTTTGCGCCGAACTTGTCGGCCATCCACCCGCTGATGGGAATGAAGATAGCAAGCGAAACCATATAGGCGGTCAGTGCGAGCTTCAGCGTGATGGGTCCGACATTCAGATCCTTGGCAATTGCAGGCAGTGAGGTCGCAATGACAGTGGAATCCATCTGCTCCATAAAAAGGGCGACGGCAAGGATTAGCGGAATGATTCTGTTCATGGCTTGACTGCGGCCCACCCCGCACCGGCAAAAGTTCGAACCACTTACTACTCCTGGTATCTCGACTTGCCAACTAAACATTTGGCAAGGATTGACACGCTACCGCCTTCACGACGCTGTGAGAGCTTGCCACTGAACCGAAATACCTAGACGCTCGTTAAGCTCCTTGGACCCCACAAGCGGAGACTTTCACGATGGACAGGATGAATATCAGCCGACGCACACTTCTGGGAACGGCAGGGGCGGGCGCCGTCGCGCCGTTCGTATTGAGCGGAGCAGCGGTTGCTCAGACTTCACAGCCCCAGACATCTATGGAGATCAATCACGCGATGCCGCCGGAAACCAACCGTTTCAAGCTGGGAGAATTTGAAGTTCTGGTTGTCAAGGATGGTGCTCGTCCTTCCGGCAAGCCGGGTGAAACCTTCGGAACGAACCAGAGCCCGGAAACTGTAGCGGAGTTGCTGGAAAAGAATTTCCTGCCCACCGACCAGTTCGTCAACAGCTTTTCTCCTGCCATGATCAATACGGGCAAGGACCTTGTGCTCTTCGATACCGGCTTCGGCGAACAGGGCCGCGAAGCCGGCAATGGCCGTCTGCTCGAGGGTCTTGCTGCTGCGGGATATACTCCGGACGACGTCACCGTCGTGGTCCTGACCCACATGCACGGAGATCACATCGGCGGACTGATGGAGAAGGGCAAGCCAGCCTTTCCGAAGGCCCGTTATGTCTTCGGCCAGAAAGAGTATGATTTCTGGACGGATGAAAAGCGTGCCGGCACGCCCGCTGAAAGTGGTCACAAGGCGGTCCTCGCTAACGTGAAGCCGCTGGCGGAAAAGGCGACATTCATCGATGACGGCGCTGAGGTGGTTCCTGGCATCACCGCCATCGCAGCCTTTGGCCACTCGCCGGGCCATATGATTTTCAACGTGGAATCCGGCAGCAAGCGGCTGATCCTGACGGCTGACACGGCAAACCACTTTGTCCTGTCGCTTCAGCGGCCAGATTGGGAAGTCCGCTTCGATATGGATAAAGCCGCCGCTGCGGCGACCCGCAAGAAAGTCTTTGATATGGTGTCGACCGATCGCGTGCCGTTCCTCGGCTATCACATGCCGTTCCCGTCTGTCGGCTATGTAGAGAAGCTCGAGACTGGATACAGGTTCGTGCCCAAATCCTACCAGTTCGACATCTGATCGGCAGACGCATCTGAGAGAACTCCTAAGCCGCGGTCGACAAAGCCGCGGCTTATCGGCAACATGGTGCATCGCACATGTTTCCCGGTTTTCTCTATTCCCTTCCCGTCATAACCGTGTTACCAGCCCTCGCCAACTTCCAAGCAATCCTTTGCAGGACCGTCGGGGTGAACATTCGTTCCGGATCGGCCATGCATTTCATACTGAAGGAATTTGGCCATGGCACGCATCATTGAAACTCCCACTGGTCTCGACGCGCTGACGTTCGATGACGTTCTCCTCCAGCCGGGGCACTCCGAAGTCATGCCCGGCCAGACGAATATCGCGACCCGCATTGCGCACGATATCGAGCTCAACCTTCCCATTCTATCTTCCGCGATGGACACGGTCACCGAAAGCCGCCTGGCGATCGCCATGGCGCAAGCCGGCGGCATCGGCGTCATTCATCGTAACCTGACCCCGATCGAACAGGCCGAAGAAGTTCGTCAGGTTAAAAAGTTCGAAAGCGGCATGGTCGTCAATCCCGTGACCATCGGCCCGGATGCAACGCTGGCTGAAGCCCAGTTGCTGATGAAGGCACACGGCATTTCCGGCATTCCGGTCGTGGAAAATGGTGGCAGCGGCGGCCATAAGATTGGTCGTCTCGTCGGCATCCTGACCAACCGCGACGTGCGTTTTGCTTCCGACCCTGCGCAGAAGATCTACGAATTGATGACGCGCGAAAACCTGGTCACCGTCAAGGAAAGCAGCGTCGACCAGCAGGAAGCCCGCCGCCTTCTGCACAAGCACCGCATCGAAAAGCTGCTTGTGGTGGACGGCAAGGGCAACTGCGTTGGCCTCATCACCGTCAAGGATATCGAGAAGTCGCAGTTGAACCCAAATGCCACGAAGGATGCGCAGGGCCGCCTTCGTGC
The DNA here is from genome assembly GCF_053521965.1 of Rhizobium sp. 22-785-1. Classification (NCBI taxonomy): domain Bacteria; kingdom Pseudomonadati; phylum Pseudomonadota; class Alphaproteobacteria; order Hyphomicrobiales; family Rhizobiaceae; genus Rhizobium; species Rhizobium sp. 22-785-1. The sequence continues at coordinate 128,467 of NZ_JBNWDI010000002.1, read as the reverse complement.
CGCAGCAGCCATCAGCGTCGGTGACGATGCCATCGAGCGCGCTGAGCGTCTGATCGAGGTAGGCGTTGACGTTCTCGTGGTCGACACGGCGCATGGTCACTCGCAGCGCGTTCTCGATGCGGTGAGCCACGTCAAGAAGATGTCGAACTCGGTTCGCGTCATTGCCGGCAACGTTGCGACATCGGCTGGCACCAAGGCGCTGATCGATGCGGGTGCGGATGCCGTCAAGGTCGGTATCGGCCCAGGCTCTATCTGCACAACGCGCATCGTCGCAGGCGTTGGCGTTCCGCAACTGGCGGCTATCATGTCCGCCGTCGAAGCAGCGCATGCGGCAGACATTCCGGTGATCGCCGATGGCGGCATCAAGTTCTCCGGCGACCTTGCCAAGGCAATAGCGGCAGGCGCATCCGCCGTGATGATCGGCTCGCTGCTGGCGGGTACGGATGAAAGCCCAGGCGAAGTGTTCCTCTATCAGGGCCGCTCCTTCAAGGCCTATCGTGGAATGGGTTCCGTAGGTGCCATGGCGCGTGGTTCGGCAGACCGTTACTTCCAGGCGGAAGTGCGTGATACGCTGAAGCTCGTGCCGGAGGGCATCGAAGGCCAGGTTCCTTACAAGGGTCCTGTCTCCGGCGTGTTGCACCAGCTGGCTGGTGGCCTGAAGGCGGCAATGGGCTATGTCGGCGGTGGCACAATCAAGGATTTCCAGGAGCGTGCCACTTTCGTGCGCATCTCCGGCGCCGGCTTGCGTGAAAGCCACGCGCATGATGTGACCATCACCCGCGAAAGCCCGAACTATCCGGGCGCTGTTTGATCTGCTGCCTGCTTCGGGTAAAAGACTGAGATGATTTGAACGCTCTCCAAACCCTGTTTGGAGAGCGTCTTTGTTGATAGGAGAAGAAGTATGTCGCCCACGACTGCCATGTTCTGGCCAATGATCGCTCACGCATTTCTGGTGTTCTGGCTCTATGGGCTGCTGGCATATCGCCGCAAGAAATTTACCTTTGTCGATGGCGACGCCGTGCGCCGTTTCCGTGATGCGGGCGAGGAGGCGCCGGAAAGCAAGCTGGTCAACAAGAACATTGCCAACCAGTTCGAGCTGCCGATGCTCTTCCACGCGGCGTGTCTGCTGCTATATATCACGGATGCGGACAATATCGTTACCATCGTGCTCGGCTGGATTTTCGTTCTGTCGCGCATTTTCCATTCCTACATCCACGTCACCAGCAACCGGCTGCGCTACCGCGGTCCGGCCTTCATCACAGGTTTCGTGGCATTGCTTCTGATGTGGGGATGGCTCTTCATCTGGCTCGCGCTAGAGTAGGAATTGCGAGCCTAGCGGATAGATTGCCTGATGGCATCGGCAAGAGCGGCGATGTCGCCTTTGCGTCCGCTCGCCATGCGCCAGACAAGGCCGATCTCCCTTGCTGGGGCCGGATCGGCAAAGGGAACGATGCGGAGATTGTTTCGCATCGTCTCCGTGGGAATGGCAATTTCCGGAATCAGCGTCATTCCCATGTCATGCGACACCATCTGCAGTAATGTCGCCATCGAGGTTGCGCCGTAGTTGACGAGGCTGCGCTTGCCCGCGGTGCCGCAGACCGCCAGTGCCTGATCGCGAAGGCAGTGCCCTTCCTCCAGCAGCAGCAGCCGGTCCATGTCGACCTGTCCCTCATTGACGGGGGAGACAAGAACCTTGTCGTCGCTCTTTGCTGTCGCCATGAAGAAGCGATCGGTGAACAGGTGACACGTCTCCAGCCCTTCCCCTTCCACCGGAATTGCGGCAATCACCGCATCGAGCTTGCGAGCGGAAAGATCCGATAAAAGACGGTCGGTGACGGTCTCCTTCAGTTCGATCTCGATCAGGGAATGATGCGCGCGAAGATGCGGTACGAGTTTCGGCACGAGATAGGGCGCTATGGTAGGAATGATCCCAATTCGAACCAATCCTTCCAGGGCGCCTGAGGTTTTTCGCGCCGCTTCTTCCAGCCGTTCCACCTCCAGAAGAATGGCCCGCACGTGCTGCAAGACCTCGTCGCCTTTGGGGGTGATGGTGATATCGCCGCGACTGCGCTCCACAAGTTTGACACCGAGATGCTCCTCCATATCCATGATCTGCACGGAAAGCGCCGGCTGGCTGATATGGGCTTCGGCCGCCGCCTTGCCGAAATGCAGGGTGCGTGCGAGGCAGTCGAAATATCGCATCTGTCTAAGCGTAAGCATGATAGGAGTTTCCTATCAATAAAAGCTCATCTTCGAAAGCTGGAATTATCAACCAAGAAAGAGGCGCGAGAGCTTACCAGCCCGGTGCGACGTAGGTGGATTTGAGCTTTTGCATACCGGGCAGCATCTTCACGCGTGAGTCCAACTCCTCAGGGAGAGGGCTGAGCGTGATATTGTCGAGGCACGCAGTGATGTGATCGGTGATGGCATTGATGAGCGAGGGCGACAGCCCGGGACGCTTCATCAGGCCGATCTGTACCGGCGGCAGAGGCGGAAAGCCATCGGCCGACGTCAGCACCCGCATGCCCGTTCGAAGTGTTGATTCCGGCAAAACCGAGACCGCCATGCCGGCAAGGACGGCAGCGGCAATCACGGTGGAAGACCAACTGGTGAACAGGACTTGATAATCCCGGCCATCAGCATCGAGAGCCGAGCAGGCAAGCTGCCGCCAGTGGCAATCGCGTCGCCCGACAGCGAGCGGCACGGGCGCATCATCGCGCAAGGGATGGTTTGCCGACGTGACCCAGCAAAGAGGCTCGGTACGTACGATATCCGATACTCGCGTCCGTGGATTATGCGTCACCAGCGCGATGTCGAGTTCGCCTCGCGCCATCTTCTCCGCAAGGCTGATCGACGGCTCGCAAACGATATAGAGCTCGACATTCGGATGCGTCTTGGCAAAGCGTCCTATGATCTCGGGCATGTAGCGGTCGGCATAATCATCAGGCGTGCCAATGCGTAACGTCCCTTCCAGCCGGTTGTCATCGAAGGCTGCAACCGCCTCGTTGTTAAGGCGGATAATACGGCGAGCATAATGCATCAGCTTCTCACCCTCCGCCGTCAGCCTGTTGCCACGCCCGTCCTTGGCGAAAAGCTGCTTGCCTAGCCGCTCTTCGAGCCTTCGCATCTGCATCGAGACTGCCGATTGTGTCTTGAATACCCTGTCCGCGGCCTTGGTGAAGCTGCCCGTATCAACAATGGCGATGAACGTATGAAGCTGGTCAATATCGAGCGGAGCGGTCAAAGCGGCCATCCATAAGAGCAATTGATATCTGACATTAGAAACATTCGTTGGACTGATCAATAGACTTGCGACATTTTGACGCTCAAGACATCCGATCAACCCGGTCAACGCTTTCGAGCGGCGGCCTCAACCTCACCAGTGTCTTCGTGCGAGAGCATGAAGCAATATATTTACGTGCCCAATCGGAAGGACCTTGTCATGCGCACGGCAGAACGGAAAATGGAATTGCAGATTGTCGCCCCCGGAGTCTCGATTGAGACGCGTTGGAACGTGGCTCTCAATCGCGTGGCGAAACTCGCGCGTTCCATCATGAACCGTATGGCCGTGAACAAGCTGACGGACATGACCGATCAGCAGCTCACAGATATCGGACTGACGCGTGGCGATGTGGTGAGCGCGCTGGAGGCCGGCTTTCTAGATGATCCAAGTATGCATCTGGCGCGGGCGGCCAGGACCCATTCAGGTACGCGATTTACGCGGCTTCGCAAGCCGTGACGTCCCATGCCGAGAACGGGATCCCGGCATCAAGTTTCCCCGCAGGGTGATTGCCAATAGCCCTGCCTTTGCCCGGTGTCAGGTCCCAAGCCGCACCGGGCTTTTTTTCGTCCGGATCGTGAATGTCGCGCCGCTGCCCGTGAGGGCAGCGCACTTAATACTGATAGTCTTCGAATACGGGCAGAACCGACTGCTGCCAGCGGCCATGGTAGAGCGCCAGCATGTCGTCTGCGAGCGTCGCCTTTTTGGCAAGAACCTCTTCCAGCGGTGAGAGGAAGACGCTTTCATCCTGTCCATCACGGTTCAGTCGCGCCCGGCTTTGCAAGCCCTTGCGGGATATCGCTACAACGTCGCGTGCCACGTCCAGCAGGTCGCGTCCCGCGATCGTCGCCTTCAGGCCTGCCGTTGGAACGGCATCGCGAAGCGCGATCACATCATCCACTTTCCAGTCCGCGGTGAACTGGTCGGCTGCAGCCAAAGCATCGTCGTCGTAGAGGAGGCCGACCCAGAAGGCCGGCAGCGCACAGATGCGCCGCCATGGACCGCCATCGGCGCCGCGCATTTCGAGGAAACGCTTGAGACGCACGTCCGGGAACAGCGTGGAGAGATGGTTCGTCCAGTCACCCAGATTGGGTTCCCAGTCGGCAATCACACCCTTCAGCGCGCCCGCCATGAACTGGCGGAAGGTGATGTCGGTACAGTCGCGATATTTGCCGTCGCGCACGATGAAGTACATCGGCACGTCCAGCGCCCATTCGACATAGTCCTTGAAGCCGAAATCCGGCTTGAACGTGAAAGGAAGAACGCCGGAACGCTGGTTGTCGGTGTCGCGCCAGATATCGCCGCGCCAGGAGAGCAGCCCGTTCGGCTTGCCTTCGGTAAAGGGCGACGAGGCAAAAAGCGCGGTTGCAAGTGGCTGAAGCTTCATCGAAACGCGCATCTTGCGGCGCATGTCCTCTTCCGAGGAGAAGTCCAAATTAACCTGGATGGTGCAGGTCCGGTACATCATGTCCAGACCCTTGGTGCCGACCTTGGGCATGTAGTTGGTCATGATCGCATAGCGCGACTTCGGCATCTGCGGTGTTTCACCATATGTCCAGAGCGGGCTGCCGCCCACGCCGAGGAATCGAATGCCCATCGGTTCGGCGATCTCGCGCAAGGTCGCCAGGTGCTGGTTGGATTCCCGACAGGTCTCGTGCAGATTTTCCAACGGCGCGCCGGACAGCTCGAACTGGCCGCCGGGCTCGATGGAAATTGCGCCCATGCCGCTCGGTTCGCCAAGGCCGATGATATTGTGCCCATCCATGATCGGCTCCCAGCCGAGCTTTTCCTGCATGCCCTTCAGCAGTGCGGAGATGCTGGCCTCACCGAAATAGGGTACTGGCTTGTTGCCATCACGGAAAAAGGCAAACTTCTCGTGCTCCGTACCGATCCGGAATTTCTCTTTCGGCTTGCAGCCTTCGGCCAGATAGTCTGTCAGTTCCTGTACGGAGGAAATCGGCGTCTGGTCAGTGGTGTCGCGGGCCATGAAATTACCTTGTTGTCTTTGCCGCCTGCGCAGCGATGTTGCCATCGCTGATAGGGTGCCGCCACGGTGCAAGCAAATGAATTTCTTTTAAGCATGAATTCATGCCGGAAATTTGTACGAGCGCGACATCTTCCGCTGGATTATTCCCAGTCGCCGATGCTTGCCTGAATGACTGCAAGCGCTGCGACCGCTGCCGTATCGGCCCGCAATATGCGGGGTCCGAGTGGTATGGGCGTCACCCAGGCCTTGCTGCGCAGCAACTGCCTTTCCTCCTCTGAAAAGCCGCCCTCCGGTCCGACGAGAAGGGCCAGTTGCTTTTCGTTGATCGCTCGAAGCGCGGGCAGGGGATTTTGCCCGGTATCGCCTTCATCGCAATAGATGATACGGCGGTGAGGCGACCAGCTTTCAAGCAGGTCTTTCAGCCGGACAGGTTCTTCGACCTCCGGCACGGCCAGAATACCGCATTGTTCCGCAGCTTCGATGACGTTTGCCCTGAGCTTGTCGAGATTGGTGATCTTGCCCTGTACATGCTGAGTGAAAACCGGCCTCAGAAAGCCGGCACCCATTTCCACCGCTTTCTGCACGAGATAGTCCATGCGTCCGGTCTTCAGCGGCGCAAAGATATAATGCAGGTCGGGTGTTTCCGGCTGAGGCCGTGTCTCTTCGAAAGGTCTCAGCACGATCTTCTTGCGCGTTGGGAATGACAGGCTGGCCTTCCATTCTCCATCGCGACCGTTGAAGAGGAGGATTTCTGAGCCATCGCCCATGCGCAGTACATTAGCGAGGTAGTTGAACTGGTAGCTGTCTGCTTCCACGGGCTCGCCGAGCCGCAAGGACTGGCTGACGAAAAGCCGCTGCATTCTGAAATTGGCGCGCATGTTGGTACTTCGATAGGTTGATGATCTGTCCGCTCATATAAACAGAAGATGCATGATTGCGTAGAGCGTTGCTGCCAAGGCCGCACTTGCTGGCAGCGTTACGACCCAGGCGGCGATGATCGTCATAAAATGCGACCGGCGGACAAGATAACGCCGCCGCGTCTCCGAGGTGTTTTCGTCTGGTTCGTCCGCGGAAGAATTGGCTGGCGCAAGGCTCTTTCGCAGCGCTTCCTGTTGCTTTCGGCCCTGCTGCGTATACCACTCGCGAAAGAAGCCGACCCCGAAGACAGCGCCAATTGCAGTATGCGTTGTGCTGACCGGCATGCCGAAATGCGAGGCTGTGAGAACGGTGAGTGCCGTCGAGGTGGACACGCAGAAGGCACGCATCGGGTTAAGCTTGGTGATCTGCTCGCCGACGAGCCTGATCAGGCGCGGTCCAAACAGCAGGATGCCGCAAGACAGCCCGAAAGCACCAATCAGCATGACCCATTGCGGTGCCGGTGCAAAAACCTCGGTTAGGTTGCCATAATCCGCACGCACGATGGCGACCACTGGCCCGATAGCGTTGGACACATCATTGGCGCCGTGACCGAAGGACATAAGTGCTGCTGCGAAAATCAGCGGCCATTGAAACAGCGTGCGAAGCGATTGATTGCGATTTTCCAGACCCTCGGATTGGTTGCGGATGAGCGGAATACAAAGGCGCCAGCCGATGAGGCCAACGGAAAGACCTGCTGCGAGCGATACGCCGGTTGGAACATCGATGACCCGATGCAGCCCGAAGCGCATCAGATAGGAGGTCATCACTCCTCCCATCACGCCAAGCAGCACCGGTACCCATTTGCGGGCTGCGGCGATCTTGTCATCGCGATAGATGATGAACTCCTTGATGAATGCGAGAAGGGCGATGGCAAAGAAGGCGCTGATGAATGGGGTGAGCACCCAGGTCAGCGCAATGCCGAGCAGCGACGTCCAGTCCACCGCACCAATGCCGAAGGCTGCGGTGCCGGCACCTGCCACCGCGCCAACGATGCTGTGCGTGGTAGAAATTGGCGCCTTGAGCAGGTTGGAAATATTGACCAAAAGAGCGGCTGCTAGGATGGCTCCGAGCATCGCCCAGGCAAAGACATGCGGGTCTGGTACGGTTCTGACATCGACGATGCCGCTGGCAATCGTCTCGACAACATTACCACCGGTGACGAGCGCACCGAAGATTTCACAGATTGCGGCGATGATGAGAGCAGCGGTCAGCGGCAGTGCCTTTGAGCCGACGGCCGGTCCCACATTGTTGGCAACGTCCTTGGCGCCGATATTCATCGCCATATAGGCGCCGATGATGGCTGCGGCGAGCGTGATGACCGCGCCTGGCGTACTGCCGGCATAGGAACTGGCGACCAGCGCGGTCACGACCAGGAACAGAAGTGCAGCGCCCGGTGCTACCAATCGCTGGCCAAGATGATTGACCGCCTCCTCGACGCGGGTCATCTTGTCGAGATCCTTGTCGAGCGTTGGTTTTTTGCGATTTTCAGGTGATTGCGCCATGGAAACGCTCTATGGCGCCAATGGTCGCGAGTGCCTGTCGTAGTGGCACCACATCGTCGTCATTGAGAGCCGACAGCGTGTTGCAGGGCCGACGGCGTTCCCCGAGCCATCTGTTTGCCGAATACGACGAAAAGCTGCTTCAGCTCGGTCTCGTTGACCCGCTTTTGCGCCTCCTCAGGCGAAACCCACTCGAGTGTCCGGCTTTCCTTCTCGGGAAAGTTTTTGATAAGATCCGTCACTTCCAGAAGGTGAACCTGAACAAGACAGGTAACCTTCACACCGTTTTTCAGCTTCTTCTCATAGTGGAAAAATCCGAAAGGCTCTTTCTGTGTGTTGCCCCGGACGCCAGCCTCTTCGAAGGCCTCGCGCTCGGCAACTGCATGAGCCTTCTTGCCCTGCATTGGCCAACCCTTGGGGATAACCCACCGACCTGTGTCCCGGCTGGTCAGCAACAGCACCTCCACATCGCCATTGTGTTTGTTACGGCGGTGGCAGATGGCGCCATATTGCTGGCGTGGGGGACGACGCAGCATCAAGCTGACATCTTTGGCCAATCGGCTCAGGAGCTTCAACGCTAAGTATTCCTTTCGAAGAACGTGAATGAAATCTCGAGCCGATCCGTGTTCGGCAAGTTTCATTTTCTCTTTCCGAAGGAGTCGGGTCAATGCGGATTTGCTGCTCTTGCACCAGTATTTTTGTAATTACTGATGCATGGTGGCAGGGTTCATCCAGTGTTTTAGTCCCGATATAACGCCATCCGCTTCTGCTTCAACCGAAATCACTACATTGTGTCTTCCGGTTGCGTAGGATTTCAGTTCATGAAGCGCGTTGCCGACGGCGATGCCTCTGGCTTCAGGGAGTTCGAACATAGCACGGTCGTTTCCCGTGTCGCCTGCTACGACGGTTTCACCAAGCTCAATGCCGAGCCGATCGCAAAGCCAGCGAATTGCCGCACCCTTGTCTGCTGCGCGCGGCAGGATGTCGAGATCGCGATCGCTGGAATAGACGATACGCGCCATGATTCCATTGTCACTCAAACGCCGCTCGATGTCGGTCAACATCCCTTGATCCGCGTCGTGTAGATACCAACTCGACTTCAGTCCATGTTGATACTGATCAGGCTGTCGACGGATCTCGGGCACACCTTGCATCACGCGGGCAATTTCATGCGGGTCGAACCCCGATCCGAGGAAAGACACATAATCTTTCGACAGTGTCGGGTCATTGGAGCAGAACAGCATCGTGCCCACGCCGCCGATAATGTAGTCGGGGCGGGGCAGCGGCACTGTCTCGATCAGATCGAGTTGATCATCGATCAGTCGACCGCTGTTGAAAACCAACAGCGGGCGTTCGGCATCCGGAAGCGAATGCCAGTAATCGCGAAAGCGTGCCGTCGCCTCGTTATTGCCGACGAGAGTCCCGTCGAGATCGGAGGAAAAAAGCCTTACAGGTTTCAATCGCCATCATTCCATGGTTCGGCCCAATCGGACTCTTCCAGCACGGGCATTATCGGACGCCCTTCGATGACCGAGAGCAACTGTTGGGCAATGCCGGTCCAGGTAAACAGGCTGCGGGCCTTGTGCGCGCCCATGCGTGACAGTCGTCCGTAAAGGCGTTCATGCTTGAACGGCTTCATCATTGTAATGCCGAGATCTTCCTTGTCGAAGGGGTCGGCGAAAAGTGCATGACGCCCGTAGCTCACGGCGCGAAACAGTCCGCCGTGGATCGTAACGACCGTGGGCGTACCACTCGCCATAGCCTCTATCGCCGTCATGCCGAAAGGCTCGTAGCGGCTCGACAGAACAAAAAGATCGGCTGCCCGATAGATATCGGGCAAATCCTCGTCTGAGACGTAACCGGAGAAATCGACCTTCTCCTCAACTCCGAGTTCCTTCACTCGCTCCCTGAGTTGATTGAGGATCGTAGTTTCCTGGTTGTCCATATTCTCGCCGCCGACGGCAAGATGGAGGCGCGCATCGGGTTCACGCTCGGCCAAAACTGAAAAGCCGTCGATCAGTAGGTCGTAACCCTTGTTTGTCGCGAGCCTTCCCAGTGCCAGCACGGTCTTGCCCCTGAAGCCGAAGCGCTGGCGCAGCATCTGCCGTGAGGCTTCCGATACGGGGAAGAAGCGGTTGTCGTCATATCCCGGTGGGATCATGTGGACCTGCTTGCGCTTTAGTCCATAGTCTTCGAGGAGCACGTCGAGCTGTACCGGCGTCGTGGCGATCACCATATCGCAGCTACGGTAGATGATCAGCTCGTGCTGGATGCGTTCCTTGAAGTTGAATTCGAGTTCGAACGTATCCGCCTTCTCCGGGTAGTCGGTTTCCATCTGGCGCTTTTTCCAGATACCGAGCGAGTGTGGCGTGTGAAGATGCGGGATCTTCAGCGCTTCAGACAGCCTCTGGCCGGCCACGCCCGCATCCCAGTAGTGGCTGTTGATGAAGGAGTAGGTGAGGGCGTTTTTCTTGATGAAGCGCAGCGCATTTTCGCACCACTCCAGAAGGTGGCGGTGGAGATATTCCTTCGGAATGAATTCCTTTCCGCCGCAGGGAATGCGCACGACGCGAACACGTTCGTCCACCTCATCGATCTCTGGCTGGTCCTCAAAGCGGCGGGTGTATAGATCGACCGTGTAGCCGAGTTGACCGAGTTTTTTTGCAAGTTCGAGGACATAAACGACCTGTCCTCCCGTGTCGGCTGCGCCAAGCGGCGGGTGTGCGGCGACGTAGCCATGCGTCGATATGAGTGCTATCCGCGGATAGCGTTCAGTTTCGCTCGTGGTAGTCATAGCGTCCCATCTTGGTAGAATTTTCCAATAACCCGTCAAGAACGTTTCAAAGTTGATAAAGTTCCCGGAAAAATTGCGTTAATAGGATTTTCTTTCTTCAGTCGCCAAAGACTATATCTCTGGGCAAGGGGTGTTTTAGCAATTCGCCTGCGGCAACTCGGCATCTGCCCATGCGGCTTGCGATTTGATAAATCTGTATGATTGAGACGGAGAGGGCTGATGGCGAGGGGACGATTTGCATTTGCCAGTGCGCCGGAGAGGTCATTGGCGCTAGGGGAAATTCATGCGAGGCCGACCGTATTGCTCGGCTCGTCACGCATTATCATCCAGTTGGCCTTCATGATGGATGGTGGCGCCTCCGTACATCATTCGGCGATTGCGGAAATGTCGCGTAGCCGTGGTGTCGCGCCACCGGAACGCGATGCCCGTCACCACGCCATGCCTTGCGGCCTGGGCACGCTCAGATGGGAAAGACATACCGAGTTCTCTACCTGGTTCTGGGATGGGCCGGCGCCGGAGAAGGTTGGCGGCGAGATCGTTGGCGATCCTTTTGGAGATGGCTTTTCGCCCCCCGGCTCACTGATCTCTGCGGTCAGGCTCGAAATTCGTGACGATGGACCGGAAACCGCCAACGCAGAAAGCCATTTCGATCCGATCAGTCTATGCCACAGCACCGTTCGCGAAGGGCAGGCGTCCATCCTTACCGACTTTCGGCAGGATCGCGATGGGCTGACGCAGTTTCTTCTGCTCGACAGAGGCCTGACCGATTCGGCGCGTGGGGGTATCGTGCAGCGTCTGCTGGACATCGAAACCTACCGGACGCTCGCCATGCTCGGATTGCCGTTGGCTCAGACACTGTCGCCGGAAATCCGTCGTATAGAAGACGGTTTGACCGCGATCACGCAGCGGATGAAGAACGGTGCGCGAGAAGAAGCCGATGCGCTTCTGGCCGAAATGACCCGCCTTGCAGCAGAACTGGAGGCCAACGCGGCGCTTAGCCTCTATCGCTTCGGCGCAAGCCGCGCCTATGACGTCATTGTCCGCGAGCGCATTCGCACACTGGCTGAAACGCCGATCCATGGGCACGAAACGATGGCCACCTTTCTGGAACGGCGGCTGGCGCCTGCCATGCGCACCTGCCAGTCGGTTGAGGAACGCCAGGCCAACCTGTCTCGAAAGCTGTATCGTGCCACATCGCTGGTGCGCAGCTGGATCGATGTCGAGCTGGAGCGGCAGAACAGCGTGCTTTTAAACAATATGAACAGGCGTGCTGCCATGCAATTGCGGCTGCAGCAAACAGTCGAAGGCCTTTCTGTCGCTGCCATATCCTATTACGTCGTCGGGCTGATCGGCTATCTCACCAAGGCAGTGACGCATGACCTGCTGCCGATCGATCCGGCCGTGATCACCGGCGCATCGGTTCCCATTGCCGTGATCGGCGTATGGTGGGTGGTGCGCAATATCCGCAAGCACCACGCGGCGGACGCTCCGCATTAGACCGAGATTCCTATTCTGATCAGGTTTTGACCCTAAAATGCATCCGTGTCCCAGTAGGGAACGGGACCATAGAGGTTCGCCAGATAATCAATGAAGAGACGAACCTTCGCTGGCAGGAACCGGCGACTGGAATAGACCGCCGAGAGTGCCACGTTCTTCGATCCTTCATAGGCCGGAAGCACCTGAATGAGCGCGCCGCATTTCAACTCCGGCCCGATATCCCAGGTGGATCGCAGCGCAATGCCAAGCCCGGAAATTACCGCCTCGCGTATCACCTCCGACGAATTGGTCACAAGCAGGCCTTCAGGGCGCAAATTGAACGCTCCGTCCGGTCCTTCCAGCCGCCAAAGATCGTTGTTGTGTGCTGGTAGGCAGCGATGGTTCTTCAAATCCTCAATGGTGTCGGGCAGCCCGTGTTCCTCAACATAGGATCGCGAGGCGCACAGCACGCGGCGGACAGGTGCAAGCCGTCGTGCGACAAGGCTGGAATCCGAGAGATCGGCAATGCGGATGGCGAGATCGTAGCCACCAGCAACGATATCGATGAAGTCGTCGCTGAGCGTCAGGTTGATGGAGAGCGATGGATGCCTGTCCATGAAGCCTTTGAGATGCGGTGCCACATGCATTCGCCCGAACGAGGTGGAGGCTGACACTTTTAACGTTCCGGCCAGAGAGTTTGACCGGCCTGAGACGAAGTCTTCCGCCTCCTCCAGCCCTTCCAGGACGGATAGAATTCTCTGATGAAATCCCTGGCCCGCCTCTGTTAGCGAGATCTGGCGTGTCGTGCGCTGAAACAGCCGCGCGCCGAGCTTTTCCTCCAGACGCTTGATGCGCTTTGAAATCACGGCGGGCGAGTAGCCAAGTTCCTTCGCTGCCACCGACATGCTGCCGGAGGCAGCAACGCTGGCAAAGACCTCGAGATCACCAAGATTTGTCATCGGTCCCAGCCATTCTTTCCAAATTGGAAATAATCTCTAGCATTTGCGCAGCTTGCCACCAAGGCCTAAACTCCGCATAGGATGGGTGAGATGAGGGAGGCATCGGCAAATCATGTCACAAGCAATAGAATTCTTGAAGCCACGCGCCTCTGTGCTCTCCAGCCGGGGAAGGATCATTGCCGATCTTGCCGATCTGCTTCCCCCCGAGTGTCTCGTCCACGAGCCGAGAGAGCTCGTACCTTTCGAGACGGACGCCTTTGTTTCCTATCGCAGGCTGCCATTGGCTGTAGCGCTTCCAAGAAACACGGCGCAGGTCTCCGCTGTTTTGAAATACTGTCATCGCTACGGCATACCCGTCGTTCCAAGAGGTGCCGGTACGTCGCTCTCCGGCGGTGCGATCCCGCAGGAAGATGCGGTGGTGATCGGCCTCTCGAAAATGTCTTCGATCCTTGAACTGGACTTGTTCAACCGCACCGCAACCGTCCAAGCAGGTGTCACCAACCTCTCCATTTCCGATGCAGCCAGTCCGCAAGGGTTCTTCTACGCGCCCGATCCGAGTTCGCAATTGGCCTGCACTATCGGCGGCAATATCGGCATGAATTCCGGTGGAGCGCATTGCCTGAAATATGGTGTCACCACCAACAATCTGCTTGGGGTGAAAATGGTGCTGGTGGATGGCACGGTGCTGGAACTTGGCGGTAAGCATCTCGACGCATCAGGCTATGATCTTTTGGGTCTCGTCTGTGGCTCGGAAGGTCAACTCGGCATCGTCACCGAAGCCACGGTGCGCCTGATCGCCAAGCCCGAAGGCGCGCGCCCGGTGCTCTTCGGTTTCGAAAGCTCGGAAGAGGCTGGTTCCTGCGTGGCCGACATTATCGGTTCCGGGATCATTCCTGTGGCGATCGAGTTCATGGACAAGCCGGCCATCGAAATCTGTGAGGCTTTTGCCCACGCAGGTTATCCGCTCGATGTCGGCGCGCTCTTGATCGTCGAGGTTGAGGGCTCTGAAGATGAGATGGATGCCATGCTGGCCGATATCGTCGCAATTGCTCGCCAGCATGCAGTGAAGACCGTGCGCGAGTGTCAGTCGGCGATGGAGGCGGCTGCGATCTGGAAGGGCCGGAAATCCGCTTTCGGTGCAACTGGCCGGATTGCCGATTATATCTGCATGGATGGCACGGTGCCGCTCAGCCAGCTTTCTCATGTGCTGAAGAAGACGAGCGAGATCACCGACGCGCTCGGCCTTCGCGTCGCCAACGTTTTCCATGCCGGTGATGGCAACATGCATCCACTGATCCTGTTCAACGCCAATGATCCAGACGATGCGGCGCGCGCCGAAGAGGCGGGCAACCAGATACTTAAACTCTGCGTCGATGCAGGCGGCTGTCTGACCGGGGAGCATGGTGTCGGCATCGAGAAGCGCGATTTGATGCGGCATCAATATTCAGACGCCGATCTGGCGCAGCAGATGGCAGTTCGCGCCGCCTTTGACGAAGACTGGATATTGAACCCGTCCAAGGTCTTCCCTTTGGAGAGCAGAGCTTGATGGAAACCGCATACCCCATTTTTACGCCCCAATCGGAATTAGAGGCGGCAGGTATCATTGGTGAACGCGCAGAAGCAGGACGTCCGATCGCCATCATCGGTGGCAATACGCGTGCTGGCTTTGGCAATCCCGTACAGGCAGATGCGGCATTATCGTCGCGAGCCTTGAGCGGCATCGTTTCTTATAATCCCGCCGAGATGGTGATGACCGTCAAGGCCGGGACGCCAACCGCCGACGTGCAGGCCGCCTTGACCGAGGCCAGGCAGATGATGGCCTTCGAGCCCATGGATCATCGCGCTATCATGGGCACGACAGGCGAACCCACCATTGGCGGCGTTTTTGCAGCCAATGTCTCTGGTCCGCGCCGTTATGTGGCCGGTGCTGCGCGAGACAGTCTGCTCGGTATCCGCTTCGTCAATGGCAGCGGCGAGGCGATCAAGGCCGGTGGGCGAGTGATGAAGAATGTCACCGGTCTAGACCTCGTCAAGCTTCTTGCGGGCTCCTACGGCACGCTCGGTTTGCTGACGGAGGTGACCTTCCGCGTGTTGCCGGTTCCGCCTGCTGAAGTGACGCTTGTTATTTCGGGGCTGGAAGATGAGACAGCGGCCAATGCTATGGCAGCGGCGATGGCAACCAGCCTCGAAATCTCCGGAGCGGCGCATCTGCCGGAAAGTGTTAGGTTTCGCTTCCTCAATGGGCAACTTCCCGAAGGTGCCGCGACCGTGCTTCGACTAGAGGGGCTTGCAGCCTCGGTCGAGGCGAGATCGCAAAAGCTGAAGACGCTTCTGGCATCCTTCGGCACAATGACTTCTCTTGAGCGCGGCGAGAGCCGCACACTCTGGCAGGAAATCCGCGATGTAGCGCCGTACGCGGGCAACGCGTCCAAGCCGCTCTGGCGGGTGTCGATTGCGCCCTCACAGGGCCACAAGCTGGTCGCCGCGCTCCGTCTGGAGGCAGGCATTGATGCCTTCTATGACTGGCAGGGTGGGCTTGTGTGGATGCAGATGGAAGCCGATCCGGAGGCGCAATTGCTGCGCGGTTACATCCGTTCGCTCGGCGGCGGGCACGCGACGCTCCTTCGTGCAGCGGATAATGTGCGACGAACGGTTCCGGCTTTCGAGCCCTTGAATGCGGTCGAATCAGCGCTGTCTCAACGTATCAAGCACAAGCTCGATCCGGCGGGGCTCTTCAATCCAGGCAGAATGGGGATCTGATCATGCAAACCTCCTTCACGGCTGAACAACTGGCCGATCCGCATGTTGCCGAGTCTGAAAAGATCCTGCGTAAATGCGTGCATTGTGGCTTCTGCACCGCCACCTGTCCCACCTATGTCACGCTCGGCAACGAGCTAGATAGCCCGCGTGGGCGCATCTATCTCATCAAGGATATGCTGGAGAACGACCGTCCTGCCGACCGCGAGGTGGTGACACATATCGACCGGTGCCTGTCCTGTCTTGCCTGCACCACCACCTGTCCGTCGGGTGTGGATTACATGCATCTGGTGGATCACGCGCGCGTCCATATCGAAAAGACCTATCGGCGCCCGCTGATGGACCGGTTGATCCGCGGCCTGCTGGCCGCCATCCTGCCCTATCCCGCACGCTTCAGGCTGGCTTTGAAGCTTGCGAAAATCGGGCGCCCGCTGTCACCGCTCCTGCGCAAGGTCTCGGCATTGAAGCCGCTCGCCGCCATGCTCGATCTCGCACCCAATTCGATTTCCGCGCCGCCTGTTGCTTGGCATTCCGCTCCCGCCGCTGAAGGGCAGAAGCGAGGCCGGGTCGCAATCCTGACCGGCTGTGCTCAGCCGGTTCTCGACCCGGGCATCAACAAGGCTACTGTCAGGCTCCTGACCCGTCTGGGTATCGAGGTGGTCGCACCGAATGGGGAGGGCTGTTGCGGTGCGCTGGTCCATCACATGGGGCGCGAAGAACAGGCGCTCGCTTTCGCCCGCCAAAACGTCGATATCTGGATGCGCGAGGTGGAACAGGGCGGGCTCGACGCGATTGTCATCACCGCATCCGGCTGCGGCACAACGATCAAGGATTATGCCCATATGCTGCGGCTCGATCCGGAATATGCGGAAAAGGCAGCGCGCGTTTCCGCTTTGGCAAAGGACATAACGGAATATCTGTCGACACTCGATTTGCCGGTGTTGGAACGTAACGGGCTATCGGTAGCCTATCACTCTGCTTGCTCAATGCAACATGGCCAGAAAATCACGATGGCGCCGAAGCTATTGTTGAAACATGCGGGCTTCGTCGTGCGTGATCCCGCAGAGGGACATCTCTGCTGTGGCTCTGCCGGGACCTACAACATCATGCAGCCGGAGATTTCTGGCCAGTTGAAGGCGCGCAAGATTAAGAACATCGAGGCCACCAAGGCCGATATCATCGCAACTGGCAATATTGGCTGCATGACGCAGATCGCCACCGGCACTCCGATGCCGATCCTGCATACGGTCGAGCTGCTGGACTGGGCCTATGGCGGTCAAAAGCCACCGAAGTTAAGCCTGAAACAAAAAACGAGCGGCTGAGCCGCTCGTTTTTCTTCGGTTGCTGCTAAAAGCGCTTACCGTTCCCCCTGGCATCCCCCGCCAAGCTTGTGAAATCAATTTAGCCGTTCCGCCGAAGCTCGCAAGTAGAAGTGTGAAGCGTGATGGTGTCTTAAATCAAACTTACAGCCAGGCGTTGCTATCAGATCACAATAACCCTCGTGCCGACCTTCACGCGCTCGTAAAGGTCAGTGACATCTTCGTTGCGCATGCGGATGCAGCCGGACGAATTGTTGCTGCCGATGGTCCATGGCTGGTTGGTGCCGTGGATGCGGTAGAGCGTCGAGCCCAGATACATTGCGCGCGCGCCCATCGGGTTTTCCGGTCCGCCTTCCATGAAGGCCGGAAGATAATGACCCTTGGCGGCTTCGCGCGTGATCATTTCCTTCGGTGGAGTCCAGGTCGGCCACTCCGTCTTGCGGGTGATTGCGTGCGTTCCCGCCCACTCGAAGCCCGGCTTGCCGACGCCCACACCGTAACGGCGTGCCTTGCCACCCTCCATGACGAGATAGAGCAGTCGGTTCGGCGTATCGATGACGATCGTGCCGGGTGCTTCTTTCGTGTCGTAATTAACGATCTGCGGCAGGAACTGCGGGTCGATCCTCACACGCGGCGCATTTGGTCTTGCAGCCACGGCCTGAGGACGCTGCTGCACGCCGCGGCGCTGGAAAAGCGGCTGGCGCTGTGGCGGTTGCGGATAGACGACCGGACGCACATCGCCACGACCCATCTGTGTTACCCACGGCGCTGTCAGATCAGGGCTGACGACGATCGGCGGGCGCTCGCGGTAACGGTCATTTGCCATTGCCGGAGTGAGAGCGGCACACACGGCGCTCAACGCTAGAAAGATGGTTTTCATCGACATCGGGTGGACTCTTTTACATGACACCGGAAAATGATCGTCACGTTCGCACGTGCAGACCAGCGAATGGTAAAGAGACTTCGGTCGAAATCGCTATTTTGCTGAAACCTTTCGATAAGGTTAGCAGGCGGTTTTAAAACAAGGTGAATCAATGGTAAGAACCGGGCTGAAAGAGACGGTGCCACATGAGTGAAGACGGGTTGTTGACGGGCGAGGATGGCAAGGTCCGCTGCTTCTGGCAGCAGGGACTGGAAGATTACCGCCGCTACCATGATGACGAGTGGGGCCACCCTGTCACCGACGACAAGCGATTGTTTGAGAAGATCTGTCTTGAAGGATTTCAGTCCGGTCTTTCCTGGCTGACAATCCTGCGCAAGCGCGAGAGCTTTCGCGCCGCCTTCGCTGGCTTCGATTTCGAGAAGGTCGCAGCCTTCACCGACGCCGATATAGAGCGCTGCCTTGCCGACAAAGGCATCGTGCGTCATCGCGGCAAGATCGTTTCAACCATCAACAATGCCAAGCGCGCCGTCGCCCTTCGCGATGAATTCGGCACGCTGGCGCGCTATTTCTGGAGCTTCGAGCCCAAGCAGGACGAGCGCCCGGATGTCTTCGACTACGCAACCCTGCGCGCCAATCCGACGACGCCAGCCTCCATTCGACTGTCGAAGGACCTGAAGAAGCGTGGCTGGAGTTTTGTCGGGCCCACCACCGTCTATGCTTTCATGCAGGCCATGGGCATGGTCAACGACCACATAGAGGGCTGCCATTGTCGCCCCCGAATCGAAGCGCTGCGGCAGGAGTTCGTACGGCCTTGAAGACATTTATCAAATGCACCCTTGCCAGCCTTCTTTTCTTTTCTGTTGCGGCGCCCGTCGTCGCCGAGCAGCGGAACGTCGACGGCATGTGGCTCGATGATGGGGAGCAGTTGAAGGCCGTCGAAATGCCGGCCTCCGGCAATCTGAGCCTGAACGGTTGGACCCGCCAGGGCAGGGGTGAAGTCTATCGTCTCAAGGTGAAAGCCGGCGAAACGCTGAAGGTGTCGCTCGCTAGCCGCAGCGAGTTCGTCGTCATGGCGATTTTTGATTTCGGCAAACCGGACGACGATGCGATCTTCTTCAGCGACACCGGCAACAACACAACGGTGATCACACCGAAAGAAGACACCGAGTGGCTGATCCGGCCCATCCTGGTCTTGAGTTCATCGCGTCGTGGTCTCGGTGCCAATTATACGATCACCGTCGAACGCCAACCGTAAGCGGCTTATCCGGCGATCGCGATCAGCCCGACCGATAGTGCGCAGAGAAGTAGCAGCGATGCTGTGGCAGCCAGGATGACCTTGCCGCCCGCATGACGCAGGGAGCGGATATCCACCGAAAGACCGAGGGCTGCCATCGACATGATGGTGAGCACATTGGCAAGGCCGCTGATGGGTGCCAGCGCAATATTTGGGATCAGGCCGAAGGAACGGGCCATGATCATCAACACGAAACCGATGATGAACCAGGGCACCATCCGTTGTAGATCGAGCCGACCGCTCGCACCACGGCCATGGATGATCGAAAGCGTGGTGACGACGGGCCCCAGCATCAGCACGCGGATGAGTTTGACCACCGTACCGGTCTGAACCGCAACCGCGCCCATCGGTGCGGTTGCAGCCAGAACCTGCGGTACGGCGTAGACGGTCATACCCGCAAACATGCCATAATGGATCGCATCCATTGAGAGGAGAGCGGGAAGTGCCGGCATGATGACGACTGCTGCGACGCCAAGGACGGCGGTAAAGGCGATGGCTGCGGTCACGTCCTGAGCCTTCGCGCCGATGGCGGGTGCAGCCGCCGCAATGGCGGAGTTGCCGCAAATCGAATTGCCGCAGGCAACGAGGATGGCAAGCTTAGAGTCAAGACCGATCATCCGGCTGATGGCGTAGCTACCGGCGAGCGACAATGCAACGATGATGGCGATACCGAAAATCAGCAAGCCGCCAGCGCCTTTGAGAATTGAGAGGCTGAGCGAAGCGCCAAGAAGCACAACGGCGATCTCCAGCAGCGTCTTGGCGCTGAACTTTATACCAACCGTCGTCGCTTCCGGAAGCCTGGTAAAGCTTTTGAGCAGCACGCCGAACACGATCGCAATCACCAGATCTCCAAGCCAGGCATGGCCGGCTCCGCGTACCTGCGCCTCCTGCGCAATGATCGCAGCGACGCTGATGGCGCCGCATAAAAATATGCCAGGGAGCAACCGAATTGACGGGAAGCGCGACAGGGACAGGGATGAGGTCAGTGAACGATGATTTGCCATATGATCATCATCTTACGAACGTCCGTTCCATTCCATCAAATAATATGGCATATTTTATTCGACAAAATCGAATGATAGAAAATGACGTTTGAGCAATTGAGAATTTTCGTTGCTGTCGCGGAAAGACAGCATCTGACGCGTGCTGCGGAAGCACTCGGGCTGACGCCCTCGGCCGTCAGCTCCGCGATCAAAACGCTTGAGGCTTACTACAATGTCGAACTGTTCCACCGCGTCGGTCGTGGTATCGAGTTGACGGAGAGCGGTCGCGTCTTTCTAGACGAAGCGCGCTCTACCTTGAACCGCGTGCGCAGCGCCGAACTGATCCTTTCTGAAATGGGCGGTCTGACGCGTGGTGAAATCCGCGTCTTCGCCAGCCAGACAATTGCCAGCTACTGGCTTCCATCCATTCTCATGCAGTTCAAGCAGCTCTATCCCGGCGTGACGGTCACGCTTGAGGTCGGCAATACCCGCACGGTGACGGAGGCAGTCCTGAAGGGTGTCGCCGAGATCGGCTTCATCGAGGGCGATATCGATGAGCCGGCGCTCTCCGTTCGCCCCATCGTGTCGGATAAACTGCTCGTCGTGGTCGGGCCGCTGCATCCTTTCTCGGACGGTCGGCAATTGAAAGCGCAGGATATTCGCTCAACGACATGGGTGCTGCGCGAGCAGGGCTCGGGTACGCGCTCCGCCTTCGAAGCTGCGTTGAAAGCCATGGGCATGTCTCTTGCCGATCTGCAGGTAACGCTGGAACTGCCATCCAACGAGGCTGTGGTTGCGGCAGCGCGCGCAGGCGGCGCGGCTGCGGTGGTGTCGGCGTCCGTCGCAGCACTGATGCTGCGCCAGGGGTTGCTCACCCGCGTCGGCATCGACCTGCCTGCACGCCAATTTTCGCTTCTCATGCACAAGGAGCGGCACCCAAGCCGCGCATCGCTGGAGTTGGAGCGTCTGAGCCGGGAGTTTGCCGGAAGCTACAAGGCGGGTCTGACGGGGCTTTGACCACAGGTCGCCGAGAAGAGGAAGCGCCCGATGGCGCTCCCTCCAAACACACCTACTGCGTGATCAGTAACCCTTCGACTTCAGCCA
Source organism: Rhizobium sp. 22-785-1 (assembly GCF_053521965.1). Classification (NCBI taxonomy): domain Bacteria; kingdom Pseudomonadati; phylum Pseudomonadota; class Alphaproteobacteria; order Hyphomicrobiales; family Rhizobiaceae; genus Rhizobium; species Rhizobium sp. 22-785-1. Next base: position 107,214 of record NZ_JBNWDI010000002.1, on the reverse strand, counting down.
TTCTTTCATCATGGAGATTTCCGCTTCCTGCGCCTTGATCACCTCTTCGGCGAGTTTACGGATTTCCGGGTCCTTGCCATATTGCAATTGCACCTTCGCCATATCGATCGCACCCTGATGATGCGGGATCATGCCTCGGACGAAATCGACATCGGCATTGCCGGTATAGTCCTGCTCCATGGCCGCGTGCATTTTTTTGGAAACCTCCATGAAGGCTTTGGTCGAGGCGCTGTTCGTGGCCTCCTGCTTGGGCATGGCGTGGCCGGCATGAACGGAGTGGTCCTGCGCAAGCGCGGGCAGCGCCATGAACGCGCCGAAGGCGGCGGCGATGGAAATGATCTTGATAGACATGGGATATCCTTCCTCTGTCGGAAATTTCGATTGAAACGTGAATGTCGAAATCGGATCAGACACGGGGAGGGGGAAGAGGTGGCGTAGGAGCATCGCCAACGAGGCTTGCTTGCAAGCCCGGTATCGGGGCGGCGTGAGGCGGTCGGCCTTTTTCCGCGAAGGTAAGGTAAGGCAGAAGAACGAGACAGGCAGCACAGAAGGGCGCGTGCGTCATGCTCTTTTCATGCGGGCAGGGAGCGCTTTGGCCTCGCATGTCTTCGGAAGCATCCGCCATGTCGTGATCGACAGGATGACTCTTGGCCATGCCGGATGAGGGGTTCTCGCTAGCAGGCATGGACATATCCATCGCCGCCGTAGCCGGCATGGCGCCGTAGATCAGGCAAGCAAGAAACATCAATGTACGAACCATCAAGCGCATGCGGTTACTTTAGAGCGTTTCCTTGTTAAATGGAAACAGTTCTGTTGGTTCAAACGGGATCGACTGATTGTCCGGATGGCGGGTGTCGTAGCCAACGCATACGGCCAAGCCGTCCGGGCAAGCAGGTGACCCGTTTCAACCAACCCAAAGGGCCGGGCATCTTTCCGCCAGGATCAAAGACGATCGGCTCGACCGTACCTTGGGGTATGCCCTTCGCCGATCGCCTTTGCCCTGACGAAAACCTGCTCCGGCAGAACGTTGCCATTTAACAAGGAAACGCTCTAACGCATCAATCGCGGTCAGAAAATGGCGCTCATCTCACCTCGCTGGCAACGACCCTGTGAAGGATCTGATAGTCCTTGCTTTCCTCGCCGAAGGGCGCAACGGGCCAGTCCCATTGATGCGCGACATTTGGAACAGTCACCCCATGCAGCAGGTCTTCCTGCTGATGCACTTTGCCGCTTTTGTCGATGATCTCGAAACTCGTATCGGTGAGAAGACAGACCTTGCAGGGCAGGCCGGAGAGACCGTCGATATGCGCCTGGATCAGGCGTTGGAGCGTGTCCTGCGGCATGCCGCTTGCCCCGTCCTGCTCTATCCGGTGACGCGCGCCGGTGCCGATTTGCGACAGGAGATTAGCGGAAACGACGAGATCGAGATATGGCACTTGCCGCAGAAAGCTCAACGGCTCGATCACGCCGCTCGTCTTCAGCGCATCATAGCCGGAGAGATCGCGGCTATTGAGAACGACATTGCGGTATTTTCGGCCATAGAGCTTCATCCGCACGCTCGCCAGATGCACCAGATCGACCAGCACTAGCGTATCGAACCCTGCCGCGAGTTGCCGCCACGGCACATCGCGCAACAGGCCGGAACCAAGAATGACGGCGGTACGTCGTTGTTTCAGTTTCGAGGCCGTCGATAGGATGAATCGCTTGCTGTTTTCCTCATGCTGTCCCCACGGCTTCGCGCATCGATTGGCGCGCGCCCACAGATTGACAGAGTAGCGGATATGCCGGCGAAATTCCGGCGCTGTTTTCCAGTATGTGCCAGCATAGTTCAGGGCTTCGAGGATCATGGATTAACGGTAGACTTCCCGGCGATGACCGATTTTGACCACGAGAACGACAAGCTTCTGATCCTGAATGTCACAGATGATACGATAGTCGCCGACGCGGTAGCGCCAGAAATTGCCGAGTTCGGAGCCTTGCAAGGCTTCACCCGTTTGCCTCGGACTGTTGAGTTGCAGCAGCCGGTCGTGTAAAAATGACCGAATGCGACGTCGCGTTTGTGGATCGAGTTTCTTGATCTGTTTCTGAACGAGAATGTCGTATTCAATTGTCCAGGTCACGCCAAAACTCCTCGGCGCTCACAACCTTCGACTCGCCGCGCTGTATACGTCGCATCGCTTCTTCCGCCAGATACAGATCTTCCATATCCTCGATATGTTTTTCTATCGCCTCGCGGATGTAAAAGGCCGACGTTCGTCCGGTGCGCTCGGAAAGCGCCTTCAGGCGTTCATAGGTCTCGTCCGGTAGACGGATGGCGGTTTGCTTGCTCATGCGGTTCTCTCCCGAAGAGATTGGGATGCATGTATCCCGTTTAGCAGTTTTTCGCGCCAAAGGCCAGCAAATCCGCGGACCTCCGGCCTTGCCGCATGGGGCGTCATCCTCTAAGACACCGGCTTGATTTCAAGAGACAATTGGACTGGCATCATGAGCGAAAAAGCAAAAAAGCCTCAGAAACTGAAAGCACGCCTGCCGCGCGGCTTCGTGGATCGTTCGGCTGCCGATATCCATGCCACCAATGAGATGATCGAAAAGATTCGTAAGGTCTATGAGCTTTACGGCTTCGATCCGGTCGAAACCCCGCTGTTCGAATATACCGATGCGTTGGGCAAGTTCCTGCCGGATAGCGACCGCCCGAATGAAGGCGTGTTTTCTCTCACGGACGATGACGACCAGTGGATGAGTCTGCGCTACGATCTGACCGCGCCGCTCGCCCGTCACGTCGCGGAAAACTTCAACGAGATCCAACTGCCTTACCGCACCTATCGCGCAGGCTATGTCTTCCGCAATGAGAAGCCCGGCCCGGGTCGCTTCCGCCAGTTCATGCAGTTCGATGCCGATACCGTCGGTGCCGCTGGCGTCCAGGCGGACTCGGAAATGTGCATGATGATGGCCGATACGCTGGAAGCCCTTGGCATCAAGCGCGGCGACTATGTCATCCGTGTCAATAACCGCAAGGTTCTGGATGGCGTGATGGAAGCCATCGGTCTTGGCGGCGAAGAGAATGCTGGTCGTCGTCTCAACGTTCTGCGTGCCATCGATAAGCTCGACAAGTTCGGGCCGGAGGGCGTGAAGCTGCTGCTTGGTCCCGGTCGCAAGGATGAGTCCGGCGATTTTACCAAGGGTGCGGGGCTCGACGAGGCGCAAATCGAAAAGGTTCTCTTCTTCGTCGGCATCAAGGATTATGCCGCAAGCGCTGCCGATCTGGCGAACCTCGTTGCCGGTACCTCTAAGGGTGCGGAAGGTGTCGAGGAATTGAATGTCATCGGCGCACTCGTCGCAAGCGCTGGTTATGACGCAGATCGCATCAAGATCGATCCATCTGTCGTGCGTGGTCTCGAATATTACACCGGCCCTGTCTATGAGGCTGAACTGACATTCGATGTCACCAACGAAAAGGGCGAGAAAGTCGTCTTTGGGTCCGTTGGCGGCGGCGGTCGCTACGATGGTCTGGTGTCGCGCTTCATGGGCCAGCCGGTTCCGGCAACCGGTTTTTCGATCGGTGTCTCGCGCCTGATGACGGCGTTGAAGAACCTTGGCAAGCTCGGTCAGGCAAAGGTGCTCGCGCCTGTTCTCATCACCGTTATGGATGGCGATCTGGAGAGCATGGGGCGCTACCAGCGCTTCACGCAGGCACTGCGAGCGGAAGGCATTCGCGCCGAAATGTATCAGGGCAACTGGAAGAAGTTCGGCAATCAGCTGAAATATGCCGACCGCATGGGCGCCCCCATCGCCATCATTCAGGGTGGCGATGAGCGTGCTAAAGGCGTGGTTCAGATCAAGGACCTGATCGAAGGCAAGCGCCTCTCCGGAGAGATCGAGGACAACGCGACATGGCGCGAAGCGCGTGTCGCGCAAGAGGTCGTCGCCGAGTCTGAACTGGTTGCCAAGGTCAAGGAAATCCTGGCCGCCCAGGCCGAAGACCGGCGTCGGGCAGAAGGCTGATCGGCCATGACCATTCTCCGCCTGGATCACGTCCAACTGGCAATGCCTGAAGGTGGAGAAGACAAGGCGCGGACGTTTTATGCGGGCCTTCTCGGTCTTCAGGAGGTTGCAAAGCCTGCCAATCTTGCGGGCCGCGGCGGATGCTGGTTTGCGCGTGGCGATGTCCGCGTGCATCTCGGCGTCGCGAAAGATTTCATCGCCGCCACCAAGGCCCATCCCGCCTTTGTAGTAGATGATCTGTCTGGACTTCTAAAAAGACTTGAAACGGCAGGCTGCCCTGTGGTTGAGGATGAGCCACTGGAAGGGTATGACCGCTTCTACGTGAATGATCCCTTCGGAAACCGCATCGAGATGATGCAACCGCTCGAACCGTGACGAAAAGTATCGCTTCATGCCCCTGATCGACATGCCGGAATTTTCCGGAGAGCTGCTGGACGAGTTTGCGGCGCGCAAAACGGTGCGGGTCAACACACCCGTTATCCAGCCAGCTGCCCCCTTTCTGGATATGGCCGGCGAGGATTTGCGCCGTCGTATTTTCCTGACCGAAAGCGAAACGGGCGAGAGCCTGTGCCTACGACCGGAATTTACGATCCCCGTCTGCCTGCGCCATATCGAAACGGCAACCGGGACGCCGAAACGTTACGCCTATCTCGGCGAAGTGTTTCGCCAGCGGCGCGAGGGCGGCAATGAGTTCTATCAGGCCGGCATCGAAGATCTGGGCGATGGCGATGTCGCCGCTGCCGATGCCCGCGCGATTGGCGACGCTTTCGGCATTCTGAAGCGCTTGCTGCCGGGCCGCTCGCTCTCTGCACGTTTGGGGGACCAGAAGGTCTTCGAGGCGGTGATTGCAGCACTTGGCCTGCCGCTCGGCTGGCAGAAGCGTCTGGTTCAGGCCTTTGGCGACACGGTTCAACTCGATGCGCTGCTGGAAAGCCTCGTCAGCCCCAAGCCGATGACCGGGCTCGACGCTCGCGTGGCCGGACTGCTTGCGACCGGCGAGGAGAAGGTTCTGGTCGATTATATTGACAGCGTCATGCAAGAGACCGGCTATTCCACCAATGCCAGCCGTTCCCCGCAGGAGATCGCGAGACGCCTCCGCGAAAAGCTGGCGCTCGCCGCCACCCGCCTGCCGGACGACAGCTTCGAGCTGCTGAAGCAGTTTTTAAGCCTTCAGGCACCTTTGTCGGAGGCATCTAAGACGCTTTCCGACTTTGCCGAAAAGGCAAAGCTGAAACTTGGGCCAGCACTGTCCGATTTCGGTTCCCGCGTGGCAGCCCTTGCCAATAGCGGCGTCGATTTGCAGGCCGTGACTTATGGCGCGGCTTTCGGTCGCCCGCTCGATTACTATACCGGCCTGGTCTTCGAAATCACACAACAGGGGCAAACCGCGGTGCTGGCAGGCGGTGGACGCTTCGATCGCCTGATGACGTTGCTTGGCGCCACCGACACCATTCCTGCCGTCGGTTTCTCGCTCTGGCTGGACCGTATCGAAGCTGCGAGGGCCGCTGCATGACAATCACCATAGCGCTGCCCTCCAAGGGACGCATGAAGGACGATTCCTCCGCCATCCTCGAACGCGCCGGGCTGAAAATCACCGCTATCGGCAGCGATCGCTCCTATCGCGGCCGGATCGAAGGGCGTGACGATATCGAGATCGCCTATCTCTCGGCATCCGAGATCGCCCGTGAGATCGGCAACGGCACCGTCGATTTCGGCGTGACGGGCGAAGATCTCGTGCGCGAAGATCTGAGCAACGTCAATGCACGCGTGGAGTTCTGCGCGCGTCTCGGCTTCGGCCACGCGGATGTGGTGGTCGCCGTGCCGGAAATCTGGCTCGATGTCGATAGCATGGCCGATCTCGGCGACGTCGCCTCCGAATTTCGCGCCCGCCATGGCCGCCGTCTGGCAATCGCCACCAAATACTGGCGGCTGACGCAGCAATTCTTCTCGCGCCAGCATGGCATTCAGCTCTACCGCATTGTCGAAAGCCTCGGTGCGACAGAGGGCGCGCCTGCGGCAGGCCAGGCGGATATCATCGTTGATATCACCTCCACGGGTTCGACGCTGAAGGCCAATCACCTGAAAATACTGACGGACGGCATCATCCTGAAATCCGAAGCCTGCTTTGTTCGCGCCAGAAAGGCGGAGCACGAGGGCGATTCTGTCGTTGAAGAGATTGTCTCGCGCGTCAAGACGGCGCTTGGCTGACCGTATATTTTGTCTATGCTGCCCTCCTAATAGAGGAGGACATGATGCGCATCACAGGCCAATGCCACTGCGGCAACGTTAGGTATGAAGCAGAAGCCGATCCAGAGCATGTGGTCATCTGTCACTGCACGGATTGCCAGCGTTTGACCGGTTCACCCTATCGCGTAACGTTGCGGGCAAAGCGTCAGAACATCATCCTGACTGGCGTCGAACCGAAGCTCTACAGAAAGAAAGCGGAAAACGGGAATATCCGTCTGATGCATTTCTGTAGCGACTGCGGCGCGCCGCTCTTCAGCAGTGCGGAGCAGGAGAGTGGCACCTGGGGCATCCGCTGGGGCTCGATCAATGAGCGTGCCGCTTTAGAGCCGCATGTGCAGATATGGGCGCGATCGAGGGCCAAGTGGGTCGATGACCCTAAAGAAATCCCTGCGCACCCCAAGGAACCCCCGAAATAAAGAAAGCCGCCGGATCGCTCCGACGGCTTCTGGAGGAATAGCATTCGATCTCAGGCGTGGGCAAGCTTGACGCCGCGCATCGCGTCGACGGAGTATGCACCGGCGCCGAAGGCTCCAAGAAGGATATAGGCGCCAGCCAGCGTGATGTTCTTCATCAGCATGATGCCATTCAGCGTGTTGATCCAGCCGAGAGCCGCATCAGGCCAGCCGGGAACGGCAACCGTGCCGCTGTGGAAGACGAGGCCGGTGAACACGCAGAATGCGGCCAATGCGAAAGCGGCAATCTTGGTCTGGAAGCCAACCAGAACGGCAAGGCCCGTGACGAGTTCAAACAGACCGGCGAGGTAAGCAAGAGCGGTTGCCGCAGGGAGGCCAGCGCCGGTGATCATGCCAGCTGTGCCGGCAGGGTCCATCAGCTTGCCGAAGCCGGAATAGACGAAGATGAAGGAAAGAAGGATGCGTGCGACGAGCACGAGAGCGTTCTGACTGCTGGACATTGCGGTGTCTCCGTTTAGGCTTTCGTTCAAGCCGTTGAGTGAAATCTGGAGACAGTTCTGGCGGATTTTTTTAATTGACGAAAGATAAACGAGAGAAGACTGTTCGTCTTCAAAAAGTGAACAATGGATGAGCTTCATCCTGGCTTTCAGAGCGCCAAAACAAAAGGGCGGTCCGAAGACCGCCCTTTCTAAATCCCAGAGGGAATGGACTGATTAGAAGTCCATGCCGCCCATTCCGCCACCTGGCATTGCAGGCATTGCGGATTCTTTCTTCGGCAGCTCGGCAATCATGGCTTCCGTGGTGATCAGCAGCGAAGCAACCGAAGCTGCGTTCTGCAGAGCGGTACGAACAACCTTGACCGGGTCAACGATACCCATGGCAATCATGTCGCCATATTCGCCAGTCTGAGCGTTGTAACCGAAGTTGTCGTCAGCCTTGTCGAGAACCTTGCCAACAACGATCGAAGCTTCGTCACCGGCGTTGTCTGCGATCTGGCGAACCAGCGACTGCAGAGCGCGGCGAACGATGTTGATACCAGCTTCCTGGTCGTCGTTCACACCCTTGACGGTGATCTTCTGAGCGGAACGAAGCAGAGCGGTACCACCGCCAGCAACGATGCCTTCCTGAACAGCAGCGCGGGTTGCGTTCAGAGCGTCGTCGATGCGGTCCTTGCGCTCCTTCACTTCAACTTCCGTTGCACCGCCAACGCGGATGACGGCAACGCCACCAGCGAGCTTAGCAAGGCGTTCCTGCAGCTTTTCGCGGTCGTAATCGGAAGAGGTTTCTTCGATCTGAGCCTTGATCTGGGCAACGCGGCCTTCGATGTCGGTCTTCTGGCCGGAGCCGTCAACGATCGTGGTGTTTTCCTTGGAGATGGAAACCTTCTTGGCCTTGCCGAGCATGTCGAGCGTGACATTTTCGAGCTTGATGCCGAGGTCTTCGGAAATCACTGTACCACCGGTCAGGATCGCGATGTCTTCGAGCATTGCCTTGCGGCGGTCGCCGAAGCCAGGAGCCTTGACGGCAGCGATCTTGAGGCCGCCACGCAGCTTGTTGACGACGAGCGTTGCAAGAGCTTCGCCTTCGACGTCTTCAGCGATGATGACGAGCGGCTTGCCGGTCTGAACGACGGCTTCGAGAACCGGAAGCATGGCCTGCAGGTTGGAGAGCTTCTTCTCGTGAAGGAGAATGTAAGCGTCTTCGAGGTCAGCAACCATCTTTTCAGGGTTGGTTACGAAGTAAGGCGACAGGTAGCCGCGGTCGAACTGCATGCCTTCGACGACTTCGAGTTCGGTCTCAGCGGTCTTGGCTTCTTCGACGGTGATAACGCCTTCGTTGCCGACCTTCTGCATGGCTTCCGCGATGTCGCGGCCAACCTGCGTGTCGCCGTTGGCGGAGATCGTACCAACCTGAGCAACTTCCTCAGAGGTGTTGATCTTCTTAGCCTTGGCCTGCAGGTCCTTGACGACTTCTGCGACGGCCAGATCGATACCGCGCTTCAGGTCCATCGGGTTCATGCCGGCGGCAACAGCCTTCTGGCCTTCGCGAACGATAGCCTGAGCAAGAACGGTTGCCGTCGTGGTGCCGTCACCAGCGATGTCGTTGGTCTTCGAAGCAACTTCGCGGACCATCTGTGCGCCCATGTTTTCGAACTTGTCTTCCAGTTCGATTTCCTTGGCGACGGAAACGCCGTCCTTGGTGATGCGCGGTGCGCCGAAGGACTTGTCGATAACAACGTTACGACCCTTCGGGCCGAGCGTGACCTTCACTGCGTCAGCGAGAACGTCGACGCCCTTGAGCATCTTTTCGCGCGCCGAGCGGCCGAATTTTACTTCTTTGGCTGCCATGTTTCAAAACTCCTGGTTTCGAATGGCCGGAACGATGTCCGGCTTCAAGATTACGGAAAATGGGAAGGCGGCTAAATCAGCCGATAATGCCCATAATGTCGGCTTCCTTCATGATGAGAAGGTCTTCGCCGTCGAGCTTGACTTCCGTGCCGGACCACTTGCCAAACAGGATGCGGTCGCCGACCTTGACGTCGAGAGCGACGATCTTGCCAGACTCGTCACGTGCGCCGGAGCCGACTGCGACGATTTCGCCTTCCTGCGGCTTTTCCTTGGCGGTATCAGGAATGATGATGCCACCCTTGGTCTTCGCTTCAGACTCAACGCGACGAACCACAACGCGGTCGTGCAGCGGGCGGAAATTGGTGCTTGCCATTGTCTATTCCCTCGATCAAATGACATTCGCGGATCGAATACGATCCGCCTGGATTGATGTTAGCACTCTCATTTGCCGAGTGCTAGCGGCAGTGAGATAAGCAGGGCCTAAGGCACTGTCAAGAACGGCCTGTCGGAAAAATTTCATGTAAAATGGTTACTGCGATTGCATGACAGATTTTTTGCGCCCTGAATCTCCACCCGTCCATCCGACCCTTTCGGAGCTGTTTTTCGTTTTCGGCCGAGTCGGCCTTTTAAGCTTCGGCGGACCGGCCGGGCAGATCGGCATGATGCACCGCGTGCTGGTCGACGAGAACCGCTGGCTTTCGGAAGAGCGGTTTCTGCACGCGTTGAATTACTGCATGCTTCTTCCCGGACCGGAGGCGCAGCAACTGGCGACCTATGCCGGATGGCTGCTGCATGGCAGGCGCGGCGGCGTCATCGCCGGCACACTCTTCATCCTGCCCGGATTTCTCGTTATCGTCGCACTGGCCGCCGCTTACGCGCTTTATCAGGATACACACTGGCTTCCGGCACTGCTCTTCGGCCTGAAGGCCGGCGTGTTGGCCATCGTCATTGAAGCTTTGCTGAGGGTGGCGAAACGAGCCCTGAAAAGCCGCTTTCTGATTGGTGTCGCAGGAGCAGCCTTCATCGCGCTTTTCTTTTTCGCCGTTCCTTTTCCGCTTGTCATCCTGGCCGCCGGTGTCGCGGGTTTTCTGAAAGCTAGAGGAGGGCCGTCAGTGAAGCGTGATGCGGCAAGCAAGGCACCCTCTCTTTTGCGGCAACTGCGTGGAGTCTTGGTCGGCCTCCTCATCTGGCAGACGCCACTCCTGCTGTTCTGGCTTCTGGCCGCGCCCGGCTCGCTCATAGAATTGCAGGCGTTCTTTTCGCGGCTTGCAGTTGTTACCTTTGGCGGTGCCTATGCGGTGCTTGCCTATGTGGCGCAGGTCGCGGTGGAAACGCATCACTGGATGAGCGCAAGCGAGATGCTGGATGGCCTGGCGTTGGCCGAGGCGACACCCGGACCGCTCGTTCTCGTCCTCTCCTATATCGGTTTTCTCGCAGCCTTCCGCCATCCGGGCATGCTGGATCCCATGCTGGCAGGTGTGCTGGGCGCGAGCGTTGCCGCATGGGCGACCTTCGTCCCGAGCTTCATCTTCATTTTTCTCGGAGCGCCCTATGTTGAGCGTCTGAAAGACAATGCGGCCCTGTCAGGTGCGTTGTCTGCCATCACCGGCGCGGTGGTGGGCGTCATTCTCAACCTTTCGGTCTGGTTCGGCCTGCATGTGCTTTTCGGCAAGGTGGATCGCGTTGAGCTTCTGCCGCAGATCAATTTGGGCATGTCCTTACCAGAATGGAGCTCGCTCGATCTGGCGTCGCTTGCGCTTTTCATCGTCTCGGCAATCATGCTCTTTCGTTTAAAGCTTGGCATGGTCCCGGTTCTTGGTGTCTGCCTGGCGGCAGGCTTGATCAGGCTCTGGCTCGTCTGATGCGGTAGCTCCCTGACTGGTCCTTTTGTCTTTTTCTCTTGCCATTGCTATCTGCCTTTGCGATGTCACGAGCCTGAAATGATGGAAAGAGTTGGACGCTTCATGGCCCACCGCATTGCCACGCTTGGCGACATTACCTCCCAATTCGATGTGATTTTCTCCGATGTCTGGGGCGTACTTCACAACGGCGTGACGTGTTTTCCCGCCGCCGGTGCCGCATTGGCCGATGCGCGGGCAGACGGAAAGACAGTCGTTCTGATTACCAATTCGCCTCGCCCCGCAATCGGCGTCATTCCGCAACTGCGCGCACTCGGCGTTCCGGACGAAGCCTACGATCGCATCGTCACCTCGGGCGATGTCACGCGAGAGTTGATTGCTGAAGGTCCGAAGAAGGTTTTTCTGCTTGGTCCGGAGCGCGATCTGCCGTTGTTTGACGGTCTCGATGTGACTGTGGTCGGAGAGGATGAGGCGGAAGCTGTCGTCTGCACCGGCTTCTTTGACGATGAGACGGAAACGCCGGAAGACTATACCGATATGTTGAAGGCCTTCGTGGCCCGCTCTGCGCCGATGATCTGCGCCAATCCGGACCTGGTGGTGGAGCGCGGCGAGCGTATCATCCCTTGCGCTGGCGCTATGGCTGTCTATTTCGAGCAATTGGGCGGCGAGGTGCGTATCGCCGGCAAGCCGCATGCACCGATATACGAGGCGTGCTTTGCCGCGGCAAAAGAAGTGCGCGGCGAGTTCAGCAAGGATCGTGTTCTCGCAATCGGCGATGGCATGCCGACCGATGTGAAGGGTGCCATCTCCGCTGGTCTCGATCTCCTCTATATCAGCGGCGGTATTCACGCGGCTGAGTACACGTTGAATGGGGAGATCGACGAGGCGCTTCTGAACAGCTATCTGAAAAGCCAGAATGCAGCCCCCGGCTGGTGGATGCCGCGCCTGGCTTAGTGAGTTCTTATGACCGTGTTTCACCGTAACGAGAAGAAAGAGCCGCTTCCCGAGGAATTGAAGGGCGGTGTGGTTGCCATCGGCAATTTCGATGGCGTCCATCGCGGCCATCGCGCTGTCCTGGATCAGGCGCTGGAACTGGCGAAATCGCGCGGTGTGGCAGCGCTGGTCCTGACATTCGAGCCACATCCTCGAACCGTGTTTCGACCTGAAACGCCTGTTTTTCGCCTCACGCCCGCCCCGCTGAAAGCCCGCCTTCTTGAGGCCGAAGGCTTCCAGTCCGTCGTCGAATATCCCTTCGACAGGACCTTTTCGCAGCGCTCCGCTGAGGATTTCGTCAAATCGGAACTGGTGGAGTGGCTGGGGGCAGCAAGTGTCGTCACCGGCGTCGATTTTCACTTCGGCAGGGGCCGTGAGGGTGGTCCTGCCTTTTTGATGCAGGCGGGCAAGCGCCACGGTTTCGACGTGACGCTGGTGGACTCTTTTCGCGATGAGGGAGCAGAGGTGATTTCATCCAGTCGTATTCGTGACTGTCTAGCCGAAGGAGACGTGGTCGGAGCGGCAGGCTTGCTCGGTTATCGGTTCACGGTCGAGGCCGAAGTTATTCGCGGACAGCAGCTTGGCCGCACGCTGGGCTATCCGACAGCCAATATGGCGCTGCCCCCAGAAACAGAGCTGAAACCCGGCATATACGCGGTACGGTTCAGAGAGGCCAATGGTACGCTACATGATGGCGTGGCAAGCTTCGGCCACCGTCCGACGGTAACGGACAACGGGTCAGCGCTCCTGGAAACCTTCGTCTTCGACTTTAGCGGGGATCTCTATGGTCAGGTCTGTTCGGTTTCCTTCTTCGGCCACTTGCGCGACGAGCTGAAATTTGACGGACTGGAACCACTGGTCGTTCAGATGAAGCAGGATGAGCAAGAGGCGAGGGCGCTTCTTGCTGGCGTCACCCCGTTGAGCGAAATGGACGCCAAGATCGCTTTTTGACAAAGCGAGCCGCTGCCTGCGATCAATTCCCTTTTCAAACAGACTGAAACGGCTTAAACAACCGGCCATGAACCAATTTCGGTCGACGTTCATATCCCGAATTATTGGCCCGGCCTTCCGCCCGCTCTGAGAGCCGGAAGGTCCGGGATTTTGGCGCTTGTTCCCAAGTGCCTTCGCTAAGCCCTCTTTTTTGTTGAGACGGCGCGAGCCTTATTCGGCGCCGCGATAATGGTACGATCATGAACGACACCGCAGAAAAAATCGATTACTCCGCAACGCTTTACTTGCCGCAGACGGATTTCCCGATGCGCGCCGGCCTGCCGCAGAAAGAGCCGGAGCTGGTCAAGCGCTGGCAGCAAATGGACCTCTACAAGAAGCTGCGTGCGTCTGCCGCCGGCCGCGAAAAATTCGTGCTGCATGATGGCCCTCCCTATGCGAACGGCAACATCCACATCGGCCATGCGCTCAACAAGATCCTGAAGGACGTCATCACCCGTTCCTTCCAGATGCGCGGTTACGACTCCAACTATGTTCCAGGTTGGGATTGCCACGGCCTGCCGATCGAATGGAAGATCGAGGAAGCCTATCGCGCCAAGGGCAAGAACAAGGACGAGGTTCCGATCAACGAATTCCGCAAGGAATGCCGTGACTTTGCCGCGGGCTGGATCAAGGTTCAGTCGGAAGAGTTCAAGCGCCTCGGCATCGAGGGCGATTTCGACAACCCCTACACCACGATGAACTTTCACGCCGAAGCGCGCATCGCTGGCGAACTCTTGAAGATCGCCAAGAGCGGCCAGCTCTATCGTGGCTCCAAGCCGGTCATGTGGTCGGTTGTCGAGCGCACCGCACTGGCGGAAGCCGAAGTCGAGTATCACGATGTCGAAAGCGACACGATCTGGGTGAAATTCCCGGTCGTCGAAGGCTCGGACGAACTGGCAGGCGCGTCCGTCGTCATCTGGACCACGACGCCATGGACGATCCCGGGCAACCGCGCGATCTCCTTCTCGTCGCGCATCCAGTATGGCCTTTATAAAGTCACGGCTGCTGCTAATGATTTTGGTCCGCAGCCGGGCGAGAAGCTCGTCTTTGCCGACAAGCTGGCGGCCGAATGCTTTGCCAAGGCGAAGCTGGAATTCAAGCGCGTCCGGGACGTTTCTTCCGATGAGCTAGGAAATCTCGTCAGCGCCCATCCGCTGGCCCATCTCGGCTACGATTTCAAGGTGCCGCTGCTCGATGGCGATCACGTCACCGACGATGCCGGTACGGGCTTCGTGCATACCGCTCCCGGTCACGGTCGTGAGGACTTCGACGCATGGATGGCGCAGGCGCGTGAGTTGGAAGCGCGTGGCATCTCGGCGAAAATCCCCTTCACCGTCGGTGATGATGGCTTCTACACGGAAGATGCTCCCGGCTTCGGTCCCTCGGCAGAGGGCGGCGCTGCCCGCGTGATGGACGATAACGGCAAGAAGGGTGATGCCAACGAGCGCGTTATCAAGGCGCTGATTGGTGCGAACAACCTATTTGCCCGTGGCCGCCTCAAGCACAGCTATCCGCATAGCTGGCGCTCGAAGAAGCCTGTTATCTTCCGCAACACGCCGCAATGGTTCGTCTACATGGACAAGGAACTCAGCGACGGCACCACGCTGCGCTCGAGAGCCCTGTCTGCGATCGACGACACTCGCTTCGTTCCTGCCGGCGGCCAGAACCGCCTGCGCGCCATGATCGAAAATCGCCCGGACTGGGTCCTGTCGCGCCAGCGCGCCTGGGGCGTTCCGATCGCCGTCTTCGCCGACGACAAGGGCGAGGTCTTGGTGGACGAGGCCGTCAACGCCCGTATTCTCGAAGCGTTCGAAGCAGAAGGCGCGGATGCGTGGTTTGCTGAAGGCGCCAAGGAGCGGTTCCTGGGCAACGACCACGACCACGCCAAGTGGCATCAGGTCATAGACATTCTCGATGTCTGGTTCGATTCTGGCTCCACCCACACCTTCACGCTGGAAGACCGCCCGGACCTCAAGTGGCCGGCTGACGTCTATCTCGAAGGCTCGGACCAGCATCGTGGCTGGTTCCACTCGTCGCTGCTGGAAAGCTGCGCGACGCGCGGCCGCGCGCCTTACAACGCCGTCGTCACCCATGGCTTCACCATGGATGAGAAGGGCGAGAAGATGTCGAAGTCCAAGGGCAACGTCGTTGCGCCACAGGATGTGATGAAGGATGCGGGCGCCGATATCTTGCGCCTGTGGGTCATGACCACCGATTACTGGGACGATCAGCGTCTCGGCAAGGCCATCATCCAGACCAATGTCGATGCCTATCGCAAACTGCGCAACACCATCCGCTGGATGCTCGGCACGCTTGCTCACGACAAGGGCGAGGAGATCGCCTACGCCGATCTGCCGGAGCTGGAAAAGCTCGTCCTGCATCGCTTGAGCGAACTCGATAAGGTCGTGCGTGAGGGCTATGACAGCTTCGAGTTCAAGAAGATCGCCCGCGCGCTGGTGGATTTCTCCAACGTCGAGCTCTCGGCCTTCTACTTCGATATCCGCAAGGATGCGCTCTACTGCGATGCGCCGTCGTCATTGAAGCGTCGCTCGGCTCTTTACGTAATCGCCAAGCTCTTCGATTGCCTCGTAACGTGGCTGGCACCGATGCTGCCTTTCACCACGGAGGAAGCATGGCTGTCGCGATACTCGGATGCGCAATCCGTTCATCTGGAACAGTTCCCGACGATACCGGCGGAATGGAACAGCCCTGCGGTCGATGCCAAGTGGGAGAAGATCCGCAAGGTCCGCACGGTCGTGACAGGCGCGCTGGAAGTGGAGCGTCGTGAAAAGCGCATCGGCTCCTCGCTGGAAGCGGCGCCCGTGGTTCACGTTGCCGATCCGGATCTGATGGCGGCACTTGAAGGCCAGGATTTTGCCGAAATCTGCATCACCTCGGCAATCTCCGTTGTCGCTGGCGAAGGCCCGGCCGATGCATTCCGCCTTGGCGAGGTGCAGAAGGTGGCGGTCGAGCAAAAGCTGGCGGAAGGGCTGAAATGTGCCCGCTCCTGGCGGATCACCACCGATGTCGGCTCCGATCCGCAATATCCGGAGGTTTCGGCCCGCGATGCCGCGGCGCTGCGTGAGCTCGGTATCGGCGTCTGACACCTCCTCCGCTCAAGAAAATGGCCGGATGAATTGCGCTTTCGCCGTTCATCCGGTAAACCTGCCTGAAAATGGTCGGAATTACGCATCAAGGGGTGCATCCGGTCGTCGGGACATCTGCGCGTACATAGGAAGATCAGGGTGATTTTCTGGAAGCGTATCGCGTAGTTTTAATATGGAGAACGTCTGTTTTGCGTCATTCGTGCCGCGCGGCGTTCTGGGCGGAAGGGTTTCATGAGCATGACGCAGAGTTTTCGCATGTATCGCACCTTGGCAGGCATCTCTTTCGCTTGCTTGGCGCTGAGCGCATGCACCAGCCCGACTTACGGCACGGGTAAGTCTGCAAGCGAACAACTCCTTGACGACCTTGGCAATGCCACCTCTTTGACTGGCGACCAAAGCAAGCGCAACGTAAAGTACAGTCCGCGCCCCGGTCTGGTCGTTCCAGCAAAGGCTCGCGCCGATCAACTGGCACAGCCGCAGCAAAGCCTCGCCAATCGCGAAAACAACCCGCAGTGGCCGGAAACACCGGAGGAAGCTCGGGAGCGCCTTCGCCAGGAAGCCGAGGCGAACAAGGATAATCCCAATTATCGTTCGCCGCTCCTGGCCGGTAACGGCACGAACGGCCAGATGACCGAAAGCCAGAAGTGGGAAGCGTTCCGCAAGGCCAAGGCCGATGCGCAAGGCGGCACGGTCGTCAACACCAATACGCGCAAATATCTGACCGATCCTCCGGTAGAATATCGCAACGTGTCTCAGGACCAGTTGACCGATCTTGGGGAGCCGGAATTGAAGAAGGAAAAGGAGCGCAAAAAGAACGCCGCTCTGGCCGGAACCGGCAAAAGCTGGTGGAACCCCTTCCAGTAAGGGCTTCCATGGCCTTCCTTCCGAACGCGGCGCAATAGCGTCGCGTTTTCTGTTTCAGCATCTCTGTGAAAGGAATTTGTCATGACGTTGCTGATCCGGGACGCGGTTGCCGCCGATGCGCCCACCATCTTGCGCTTCATTCGTGAATTGGCCATCTACGAAAACGCCGAGCACGAGGTGAAGGCCACTGTCGAAAGCATTACGGCCTCCATTTTCGGAGAGGGATCCGTGACTTCCGCGCTGATCTGCGAGCGTGACGGTCAGCCGATCGGCTTTGCCGTATGGTTCCTCACCTATTCCACGTGGCTTTCCAGAAATGGTCTCTACTTGGAAGATCTCTATGTGACGCCGGATGCACGCGGCTCTGGAGCAGGAAAAGCACTGTTGAAGCGTCTGGCAGCAATTGCAGTGGAGAAAGGCTGTGGGCGCTTCGAGTGGAGCGTTCTGGACTGGAATGAACCGGCCATCCGCGTCTATCAATCCATCGGTGCCGAGGCGCAGGACGAATGGGTGCGATACCGTCTTTCAGGCGCAGCCCTTACGGCTTTTGCTTCAGCCGACTGATTTTTTTGGGGCGCCTTCAGTCTCGCTTGGTCTGGAAGAACGCTCGCAGGATTTCGGCGCTCTCCACTTCTGCGAAGCCGGAATAGACATCGGGTGCATGATGGCATGTCGGCTGGCTGTAGAAGCGAACGCCACTCTCTACGCCGCCGCCCTTCGGATCGTTCGCGCCGTAATAGAGCCTACGGATACGGGCAAAAGAAATAGCCGCCGCGCACATGGTGCAGGGCTCGAGCGTGACGTAAAGATCGGCGCCTGGAAGCCTCTCCTGGCCAAGTTCTTCGCAGGCCATGCGCATTACGGCAATTTCGGCATGGGCGGTAACGTCGTTCAATTCACGTGTGCGATTGCCGGAACGGGCAAGGACGCGGCCTTCATAAACGAGCACGGCGCCGATCGGCACTTCGCCACGCGCACCCGCTGCCTGCGCTTCTTCGAGCGCCATGTCCATGAAATGCGTCGTTTCCGCCATGCTTGGTGCAATTTCCTCTTAACCGCCGCCGCGTGACCTGATAGGACACGGCAAACAACAGGCAAACAACAAATGACATTCAAAGACAAGCCGAAGCGCGCTGGTGGCAAGACATTCGACCGCGACAGGAAGCCGAAATCATCGGCTAAGCCGTCAGAAGCGCGTGAGAAAAAGCCTTTCAAGGAAAAGCCGGAAGTCGCAGCCGTCGAAACGACGGCCGGAAAGCCGGAGCGCATCTCCAAGATCATGGCGCGCGCAGGCGTGGCCTCGCGCCGCGATGTCGAGCGCATGATCATGGAAGGACGCGTGTCCTTGAATGGCGTGAAGCTGGATACGCCAGTCGTCAATGCGACGCTCGACGACAAGATCGAAGTCGACGGCGTGCCGATCCGTGGCGCGGAGCGCACGCGTCTATGGCTCTATCACAAGCCTGCTGGCCTCGTGACCACCAATTCCGATCCGGAAGGCCGTCCGACGGTTTTCGACAACCTGCCGAAGGAACTGCCGCGCGTTCTTTCGATCGGTCGTCTTGATATCAATACCGAAGGCTTGCTGCTGCTGACCAATGATGGCGGCCTGTCGCGCGTGCTTGAACTGCCGACCACCGGCTGGCTGCGCCGCTACCGTGTGCGCGCCCATGGCGAGGTTGATCAGGCAGCGCTCGACAAGCTGAAGGACGGCATTGCCGTGGACGGCGTGCTCTATGGCGCGATCGACGCGACGCTCGACCGTACGCAGGGCCACAATGTGTGGATCAGCATGGGCCTTCGCGAAGGCAAGAACCGCGAAATCAAGAACGTGCTTGGCGCGCTTGGTCTTGAGGTCAACCGCCTGATCCGCGTTTCCTATGGCCCGTTCCAGCTGGGCGATCTGCCGGAAGGCCAGGTCATCGAGGTCCGCGGTCGCATGCTGCGCGACCAGCTTGGACCGCGCCTGATCGAGGCCGCAGGCGCCAATTTCGATGCGCCGATCTATGACCACAAGTCCGAAGAAGATGAGGACGAAGCACCTGCCAAGCCGGCCAAGGCCGAGTGGGGCAAGCAGGACCAGGCCGAGCGCCGGTCGCGCGATGGTGGCGAGCGTTCCGCTGGCCGCTTTGAAGGCAAGCGCTCCGACAAGCCTGCCGGCAAGTTCGGAGCGAAGCCAGCCGGCAAGTTCGCCGGTAAGGGCAGGGACGAAACCGAAGCCGATGATCGCGGGCCGAAGCGTCCGCCTCTTGGAAGCAACCGTACAGCCAATGTCTGGATGGCGCCTGGCGCCAAGCCGACACGCGACGGTAAGGCGCGTAAGCTCTCTGCGCGCGCTGAAGCCGAGAGCGTCTTTAAGCAGCCATCGGCACAGGCTGAGGCCCGCCGCGCTGTCGTGCGCCATGCCGATGATGAGGGCGAATGGATCCGCTCGGATTCGAGCAATGAGGCCGGACGCGATGAAGGTCGCGGCCGAGGCCGTGGCGAGCGCTCTTTCGGCGACCGAAAGCCTCGTGAAGCTGGCGATCGTCCTGCACGCGGTTCGTTTGCGGACAAGCCTCGTGGTGACCGCAAGTTCGGTGATCGCCCCTTCGGCGATCGCAAGCCGCGCGAAGATGGCGAGCGCAGCGAACGCCCTCGCAGTGACCGCCCCCGGGGCGAAAGATCCTTCGGCGACAGAACCGAGCGTTCGGATCGCCCAGCCCGTTCGTTCGACGATCGTCCTGCTCGGGGTGACCGCCCGTTCGGTGATCGCAAGCCGCGTGAGGATGGTGATCGTCCAGCACGCAGCGAACGTCCCTTTGGCGACAAGCCCCGCGGCGCAAAGCCTTTTGGCGGTAAGCCCTCCGGTGGAAGACCATCGGGCGGCAAGCCTGGCTTCGGCAAGCCGCGCGGTGAACGCTCCGAAGGCGGCAGCGGCCCGAGGGGCTTTGGCAGCAAGGGCAGCAGCAGAGGTTCCGGCGGCAAAGGTTCAGGTGGCAAACCGTCGGGTGGTGGCGGTCGTGGCCCGGGTGGCAAGCCATCGGGCGGTAGATCGTCCGGTCCGAGAGGCGGCTCGCGAGGGAACGGCGGCTGATGCGGATCGTCGGCGGTGAGTTTCGCGGTCGCAGCCTGGCTGCGCCTAAGTCCAATGCCATCAGACCCACGATCGACCGGACGCGGGAAAGCCTGTTCAATATTCTGAGCCATGCTTATCCGGAAAGCCTGGACGGCACCCGTATTCTCGATGTCTTCGCGGGCACAGGTGCAGTTGGTCTGGAAGCGCTGTCGCGCGGCTGTCGGGTCGCCCTGTTCGTCGAAAACGGCGTTGAGGGCAGGGGGCTGTTGTGGGAGAATATCGATGCGCTTGGTCTGCATGGCCGAGCCCGCATCCTGCGCCGCGATGCGACCAAGCTTGGCGGGGTCAACAATATCGAACCCTTCGATCTTCTATTTGCTGACCCGCCCTATGGGCAGGCTCTCGGAGAAAAGGCCTTTCAGGCCGCCCATCTCGGTGGTTGGCTGGTGCCTGGCGCCCTGGCAATTCTGGAAGAGCAAGGCGATGTGGCCGTGATGGTCGATCCGGCATTCAAGCCTTTGGAAAGCCGCACCTTCGGCGACACCAGAATGCATTTCTACCGCTACGAGCCTTGAAGCCCCTCGGTTGACGCGAGAGGAGACCTCCCGCGTCACTGTCCTGTCGTCTTTATGTCATAGAGCCAGTGCCACGGTGACCGTCGCCACGCTTTGCCCAGGCGACCGCATGACAGGAAATGAGGCTGTTCTCGTGGCTGCGAAGAAAAATAAACTCTCCGAAAAAAAGCGTAAGCGCAAAGAGTTGCCACCGGAAAGAAGCGATCCCACCTTCGCCATCGCTTTCGGCGGTGGCGGAGCGCGCGGCATCTGCCACATCAACGTTATAGAAGCGATGGACGAACTTGGTATTCGTCCAAGCGCGATTGCTGGCGCCTCGATCGGCGGCATCATGGGGGCTGGCATGGCCGCTGGCATGAGCGGCAAGGAAATCCGCGATTACACGCTGGCGCTCATGGGCAAGAAGGGCAGCGTTGCCAACAAGCTCTGGAGCCTTGGTCCAGCCTCTATGCGCCACGCCGCCTTCGGTTTTCGCTTTGGCCAGTTTAATCTCGAACTCATTCTTGATGCGCTTTTGCCTTCCGCGCTGCCGCGCGATTTCGCCGAACTCGGTGTTCCGCTTAAGGTGATCGCGACCGACTACTACGCCCAGATGGAAGTCATCTGCCAGGACGGCGATCTGCGCCAGGCGCTTGCTGCATCCGCCGCCATTCCTGCGCTCTTCATGCCGATCCGCATGAATGATCGCATCATGATCGATGGTGGCATCTTCAATCCTGTTCCGTACGAGCATCTCCTCGATGAAGCCGATATCGTCATCGCAGTCGATGTCGTGGGTGGGCCAGAAGGTGATGGCACCACCATGCCGAGCCGCATAGAGAGCCTATTCGGGGCGAGCCAGTTAATGATGCAGTCAGCCATCGGTCTGAAGCTGCGAATGCGCCCCCCGCATATTTTTCTGCGCCCGCCAGTCAACCGCTTCCGCGTATTGGATTTCCTCAAAGCCCATGAGGTGCTGGCCGAATCTGATGTCATCAAGGATGATCTAAAGCGGCAGATCGACATGCAAATCGAGCTGTTTCATCGCGGGCGTGGCCTCGATATTTAAGCGCTTCTGCTCAAATGCAGGTGAAATGGCGCTTTGACCTTGATGCGGCAAAAGCGCGGCCATAAATGAAGGTCAACGAAAGGCCCGCCTCATGTCCTCAGAAATCGATTCGTCCAAGCTTCTCGACCGTGCAAGCGAACTCGTCGCTCTCGCCAAGCGTGCCGGTGCCGATGAGGCCGATGCGGTGATCGTCCGCTCCCGCTCGCAGTCGGTCGGCGTCAGGCTTGGGAAGGTTGAAAGCACCGAATCGTCGGAGAGCGACGATTTCTCGTTGCGTGTCTTCGTCGGCAAGCGGGTTGCGAGCGTGTCGGCCAACCCAGGCTTCGACCTGAAGACACTTGCCGAGCGCGCCGTTGCCATGGCCAAGGTCTCACCCGAAGATCTTTTTGCCTGCCTTGCCGAGAAGGAGCGTCTTGCGACGTCTTACGATGACCTGCAGCTTTTCGATCCGACGGAGGTCTCCACAGATCAGCTTCGGGATGCGGCGCTGGCTGCGGAAGAGGCAGCACTTGCGGTAAAGGGCGTGTCGAACTCCTCTGGCGCTGGAGCATCCAGCGGCATGGGCGGGCTCGTGCTTGTGACTTCCCACGGCTTTGCCGGCAGCTATATGGGAAGCCGTTTCGGCCGTTCCGTAAGTGTCATTGCTGGCGAAGGCACGAAGATGGAGCGCGACTACGACTACGACAGCCGCCTCTATTTCGCTGATCTAGACGCACCAGAAGAGATTGGTCGCCGTGCGGGCGAGCGGGCGGTTCGGCGTGTCAACCCAAGGCAGGTCGATACCGGCAGCAATATCACCGTTGTTTTCGATCCCCGTATCGCGCGCGGCTTTGTCGGCTCCATTGCAGGCGCGATCAACGGCGCGTCGGTGGCGCGCAAGACCAGCTTCCTGCGTGACAAGATGGGTCAGCAGGTCCTAAAGAAGGGTCTCTCCATCACCGACGATCCGCAGATCGTGCGTGGTCCATCCTCGCGTCCGTTCGATGGCGAGGGCGTGCGCGGTGAAAAGCTGGTAATGATCGAGGACGGTGTCTTGAACCACTGGTTCCTCTCGACCTCCACGGCGCGTGAAATCGGCCTCGAGACCAATGGTCGCGGCGTGCGCGGTGGGACATCCGTCTCGCCCGCATCCACCAACCTTGTCTTGGAGCCGGGCGATATCTCTCCGGAAGATTTGATCCGTGAGGTCGGAACGGGCTTCTATGTTACCGAATTGATTGGCCACGGCGCCAACATGATCACCGGGGAATATAGCTGTGGCGCGAGCGGTTTCTGGATCGAGAACGGCGAAACCTCTTTCGCGGTCTCAGAGGTGACGATTGCGTCGAACCTCAAAGACATGTTCATGCGTGTCACGCCCGCAAATGACGTCGACCGGAAATATGGTGTGGCAGCGCCCACCCTTGCCATCGAAGGCATGACCATTGCGGGACGCTGACATGCTGATGTGCGGTTGCTTTCCAGCAACCGTCATGCGCATGTGAGAGCATGATTGAACATGTGCGATACGTGCAGAACGACGACATGACACCGAATGTTTTGGGATATGAGTGGCAGGCTGACCTTGACCTTGTATTGAGGGCTTCCCGCGAGGCGGGACAGGTGGCACTCCAGTATTTTCGCAAAGACCCGCAGGTCTGGTGGAAAGACGGCGGACATTCGCCGGTCAGTGCCGCCGATTATGCCGCCAATGAAATTCTCGAAGGTCTTTTGCGCTCTGCCCGGCCGGATTATGGCTGGCTCTCCGAAGAGACCACCGATGACGAAAAACGTCTTTCGCATGAGACGCTCTTCATCGTGGATCCGATCGACGGAACGAGAGCTTTTATTGGGGGTAAGGATACCTGGTGCGTCAGCGTTGCTGTTGTCCACAAGGGCCGACCGGTCGTTGCGGCCTTGGTGGCGCCTGCTCTGGCGGAGGAGTTCACTGCTGTTCAGGATGCGCAGGCCACTAAAAACGGCGCCGTCTTGCAGATTGCCGGCAACCGGGAAGGCCCAATTCAGCTCGCCGCTCCCGAGGATGTAATCGGACGTCTGCCGGCAGACTTCAGACCGTCTGTTCGGCGCATTCCGCATGTTCCTTCACTGGCTTACCGACTGGCGATGGTGTCGGACGAGCGGATCGATGGCACGCTTGTGTTGCCGAATTCGCATGACTGGGATCTTGCCGCAGCCGATTTGATTTTGCAGCAGGCTGGAGGACAACTCGTCGATATGGACGGCAAACCGTTGATTTATAACCGCGCACGCGTCAAGCAAGGCGCTCTTTGCGCGGCTGCCAACCACGTGTTGCCCACCTTGCTAGTGCAGCTTGGGAGATCGAGGAGAGGTTGATTTTTGCGATGAAATCCAGCAGATGGAAACTTCGTTGAACGCCTTTAAGAAGAAAGAAGAGACGACAGGACATGACGCAAGCGGATAACAAGAAACAGCTCCTTCACCTCGTATTTGGCGGCGAACTCGACAATCTTCAGGACGTGCAGTTTCGCGATCTGAACGCGCTTGACATCGTAGGCATCTTTCCAGACTACGCGACCGCGCTCAGCGCCTGGAAATCCAAGGCGCAACAGACGGTAGACAACGCCCATATGCGCTATTTTATAGTGCATATGCACCGTCTTCTCGACCCTGAGAACAAATAACGTCTTTTCAGCCGTTTTTTTACTATTATAGTTCGTCATGCATATGGGTAGTGCGTCTCCATGGGAGAGACGCACAATATCTGGCGGTGAGCTATATTGTTTGTGCCCACGCCTGATCACAACAAAAAAGACGCATTTTCGTCAGAAGTAGCCGGGCATGAGAACGGGGAAAAAGCATTGCGCAAAGTGATCGAGGGCAGCATCGTATGAACAGCCGGATCGCACGTTTTGCCCTCTCGGGTTATAGAATAGCGGGCATGGCGGCTTATCCATTCGCTCGGCCCTACCTGTCTTACCGGGCGGCCAAGGGCAAAGAAGATAAACAGCGTCGGCTTGAACGTTTTGGCTATTCGAGTGCAGATCGCCCGCGCGGTCCGCTCGTCTGGTTCCATGCCGCAAGTGTCGGCGAAACGCTGGCTCTGGTTCCGCTCATTCGCGAAATCCGCAAGCGCGACATTCACGTGCTTCTCACCACCGGCACCGTAACGTCGGCCGATATCAGCCGCACCCGCCTCGGCGACGATGTGATCCATCAATATGTGCCGCTCGATATCAAGATTTGCATCAACCGTTTCCTCAATTACTGGGCACCGGATGCGGCCATCACCGCTGAATCGGAAATCTGGCCGGTCACGATGATGGAACTGGAGCGTCGGCATATTCCGCAAATCCGCGTGAATGCCCGCATATCTGACCGCTCCTTCGACAGATGGCGGAGCCATTCCGACTTCGCCGAAGCTCTTTTCAGCAAGCTCGCTCTGGTGGTCGTCCAGTCGGATCTGGACGCTGAACGGTTTCGCGACCTCGGCTCCTGGCCTGTCGTAACGTCTGGCAATCTCAAGGGTGACACCGATCCACCGCCCTGTGATCAGGCGGTCTTGGACATTTATCGCCGACAGATCGGCAACCGGAAGACATGGGCAGCGATTTCCACCTTCGATGGTGAGGAAAAGGCAGCCGCCACCGTCCATGCGGCGATCAAATCCCGCAATGGCCAGTTGACCATTATCGTTCCACGTCATCCTGAACGTGGCGATGAGGTCGAAGCTATGCTGAAGAGTATGAACCTCAACGTCGCGCGCAGAAGCCGCAACGATGTGATCGGTCCCGACACGGACATTTTTCTCGGCGACAGCATTGGCGAGATGGGGCTTTATCTGCGGCTGACGGAGCTTGCCTTTGTTGGAAGATCGCTCACGGCTGAAGGCGGGCAGAACCCTCTGGAGCCGGCCATGCTTGGATGCGCGGTTCTTTCGGGCGCGCACGTGCAGAATTTCCGCGAGGCGTATCAGAAGCTTCTGCGCTCCGGCGGTGGCCGTATCATTCGCGATGTCGAGATGCTGGCGAAGGCCGTCCATTATCTGCTTGCCAACGACAATGAGCGCTACAAGATGATCGATGCTGGTGGAAAGGTCATCCAGGATCTGCGCGGCGCCTTGTCGCTGACGCTCAAGGCGCTTGAGCCCTATATCAACCCGCTGACGGTATCGGCGAAACTTCAGCCACGCAGCGCGGTGGGTTGAAAGTTGGCCGAACAGGTTTCACAGAAATCCACTGCCGCCATCGCCGCGGTCCTTTTCGATAAGGACGGTACGCTGATCGGTTACGACGCCAGTTGGGGGCCAGTTAATCGTGAACTCGCATCCATTGCAGCGATGGGCGACGGCGAGCTTGCCGATCGGCTTCTCCTCGCATGCGGCATGGACCCCGTCACAGGACATGTTAAGCCCGACAGCCTGCTCGCGGCTGGCAATACGGCAGAAATTGCCGCAGGATTGATTGCTGCGGGGTCGCCTTGTGATCTAAAGCGTTTGACCGAACGCCTCGATCGCCTTTTCACTGCGGCAGCAAGCCAGTCTGTGGCCGTCACAGATCTCAAGTCCTTCTTCGGGCGACTTAAGGACAGGGGCTATAAGCTTGGCGTTGCTTCGAGCGATAACGAAGCCTCCATTCGCGAGACGGCCAAACGTTTCGGCTTCGATGTCCATCTCGATTTCGTCGCAGGCTATGACAGTGGTCACGGCGTCAAGCCGCAGCCAGGCATGGTCCTCGGCTTCTGCGAGGCGATCGGCCTGACGCCGGAGCGCGTCGCAATGGTCGGCGATAACAATCACGATCTGCATATGGCGCGCAATGCCGGCGCAGGCTTGCGTGTCGGTGTGCTAACGGGCACTGGCTCGCGCGAAAGCCTGTCTGCCGATTGCGATTACTGCTTCGACGATATTACCGGAATAGAGGCATTGCTGCCGGAACGCGCCTCTGTCTGATTTCGGACAGGCTTTGCAATGTCGTTTCTTTTCTGGGATTTATAGGCGTCTGGCGATCTTTCCCCTTGATGTGTAGCGCACCTTATCGTCGCAAAACGCTGGACACTTTTGCGCGACATGTTGTAGCTCTTGCTACCATAAATGTGCCCATGGAGTTGATACGCCAATGGTGTCTGAAGCGCCGCCTTTCTGGTGGAGAAAAGCTGGCTGGGAAGCATGGGCACTAAGTCCCTTTTCATATCTCTACGGCCGTGTGGCGGGTCGACGGATGAAAACGGCCAGGCGCGCCTCGGTTCCCGTTCCAGTGATCTGCATTGGCAATTTCACCGTCGGCGGGGCAGGAAAGACACCCACGGCAATCGCTATTGCCCGCGCGGCACTCGACAGGGGTTTGAAGCCCGGCTTCCTCAGCCGCGGCTATGGCGGCACGCTTGACGTGACGACGCTGGTCGATCCGGATCACCATCGCTCCGCTGCTGTCGGCGACGAGCCGCTTCTACTGGCACGCGAAGCAACGACGGTCATTTCACGCAGACGCATCGAGGGTGCAGAGCGGCTGGTCAGAGAGGGTGTCGATCTGATCGTGATGGATGACGGTTTTCAGAGCGCCCGGCTGACACTGGATTACGCCCTCCTCGTTATCGATACGCGGCGCGGGATAGGGAACGGACATCTCGTGCCGAGTGGCCCGGTGCGTGCGCCGCTGGGCGAACAGATCCGGCAGGCGTCGGCTCTCCTGAAAGTGGGGGACGGGCAGGAGGCAGATGCGATCATTCGTACCGCAGCCCGTGCGGCAAAGCCCGTCTTTGTGTCCTCCACGCAGCCGCGCCCCCTGCCAGGCATTGCCGGAAAACGTGTTCTGGCCTTTGCCGGTATTGCCGATCCCACCAAGTTTTACCGCACGGCCGAGGCTCTCAATGCGGAAATCGTCGTTCGACGATCGTTTCCCGATCACCATCAGTTCAGCGACGATGAACTTGCCGATCTGATGGAAGAAGCGAAGAAACAGGATCTCATGCCGCTGACGACAGCCAAGGATGCCGTGCGGCTTTCGGGCAAAACCGGGCCGGCGGCTGAGCTTCTCTGGATGAGCCAGGTTGTCGAGATCGACATGGTCTTCGACGATCCTCAAGCGGCCTCAACGATGATCGATACGGCCTTTGAAAACTGCCGTGCGCGCCGACTGCGTCAGAAATAGATAGAGAGCCTTCTTCCGCATATCGGCAAGGGCAAGGAACAATCGGCCGTTGCAGCCCTTTTACTTCACAGTAGGCCCCAGCCGGGCTCTGATCCCAGGAGGAGAGATATGCAGCAACCGAACGTGGAGAAGAAGACATTCACGCCGCGAGAAACCCGTCAGGGCTTCAAGGGTAAGCCAGTTCTGGCCATTCTCGTCATCAGCCTGTTTCTGGCACTCGCCGTTTGGCTGGTCGCAGAAATATGGGGTGAGAGCACCGCCCCTGCGACGACGGAAACGCCGCCACCACCAGGCCCCGCCACATCCAGCCAGACGCTCAATCCCGGTGCGCAGGGCGGACAGAGTTTCGATAACAACCCGCCATCCGGCGCAACGCCACCGACCGAAGGCGTCGATAAAAATCCATCGACCCAGGCGCCATAAAGCGCCTGAACATTCTTGACGTTGGGCGGACTGGCTGCGCTGGTCGCACGAAAAAGCCGGAGCGAGTGTTCCGGCTTTTTGCATGACTGGAATGATGTCAGGCGGCTTTCTTTCCGGCTGCGTTCAAGGACTCGGTCGCCAGTAAAGAGAGGTCGTCATCTGTCTTCGTCTCTTCTTTCAACGTTGCATCAAGCAACTGGACGGCCTGCTTGTGCCCGAGCTGCTGCGCCCAGGCTTTGAGCGTGCCGTAACGCGCCATCTCGTAGTGTTCGACCGCCTGCGCCGACGAGATCAAGCCCGCGTCGAGCGCTGGGCTTCCTTTGAAATCTTCCATGATCTCTTCGCCTTCTGCGATGATACCCTGGATTGCTTCACAGGTTTTTCCCTGGGCGCGCTTGCCGATGATTTCGAAGATTTCCTGGAGGCGCTCGATCTGACCCTGGGTTTCTTCCTTGTGCTTTTCGAATGCCGCTTTCAGCTTGTCGCTGCTGGCTGCCCGCGCCATTTTGGGGAGCGCCTTCAATATCTGGCGTTCCGCAAAATAGATGTCCTTCAGCGTATCATAGAAAAGATCGTCGAGCTTCTTCTCTGCCATGTGTATCTCCCAAATGTTGGTGCTGGTCATAGCACGGCATACCGAACCTGGCGGGCTACCGATGGTTCCGAAAATGGGCCGACAAAGTTGGGATCCGGATATCGCCGTCTTCAATCGACGATGACATGTGGCACGAAGCGCGAAAGGTTGGTGGTGATACGGCTTTCATCTTCGCGGATACTCAAGCCGCACGCTGCATCGCCCACGATCCAGCTTCCGAGAATGGCGTGAACATTATCCACATCGAAGAGCGGCGTCATTGCCTGAATGACATAGCCCTCCGCGCCGTAGATGCCGGGGTTTTCGGCGACCAGTCGCTGGCCCTCAAACAGGGAGATGCTTTCGCCTTCTCGAGAAAAGAGGGGCTTCTTCACATAATCGGCGAGGCTCTGTGCCTCGCAATCTCCGGCAAAGTAGCTCTCAAGGAGGTTCGGATGGCCTCTATGACGCTCCCACAACAAGGGAAGGATACCTTTGTTGGACAGGATGGACTTCCACATCGGTTCGACAAAAATGCCGCTGGCATGTCGAAGATGGACCGCAAACGGCTCGTTGAACATCACTTCCCAAGGATAGAGCTTGAAACACCGCTCGATCAAGCGATCCTTCAGATCGGTGAAGCGACCTGCGCGATCCACACCGATATCGCGTATGTCGATGAGTTCTACTTGATGGCCGGCCTGCATGGCGCAGTCCATCAGATAGGTCGTCGTTCCGCGGTCCTCTTCATTGTCGAGCAGGGCAGAGAAATGAAAGATGCTGGTCGTCGGAAAATGACCGAACGCTTCGATCAGGTTTTCCTGAAGAGAGTTGAACTGGTCCGCACCCTCCGGCAGTACGCCTGCGTTAATGCGATCGGTCAGCCAGTCATACTGAAAATAAGCACTTTCGAAAATCGAGGTTGGAGTGTCGGCATTATATTCGAGAAGCTTGGCGGGCCCTTCACCTGTGTAGGCGAGATCGAACCGTCCGTAGAGATGGCGGTCGCCGCGTAGCCACGACTGTCGGACCGCATCTCTCATCTCTTCCGGAATGCGGAGCTTTTCGAGCGTCTCCTCGCTTTCGATGACATCGGCGACGAGATCCATGCACATTTCATGAAGCTCTTGAGACGGTCCTTCTATATCCTCTTCGATCTGATCGAAGCTGAAAACATAGGCAGCATCGTCCACCCAATAAGGCTCTCCATACATCTCGTGAAAGCCGAAGCCGACGGATCGTGCCTGTTCGCGCCAGTCAGGTCTTTCGGAAAGGGAGATGCGCCTCATTCAACTGCCGTAACGCCTCGACGACTCCCAATGGCCAAACCCGCTGCGCGCCGTGGTTTCAGGAACGCCATAGCTGACATTGCTGAGAAGCCGGTAGGCGTTGCTTCCGCCTTCGCCTGCCTTGCTGCGTGCGACCATAGCGGTGTCTCGACGGTCCTTGTAGACCGCCGAACCGCTACCGAAACGGAACGATCCGCCACCGCTGCTTCCCCCACCGCCGGAACTTTCAGGAGCCTGTTCCTCTTCCTCCTGGCGTTTTCGGTCCGCATCGTAATCCGCCATGGAGCGAACGTTGCGCGACAGGTAAAAGCCGGTCAGCACCGGGATGAAGGGCGCGGTGTCTTGCGGACTACGAGCCGAGCGCGTGCAAAGATCGGTGCCGAAACTGTCTTCACAGGCCGTCTGATTTGCAAAACGCGGAGCGTTCTGACCGTAGTCCTTCATCGCATCGCGAAAGGCGATGTCGCAGACATCTGCGCCGATCCCGCTCATCACGCATTGCTGAGGGGACTTGAAGACGAAGGCATCCGGAGACTGCTCGCCACAACTCGCCAGAGCAAGGCTCGAGACGGTAATGGTTCCCAATGACAGCATCGGCCGTGCATGGCTTCGCATGCGTCTTTTCATGCGAAGTCTCCTCAGTATGTCATGCAGGCGGCATTGAGAATGCCAATGATAAGCGCGATTCCGCCGCCCCAAACGCCTGCGGACATCTCTCCACGGCTGATCTTGTCATGGATCCCGGGGAGGCTGGCGCGGGCAATGTAGAAAGCGAGGATCTGTACGACGATACCGATAGCCGACCAGATAATGAAATCGACGATATTGACGGAGTTCGCTGCTGCCGATGCCATGGGAAGACCGAAGCCGACCAGGGCACCGAGAAAAGCGATGGTTGCGGAGAGATTGCCCGAGCGGATGAGGCCGATTTCATCATGGGGTGTCAGTCTTGTATAGACGCTGGCAAAGACCGTGTAGGCAAAAAGACCCACCGCGAAATAGCTCGCAAAGGCAGGCAGGCCAACGACATAACCGAACATATGAAATCTCTCGCAATAATGATGTATGCAGTAGCGCTGAAAATAGTGGGCTCAAGCCCGTTTCTGGTTCGGTAAGGCACCCGCGCGCTTTTCTGCCTCGACCGACGCTGCCGCATCGGCATAGGGCTCCTGACGCACGACACTCCAGTAGCGTAACTCATCGACCGGAATCTGAGCACCCGTCATGGCGCAGACCACGTAGGAGCCGCTCTGGATGACACGCAGGTCCCCATCGAGATATTCTATCTTCGCTTCCCGCAGCCCACCGTCAAATCTGTTCATCCGCGTCCGTCTCCTCGGTCTTCTCATATGTGGATGCGATCTCTATTCCTACGCAGCCTGCAATTCTAGTGGGCAAATCTTGGACATGTGACCATCGATGTGGCCGCATAGCTATGTCGAACGTCATATTCAGCTCGCCCCGTGCGCTCAACTTCTGCCAAACAGCTTTTCGATATCGGCGAGTTTGAGTTCGATATAGGTGGGTCGTCCATGATTGCATTGGCCGGAGCCCGGCGTGTTTTCCATCTGGCGCAAAAGCGCATTCATCTCCTCTGGACGCATCCGCCGTCCGGATCGAACAGATCCATGGCAGGCCATGGTTGCGGCCACGTATTCCAGCTTGCTGGACAGGCTGCTTGCCGTATCCCATTCGGCGATTTCATCGGCCAGTTGTCGCACAAGCCCCTGCACGTTGACCTCTCCCAGCATCGCAGGGGTCTCGCGAACCGCAACCGCGCCCGGCCCGAACCGCTCGATCGAAAGTCCCATCTTGTCGAAGCCCGGCGCATGCTCCATCAGACGGTCGCAATCCTCTTCCGGCAGGTCGATGATTTCAGGGATGAGGAGCACCTGCGAGGCAGGTCGCTTCGCATGCAGCGCCTTGCGGATTTCCTCGAAGACGAGACGTTCATGCGCGGCGTGCTGATCGACGATCACCAGCCCGTCATCGGTCTGGGCGACGATGTAATTGGCGTGAACCTGCGCACGCGCCGCGCCGAGCGGATAGCGTGAAGGCTCTGAGACGGCGATGGTTTCTTCCTCCCGCGACGTGAAAATGTCGGATCGGGCCGTGGGCATGGTTATATCGACGAACTGCGCTTGCGCTGGCTCGCGAAAAGCCATGTCGTGAGACATCTGAAGGGGCCGGGAAGGGGAGTTGGTTGGCGTCCAAGCCTGGGAAGAGTACGGTCTGACCGTTGAAGGGCTGTAACCCGGCCTGAAAGCACTCATCATCTGCGAAGCGCCCGTAGTGGCGGCGCGATCTCCCTCACGCGCAAGCGCCTGACGGATCGCGCCGACAATCAATCCGCGCACGAGGCCTGGATCGCGAAAGCGCACATCGGATTTGGCCGGATGCACATTGACATCCACTAGCGCCGGATCGAGGGTCAGCGAAAGAACCGCGACAGGATATCGGCCGTGCGGGACTGTTTCAGCGTAAGCGCCTCTGATGGCCGACAGGAGAAGTTTATCCTGTACCGGGCGACCATTGACGAAGACGTATTGATGCGCCGAATTGCCCCGGTTGAAAGTGGGAACGCCTGCGAAACCGGAAAGCGTTACGTCTTCGCGCACGGCATCGATCTCGATGGCATTATCCTTGAACTCGGCTCCAAGGATCTGCGCCATGCGCGCCAGATGGTCGTCACCGGTGGATGGAAACTCAAGCGTTGACCGATCCGTGCCGGACAGCACGAAACGGATATGGGGAAAGGCGATCGCCATCCGCTTGACGATCTCGGTGATCGCCGCCGCTTCTGCCTTTTCGGTCTTGAGGAATTTCAATCGGGCAGGGGTTGCGAAGAACAGGTCGCGCACCTCGACGATCGTGCCGGTATTGGCAGCGGCAGGTCGTACCGGCAGCAGTTTGCCGCCACTGACCGAAATGATGGCGCCTTCGCTTGCCCCGTGCTCTCGGCTGGTGATAGTCAGCTTGGCAACCGAACCAATGGAGGGCAGCGCCTCGCCGCGAAAGCCCAGTGTGCGGATGTCGTCGAGCGTCGACGAGATCTTCGACGTACAATGGCGGCGGATTGCAAGCTCCAGATCGGACGCAGACATGCCGCATCCATTGTCGGTGATGCGCACGAGCCCCTTGCCGCCACCGGCGGTTGCGATCTCGATCCGCGTCGCTCCTGCGTCGATGGCGTTTTCGATCAGTTCCTTCGCTGCGCTCGACGGGCGCTCAATGACTTCACCTGCGGCGATCTGGTTGATCAGTGTTTCTGAAAGCTGCTTGATTGACATTGGTTCATTGTCGCGGATTCGTTGCCCGGACGAAAGCGAAATTGCGAGCTTTCATAGAGAGCCCTTCAGTTCGTTTTTCCTCATGAAGGTTTTTATCGTAATTTAAGACGTCCTTAATTTTGGCCCGCTAAGACTGTTGATGCTTGAATGATCGACACAATCCCCTTTCCAAGGTGGCTGACAAGTGCAGAACGGAAGCGCTGGGCGCCGCCTGCATGACCTGGAAAGACTTCTCAAGCAGTTTGCCTGCATGTTTCCATAAAAACTGAAGCTTTTTGCCGTCGCGGATTTTCACGATGAGTTGAGCGCGTTCTGGAGACGTGTATAGGGAATTGTCATGAATGATTTAGCGCCAGATGGCGTGGCCATTCAAACTGCGCTGTTAGATGCCGTCAGCGATGCAATTTCAGCAGCGCTTCTGATCTACGATCGTGATGATCGTCTTGTTTTCGTCAGTCAGCGCATTTTCACTTTGCTGCCGATCGATAAAGGCGATGTTGCCCTTGGATCGAGGTTGAAGGATGTCCTGGGCGCATTCTACGATCGCGCGGGATTTGGCGAGGGTGTGTCGCGCGGCACACGGATCGACCGGGACGAATGGATTGCCAGGAAGCTGGCCTGCCATTGGTCGGAGCGTTCCGAAACGCTGGAGCAGCGGCCAGCCGACAAGTGGCTGCGCTTCACCAAGCGCCGGATACCATCCGGTTTCTGCATCTGCGCCATATCGGACATTTCCGAACAGAAGAGGCGAGAGGAACACTGGCGTGCCGATGTCTCCAGAGTGCAGATAACCGAAGAAATTCTCGATAATTTGCCGCTGTCGATCTTCGTCAAGGATCGCAACCGGGTCTACTCCGCCGTCAACAAAGCAGGATGTTCCCTTATCGAAACCTCGCCCGATCTGATCCTGGGTCGCACCGTCTTCGATATTCACGCGCAGGCTCTTGCCGCCTCGATCGATGAAATCGACAAGCAGGTTCTAGAGACTGGCGTTCCCGCCGTCCTGCCTGAACTTGTGACATTGCTGACCGGCGAGCAGATCCTTGTGATCACCAGAAAGCACAGGGTCGGCAAACCCGGCAGCCATTTCCTTGTCACAACCATGGATGACGTCACCGCATTTGCAGTGACGCAGCCTGATGGCAGACGTATCATTCCGGGGCTGGAGTATCTGACCTTTACCCCAAGTTCCTATATGGACGACGAGAACCACCAAGCATCGCTAGTGCTGAAAGATCGTCGCGTTCTTTTGGTCGTCTCAAACGCTGAAGCCGGTGAGGCGGCCCGCAAACGGCTGTCGGCTATCGGGGTAGATTGCGCCGTTGCGGTGAGCATGGCGGAACAGGAAGCCTTCCTGGCGGTTGCTGATTCCATGGGTCTGCGCATAGATCTCGTCGTCGTGGATATAGAGCTACCGCTGCAATGTCTCGATCTGCCTGCGACATTCGGGGTTCAGATCATGACTGCGG
The DNA here is from genome assembly GCF_053521965.1 of Rhizobium sp. 22-785-1. Lineage (NCBI taxonomy): Bacteria > Pseudomonadati > Pseudomonadota > Alphaproteobacteria > Hyphomicrobiales > Rhizobiaceae > Rhizobium > Rhizobium sp. 22-785-1. Next base: position 72,558 of record NZ_JBNWDI010000002.1, on the reverse strand, counting down.
ACGAATTCGAGATCGGAAGCTCTCTTGTCAATCGACTGACGCGCCATTTTCGCTCGCTTGGAAACGTGCAGCAGGGTCGCGGCATGGACGACGATTGGGTTGTGATGACCGGCCTGGACGACGAGGTCGCCGACGGACAGGCCCCTGTCGTTCTCGTGGTGGAAGACAACAAGATCAACCAGATTGTCTTTTCGCAAATTCTGGAAGGTTTCAAGATCGAATACCGGCTGGCACCTACGGGCCAGGAAGCGCTTGCGCTGTTCGAAAAGGAGAGCCCTGTCCTGGTGCTTATGGACACGACGCTGCCCGACATCGACGCCTTCGAGGTTACCCGGCGCATCAGGCAGATCGAGGCTTTGACGGAAGGCAGAACACCCATCGTCGGGGTCGTGCCGCTTGCTTTCGAGGGTGATCGACGGGCCTGCCTCGATGCGGGAATGGACGACATGATGTTGAAGCCGATCAGCCCGGACATGATCGATATGCTACTGAAGCGTTTCCTGCCCCAGCAGACGCAAAGCCGCCTTGCATGACCTCGGACCTTTATTCCTGATGGTAATCATATTTTGTCGGCCCATGGACAGCCTTTGTTAAGGATGGAACCCGGATAATCCGCACCACCATAGAGCCCTCAGGATATGTGAATGAATCCGTCCGTGCCGACACTTCCGCTCATCAGCCAGCACGAGTTGCAGGCGATGACCTATAGCGATCCGCTGACGGGGCTGGGCAACAAATATCGTTTGCGCGACAAGGTGAAGCTTCTCGCGGCGGAACGGGCATCCGATCCCGCTCCCTTCACGGTGGGCATCGTTAATATTGACGGTTTCAAGCCGATCAACGATCTCTTCGGGGCACATGCAGGCGACGAGATTCTGTGCCAGGTTGCGCACCGCCTGCAGGCATGCATGATGGACGGTTCGGTCGTCACGCGCCATGAAGGCGATGAGTTCGCTTTCATCCTGCCGCTCATCTTCGAGCGCGGCACTGCCGAGCGCGTCGGCCAGATGATCAAGGATGTGTTGTCGGCGCCATACGATCTCGGCGATCGCAGCGTCCGTCTATCGTCCTCGTTCGGCTTTGCTATCCATCCTTTTGCCGGAGAGGAGTTCGACGATCTGATGAAGAGCGTCGAGACGGCCCTCTACCGCTCGAAAAGGCGCGGACGCGGGCAGATCACGGTCTATTCCCACGAGATAGCCCAGGAAATGACGCGCGCCACGCAGTTGGAACAAGCGCTTCGAAATGCGATCATGGCCGATAGTATCGATGTGCATTTCCAGCCAATCGTCAGGCTGGCGGATGCTTCTGTAATCGGCTTTGAAGCGCTGGCGCGCTGGCGCGACACGGATCTCGGTTTCGTACCGCCTGACGTTTTCGTGCCCCTGGCGGAAGAGCGCGGCTTCATCGACGCTCTTTCCGAAGCGTTGCTGCGAAAAGCCGCTGAAACGGCGCTATCATGGCCACGGGAACTGTTCTTGTCCTTCAATCTCTCGTCGGCGCAATTGATGAACCCGTCGACCGCCAGCAATATCCTGTCCATTCTCGCCTGTGTCGGGTTCGACCCACGCCGGCTGGAGCTGGAAATTACCGAAACTGCCGTCATGAGTTCGGCGGACACCGCTCAGACGATCATCGCAGAACTACAGCAGGCAGGTGTGCGCATCTCGCTGGACGATTTCGGAACCGGACAATCAAGTCTTGGCAGGTTGCGGGACTTCACCTTCAACAAGGTCAAGATCGACCGCGCCTTCGTTTCGCGCATCAGAACGGATCGGCCATCGGAACATATCATCAAGGCGATCATCGCCATGTGCGACGGCCTTGATCTTGAAGTCGTGGCCGAAGGTATCGAAGATGCTGGCGAAGCCGAAAAGCTCAAAGGGTTGGGCTGCGCCATGGGACAAGGTTATTTTTACGGACGCCCCGCGGACGCCGCCTCAACGCGCCGCTATCTGCGGGAAAAACATAACTTTATCGATGCGGATGTGATCTGATCAGACCTTCCCCCTTGAGGCGCCGACCTCGAAGATCGTGATCGGCGTTGCGCGCGCATTGCGCATCACAGCCTGTAAAGCCCATCCAGCCTGCCGTTGACGGTTACGCCGAGATCAAAGGTTGCGCCATGATGCGGGTTTGCCTTGACCTCTGCGTCCTCAAGGCCTTCGCAGGCAGAAGTGACCAGCAATCTGTCCGCGCCGCTAGCAAAAAACGCCGGGCAGGTCGTGCGCGTGGCCGGAACCTCATAGCGGTCGATATGTCGACCCTCGGGATCGTAGCGATCGACCGCGCCTTCCCCCCAGCGGGCATTCCAGATATGTCCTTGAGCGTCGCAGACTGCCCCGTCGATCCCGCCATCCTCTTCGGAGCGATCGATGAAAACACTGGAAGGGCCGATGGGAAGCCCGGTCGCTGGATCGAGCATGACCTTCATCAATCGGTTCACCTTGGTGTCGACATAATAGCCCGTGGCGCCGTCCGGCGAGAAGCAGATGGCGTTTGGAATACTGATCGCATCAAAGAGCATCGTCACGACGCCCCTGGCAACGTGGTAGATTGCTCCCGCACCATCATCCGCCTTCTTGCCCATGGTGCCGATCCAGATCGCGCCGCTCTGATGCACTCTGCCGTCATTCGAACGGTTGCCCGGTTTGCCCGGCTCGAAGTCGGCATGCAGAGATAGTTCGCCAGTGGCGCGGTTACGAATGAACAGTCCGTTTTCCGTTCCCAGCAATTGTCGCTCCCCATCGATTGCAGCGACCACGCTTGCCATGAGGGGCAGGGAGACGACCGTCTTGTCGCCGGATACCGGGTCGAGCTCATGCAGCTCCTTGCCCAGAATGTTGAGCCACGCGATCTTGTGGGAGATCGGATCGAAGCTCGGCCCCTCACCAAGCATCAACTGGGTACTGTCCAGAACCTTGCCCTGAAACGGATGAACGGTTGCCATATCTTAACCTCCCAGTGCGCTTTCGTAAGCCTTGACGGTAATTTCGGCGCGTTCACGCGCTTGCTCTGCAGTCGTACCAGGTTTGTATAGACTTGTTCCAAGCCCGAACGCCTTGATGCCGATGCTGGTGTAATCGGAGAAGTTCTTGTCGGATACGCCGCCTACAGCGGCAACCAGCGTGTCCTTTGGCAAGATGGAGCGGATCGCGGCAATTCCGGCCGGTCCAAGCACGCTTGCGGGGAAGAACTTGAGGCCGGTAGCGCCTGCTTTGAGAGCGAGCAAGGCTTCCGTCGGCGTCAGCACGCCTGGCATCGTCACCATGTCCTTTTCACGGGCCGCAATAATGACATCCGTGTCGACATTGGGGCTGACCATCAGCTTTCCGCCGACGCTATCCAGACGGGCAACGTCATCAACCGTCAAAACGGTGCCCGCGCCGATCAGCGCGTCGGCTGGCGCAAGCTTTGCGGCGATTTCGATAGACCGGAATGGATCTGGCGAATTCAGCGGGATTTCGATAGCACGAAGCCCGCTTTCCAGAAGCGCGCTGACGACACCCTCGGTCTCCTCGGGGCGGATGCCGCGCAGGATGGCGACGAGCGGATATTTCATCTCGGGGAAGGGAACGTACATTGGCTTGAAGCTCCTCAGTGCCAGATGGATGTGGCGGCGGCGATCAGCCCCCGGCGAACCGCATCATCGGCATCTATGGTGGTGAAATCGATGGAAAGCGCTTGAAACGCTGACTTGTATAGCTCACCCAAAGCTCCCGACGCGACCAGCACGACAGAGGAATCGGGCGGCGCGCTCGCATGAGCTCCGGCTATCTCCAGACCGATCATGGTTCCCGATAGCTTCGCCTTTGCATCCGTTGCCGACAGTCCGTGCAGCAGCTGTCCAGACCGCAATGTGAAGAAGCGATTGGTTGCCATATGCGGATGATTGTAGATGTCGATCACGGCATTGCGGAATGCGGGAAGATCGCCATCGAAGGTCTCGGCATCGACAATGGCATGGGAGAGAATCGTCTGCTTCGAGACGACATCGAAGATTTCTCCCGTCATGAAAGTCGAAAACTGGGTAACATTCAAATCTCTGACGCGAACCCATTTGGAGTGGGTGCCCGGCATGCAGACGAGCTGAGAGCCTGTAGGATACTGAGTGGAAAGCGCGCCGAGAAGCTGCGTTTCTTCGCCACGCATCACATCCGGCATGATCCCGTCTCTTTGGGCAAGCCCTGGAAGAATGCGGATGTCGCTGTTCTGGTTGGGAACTGGCGTCGCACGCTGCATGATTTCCGACAGATTGGCTGGAACATCCACATAGCCCGCCTCGATCCAGCCTTGGCGTGCCCCAGCCATCCCGCAGATAATCACCGGCAAACCTTCCGGTGCGGATATGGCAGACAGATGAGAGGCCAGAACTTGCGCAAATCCGGTTCGCATCGCTATGGTCATGCCCTCGGCGCTACGGCGTTCGGCGAGAACATGGCCCGACCGGCTCATCAGCCAAAGGCGAAAGCTTGTCGTGCCCCAGTCCACGGCAACGAATGCGGCATTTGACATTAGAGAAGACCTCCATCGATGATCATTGTTTGTGCGGTCATGGCGGCAGAGGCATCTGACGCCAGGAAGAGGCAGGGCCCGACCAGATCCTCGCCGGTCAGTGTGCGTTTGAGACACTGGCGATCGACGGTGCGTGAGATGGACTCCTCGGTGAGCCACAAATCCTTTTGCCGTTCCGTCACGATCATGCCGGGGAGGATCGCGTTCACCCGGATGTTTTCCGGACCGAGCCTCCCTGCCAGACTTTTCGTCATGCCGATGATGCCTGCCTTGGCTGCGGCGTAGATGGGCAGCTCGCCCATATTCAACAAATACGAAATAGACGAAAAGTTGATGATGGAGGCACCTTGCTCTTTTCGAAGATAGGGGAGCGCTGCCTGCGATACGAAGAAAACCTGTTTCAGATTGACGGCCTGATTGGCGTCCCAATAATCGCTCGTGACCGTCTCGATATCATGCCGATCGTCCCACGCCGCATTGTTGATGAGGACCTTGAGCCCGCCTAGCGCGTCGCCCGCCTGCCTTACCGCGATGGCAAGCTGAGACGGATCGCGCAGATCCGCATGCAAGAATAGCGGAGACGTTTTGTTTTCCGTCGACAGCCGGTCGACCAATGCTTTGCTAGTGCGCGCATCGATGTCGATGAAGGCGACATGGGCGTCTCGTTGCACAAATGCTTCCACCAATGAGGCGCCGATGCCTGATCCGCCCCCGGTGATTAGAACGCCTTTGTTGGAAAATTCCTGCGATTGGCCCAAGCAATTGCCCATGATGATATCAACTTGACGGTTGAAAGTTCTACTATTTGGAACTAAGTTTTATTTAATGGAATAATCATCGTCTTACCCCATTCCTGTCAAGCTCAGTTCTTGCCTTGTCGAGAAAATCGCTCATGTCCCGTTCTTCCGATGCTGAAACAAAGGATATTTCCACCGGAACGCTCGGTAAGGCCATTGCCTTGCTTGAAACGGTGGTAATGGCCGATGAGCCGCTCCGCTTCACCGATATTCTTAAAAGATCGGGTCAGCCGCGTGGAACACTGCACAGGCAACTAACGCATCTGGTCGAAGAGGGACTTCTCGAACAGAACTTGGATCAGTCCTACAGCGCCGGGATCAGGTTGCTGAAGTTTGCTGCCAAAGCCTGGAGCGCCAGCGACCTGCGCAGCGTCGCCGCACCGCATTTGCGCGATCTTCATGAGCAGACAGGCGAATCCGTTCATCTTGGCGTCGTCCGCGGTTGCGAAATCATCTATCTCGACAAGATCGATGGGAAGCACGCCGTTCGCATGTATTCCCAGATCGGCCGTACTTCACCCCTATATTGCACTGGCGTCGGCAAGGCGGCGCTGTCCCTAATCCCTCACAACGCGTTGTTGCGCCTGGTTAGATCATTGTCGTTTAATGCCTTTACATCCAATACGCTGACCAGCGCGGACGCTCTGCTCGCGGAGATCGCCGCGATACGCGAGCGCGGATACGGGTTCGATCTTGAGGAGCACGAGCAAGGCATTCAATGCATCGCCGTGCCTGTCAACACGGGCAGGCAGGGCCTCTATCCGGCAATATCGGTGACCGGTCCGGCCTATAGACTGACGAGAGAGCGTCTCGAAGGATGGGCGCCGATGGTGCAAGCCATCGCGCGTCGTATTTCCGATGAGGCCTCCATACGGCTGTCACCGTCCACGTGAGGTAAAATTTTGCTTATTTTTGAAAATGGTTGCAACCAGGCCAGCGAGAGACGTTTTTGGGCCAACTTTTGCTTGCGTGAAACTTATATTTTGCTAACTATGAGGCCATTCACTAAGTTCGACTATAAAGATTTGTACGAATGCTCGATGCCGGAGTAGAAAAAACTTCTCCAATGGGCGCGGACTGCGTCCAAGAATTACTACGTCTCGAAAGCCAGTTCGACATTTTCCGGTTTATGAAGAGGATCACTGAAAGCTGGGGCATGAAGGCGTTCCTGGTCGTGGATGTACCGACGCCGATATTGGTCAGCCTGTCGCAATGCACTGTGATGAGCAGTTGGCCCGCGGATCTTTTTCAGGAATACGACGACAATAGTCTTCTGCGTAAAAGTAATATTTTCAAAGCCTTAGAGAAGGCGAGCGCGCCCTTTTTCGTGGATCTGGAGTTCACCTCTAAGGGGCATCGCCCTGCGCTTGGCGCGAAATTGGTGGAGTTGTTTAGACGTTTCGAAATGACGAATGCCATATGGTGTCCGGTGCAGGATATGAGGGGGATGCGGGGTGGCGTGTCCATTTCAGGCAGCAGGTCGTCATTCTCGCCCTCGGAAGTGGCGGAAATTTTCTACGTGGCCGCCCATCTTTACGGACATCTCGCCTATGTGCGCAGTCTGGATTCGCGGGTCAGTGAAACCTTGACGGATCGCGAGATCGATTGCCTCAACTGGACTGCTGCGGGCAAGACGAGTGCGGAGATCGCCGACATTCTTTCGCTTTCCGAGCACACGGTTAACCACCACCTTAATCGCGCAACGAAGAAGCTCAATACCGTCAACCGCACGCAGGCCGTCGCGAAGGCGCTGCGTGCAGGCTTGATAAAATAGGGATCTTCTCTTTTTCCTGTTGTTATCCGCCACAGGGTGAGTGATCCTTCACACCTCGATAAAGAGGGAGACTGATTTGGCAGGAACACGGCGCTTCAGAGCAGCGTTTTCTCCTACCGTAGACTGCGCCATTCTCGTCGCAGCACTAGAAAAGGGCTTTGCCGCCGACGAAGGTGTCGGACTCGAACTCATCAGAATGAGCGCCCCGAGCGATATTCTCCACGCATGGTCGCAAGAGCGCATCGATGGCGCCCATCTTTCCGCTTCTCTACCCGTATCACTCGCCCTCCTGCCATCGCCTGAGCCGCGAACCGATCTTATCGTACCATTCATTCTGGCGACCGGGGGCTCCACGCTGGTCGTCAGCAATCTGCTATATGATGATCTGGTAGAGCAGGGCATGAAGATCCCAGAGCCTGGTTCGGTCTCGCGGGCACTATCGCGCATTGTGATTGCGCGTCAAAACGCGGGTCTTCCGCGCCTAACGTTCGCAACGGAACATCCACACTCAAGTTCCAGCTATGAACTGGTCTACCTGATAGCCAGCGCTCGCCTGGCAGGACATGACGATGTTGCCATCAGGCAAGCCGCATCCAGAGAAATGCCGCATCTTCTCTCAAAAGCCGACATTGACGGTTTTTACGTTGGCGAACCCTATGGAAGCGCTGTTGTAACGGAGGGAGCGGGGCGTATCGTCACGACAAAATCTCACATTTGGCAGAATGGATCGGAGAAGGCGCTTGCCGTTTCGAAGGCGTGGGCAGAGGAAAACGAGCAGACGCTTGATTCGCTACTGCGTGCGCTCTACCGCGCGGGAGAATGGTGCTCGGCGCAAGCGAATATCGAGGAGCTGGCCGAACTTCTGGCGGCTGATCTCTATCTCTCCTGCGAGAGCGAACGGATCCTCCCCTCCCTGTCCGGCTTCATTCCCAACTCCCCGGCACGATTGCTCGAGTGTCCAGACTTTCTGGCATTCAGCGCCAATGCGGCGAACTTTCCATGGCAGAGCCAAGCTCTTTGGTTTTTCAACCAGATGGTCCGTCGGGACGAATGCCCAGCGCATTATATCGCCGATCAGGCCATGCGCGAGGCTGCCGCCGAAGTCTTTCGCCCGGACATTTTTCGCAAAGCGTTGAAACCGATATTCGCGCCCGTGCCTGCGGCCAATATGAAGGTGGAGGGAGCACTGAGTAGCCGCTCGCCGGTCGGGGCCTATCGCGCGCCGCTTTTTCTTGGACCCGATGCGTTTTTCGACGGTCGCGTTTTCGATCCGGACACGCTTGAAACCAGTTAGCGCGCCTTAAGGTCCTTGGACGCACACACAACGCTCCATTCCGACCGACGCGACGCATCTTTCTCGCCTGCGCAGAAATCTGGGCACCTTCGTGTTTCTTTGACGAATGCAAGGGTTGTGACATTGGCGAATGGCGTTGTCTGCTCTATCTAACCCTTGCTGAAGCGGATTGGGTGGAGTGGCATGGCACAGCTAGATAAGAGACAGATCGAACAGGCACTCGAGCATGTGATCTATCCAGGCAGCGATAAAAGCATCGTCGCACTGGGCATGGTATCGGAGATCTTTCTGGCTGATGCCAAGGCCTATTTTTCCATTACGGTGCCTGCCGCAAAGGCGAATGAACTTGAACCACTGCGTCTGGCTGCGGAAAAAGCAACGCTGACTGTTCCTGGCATCAAGGCCGCCGTCGTCGCCCTCACGGCCAATAGCAGGCCCGGTAGTTCAGCCACAGCAGCCGCACCGAAAGCCCCTCCTGCACCACAGCGACCGGCGCCACAACAACAGGGAAAGGCCGGTGTGCCGGGTATCGGTGCGATCATCGCTGTCGCTTCGGGTAAGGGCGGGGTGGGTAAATCCACCACTGCCGTCAATCTCGCTCTCTGCTTACAGGCGCTCGGCTTGCGCGTGGGCGTATTGGATGCAGATATATATGGCCCGTCCATTCCGCGATTGCTCGGCATTTCGGGTCGCCCTAAGCAGGGCGAAGGACGCACGATCATGCCCATGGAGAATTACGGCCTGAAGGTCATGTCCATGGGATTTCTGGTGGATGAAGAAGCTGCAATGATCTGGCGCGGTCCGATGGTGCAGTCGGCGTTGATGCAAATGCTGCGCGAAGTCATGTGGGGCGATTTGGACATATTGGTTCTCGATATGCCGCCGGGAACTGGCGACGTGCAACTGACGATCGCCCAGCAGGTGCCGCTGGCAGGAGCGGTCATCGTTTCCACCCCGCAGGATCTCGCCCTGATCGATGCACGTAAGGGCATCACCATGTTTCGCAAGGTCGAGGTGCCGCTTCTCGGGATCGTTGAAAACATGAGCTATTTCGTCGCGCCCGATACTGGAAAGCGCTACGATATTTTTGGCCATGGTGGTGCCGAGGCCGAGGCTGGCCGCATTGGCGTTCCGTTCCTTGGCGCGGTGCCTTTGACCATCGCGATCCGGGAAATGTCGGACGCCGGCACGCCCATCACCGTCAACGAGCCGCAAGGTCCACAAGCGCTTGCCTATCAGGATATCGCACAAAAGGTGTGGACAGAGATCTCAAGAGGGTCCGGACGAACCGCGCCAAAGATCGTATTTGAATAGAAAGCGTTGAAAAATATGCCGAAACTGCTCCGGCATCGATGCATTGATCGCATATCAACTGCTCATAAGAAGCAGGGCACCAGTATTGGGTCCGAGTAAAAATCGGACCAATAGTTTGTTTTGGATGACATTTTCTGAAGTATGAGGTGGTTTGTTGGCCTTGAGCCAGGATGGGCCAACGAAAATACCGCTTGATTCTTTACCTCGTTGGGAGCATAGCCCTGCGCCGTCTGAACCGCAGCCGTATTCGTGCGTTTGCGAACGCCACGCATGATGTGCTAGATCGACCAGCCGACGATATTCGGCACCGCGGACCGGAGAAACTGATTGATAAAAGCCTATCGCTCGAATTGCGAGGCGATCAGCCTGTCCTCGGACAGAGAGCTTACGCATATCGCGGACGACATCATCTGGATCGATCTTATCAATCCCCATCGTGACGAGGAAAAACGTGTCGAGACTCTGCTTGGCACAGAGCTTCCCACCCGTGAGGATCTGAAAGATATCGAGCCCTCCAGCCGGCTCTATAAGGAAGACGATAATGTCTTCATGACGGCGTCACTCGTCTGGAAAGCTGATTCTTCCGATCCGCAGCTGACCGATGTGGCGTTCATCCTGGCGGGCAACAGACTGGTGACGATCCGATACGCCGAGCCTAAGTCGTTCAACCTCTTCATCGCGGCCATCACCCGCACGCCGCATGAGATAGCGAGCGGGGCCGTTCTGCTGTTGAAGTTGCTTGAGACCATCGTTGATCGTACGGCAGAGATCATCGAGAATAGCGTGATTGGCATCGATCACGTAGCGAAGGGAATATTCGGCGGCGAGGCGCGCAGCAAGCGCAAGGCGCCGCGCTACCTCGAAGACAAGATCGCTGAAATAGCCTCTTTCCATCGGCTCGCTTCTAAAGTCCGCGACAGTCTGACTTCGCTCGCACGCATGCAGTCATTCCTCCAGGCGACTTCCGTTGTTCACCAGGACAAGGACGCAAGAGAAATGGGCGCCTCCATTTCGCGGGACATCCATTCTCTTTCTGAACACGTTTCCTACATCTCCGGCAATCTTACCTTTTTGCTGGATGCATCGCTCGGCATCATCAATGTCGAGCAAAATGCGATCATCAAGATTTTTTCCATCGCGTCCGTGGTGTTTCTGCCGCCAACGCTGGTGGCCTCCATTTACGGAATGAACTTCGCGCATATGCCGGAGTTGCAGTGGAGCTACGGTTACCCGCTGGCAATATTCGTCATGCTGATATCGGCGATCATCCCGTTCATTGTTTTCCGTTGGAAGGGCTGGCTCTGAAGAGCTAGAATGCACATGCCAAATCCGTTTGAGAAGGAAATGCTGGACAAGCCGGACGTGGAGGAGCACCAAGCCAAGGGCTTGTTCGCTGCCATGCTCGGCTCCATCGGCGTCGTTTACGGCGATATCGGCACCAGCCCTCTTTACGCCTTCCGCGAAGCCTTGAAGCCGATCTCACAGGACGGGCTGACGGAAGCCGAGATTATTGGCTTGATTTCGCTGATGATCTGGTCTCTGACGATCATCGTCACCATCAAATATATCAGCTTTCTCCTGAGGGCGGACAATGACGGCGAGGGCGGCACGCTCTCGCTTCTGGCGCTGCTGATGAAAACGGCCGGCGCACGGCGCAATTTCCTCATCATGCTTGGTCTGATTGGTGCTGCGCTTTTCCTGGGCGACGCCATGATCACACCGGCGCTTTCCGTTCTCTCTGCCGTGGAAGGGCTGAAACTCGTCACGCCGGCAATGGATGAGTTCATCATTCCCATATCGCTCGGTATTCTCGTCGGCCTCTTCGCCATCCAGTCGCACGGCACGGAGATTGTCGCCAGGTTCTTCGGCCCAATTACCGCCGTTTGGTTCATCGTGATGGGCCTCGTCGGTCTTCTACATATCTCCGACGATTATAGGATCCTCTATTCCTTCAATCCGATCCATGCGGTCGAGTTTCTAATGAACGAGGGCTTCTATGGCCTTGTGGTGCTCGGTGCTGTCTTTCTGACGATTACAGGGGCCGAAGCGCTCTATGCCGATCTTGGCCATTTCGGTCGAAAGCCCATCCAGTGGGCCTGGTTTGTGCTGGTTTTTCCGGCTCTCACCCTCAACTATCTCGGTCAAGGCGCGCTGGTCCTGAAAGACCAGTCCACCATGTCAAATCCCTTCTACCTCATGTTCCCGCAATGGGCGCTGTTACCAGCAGTAATCCTGGCAACGGCCGCGACAATCATCGCCAGTCAAGCCGTCATCACCGGGGCGTTTTCGATGGTGCGTCAGGCGATCAACCTCGGCTACCTGCCGCGCATGGAAATCCTCTTCACATCGGAAACCAACACGGGACAGATCTATCTGCCATCGGTCAACACCGTGTTGCTCTTCGGCGTCGTGGCGTTGGTTCTCACCTTCAGAAGCTCCGATGCGCTGGCTACCGCCTATGGTATCTCCGTGACCGGCGCGATGGTCGTAACCAGTCTGCTGTTTTTCCAGTTCGCGCGCAGCCATTGGAAGTGGTCGCTGCCGCTGACACTCCTGGTCGTTTTGCCTTTCATCACGCTGGAACTGATCTTCCTCGGCGCCAACCTCTTGAAGATCCATGATGGTGGATATGTGCCAGTGCTGCTGGCGATTGCCTTTACCGTCATCATGATCACGTGGCAGCGCGGATCGAAAATCCTCTTCGCGAAGACCCGTAGAACCGACGTGCCTTTGAAAGCCTTCGTCGCCTCTGTAGAGAAGGAAAGCGCCCATGCGCCCGTGCGCATTCCCGGCACGGCGATCTTCCTGACCGGCGATCCCGAAACTGCGCCCGCCGCATTGCTCCACAACCTCAAGCACAATCACGTTCTGCACGACAAGAACGTGATCCTGACGATCCGAACCGAAGATACGCCGCGCGTTCATCCGGACAAACGTTACACCATGACCAAGGTCAGCGAACGCTTCGTTGTGGTGGAATTGCATTTCGGCTTCATGGAAACCCAGAACGTCACCCAGGCACTCGGCTATCTGCGTCGTACGGGCTACAAGTTCGACATCATGTCGACCTCGTTTTATCTCGGTCGTCGCAAACTTGTGCCCGATCCGAAGTCTGGCATGCCGGGCTGGCAGAACAGGCTTTTCATCGCTCTCGCAGAAAACGCTGCTGATCCATCGGATTACTTCCGCCTTCCCGCAAACCGGGTCGTCGAACTGGGATCGCATGTGGTGATCTAAAGCGTGTCGCAATCTTTCAGATTCGCTCGTACGCTTTGGATCCTAACCTATATTCTGGATTGTCGCATGAATTGTATTTTATTATAAGTTGTATTTTCAAGGGCGAATTCGAGGCATATTTGTCGTATTAAGTTTGTTTCGTGTTTAGCTGTCCTGCTGTTAATAAATAATACGTATCTTTCCGCGCAAATATCTGCACGTGTCGACTCGACTACGATGCCATTTCTTGTTGTTTCAAGCCGCACTTATATTCGTCAATATTCACCGATTATGAGAGTGAAAAACAATTTTCTTTAACTCAGCGATCTGAGTTTATTCCCAGATGGCATGAGGCCGAAGCCGCCATAACGCTGCCTTTACTGAACCTCTTTTTGAATACGAAAGATTTTTTACATTGAGAACACGTGTTTCTGTCATGTCTCGTCTTGCCGCGAACCGTGATGGTGGGATCGCCATCATGGCGGCGCTCGCTCTGCCACTGATTATCGGGTTTGCCGCACTTTCCACCGAGTACGGTTATGGCCTGCTAGTGCGCGACCAAAATCAGCGCATCGCAGATCTGGCATCCTACGCAGCAGCCTTGGCCTACGGCAACACCAACTCGCAGGACAGCATGAGAGCCGCTGCGGAGAATGTTGCCAAGCTCAACGGTATCGATCCTGGTAGCGTTTCCGTTTCTCTTACGCCATCGCCTAAAGATCCGACGTCGCAATCGGTGCGTGTTGAAGTAAAGACCACGAACAGGTTGTTTCTCGCGCCGGTTCTCGGCGTTGGTAAAACACTTGACATTTCGGCCGATGCTTTCGCTTCGTTCGGCGCGGCGGAGGCCGCTTGTATCATCGCGCTCGATAAAAGCGGAACAGGCGTGACATTGTCTGGCGGCGTTCAGGTTGGAGCTCCCAATTGTTACGTCGCCTCCAATCATAGTCTGGTTGCGCCTTGCGGCACCAAGATCACCGCTAAGAGCGCGACCTATTATATGGGCACCCTGGAACCGTGCCAGTGGACACCAAATATCGTCAAGCCCGATGGCAGCCCGGCACCCATTGCCCGCGCGCCGACATCCGATCCGCTCGAAGAGCACGCTGGCGTGGCAGCGCTGAATGCGCGCTTTCAAATCATGAGGAACGCCTCTTGGCCCGCGGTGGCCTCGGTGACGCGCGGGCAGGACGTCGAATTTGGTGGCGCGTCTTCGCCACCCACGACTGCGGCAGCTCTAAAAGCGATCGGGTGCAGTTATGATCCTGCCAACTACAACCAGTACTGGACCGAGAAGTGGGACGTCACATGTGCCGGTTCGAAAGTCGATGCCGGCTCTTTGCTTGTTCACGGCAATCTTCAGGTAAAGTTCAATGTCGCGGGGAGCGGATCGACGGCCTATAATTTTTCTGGCAAAATCCAAAACGATAACGGCACGAAACTGGAATTTGGCGATGGCATATTTACCGTCGCAAAAGGTGTCTATGGTGCTGATCTCACGTTCGGAGCAGGCGCCTTCTATTTCGGTATGGGAGACGAGAAATGCGACGACGCGCGCTATAGCCTCTGCTCCTCCGGAAAAATAACGATAGGCGGCCCAAGTAAATTTGTGCTGGACGCGGGTTTCTATGTCGGTGGTGGGGCATCACTCAAACTTGGCCTCGGCACCTCCAATAGTTACACGATTGGAAAATCGAGCGGCCGCAATGCCGTTGCGCTGGGCGGCGGCGCTGTCGCGGTGATGGCGGATGCCAACACCGGCAAAGGTATTTTCAGATTGAACGGGGATTTAAATGGCGGCGGGGGTGGCAGCTGCATTACGCTTCCCGCAAGTGCGGAGCACGACATATCCGGAAACGTCAATCTTGCTGGCGGTGCCAAGCTTGGTTCCGGCACCTACACGATCGACGGCTATTTTTCCGTCAATACCGGTGGCGCATCGTGCAGCGACAACGTCGCGGTAGCCGGCAAAGACGTTACGATCATTGTCTCAGGCGTCGACACACCATCAGGCTCGGATTGTAACAAGAAGTCTTTTTGTCTGACGGGGGGCAATGCAATCACGCTAAATGCGCCCAAAGCCGGCGCTTATGCCGATTTGGCGATTATAGGCCCGCAGTCTTCCACTAAGAAGGCAGGTGCGGTGATCACGTCCGGCGGCCAGGCAAAAATCTCCGGGGCATTTTATTTTCCGAACGGCACGGTTGAGTTCGGAGGCGGGGGACAGATCGGCGATGCCAGCAGTGGCTGCCTCCAACTGATTGGAACGAGCATTTCCCTGTCAGGCGGTTCCCAGGCTATTTCCCAATGCACACAACTGAGCAAGGCCGGGAAGGTGGCGTGGCTGCAATGATCGCGTTTTCGAAAACAAGGATCGGCCGATGGTTCGCGACACTCGGTCGCGCACGCGCTGCTTTGAAAGATAAAACGGGCAATGCGACAATCGAATTTGCGCTGGTTATACCGCTTTTTGCTGTCATCGTTGTCGGAAGTGCGGATATCGGAATGCTGATATTTTCGCGCTTCAAACTCGAAGGAGCAGTGTCGGCAAGTGTGAGCTATGCGGTCGCCCATGTCGATCAGGTCGATAGCGCCAATGGTGGCGCGCTGGCCAAAAATCTCGTCTCTATCGTCGCCAACAACTCATCGGACGACGTTGACGTCCTTGTCGATATCAATAACGGCCCGCAGGCGGTCAATGATGGAGCGAAGGTGACGCTCGACGGTCAGCCGGCCAGAGCTGATGCCTGCTATTGTCCCAAAGGCACGCCGTCGTCTTTAGAATGGGGTGCTCAGTATAGCTGTAACGCGGCCTGCCCGAATGGCGGACGCGCCGGAAAGTATGTCGCCATCATCGTAAAGCGGGATTACGCGCCTTTCTCCTCGATGCTGGGTGCTTTGAACGGTAGCACCATCGCAGCCAGTGCAATGGTGCAGGCACAGTGAGCAAGGCCATTCGCAGATTTTTCGTCGAACGTCACGGTGCAAGCGCCGTGGAATTCGCTCTGGTTGCGCCTGTGTTTCTTCTTCTGTTGTTGGGCATCATCGAGTTGTCACGACTGGTCTGGACGAGCCATGCCCTCCACGAGACGGCGATCGCGACAGCTCGATGCATGGCTATTCCCCAGTTCGAATGCGAAGATGGCGGCGTTTATGATCAAAAGCGCTCGATGTCTTTCGCGCACGCGCAGGCGGCTGTCTGGATCATCGACCTCGATCCGGCGGACATCACTCTCGCTCGCAATGTCAGTTGCAGCGGTCTCGAGGGGTTTTCCAAAGCAACTATCGAATACCGGTTCGAAACCGTCATACCAGAACTACTGACATCACTTGCAGGTGGAAGCAGGCTTAAAGCTGAAGCATGTCACGCCAATAACTGAGGTTCGAAGCCTCCTCCCCATCGATCCCATATACAATGATCCTTCAATATCCGGGTAGGTACGATCGCCTGAATGCAAGAAACCTTTCCGCGTGTCCGTTAACCAAGCATCAAGGTTAATGAGAGATTATCCGGTTGTGTAGCAAGTTGTTTGCGTGTGTCCGGAGTCATGGTTTTGCGTTCAAGAAAAGTATCGCGTCGCGGGCCCCTCATTGCCTATGAGAAGTGGACCTCGCCTGTTGTTTTTGGCCTCGTGGCCTGGCTTGCCTTTCCCTCTCTCGCGGCACGCGCCGATCTCGCATCTCTTCTTGCCGGTCTGGATGCTGGCGGCGAGCAGTGGCGCATGGTGCTGACGAACTCTCCCGCAGGTTCCGTCCACAACGCTTCACTGGCCTTCAATGATGCAAGCGATACCGCCGCGATCGCCGGGGCGGGGATGACGCTTCCGGACGGTCGCAAGGTTGCTTTCGTCACCAATAAGAGCGGACGCGAAACGACACCTGATAGCGAACGCGTCAACCGTGCTGCGAAGAAGGGCAGGGTGATGGCGACCGAAGTCATGCAGCCCCCCAAAGCTTTTACTGCAGGCTCGGTTTTGCAGCGCACCAGCATGATTGATGTAGAGCCGCTGAAGCGTAAGGACCGAACCGCCTTCGTTAAGCCGAAGAAGAGCAAAGACATCGAGCTTGCGTCTTTCTATTTCCGTCGCGATGAGAAAAAAGCGGACAAGTCGATGTCGCCCATGCTCGCGGATCTCGTGACCAATCGCACCCCGGATATTCTGGCAACCGCCTATGCGCCCGCAGAACCCGATTTCGCCCGCGAATCTCCCTTTGACGCGATCTTGAGAAAGCCGGACACGGGCCGTTTCATTCCACCGGTCTCTTCCGATGACCATGCCTGGGCCGCGACCCCGCTTCCCGCAGAAGCCTTTTCAGCCGCAGAACAGCAATGCTTGGCTTCCGGCATCTATTTCGAGGCGCGCGGCGAGTCCGTAAAAGGACAGGCCGCCGTTGCCCAGGTCATTCTCAACCGCGTGCGCAATCCCGCCTATCCGAAGACGATCTGTGGTGTGGTCTATCAGAACAAGGACTGGCGCAATCGCTGCCAGTTCTCCTTTGCCTGTGACAACATCAAGGACCGCGTTAATTCCGAACGCCATTGGAAGATGGCGCGTGAAGTCGCCATGGCAACCACCGCCGGCAAGATCTGGCTGAAGGAAGTGGGCTCCGCGACCCATTACCATGCCGTTTACGTGCGTCCGGCCTGGGGCAGGTCCATGAAGAAGGTCGGCAGAATCGGGTTGCACGTCTTCTACCGTACCTATGGTGGCGGCTGGAGCTAGAGCCTATCCATTAAAGAGGAAGCGCTCTCACGATCACGTGGATTTTCCTGCAAAACTCGTGTCAAAAATGCCGATTCTGGCATCAAACAGCGCGAAGATTCCGTGTTTGTCGGGTAAGCTATTGATTTTAATTCATTAATTTGTGCTGAAACAAGCGCCGACGGTGCCTTGACTAGAGAAGTCCCTAAAACTATGTTGCGCGCGACTTCAGAGCGGGCTGGAACAGGCTGAGAGCCCTGCCGTTTACAACTCCAAAGGGTTCTGGCGCAGCTGGAACGGAGCGAAAAGGGCGGGATTTGAAATGACCGGCAACCGTAACGATAGTCTGGATGAGCGGCGCAAGCGTCTTGCCGAGGGACTGGCAAAGGTGCATGCGGAGGACGCAGCGGAGAGGCGGACGGAGCAGAACGCACAGGAGAGCCGAAAAGGCTTTGCACTGGCGATCAAGCTTTCTTCCGAGTTCATCTCCGCAGTAATCGTCGGCGCGATGCTAGGTTATCTTCTGGACCATTTTGCCGGCACATCGCCGTGGGGGATGATCATTCTTCTCCTTCTCGGTTTTTGCGCGGGTGTGTTGAATGTTCTGCGGTCCGCAGGTGTAGTGGCCAAGCCGCCGCTGCTTGAGGACGGGCTGGGGAAAGATCAGGGTGGGGAGAAAAACGGCTGAGGCCGTTCTTTCCATGAAATATAGATACGAGGTGCCGCCTTTGTGCGGCAACAGGTAAAGAGGGCAGCCGGTGGCAAACGATCCGACTCATCAGTTCTTGGTGCAGCCGATTATCCCGATCAACATCGGTGGCGTCGATTTTTCGTTCACAAATGCGTCGCTTTTCATGGTTGCTACCGTCGCAGCGGCGTCCGGCTTCCTCTACTTCGCAACGTCGAACCGTGGTTTGATCCCGGGTCGTATGCAGTCCGTTGCGGAAATGTCCTACGAATTTATCGCGTCCATGCTGCGTGAAGGTGCGGGTAAGAAAGGGATGGTTTTCTTCCCCTTCGTGTTCTCGCTGTTCATGTTCGTTCTGACGGCTAACCTTCTCGGGATGTTCCCGTATTTCTTCACGGTCACGAGCCAGATCATCGTCACCTTCGCACTGTCGTGCCTCGTCATCGGTACCGTTGTCGTCTACGGCTTTTACAAGCATGGTCTGCACTTCCTCGGCATCTTCGCGCCATCGGGTGTTCCAACTGTGCTTCTGCCGCTGGTTTCATCCATTGAAATCATTTCCTTCCTGTCGCGTCCAATCAGCCTTTCGGTTCGTCTTTTTGCGAACATGCTGGCCGGTCACATCACGCTGAAGGTTTTCGCAGGCTTCGTCGCCTCCATGAGCGCTCTTGGCGCTCTGGGTGTTGGCGGCGCGATCCTGCCTCTCCTCATGACGGTCGCCATGACCGCTCTCGAATTTCTCGTAGCCTTCCTGCAGGCATATGTCTTCGCGGTACTGACGTGCATGTACCTGAATGACGCCGTGCATGGTGGTCACTGAGAAGTAAAGTCGCTGGCCCCGAAACCGGGTGTCAAAAAACAGCCGCAACAACCATTTCAAGGAGCTTAATATGGAAGCGGAAGCAGCAAAGTACATCGGCGCAGGTCTCGCATGCCTCGGCATGGCTGGTACGTCCCTCGCTCTCGGCCGTATCTTCGGCGATTTCCTCTCCGGCGCACTGCGCAACCCGTCTGCCGCTGACAGCCAGTTCGGCCGTCTGGTATTCGGCTTCGCCGTTACGGAAGCTCTGGGCATCTTCTCGCTGCTCGTTGCTCTCCTTCTCCTGTTCGCTGTCTAATAGCAGCATCAGGTTTGGATCACGGCTCGCAAACGGCGTGCCGTGATCCTTCGCATTTGCAGTACCCCTGGAGGTGAGCATGTTCGTGACCGAGGCTCTTGCCCAGTCAGCAGCGCCGTCAACCGGAACGACGACGGAAACACCCGCTGTCGGCCAGACGGCCCCGGAAGCAACGCATACGGAAACCGGAGTGGCGCATGACGCCGGTCACGGATCCGGCGTATTTCCGCCATTCGATTCGTCGACCTACGCGTCCCAGCTTCTCTGGCTGGCGATTTCGTTCGGTCTTTTCTACGTGCTCATGAAGAAGGTCATCGTGCCGCGTGTCGGTGGCATCCTTGAGGATCGTCATGGCCGCATCGCGCAGGATCTTGATGAAGCCTCCCGGCTGAAGTCTGAGGCTGACGCCGCGATCGAAACCTACGAAAAAGAACTTGCCGCAGCGCGTGCGAAGGCTGGATCGATCGCTTCCGCCGCCCGTGATGCCGCAAAAGCTAAGGCTGATGCGGACCGCGCGACAGTCGAAGCGGAACTGGCTGAAAAGCTCTCTGCTGCCGAAGCGCGTATCGCGTCCATCAAGCAGCAGGCTCTGGCCGATGTCGGTACGATCGCCGAAGAAACAGCGACCGCGGTTGTCGATCAACTGATTGGCGCCAAGGTCAAGGAAACCGATGCCAAGGCAGCCGTTGCCGCGGTATCCGACGTGAAGGGGGCTTGAGATGGCGTTTGATGCAACATTCTACGCACTCGTAGGTCTTATTCTCTTCTT
The DNA here is from genome assembly GCF_053521965.1 of Rhizobium sp. 22-785-1. Taxonomy (NCBI): domain Bacteria; kingdom Pseudomonadati; phylum Pseudomonadota; class Alphaproteobacteria; order Hyphomicrobiales; family Rhizobiaceae; genus Rhizobium; species Rhizobium sp. 22-785-1. The sequence goes on along the minus strand of NZ_JBNWDI010000002.1, from coordinate 52,370 downwards.
CGTCCTGATCGCATACCTCAAGGTTCCGGGCATGTTGGCAGGTTCGCTTGACGAGCGCGCCAAGAACATCAGTGAGGAATTGGCAGAAGCCAAGCGCCTGCGCGAAGAGGCTCAGCACCTGCTGGCCGAATACCAGCGCAAGCGCAAGGAAGCCGAAGCGGACGCGGCCAACATCGTTGCAGCCGCTGAACGCGAAGCTGCGGCACTGACCGCAGAAGCCAAGGCAAAGACGGAAGAGTTCGTCGCTCGCCGCACAGCTCTATCCGAGCAGAAGATCAAACAGGCTGAAGCAGACGCGATTGGCGCTGTGCGCTCCGCCGCTGTCGATATCGCCATTGCAGCATCGGAAAAGCTGATCGCAGAAAAGACCACCGCTGCCGCCAAAGGCAAGCTGTTCAAGTCTGCTGTCGGTGAGGTCAAGTCGCGGCTGAACTAAGTCGGACGAAAACGTCGTTCATCGAAACGTCAAAACCCTTCCGGCCATGGCCGGGAGGGTTTTTTGTTTTGCTTTTTAAGGTGTTGCGATCTTCCGGCTTTACTCCCAGCTATCTTGCTGAAATGTCCTTCGATAGCGAAGCTAAGCCGGTTCAGCTTTATATAGTTGTGCCTAAAGTATATGGACAGTTACGGGTGTTGGGTAGAAAGGGAGTGTAATAAATTATTTGAAATTATGAGCTTAATTAAATGTAAATACTATTAGATGATCTTAACACTATGCATCGCGGGCAAGTTGGACAGATAAGTTCTGTCCACTTCACTTAACGTGATATGTGGCGACGTCTCGGCCATTAGGAAGATGGGTCCGCGATTACATCCGATATTATATGAGGGGATGTTATGAAGTTATCGATCGGCAAGGTTCTGGCTGCTCTGTCAGGCATCATGATTCTTGTGGCAGGGATACAGGGGATCTCCTCGATTATATCCATGTCGCAGATCGAGCAGGGCATCAATGTCATCGTCCGGGAACGCGTCCCCGCCTTCATTGTGATTGGCGCGATCAATGCCGACATTGGAAGCATTCGAAACGCACAGGGCGCCATCGTTATCGCCGATCCCGATGCCCGAGCCGATTTTCAGGCAGAACTCTCCAAAGCCGAGAGTGTTCTGGCCGCCCGGCTTAAGGAGTACGGGGAGCATCTCGTCGATGATGCGGACAAACAGAACTTTCAGAGCTTCAACGCACGGTGGGCTGCCGCCAAAAGCAAGTGGGACCAAGTGCAAGCTCTTGTCGATACCAACAAGATGGACGAGGCAAGGTGGTTGTTTGCTGGCGGTGCGTTGAAGGCGTACAACCAAGCTAAAATGAGCCTTCAGGAAGCGGTCGACGATATCGAAATGGACGTTCGCGGTGAGGGCGATCACACCGTTGCGGCGGCTGGCACGGCCATTACGCTCAACTATATCGCGCTGGCCGTTGCGCTCACAATCGGCGCTGGCGCGGCGGTCTTTGGCAATCGTTACATCGCAAGGCCGCTGCTACGGATGACGGGCGTGATGCGCAAGCTTTCTTCAGGCGATACCGAAATTGATATTCCTGGCCGTAGCCGCAAGGATGAAATCGGCTCTATGGCTGACGCGGTGGAGGTCTTCCGTCGAAGTGCCATTGAGAACAAGCGGCTTGCAACAGAAGCGGAAGTCAATCGCAACCGTGCCGAAACGGAGCGGCTTGAGGCGCAGATCAAGGCTGAGGTTGAGGCCGAAGAGCGGCTGCGCGTGGCGACATCTGGTCTGGCCGCGGGACTTCGCCGGCTTGCTTCCGGCGACTTGGCTTTCCGCCTTAATGAGACCTTTGCGCCTGATTTTGAACCTCTGCGAACCGACTTCAATCAATCCATTCAGCAGCTTGGCAATACGCTCATCGAGATCTCGCACGCGATCGAAGCGATGAACAGCGGAACACGGGAAATCGCCGAAGGCTCCGCAGATCTCTCCCGACGGACTGAGCAGCAAGCGGCGACCCTTGAACAGACAGCGGCGGCGCTGGATGAGATCACCGTCAATGTTGCGAACTCGACAAAGCGGGCACAGGAGGCGACGGGTGCCGCGAGCGAAGCCAACCGGGCAGCAAAAATCTCAGGCAATGTCGTGGCAGCTGCAGTCGACGCCATGCAGCGCATCGAACAGTCTTCCGGCCAGATCTCCAACATCATCGTTGTGATCGACGAGATCGCCTTCCAAACCAATCTACTGGCGCTGAATGCGGGTGTCGAAGCAGCACGCGCTGGCGAAGCCGGCAAGGGCTTCGCGGTTGTCGCTCAAGAGGTGCGCGAACTGGCGCAGCGCTCTGCTCAGGCGGCGAAGGAAATCAAGGAACTGATCGGCAAGTCGTCGCATGAAGTTGAAAACGGCGTAAAGCTGGTGCAGCAGACTGGCGAAGCGCTCAAGACGATCAGCCATCACGTCGAAGCCGTCAATGCGCATATGGGCGCGATCGCGACTTCGTCTCAGGAGCAGGCGACAGGTCTTTCGGAGGTCAATACGGCCGTCAATCAGATGGACCAGACGACACAGCAGAATGCAGCATTGGTGGAGGAAACCACAACCGCAACTTCTGCCCTGGCAGCAGAGAGCGACAGGCTGCGTATGCTGCTGGAGCAGTTCAAGCTGGCCGATCAAGCCCAGCAGGGCGCGGGCCGCGACGATTACATGCGTATGGCCGGCTGACGCGGAAAACGGCTCCCCTCTGAGACGCAGGGGAGTTCAGGACACATCAAGCGACATCCGCTTCGGCAAGATCTTGCCGAAGCGGTCGAAAGCTCATTCGATGCAGTGGGCAAGCACCATGGGCCTCTATGGCGCGAAGATGCACAGGCGTCCCGTAGCCTGCGTGAAGCTCAAAACCGTAGGCTGCATGCACTGTGCCCGCCCGCTCCATCATCCGGTCTCTGGTAACCTTGGCAACGATCGAGGCGGCAGCGATTGAAAGGGATCGGGCATCTCCCTTGATCACGGCCTTTGCCTCGCATGACACGCCGGGCGGCTGGTCGCGCCCATCGGCAAGAACCAGTCGCGGTGCAAGCTCAAGTCCAAGGACAGCGCGACGCATGGCGTCAAGACTTGCTCTGAGGATGTTGATCCGATCGATCAGTACCGGGCCAGATGACGCCACGGAGACCACGGATGTCTCCAGGATCTTCGTGAACAGTGCTTCCCGCTTCGCCTTTGTCAGCTTCTTGGAGTCATTGAGACCGTCGGGAATGTTGTCGGGATCAAGAATAACTGCAGCGGCTACGACCGGACCGGCCAGAGGTCCGCGGCCAGCCTCATCCGTTCCTGCCACGGGCCACAGGCCGCGCTGGCGCGCTTCAAGCTCCATGCTGAAATCCGGGCTTGGCGGAACAAACTCGAACAGGGCAGGAGAATCGGATGCTGTGCGTCGCTTCATGCGGCGGAAACTTGCACAAACATCCGATCTCCCGCAAGCCCCCGGTGCGGCGATCAAGACAACCCGTGGGGCGTGGTTGTCATCCTTGCCTTATGAAGGCAGGATCGTTTTCTCAAGTGGCGGAAAACGAGAAATCGCACGCGAGGCGGCGGAACCGGGGGCAATGCCGGTACGTCAGGGATGCGCACCGAACATGTCTTCGAAGAGCGGTTTCATGGCGGACACTTCTTCTTATGGAGATACGCCGCGAGACCATGGCATGCTCGAAAATTGATGTGGTCGAGGTTTTCCTCCATCAAAGCAGGGATAGCTGCACGCCGGCGCCGCCTGGCGGGGCAAACAGATCGTCGCGCAATTGGATGCCCCTGCGAATGAGACCAAGCCTTTTGGTGGCCATCTCGAAGCGGCGACCGATCTGCCAGGCATAGGGCCCGGCACCCTTCATGCGCTTGCCGAACTCCGCATCGTAATCCTTGCCATCGCGCATGGAGCGCACCAACGACATGACGTGGCGATAGCGATCAGGATAGTTGCGCAGCAACCAGTCTCGAAACAGCGGGCTGACCTCCAGAGGAAGCCGTAACAACACATAAGACGCTTCCGTCGCACCTGCGGCTTTACCAGCCTCCAGAACGCGTTCGATTTCATGATCGTTCAACGCAGGAATGACGGGTGCCATCATCACAGCCACCGGAATGCCGGCTTCCGTCAACGCCTTGATCGCCTCCAGACGCTTAGATGGCGTCGATGCCCTGGGTTCCATACTGCGGGCCAACTTGCGGTCGAGCGTCGTGATGGAAATACCGACCTTGATCAGCCCCTTCTTCGCCATGGGTGCGAGGATATCGATGTCGCGCGTGATCAGCGCTGATTTCGTGACTATGGCAACCGGATGCTCTGCCTTCGCCAGAACTTCCAGAATCTGGCGCATGATTCGCCATTCCTTCTCGATCGGCTGATAAGGATCGGTATTGGTACCGATCGCGATCACTCGCGCCTTGTAGCCAGGTTTGGACAACTCCCGTTCCAGAAGCTTGGCCGCGTCGGGTTTTGCAAAGAGCTTTGCTTCGAAGTCCAGCCCAGCTGAAAGGCCCATATAGCTGTGCGTCGGCCGAGCGAAGCAATAGATGCATCCATGCTCGCAGCCGCGATAGGGGTTGATCGAACGGTCGAATGGAATATCGGGGGAATCGTTGCGGGTGATGATGGTGCGCGGTTTTTCCACCTGCACGTCTGTTTTGAACTGGGGCAGTTCCTCGATGATATCCCATCCATCATTGAAAGCTTCGTGTTGCAGGGCCTCAAATCGACCGCCGGGATTGATGCCTGCGCCTCTGCCGCGACGGCGATCGATCTCGATCCTGAGGCCGGAGTCATCTGCCAGCGCATTGGCAATATCGGGCGTATGGCCAGGCTGATAGGCAGCCTGCCCCGAAAGAACATGGTGTCTCATCTGATGCTCCTGACCGGCCTCAGCCAGCGAATTGGATAGAGCATTCATATCGTACGAACGAGAACAATACAAGAACAAAATCGAGTTGAAGGCCGTCTCGGACTTCTGCGCATGGGTGAGACGAACGATGCGCGTGCGGTGCTTCGATCAACGATGCATCGATTGATGCTCCTACTTTCCCGTTGTCTGCTGAACAGGCGGCAGAACCTGAAACGATTTTCGAAAGCGATGTAAAGGCTCAAGGCAGAGAGGGTGTACTCCTACAACAGTGTTTCAATAGATTCGATTTGGGTTTGCAGCGACGATGCTATAGGAGCTTTAGGGGTGGTAAGGGATCGCAAGCGACAAGATTATGCTGACAGTCATCATGGAATGCCGAAACCAGGAGCCTGAGCTTGCGCACACACTGTCTGCGCTGGTCACGGGTGCTGTCGAGGGGTTGGTCAGTGATGTCATTATTCTCGATCATGCCTCGCAGGACGGCTCGGCCCGTGTAGCGGAGGCGGCTGGTTGCCGTTTTCACCAGAGCTGGGAGATGGACGCTGTCGTTCAGTCGATCCGTGGCGAGTGGATATTGGTCGTCGAACCAGGTAGTCGTCCGCAAAGCGGCTGGATAGAGGATATCCTCGAATACGTGGCGTTGAACGAAGGCCCGGCCCGGTTTTCACCGTCCCGATACCATAAGCGACCCCTGATCGAGCGGTTGTTGCGCCGTCGCCCGCCGCTCGAGTTCGGTCTTTTGCTAAGCAAACGAGATGCCGCTCGTCTGGCAAAATCCGGACTCCCGCTTGCACAGTTCCCTGTATCGCAAAAAAACCGACAATTGAGGGCAGAACTCGTACCAGCTTGGGCGCTCCGCAGGACGCGTTAGCTCGACCACGGTAGCCGCAGAATTACGCGGGGGTCATGCGATGACGATAAGCGATGAAACAAGCAATTGAGGCGTGTAAGCAAATTTGAAAGATCGCCCCGCATCGCTAAGCATTCGCTTTCAGCCCTTCGAACGGCGTAGATGCTCATCTAGGCGCGGCATGATTTCCACGAAATTGCACGGCATGTGGCGGTAATCCAGCTGCGCCTTCAAGATCCCGTCCCAGGCATCCTTGCAAGCACCGGGCGAGCCCGGCAGAACGAAGATGAAAGTGGTATTGGAAAGCCCGGCTGTTGCCCGTGATTGGATGGTCGATGTGCCGATCTTGTCGTACGAGATACGGTGAAAGACTTCGGAGAAGCCATCCATTCGCTTGTCGAATAGCGGCTCCAGCGCTTCCGGTGTCACGTCACGCCCCGTGAACCCCGTGCCGCCCGTCGTGATGATGACGTCGATCTCGTCCGACAGCGTCCAAGCCTGTACCTTGCCGCGTATGGCTTGACTGTCGTCCGGGACAATAGCGCGATCCACAAGCCGGTGCCCGGCCTCCTCGATGCGCGCGACAAGCGTATCGCCGGATTTGTCATCAGCAATCGTGCGCGTGTCCGAGACGGTAAGGACGGCAATGCCCACAGGGATGAACTGTCTCTCGTTAGGCGCCTTGTTCTGGCTCATGATGTCCTTCCCGCAATCGTCATTGTCTCCTGAACATACCATCCAGGCTGCGTTTGGCGAAGTGCCGCAGCCGCAGCTTTTGCCTTCTGGATGGTGGGAAAAATCCCGAAGCAGGTGGCACCGGAGCCCGACATGCGGGCAAGCTCTGCCCCTTCTGAGCTCAGCAGGGACAAGATAGTATCGATCTCAGGCAGAAGGCTGATAGCGGATGGCTGGAGATCGTTTCGAAGCCTGCGAAGCATTTGCAGTCCACCGGCCTCGTTGTCATCGACTATTGGAGGGAGTGATGGATTGTTCTTTTCCGTCAGAAGGCGAAATATGTGCGGTGTCGAAACGCCCTTTAGCGGGTTTGCGAGCACCATTGACAAGTTTGGAAACCGGGACAGCTGCTCGATTTTCTCACCAATGCCGCGTGCAATCAGTGGTCTGCTGGTCAGACACATGGGCACGTCGGCTCCAAGTGCCAAGGCCATCTCTTGCAGGGTGAGATCGCCAATTTCCAACTTCCAGTGCCGCCTCAGTCCTCTAAGAGCCGCGGCAGCATCCGCCGAACCGCCACCAATGCCGGACGCAATCGGCAGATTCTTTTCAAGATGGATCGCGACTGGTCGCGTGGCTGACCCATTCTTTGCCGCAAAGTTGCGGAAAAGATCGCGGGCCTTCAGTACCAGATTTTCACTAGAACCGCTCGCCATCAGTTCCGGGGCAAACCGGCCGGATATCGAAAACCCGTCTTCTTCCGCTTCGCGGAAGCGGAGCACATCGCCCGCCAGCGTAAATGTCACCAGCGTTTCTAGAAGATGATAACCGTCTTCCCGCTGACCCGTCACGTGCAGGGCGAGATTGATTTTTGCCGGAGCGGCCTCGATGGTTTCGACCGCTCCATGTCCGTCAGCCGAAGCCATTCGGACGTCAGGATTTCTTGTCCGGGGCAGGCGCCGGTGGTGCGGGAGGCGGCAAAGCCTGATCTTTCTTTGCGGTATTTTGCGCGTCCTTCTCCAGCGGCGGCAGACCGTTGGCGATCTTGTCCTTCACCTTTGCCTTGTCCACGTCGTCGCTGTCTCCAATCAGCGCGCGGTTCCACTGATAGACGGCTTCAAGCTTGCGCCCGACGCGCCAATAGGCATCTCCGAGGTGATCGTTGATCGTTGGGTCGCCAGCACGAAGCTCGACAGCACGCTCAAGTTCCGTCACTGCCTCGTCGAAGGCGCCAAGGCGGTAATGCGCCCAGCCGAGCGAATCGACGATGTAGCCGTCATTTGGCCGAAGCTCCACTGCGCGGCGGATCATCTCGATGCCCTGGTCGAGGTTCATATTCTTGTCGACCCAGGAATAGCCCAGATAGTTCAGAACCTGTGGCTGGTCGGGATTCAGTTCCAATGCTCGTTTGAAATTCGGCTCGGCCTTGTCCCATTGCTTCAGGCGCTCATAGGCAATGCCGCGCTGGAAGAAGATGGTCCAGTCGGTCTTTTTCGGAACGGCTCCGATGACCTCCACCGCCTTGTCATAGTTGGCTGCCATCGCGGCGTAGTCCTTTGCATCCGAAAGGACGGCGCCGTAGGCGAGGTAGGAGCGAACATCGTCAGGATCGGATTCGAGCAGCGCCTTCAGATGCTGACGCGCCTCGTCCATCTTGCCGGTCTGCGACAGCGTCAAGCCAAGCTGAAGCTCCGAAATCCGGTGCATGGGCGAATCGGCGGGCACTTCGCGGTAGAACTCGATTGCACGCTCCGGCATCTTCTGTGCCTCGGCCAGGCCGCCAAGCAGAATGAGCGTGTCGGCGCTTTTCGGGTCCAGTGCGCGCGAAGCCTGAAGATAAAGTGTGACAATCTCTTCCGCACCGTCTCGATTCAGCGCGCCAGCAATCGAGAACATTACCGAGGCAGCACCTTCTACAGGGGTCTGAACCTGCTGATCCGGCTTCTCGCCTTTTTCGATGCTCTGCCTGAGTGCCTTCAAGGGCGCGTAATTCGGTGCAAACCCGTCGCCGACAGCAATCGTATCCAGCGCCTTCTGCTTGTTGCCAGCTTTCGCTTCCAGCCGGGCCAGCGCCATGACGGCGCGCATATAGGTGTCCGTCGCCGTGGCGCCGCCTTCACGGTCGGCCACCGCTTCGCCGAGGCTTTTGCGTGCCGCCTCCGTATTGCCTGTAACAAGCGCGATGGACCCTGCATTGTACTTCTGGAAGATAGAGAACCAGCCGGGACCCTTCATGCCATTGACCATGGCAAGCGCTTCCTTGCTTTTTCCAGAGCCAGCGCGAGCCCAGGCGGCGAGAAGCGTGTTGACCATCCGGTCCAGATCGTTCGGTCCGCTATATTTCAGAATCTTCTCCGCGGAGGAAAATTCCTTGTGCTTGATGGCAGCAAGCGCACGCACGATCGTCGTCACGCGCTCTACGGAGCTGTCATCCTTCAGGCTGTCGGCGATTTTCGCACCGGCCTCGAAGTCACCGCTCAGCAGCTGTGCAATCATCAGGCGTTGACGGATTTCGGTGTTGGCCGTGTCGAAATCGAGAGCCTTCTGGTAAAGCGTAATCGCTGTCTTGTAATCCTGATCGACATCGGCGGTGCGGGCGGCCAGAAACGCGCCCGAGAAGGTGTTGACCTTTGCCGGATCGAACTTGACGGCCTCTTCAGTCTTGCTATCGGCGGGCTTCGTCTCTGCCAGCGCAACAGTGCCTGCGCCCATTGTGAGGGCGGCGATGAAAGCCGCGCTGCAGAGAAGACGAAATGCTGGTTTGCGCCGCATGAAGGAACCTTTGCTCTTGTGCTTACGCACCGAAAAATCAGCTTTAAGCTCTACAGCCTCAAGGCTTAGAAATGCCCACGCACACTGCATCGCTTCAGATAGGTCATGGCTTTCGAGATCGGAATCGAGTCAGGAAGCCGCCAAACTACCGCATGATAGAATGGCTTTTTTGAAGCAGCCCTGCAAGAAATTCCGCCGCTCATCTGAGCCGTTTAATATGGTCTCGCTGCGACGATGTCCGTCAGTTGACGCGCTGGATGCAGAAGTCGATGACTTCCATGAGCGCGTCCTTCCATTGGCTTTTCGGTAGCGGCGCCAAGGCATCACGTGCAATCGTGCCGTAGTGATTGGCGCGAGAGATCGTGTCTGTCAGCCCGTTATATTTCTTGATCAGGCCAAGTGCTACGTCGAGATTCTCATCCGTGCTTTCGCCGTTTTCAATCGCTCGCTTCCAGAACGCCCGCTCATCGACGGTGCCACGGCGATAGGACAGGATGACCGGAAGGGTGATTTTGCCCTCACGGAAATCGTCGCCTGTATTTTTGCCGAGATCGGCGGAGTGGCCGCCATAATCCAGAACATCGTCCACAAGCTGGAAAGCCAGACCGAGGTTCATACCGTAGGACTTCAGTGCGCTGCGGGTGGCCTTGTCAGTCTTGGCAACGATGGGTCCCACTTCCGCTGCCGCCGCAAAGAGAGCGGCCGTCTTGGCGCGGATAACCTGTAGATAGTCGTCTTCTGTCGTTTCCATGTTCTTGGCGACAGAAAGCTGCAGCACCTCGCCTTCGGCAATAACGGAAGCGGCTGTCGAGAGAACGTCCAGCGCGTCCAGCGATCCGACATCCACCATCATGCGGAAGGCCTGACCGAGCAGGAAGTCGCCGACGAGAACGCTCGCCTGGTTGCCCCAAATGGTACGCGCCGTGGATTTGCCGCGACGTAAATCGCTCTCATCCACCACGTCGTCGTGGAGGAGGGTGGCCGTGTGCATGAATTCGACGCTGGTGGCGAGCTTTATATGATGGTCGCCGTCGTAACCGAACATGGATGCCGATGCGAGCGTGAGCATCGGGCGCAGACGCTTGCCGCCGGACGAGATCAGGTGGTTTGCCACTTCCGGGATCATCTGCACATCCGATCCGGCTTTGGACAGGATAAGCTGATTGACGCGTTCCATATCGGGACGCGTCAGGTCGACAAGCGGCTTGACGGATGCGAGTTTGTTTTTGCTTTCTTCAAGCGGTATGACGACGCCCAACGGACCGGACTCCTATTCGATTTTGGTTTCGACAATAGAAAGCGACGATGGTGGCGGCAAGTGTGGAATTGCCTCAGAACCTTCAAAAATACGGGATGTGGAAACTCATTGATGCGTGAATTGATCCGAACGAATGACGCCGTCCTGCTTTCTTTTGCGGAAAGCCTGATGAAGGATGCCGGCATCCATTGTCTGATTGCCGATCAGGGCATGAGCATTCTGGAGGGATCGCTCGGCCTTCTGCCCCGCCGGTTCCTCGTGGAGGATGACAGATCCGAGCAGGCACGTCGGATCCTGATCGATGCGGGGCTTGCCGACGAATTGCGGGACGAGGCCTGATCAACGATGACGTCGCAGACCATCGACGCTTTTCACCGGGGCCGGTTTCATCTGGTTCAGCCGAAGGGCAGGGGGCACCGGGCTGGCATGGATGCCATGTTGCTTGCCTCGCTCGTGGCCGATGACATGCGGTGCCGTGTGGCGGATCTCGGTGCTGGCGCAGGCGCTGCGGGATTTGCCGTCGCTGCCCGTCTGGAAAAAGCGGAAGTCACGCTTTTCGAATATGTGCCCGAGATGGTCGATTTCGCCACCCGTAGCATTGCTCTGCCGGAAAATGCGCATCTCGCGAGCCGGCTGACCGTTCGTCAGGCAGATGTGACGCTGCGCGCTAAAGCCCGTGCCGAGGCGGGTCTCATCGACGATCACTTCGATCATGTCATCATGAACCCGCCCTATAATGATTCGGGCGATCGCAAGACGCCGGATGAGCTGAAGGCGCGGGCGCATGCCATGACGGATGATCTTTTCGAGCACTGGATCAGAACGGCAGGCGCCATCGTGGTTCCGGGCGGGCAACTATCCCTTATCGCCCGACCGCAATCGGTGGCCGATATCATCGCCGCATGCGGACGTCGTTTCGGTGGCTTGGAAATCACCCTCATTCACCCAAGGCCTGGTGAAGACGCCGTGCGGATGCTCGTCACCGCCATAAAGGGTTCACGCGCGCGTCTGACATTTCGCGCTCCGCTCATCATGCATGAACAGGAAAGCCACGCATTCTCACCCTTCGTTGACGAACTGAACAATGGCCGTGCCGCCTATCGGCGCAATGACAAATGCCTCCGTTCACAATGTTAAGTGGACCGTCAGATCGGTATGCGGCAAACGAATTTCCGTGACCGCCATTGCGTTTATCCCGACGATACATACATCCGTCTTCACGATGAACGACCAAGAGGATGAGATGGCCGGGTTTTTGAAGCGCATTGTGCCGAAGCGGTTTCGCAAGCAGGAATTGGTCGTGCCAGTGGTGCGCATGCATGGCGCGATCATGGCAGGCGGTAGCCAGCTTAGACCGGCGCTCAACCTTGCCAGCTATGCGCCGCTGCTCGACAAAGCCTTCGGCATGAAGGATGCGCCGGTGGTGGCTATCTCGCTCAATTCCCCTGGTGGCTCACCGGTCCAGTCGCGGATGATTTACAACCGCATTCGGCAACTGGCGGAAGAGAAGGACAAGAAGGTTCTGATCTTCGTCGAGGATGTCGCAGCCTCCGGTGGCTACATGATTGCGCTGGCAGGCGACGAGATCATCGCCGATCCCACCTCCATCGTCGGCTCCATCGGCGTCGTTTCCGGCGGCTTTGGTTTTCCCGAAATGCTGCGCAAGATCGGCGTGGAACGCCGCGTCTATACGTCCGGCGAGAACAAAGCGATCCTCGACCCGTTCCAGCCGGAGAAGGAAGGCGACATCGAGTATCTGAAGTCGCTTCAGTCCGAAATCCACAATGTCTTCATCGACATGGTCAAGCTTCGCCGTGGCGCGAAATTGAAGGACGATCCCGCTCTCTTCTCGGGCCTGTTCTGGACGGGCATGCGTGGCGTCGATCTCGGCCTCGTCGATGGGCTCGGCGACATGAAGGACGTGCTGCGCCGACGCTATGGCGAGAAGGTGAAACTGCAACTGATCAGCGGTGCAAGAAACCTGTTCGGCAAGAAAGTGCCAGGCGTCGATCTTTCCGCCCAGGCGATTGCCGCTTCCGCGGCTTCGGGACTTGCGGAGGTCGCGCAAGAAAAGGCATTGTGGGCTCGATACGGATTGTGATGGACGCGATTTAAATGGCCCAATTGATAACGCTCGCCCTGCTTGTGATCGGGGCGATCATCCTCTATCGCCGCTTTGTGACGGATGCCGAGAAACTCTCTGCCAAATCGAAGCGGCAGGAGAAAGAGCGACAAACGGGCGCAACCGGCACGCTCGTCAAGGATCCGACGACGGGCGAATATCGCGTCAAGAGAGAAGACGAGGTTTAAGCGTGGCGCGGTTCGCTGGCCGTGATGATCGCTATGCGTGCTCATCGTCCGAAGTACTCCGCGACGGACCGACAAGCGTGAGGGCGCAACGGCGGCTACCAGCCGCCACCACCACCGCCGCCGCCGCCAGAGCCGGAAAAGCCGCCTCCTGAGAAACTCGATGATGACGACTGTGGAATCGTCGCCGAAATGGTTGACGCCACGGAGGACGAGAACGCACCGATCCAGTCGCTAGGGCCTTTCACGAGACCGTAGTACCAGCCCGGCACATAGTTTTCAGAATCCTCCGTCGCTTTTGAAAACCACCTCTCGAATGCCTCGGTCCAAGGTTCCTCGACATTGAGCGCCACCGCATAAGGCAGCAGCGTTTCGAAATGCTGCGGTGACATTGTCGGCGCCCCTTGCATGTTCATCCGGTCTTTTTCCGCGACACGCAGATAGAGACGTAGACCTTCAATCTCATCCATGACTTTGCGCCCGAGCGGTGTCGGTGCGTCCATCAGAGAGAAGAAGAGTATGTTGATCAGGGTGATGAGTCCGGCGGCCCCAAGGCCAATCGAGTTTGGATCGTGAGTGATCTCGAACCACACGGCGCCGATGATGTACCCGCCAAATGCGACGATCCCGTATGCCAGCAGCGATAACAGCGCAATCCCGCCGAGCTTGTCCTTGAGCGATGCCTTAGGGTGCAGGAGGTCCCCGATCCAAATCGTTAATAGCGCGATCATTACTGGCACACATACGTAAGCGACGAGCATGAACTCCCACATGTTGTCTTTGTGTTGAGAGAAATACACCGTTCCAATTACAAAGGCGGCGCTGACAAGGAAGCCTACCGCGCTGTAGATGATGTTACTCTTGAAGTACCTGCCTTTATGTTCCTTTTCGACAGCAGCGAAAAAACGCTTTCCCATTTTCTCAACGGCCCTGCCGGTATCCTCATTAATGGTGAAGCTATGACTGGGTGGCCCGATGGTCGTGAGCAGTGTTTTTTGTCCGACAGGCAGGCTGTCGTCCATTTGCTTGGGCGTGCGGTGCATAATGATGGCGTCGTCCAGATTCTCGATCTCGACATAGCCTTTGACGGCAAGATCGAGCGCGCTGGCGGAAACGGCCGTCCATCCATCTTCTTCAAAACCCTGATGGTCGATATAGTTCATCAGCCCGGGTGAAACACCCTCAGGCGGGTCCCAGCGCGGTACGATGATGCCCGCGGCAGGATCGCGGCCAACCGCGTGCCACGCCTTGAAGTAGTAGGCCAGCACGACCAGTAGACCGACGCATCCTATGATCATCGAGTTATGATCTCGTATCCACCATTTAAGTTGCAGCACAGTCGAGGGCCGATCTAGCACACCTTTCGGCAGCTTCACCGCCACTGTCATACCTTCGCCCTTGCTGAAGGGGCGGGTCGATAGGAACGATGTCCTGTCGCCTTCGATCACGACGCGTGCGTCCTTGCCTACTGCGCCAGGTGGGCCGGTGAAAACTATGGTTTCGCTCGGGCGTGCTCCGTTCGGCAGGAAGATGGTGGCAGAGATATCTCTCATAGGAAATTCCCAGCCATTGCCTGTCACGTTCCAGGTCAATTCGTCATAAGTCTCGAAGTGGCGGATCTGTCTGTCTGTCGTATAGGTGATCTGAAAGACATGATCGCCCTTCGTCAGCACATGATCGGCGTCACCAACATAAATGCGAATACCGCCATCGATCCATTTCGTATCCCAGTACTCCACCGCACCGTCACGCTTCACCGAAACGATATTGAATCCGACTTTGGTGATTTTGCCGTCGCCATCCAAGGTGTAGAGCGGGAAATCACGATAGATACCGTGCTTGATGCGATCCCCTTCCGCCCGAGCCTTGATGGTTTCGGTCACGGTCAGCTCGCCATTTTTGGCGATGGTGATCGTGGAATCGTAGGAGAGGATGAATTCTTCGGCGTAGGCCGGCAGCACCATGGCGAGAAAGAAACACAGCGCAAGAAATCTGGCAAAAGTGGTCGTCACGTAAAGTCGTCTCCAGATGTCCGGCTGTCGTCAAGTCGTATAGAAATGGTGGATGGCGCCAGGCTTTCTCAGCAGCGGGAGCGGTTGGTGCGGTCGGGATATTGCTGACATGACGTCCGCCCTGCGAAGCAAAGTCCGAGATATCGAAGCCTGGGCGTCTTACCAGCCGCCACCACCGCCGCCGCCACCGCCAGAGCCGGAAGAACCGCCGCCGCCTGAAAAGCTCGATGAGGAGGAGCTGGGCGGTGCCGGAATGGTCGAGGCAATCGTGGAGGCCATGGAGGAGGAAAATCCGCCGATCCGGTCGCCAAAGCTGTTGTAGTTGCCGTTATACCAGGTCGGCGCATAGGCCGCAGTTCCGGCAGAAGCGGCGGCAAGCCACGTCTCGAACGCTTTGCTCCAGGGCTTCTCCACACCAAGCGCCACTGCATAAGGCAACAAAGTCTCGAAATGCTGCGGCGACATCTGCGGCGCGCCCTGCATGTTCATGCGGTCTTTCTCAGCCACGGTGAGGTAAAGCCGTAAGCCCTCGATTGCATCCATCAACTGCCGGCCAAGCGGAGTCGGCGCGCCCATCACGAGAACGAAGAGCACATTCAAAAGCACGATGAGCGCCAGCGCAACGACCGCCAATGTGTTGGCATCATAGACATGATCGAAAAAGATGCGGCCAACAACGCCGGCGATCAGCGAAAAGATCAGAAAGGCGGAGATGGCCATGAAGACGATGCCGCCAAGGCGTGAGAGGACGCCGCGTCCGCGACGACGCTGTTTGCCGTAGATGGTGGCGCTGACGGCAAAGAACACCGCGGCCATGGACAGCGAAATGATGGTGCCGATATCGCCTTCATCGAAACTGCCAAAGATCAAGGCGGCGACGATGACGCCAAAGCTGAGGACAAGTCCGCCGACGATATAGCCGCTATTGCTCCTATAATATTTCCCGCGATGCTCTTTCTCGATGGACGAGCGGAAATCCGACCCGACTTTCTGCACCGTCGCGCCATTCGCCTTGTCGATCGTCAGGCTATTGCCAGGAGCTCCGATGGAGGACAGCAGTGTTCGTTGACCGACCGGCAGACTGTCCTCGATCTTCTTCTCCGTGCGGCGAATGACCAGGCCGTTCTTCAGATCTTCGATCGTGACGAAGCCTTTGACCGCAAGATCGAGTGCCGTGGCAGACAGCGCAGTCCAGCCACCGTCGGCAAAGCCACGCCCATCAACGTAATTGACAAGCGCCGGTGACAGGCCCTCTGGCGGATGCCAGCGCGGCACGATCACGCCCGCTGCCGGGTCGCGACCAACGGCCGCCCATGCTCTATAGTAATAGGCAGGAACGATCAGCAGGCCGAGGCCGGCGATGATGAGGGCGAGGCGATCGCGAAGCCACCATTCCCGCTGCTGCGAGACGGAGGGTGCATCCAGCACACCCTTCAGCAGCTTCACGGCCACCGTCATGCCTTCGCCCGGATAGAAGGGGCGGGTCGAGGCGAAGAACACATCGTTGCCTTCGGTCAGGATACGCGCGTCCTTGCCCGTGGCACCAAGCTGGCCGGTGAAGACGGCCGTATCGATGGGGCTTGCGCCCTCCGGCAAAGAGATTGTGGCGGAGATTTCGCGCATCGGAAACTGCCAGCCATTGCCGGTGACGTTCCAGGTCAGCTCGTCGTAGCTATCGAAATAGCGGATTTGCCGATCGGTTGTGTAGGTGATCTGGAAGATGTGCTCGCCGGTGGGAAGAATGCGGTCAGCATTTCCGGTGAAGATGCGAATGCCGCCGTCGATGTTCTCCGTGTGCCAGTCTTCCGGCGCGCCGTCGCGCTCCACCGAGAGCACCTTGAAGCCGACCTTCGTCCGATTGCCGTCCTTGTCGAGCGCATAAAGCGGGAAGTCGCGAAAAATGCCGCGCTTGATACGGTCACCTTCAGCCCGTGCCGTGATGGCTTCCGTCACCGTCAGTGTCCCGTCTTTGGCGACATCGACGATGGAATGATAGGAGCTGATGAATTCTTCGGCGGAGGCGGGCAGCACCCATGCGAGCAAGAGGCAAAGCCCGAGAAGTCTGGCGAACATGGTCTTCACGTGCGATCTCTCCAGATGGTGTGTGCTTCTCGAGCCGATCCGTTGCGCCAAGCGCGTTTTAAACCGGCTTTTCCACTTCCTGATAGGTGACGCCAAGCGACGCCAGCGCCTTCCAATATCCCGGATAGGTCTTGCCCACGCAGGCGGGATTTTGAATGGCAATGCCGCCCGTCTTCAACCCCGCCAGCGCAAAGCTCATGGCGATGCGGTGGTCGTGGAATGTGTCGATGGAGGCATGAACCGCCTGTCCCGCCAGTGCCGGATCGGCATGAACGATCAAGTCGTCGCCCTCTTCATGTGCAAGGCCGTCCCTGATCTGATTAAGACCAAGAGAGAGCGCTCGAATGCGGTCGCATTCCTTGACGCGCAGATTGGCAATGCCGACGAAGCGCACTGGCGTGTTGTTATAGGCGGCCAGCACGGCAATGGTGGGAATGGCGTCCTGCATCTGGCTGCCGTCGATTTCGGCGGGCAGGTTGGGGAATTGCGCCATGACCGCATGCGCCTTGGCATCCGGCTGGGTGAAAGCTTCGGCTGGCGTTCCGATATCGATCTTGCCGCCGGTCAGCAACTCCGCCCCCCAGAGATAGGTCGCAGCGGATGCGTCGGGCTCGATGTGAAAATCCGTCGCCTTGTAGCGGGTCGGGTATACGCGCCATATGGCATTGCTGACGCGCTCAACCTTGGCGCCGAAGGCTTCCATGGCGGCAACGGTCAGATCGATATAGCCTTTCGCGCCGATATCTTCTCCGGCCAGAATGATGTCGAGCGGCTGCGCGCCGCACGGGGCGGCCATCAGAAGCGCCGAGACATATTGGCTGGAAAGATTGCCGTCGATCGTAACGCTGTCCCTGGTGAAGCCTCGGCCATTACCCTTGACTGTGACGGGCGGGCAGCCGGTCTCTGCTTCCGCTTCGATCCCCAAGGCTGTCAGTGCATCCACCAGTGGCTTGATCGGACGCTTGCGCATATGCTCGTCGCCATCGACGACGACCGTGCCGTTCACCGATGCGACCGCCGCTGTCAGGAAGCGCGTCGCCGTGCCGGCATTGCCCAAGAAGAGCGGCTTTTCCGGTGCGGTGAGAATGCCCGAGCTCTCGACGACGAAGCTCGTCGCGTCCGGCTCCGTGACCGTCACACCCATCGCCCGCAAGGCTTCCGCCATGTAGAGCGTGTCGTCGCTTTTCAGCGCGCCCGTCAGTCTGCTCGTACCTTTGGCAAGGCCCGCCAGAAGCAGCACACGATTGGTGATGGATTTGGAGCCGGGCGGCTCAACCTTGCCGGAAAGCGGTTGGCCGGGCGGGGTGATGGTCAGTTCGATCATGTCTTTATCGTCTTCTCGCCAGCAGACTGGCTTTCAAGTCTCAGAATTTCACGGTGGGAACGGCGCGATCCGCCTCGTTGGTGATTTCGAAATAGGGCGCTTT
Organism: Rhizobium sp. 22-785-1; assembly: GCF_053521965.1. Taxonomy (NCBI): domain Bacteria; kingdom Pseudomonadati; phylum Pseudomonadota; class Alphaproteobacteria; order Hyphomicrobiales; family Rhizobiaceae; genus Rhizobium; species Rhizobium sp. 22-785-1. The sequence goes on along the minus strand of NZ_JBNWDI010000002.1, from coordinate 34,146 downwards.
CGCAAATCCGAATTGGCCGGCGATCAGGTTGGAAGGAAAGCTCTCCACCTTGACGTTCAGGTCACGCGCAGCACCGTTGTAATAACGGCGAGACATCTGGATTTCGCTTTCCAGCGTCTCGAGCGAGCGCTGCAATTCGACGAAATTCTGGTTGGCCTTGAGGTCGGGGTAGGCTTCTGCCAGAGCAAAAAGCTTTCCGAGAGCCTGACCGAGCAGGCCTTCCGCCTTGGCGCGCCCCTCGACATCCCCGGCGGGCACAGCCTGCGCCTGGTTGCGCAGTGAGACGACCTCTTCGAAGGTGCTTTTCTCGTGGGCCGCGTAGCCCTTCACCGTTTCGATGAGATTGGGGATAAGGTCGGCGCGGCGCTTCAACTGCACGTCGATGCCCGACCACGCCTCTTCCTTCATCTGCCGCGCTTTGACGAGGCCGTTATAGGTGAAGACGACATAGAGCGCGACAAGCGCAACGATGGCCAATGCGGTGAACATGCAAGCTTCCCCCTCACGAAATCCGGCGAGCCGCACCCATCAGACGCGCCCCGCTTCACCACCTGACTGTTGAGCGCAAGAACAAGAAGACCTGAATCGATCTTCGTCACGTCGCGCTTAAAGGCGTCAGGCCGCCTTGTTCCAGTTCAAACCACCGGCATCCGTCATCAGGAAGGCTTCACCGCAGGCCTTCGCCAAGGTGCGTACCCTCAGAATATAGCTCTGACGCTCGGTCACCGAGATTACGCCGCGCGCGTCCAGAAGGTTGAAGACGTGCGATGCCTTGATGCACTGATCATAGGCGGGAAACACGCATTTATGCAGCATCTGGTTGGCATTGTCGCCGGGTGCACCGGCAGCCAGAAGCGCCTGGCACTCCTTCTCGGCGTCGATGAAGTGGCGATGCAGCATGGCGGTGTCGGCATATTCGAAATTATGGCGTGAATATTCCTGCTCGGCCTGCAGGAAGACGTCGCCATAGGAAATCTTCTCTTCGCCTTCGCGGCCATTGAAGTTCAGGTCGTAGACATTGTCGACGCCCTGGACATACATGGCGAGGCGCTCGAGGCCATAGGTCAGCTCACCCGCAACCGGCGAGCATTCAATGCCGCAGACCTGCTGGAAGTAAGTGAACTGCGACACTTCCATGCCGTCGCACCAGCATTCCCAGCCAAGACCCCAGGCACCCAGCGTCGGGCTTTCCCAGTCGTCCTCGACGAAGCGCACGTCATGCAGAAGCGGATCGAGACCGATCGCCTTCAGCGAGCCGAGGTAAAGCTCCTGGAGGTTGGAAGGGTTCGGCTTCAGAATGACCTGATACTGATAGTAGTGCTGCAGTCGGTTGGGGTTCTCGCCGTAGCGTCCATCAGACGGACGGCGGGATGGCTGCACGTAAGCCGCTTTCCATGGCCTCGGGCCAAGCGCACGCAGTGTCGTTGCCGGATGGAATGTACCCGCGCCCACTTCCATATCGTAAGGCTGCAACACGGCGCAGCCCTTGTCCGCCCAGTAGTTATGAAGCGTCAGGATCAGCGCCTGAAAGGAACGCTTGGGGTTCATATGGTCTGGAACGTCGGTCATTGCGGTCATCTTGGGTCAAGAGAGGATAAGTAAGGACTTACTTCGATTGCGGACAGGTGCCATGGCAAGGGTTGCGGGTCAAGAACTTCCGTCACGCAGTAGCGGGAGAGCAGAGTACCGTCTCGCGACGTTCGTTCCGATATTTACATTGTGCATCTGTCGCAAATTTTGCTAGCAGAGGCCAACCGAAAAATCCGAACCCGAATATCTCTGACACCGGAAAACCAATATGCCCGATCTTCTGCTTGAACTCCGCTCCGAGGAAATCCCTGCCCGTATGCAGCGGAAAGCGGCTGGCGATCTGAAGAAGCTCGTCACCGATGCGCTGGTGGAAGCGGGCCTGACCTATGAGGGTGCGCGCGAATACTGGACACCGCGCCGTCTGACGCTGGATATCCGTGGTCTGACCGCACGCTCTGCCGATGTGCGCGAGGAGAAGAAGGGACCGCGCACCGATGCCAATGAAAAGGCCATCGAAGGCTTTCTGCGCGGCGCGGGCCTGAGCGATATTTCTGAGGCGCAGGTCGTCTCCGATCCGAAGAAGGGCGACTTCTATGTCGCGATCATCAACAAGCCGGGTCGCGCCGCCGAAGAGATCATCGCCGATGTGATGCCGGGTATTATCCGCACCTTCCCCTGGCCGAAATCCATGCGCTCCGGTGCTGCGTCCATGCCGAAGGGTTCGCGCTATGCCGGGATCGAAGGCAAGGGCTCGGAAAGCCTTCGCTGGGTGCGCCCGCTGCAATCCATCGTCTGCCTGTTCGGACCCGAACATGATGAGACGCAGGTCATTGCCTTCGAGATCGATGGCATCGTTGCCGGCAATGTCACCTATGGCCATCGCTTCCACGCGCCGGACGCCATCACCGTGCGCCGCTTTGATGATTATGTCGCGAGCCTCGAAAAGGCGAAGGTCATTCTCGATGCGGAACGCCGCAAGGATATCATCCTGCATGATGCAAAGGACCTGGCTTTCGCCAATGGTCTCGACCTCGTGGAAGACGAAGGCCTGCTGGAAGAGGTCTCCGGTCTGGTCGAATGGCCACAGGTGCTGATCGGCACATTCGAAGAAGACTATCTGCAGATTCCGGCGGAGATCATCCGGCTGACGATCAAGACCAACCAGAAATGCTTCGTCACCCGTCCGCAAGGCGCCGAAGAAGGCCTGTCGAACCGCTTCATTCTGGTGTCCAACATCCAGGCGAGCGACGGCGGCAAGGAAATCGTTCACGGCAACGGCAAGGTCGTGCGTGCACGCCTGTCGGACGCCAAGCACTTCTGGACGCGCGATCAGGGCGATCTGCCGGACCTCGAAACCTTGACGGACTCCGCGAAGAAATTCGACCTCGATCTTAACAAGCCGCTCGACCAGCGCATGGCAAAGCTCGACGCACTGAACGTCACTTTCCATGCCAAGATCGGCACGCAGGGCGAGCGCGTCACGCGTATCCGCGAACTGGCAAAGCAACTCGCGCCCGTCATCGGCGCCGATGCCGCCCTTGTCGACCGCGCCGTGGTTCTGGCTAAAGCCGATCTTCGCACCGAAGCCGTCGGCGAGTTCCCGGAACTGCAGGGTCTGATGGGACGCAAATATGCGCTCCTGCAGGGCGAAAACGAAAGCGTCGCTGCCGCCATCGAGGATCATTACAAGCCCCAGGGTCCATCGGATCGGGTGCCCTCCGATAAGGTGGCGATCACTGTCTCGCTGGCCGATAAGCTCGATACTCTTGCTAGCTTCTGGGCGATCGACGAAAAGCCCACCGGCTCCAAAGATCCCTTTGCGCTGCGTCGTGCGGCTCTCGGTGTCGTTCGCATCCTCCTGGAGCGCAGCGTTCGCCTGGCCTTGCTGACGGTCGTCAGGGATGCTGATCTCATTACTTTCTTCCATGATCGTCTTAAGGTCTATCTGCGCGATCTCGGTGCCCGTTACGATCTTATCGAGGCCGTGCTGACGCCTGAATCGGATGATTTGCTGATGGTGGCCCGCCGTGTGGAAGCGCTGACCGCTTTCATCACCGGCGAGGATGGCAAGAATCTGCTGGCTGGCACCAAGCGCGCGACGCAACTGTTGGCGGCTGAAGAAAAGAAGGGCACCGTCGTTGCGGATGGCGTAGCGGACGAACTCCTCAAGCTCGACGCCGAGAAGGCGCTTCATGCTGCAATTAAGACCGCCTCCGCCAATGCGGCCAAGGCTGTCGCGGCGGAAGATTTCCGCTCTGCCATGCAAGCGCTTTCCACGCTGCGCGCACCGGTCGATACCTTCTTCAACGATGTTCTTGTCAATGATGAAGACGCCGCCATCCGCGCCAACCGTCTGGCGTTGCTCAAAGCCATCCGTGAAGCCACCGGCACGGTAGCAGATTTCTCCAAGATCACGGGATAAGAAGGTTCCGCGCTGATGACGTCCAACATCCTCATCAGCGCCTGTCTTCTCGGCCACGCCGTCCGATATGACGGCAACGGCAAGCGGCTCCATCATCCGGCCATCGAGCGATGGCAGGGTGAGGGCCGTCTCGTGACGATCTGTCCGGAGATGGCAGTCGGCATGCCTGTTCCACGCCCTCCTGCGGAAATCGAAAACGGCGCGTCCGGTATGGATGTGCTGGAGGGCAGGGCGCGCGTGCTGGAGATCACCGGTGCAGATGTAACAGACGCGTTTATTGCTGGGGCAAACAGAGCTCTCGCCTTTGCCAAACAGCACGGCTGCGCCTATGCGCTGCTGATCGATGGAAGCCCGTCCTGCGGCTCGATCGCCATCTATGACGGGACGTTTTCAGGCGTCAAACATGCGGGGCATGGCGTGACAGCGGCCCTCCTGTTACGAGCTGGGATCAAGGTATTCTCGCATACGGATATCGACCGTCTCGACACCATCACCCAATAAAAAACGCCGGAGAAATCTCTCCAGCGTCTTTCAAATCAACCGTGCTTATCGCGATCAGCTTGCCATGCGCATCTGGTGCGCCATGCCGTGTAACGAGCCGGACTGGTGCTGTGATACGCGGAAAGTACGGATCAGCGTCAGCAACTCCTCGGTATCATGCGCCAGTGCCTCGGCGGACGCCGTCGTCTCTTCGGCCATGGCGGCGTTGTGCTGCGTTGCAGCGTCCAGCTGGTTGAGCGAAGAGGAGATGGAGCGTAGCGTCGTATCCTGTTCGGCAGCAGAGTGCGCAATCTTGCTGACGATGTCGCTCGCCGACTTGATCTGATCGGAGATACGCTTCAACGCGTTGCCAGCTTCGCCGACAAGATGAACACCGTTCTGAACTTGATCGGATGAACGAGCGATCTGGGTTTTGATCTCCTTGGCGGCAGCGGCGGATTTTTGCGCAAGTTCACGTACTTCCTGAGCGACAACCGCAAAGCCCTTACCGGCTTCGCCTGCCCGCGCTGCTTCAACGCCGGCATTGAGGGCGAGAAGATTGGTCTGAAACGCGATATCGTCGATGACGCCGATAATCTTGGAGATCTCGCCTGCGGACTGCTCGATGCCGCTCATAGCGCCGATTGCTTGCTCCACGATCGTGTCGCTGCGGTTTGCATCACTGCTGATGGACATCACCCGCGTGGCCGCTTCAGTGGCGCCATCGGCGGTCTGGCGAACCGCGACGGTCAATTCGTCCAGCGCTGCGGATGTTTCCTCGAGATTGGCGGCCTGGCGCTCGGTGCGCTGCGACAGTTCATTTGAAGCCTTGCGAATTTCTTCTTTTGAACCGCCGATGTCGATGCTCTTGGCATTGACCTTTGCCATTGCCGCATCGAGATGCGAGATCGCCTCGTTGAAGTTCGTACGCAGGCCGGCATAGCGTGAACCCAGATCGCCGCAGCGCACCGTCAGGTCACCCGCTGCAAGCCTTTCCAGAGCTTCACCGATGGTCGACACAACCCGAGCCTGAAGCGCGGCTTCATCCCTCTGCATGTCAATATTGGTCTGGCGTTCGGCATCCAGTTGCAGTTGTTGTTCTTCCTGGTGCCTTTGCATGGCCTGGCGTTCACGCACCTTCTGCTGCAGCGCCTCAATCGCTTTTGCCATCATGCCCACCTCGTTTCGCATTTCGGTGTGGGGAATAGGCATTGAGACATTCTCGTTTGCCACATCGCCCAAAGCCTGATGGATCTTTGTAAGCGGGCCCGTAATGCCCTTGATGACGTAGAAGGCAAGCGCGATGCCGAGACAGAAGACGATAAGACCGACGGAAACGGCGCGGACCACCGTGGCTCGAACCTGTGCCTGAAGGTCATCCACATAAACGCCCGTGACCACAACGACCTGCCATGGCTCGAACGCCATTGCGTAGGAGCTCTTGAGGAAGCCGTCGCCCTCCTGGCCGGGCTTCGGCCCGTAAAAGCTGGTTTCCCCACCGCCCGCACGAGCCAGACGCACCAACTCGTCACGGTAGTTGAAGCCCTGGGAATCCGGCTTGCCTTTGAAGCTTTGGCCTACACGCTTGGGATCGGGATGAAAAAGCATTTTGACATCGTAGTCATAGCCGAACATGTATCCGTCCGGTACGTATTTCATCGATGAGACGATCGTGTAAGCCTGACGTTGCGCATCTTCGCGGCTCAGCGACCCGGCTTTTTCCTTGTCGTAAAAGGACTGAAGAATTGCAATCGAAGACTGAACCTGTGTCCTCAACATGTTGTAACGCTCTTCGTAAATCGCGTTCACTGAGGATTTGATCTGGAAATAGGTCGCAAGGGTAAAAGCCGCCATCAGTGCAATGACAAGCAAGATCAGTTGCCGTGAAATTGGAATGTTCTTCATCGTCGCTCTCAATAAAGGGCGTTCCGTATCATCTGCCCTGAGACTAAATGTTCGTCATAGGGAAGCACGCGATCCAATTTCGCGGCTTCTTACATGAAGGAAATCTCACAAACAGCTTTAGAATTGATGAATGTTTAAATATACGCGCCGGATAAACGGGTTTTCCGGCGTTCAGACGTCAACTGTATCTTCTGGCCACAAGGCGGGCCACGACCACAAGGTCACCATGCCGAAATCAATGCGAGGGACGTAGCGACATCAAAGTGATGTTATCCAGTCCATCGGCACCTGCCAAAACAGGCTGGCGATTCTGGGTGAGCGAAGTATTCCCCTCGAGCGCGGTCTGGTCTTCTCCCACGGGAGGTGTGTACTCGGCAACAACCGGTTGGGAATGGTCTTGGGGAAGCCACACAGGATTGCTGCTGACGAAGGTGACTGGGGAGCCGCCGAGCCACGCTTCGGTCCGAACTGTCTCCTTGCGGCCAGCAACGTCACGCGTCGAGATGCTCTGCGTTCCGCGCTTCAGAACAGCCTTCGTCACAACATTGCCCGTCGACGGGATGGAAGAGCATGTGTCACAGGTGATGGTCAGCACGCTTCCATTCGAAGTCTTGGCGCCATGTAGAACCTCGATTGAGGATGCCATCGCCGTGCCGCCGATGAACACCATGCCCGCCGTCAAAACAATTCTAAACATGTGCAACCCCGTAGCCCGCGGTCTGATCGCCGCTTTAAACAACGGCGATCCTATGGATTCTTCCTTTCCATCCGGTCACGATGTTTGGTAAAAATTGAACGAAAGGCCTGTTTCTAATTATTCTCACGCGCCACAGCCTGCCAGCCGATATCGCGGTTTTCCTGCTTAAGGTTATCTACGAAAAAATATCCGCTTGGTTGCGGCTTCTTTACTTGTCAGTCCACGAGTTCTTATCAAAAGTAAGATGCAGCGGTGGTGCTAGGTGGCAGCAGGACTTAGTCGTTCGCGAGCCTGGAGATATAGGCCTTTCAATTTCTTGCGACTTAATTCGAGCCTGATAGAGTGAAACAGAATTTTCAAAGGAGTGAAAATATCCCGCTCCTCCGAAGAGATATAGAATCTGTAAAAATAGCGCATGAACTCTCGGCTTCTGCCCTTGAAATGATACACGTGCACATTGGGACGTAGAAAGAGATAGCTATGCTCCCTATTGGGTGAAAAATTGTACTGGTCTCCATCGAGCACAAGAATTTTCAGCCCGTCCACTTCGTACATATCTTTGCCAACGGGAGTCGCCAGATCGGTTATGATTTTCGTGAGAACAAGCTGGTCTCCGTACCAGCCCGCATCATTCATGAAACAGCGTTCTATCGTTTGAACCTGTAATGTCCAGAACCGGTACCCTGCGTTCGGCGTGCGGTTGTTCACAAAAAAAATGCCACTGTTGAATGGCATGGTTCGGTTGCCATGCCGCCTTGTTATCGCAATATCAAAATTCATATCGAACAAGTGCGAAACGCTTTTAAAAAATAGCAGATCAGTATCACATACGATGATGGGAGTTGGATTCGCGTTGTGTTTGAAAAAATCACGCTGTCTTCGCAGAATTTCCAACGTGAGTTGGCCACTCAACGGTTTTTCCACGACAATACGTTCAATATTAGGGATATGGATATCGGTGTCCGTTATCAAATATTGACGCGCAAGTTGGTTTCTTTGAGAAAAAGATTGACCCATCAGCTGTGCTTGTTCTGGCCCTGGTAAAATAGCATCTATATGAGCAGCAACGCTTCCCACCAAAGGAGCGAAGTAGGTTGAGAGAATCGAGATGCCCCCTACTTCTGAACCCATTTCGATCCTCCACGCGCATCCACTTTTTCAATTCGTCGGGCGGCTCGCCATTCTCGGCCAAGGTCAGTAATAAGCGGAGCTCCATCTTCGGCGTAGATAAGGCGACAAGCCCAAGGTTGATGCGCCTTGGACAGCGCCTTGTTCTTGTTTTTGTAAACTTGTTTTTCGGGGTCGAGGTGCGGCTTCAGAAGTTGCCCGTAAAGATTGCATAGACCCTTCCGTATAAATCTTGGGCTAGTGCCATAAGCATTGACCTTTTTGCTCCAAAGTTCGTAACCGAAGATCCGCTTGCGTTGGGTTATGTGGAGATAGTCTCCACCGTAATAGTCTCGGTTTTGAATTGCGAACTGGACCATTCCTACGTCGTCTTTGAAAAGAGGGAGAACGTCCTCTTCTTTGACGAGAGCATTCAGTTCCCAATCATCCTCCATGTGCAAAACATGTGCGTCAGATGTCAGTTGCCACAATCTTTTCACGGCGCCACCAAAGCTACCCTTGGTCGGAGTGAAGATTTGTGCTTTTGGAAACATAGATTTAATGAGATCGCCGCATGCATTTTGAGCGTCACTGCCGCCAAAAGCAGGGTCGATATTTGCATAAACATCCCGTATGTTGAAATGTTGGAAAAGATTGGATTGGAAGGAAGTGAGCGTAAGGTTCAATAGATCTGGGCGGGCCCCAGAAACCAGCGTTATGTCGATTTTCTGCATTATATTAGCCTGACTCTCGCGTCCAGTACTCGGTCATTGGTTTTGGACCCCGTCAAGCTCGCTCAGCGAAACATCGAGGTAGCCTACCCACTATCAAAAGATAGCGGCAATCATTTAAAGCATTTTCTTGTCGATCGCCACCGACTGGAACAGCACATCCCGTAAATTGGTGGCCTACTGCAGATGTCGCCTCAATGCACGAACACGAGAAAATGCAGCGCCTCATCCGAAAGAAAATGTACGACTTCTACTTCCCTTCGCGCGCCACAGCCTGCCAGCCGATATCGCGGCGGCAGAAGCCGTTTTCCCATTTGACTGCATCGGCCAACTCGTAGGCGCGGATCTGCGCTTCGCTGACCGTGCTGCCGAGAGCCGTGACGTTGAGCACGCGCCCGCCGGTGGCTACGAGTTGTCCGTCGTTGAGGGCGGTACCGGCGTGGAAGACTTTCGCGCTCGTGCTTTCGTTCGGAATGAAGGCGATCGGTGTGTTCTTGTCGTAAGGCCCAGGATAGCCTTTCGACGCCAGAACCACAGTAAGCGCTGGTTCGTCGCGCCATTCGGCGCTGACGTGATCCAACGTGCCGGTGGCAGTGGCATGGAGGATCGGCAACAGATCGCTCTTGAGGCGCATCATCAGCACCTGACATTCCGGGTCGCCGAAGCGCACATTGTATTCGATGAGTTCAGGGCCCTTTTTGGTGATCATCAAGCCTGCGAAGAAGACGCCGGAGAAGGGGTTGCCGTCCTTTGCCATGCCCTTGATCGTCGGATCGATGATGTCGCGCATGGTGCGCTCAACCATCTCTTCGGTCATGACCGGGGCAGGGGAGTAGGCGCCCATGCCACCGGTATTCGGCCCAGTATCGCCATCGCCAACGCGCTTGTGGTCCTGGGCGGTGGCAAGCGCAAGCGCGGTCTTTCCGTCGGAAAGACAAAAGAAGCTTGCTTCCTCGCCATCCAGAAAGGCTTCGACCACCACTTCAGCACCGGCTGCGCCGAAGGCGCCGTCGAAGCAATCGTCAACTGCGGCGAGCGCTTCCGCTTCCGTCATAGCGACCGTCACACCCTTGCCTGCGGCTAGCCCATCGGCCTTGATGACGATCGGCGCACCTTGCTCGCGGATATAGGCCTTTGCGGGTTCGGCAGATCTGAAACGCTGATAGGCCCCGGTGGGAATGTTGTAGCGGGCACAAAGATCCTTGGTGAAGCCCTTGGAGCCTTCCAATTGGGCAGCGCCCTTTGAGGGGCCGAAGGTGGCGAAGCCTGCCGCGCGAAGATCGTCGGCAAGGCCTGCGACGAGAGGTGCTTCTGGGCCGACGACCACGAAGTCAATGGACTGTTCACGGCAGAACGCCACCACGGCATCATGGTCTTCGACACTAAGCGACACAATTTCAGCATGTTCGGCAATACCTGGATTGCCGGGGGCGGCATAAAGCTTGGTTAGCTTGGGTGATTGAGCGATTTTCCAGGCCAGTGCATGTTCGCGTCCACCGGAACCGATCAACAGAACTTTCATGCTTGACACCCCTGTTTTCAATTTCCTGCGGCGTTAAGGGCAGGGGGCCCAAAGGTCAAGGCAAAAGGCGCTCCTTATGCGCTGCTTTTCTGTGGAGCCTTCTTGTGTCCATGTTGTCACGCCACAATCTGCCTCTATGGTCGGCCAGATTTCAAGAACAGTTTAGAGCCCCATATGTCCGTAGATAACGCCCGTCTCTCATCCCTTATTGCCTCCGAGATCAACGCCCGCGCCGAGCAGGTGAAGGCGGCGATCCAGCTTCTGGATGAGGGCGCGACCGTTCCCTTCATCGCGCGCTACCGCAAGGAAGTTACGGGCGGTCTGGACGACACCCAACTTCGCACTCTGGCAGAGCGACTGTCCTACCTGCGTGAGTTCAACACCCGCCGCGCGACGATTGTCGAATCTATTAATGGTCAGGGCAAGATGACCGATGACTTGATGCTCAAGATCATGCAGGCTGTGACCAAGGCTGAACTGGAAGATCTCTATCTCCCCTATAAGCCAAAGCGCCGAACTAGAGCAGAAATTGCCCGAGAGCGTGGCCTTGGCCCTCTGGCTGAAGCGATATGGGACAATCGTGCGGCTAATCCGACAGATCTCGCTAAAGACTATGTGGTGGGAGAGGTCGCCGATGTTAAGGCAGCACTCGAGGGCGCGCGCGATATCGTCGCCGAGGCCATGACGGAGAATGCTGAGCTCCTGAAACGGCTGCGCGAGTATATGCGCCAGAACGCCATGCTGCGTGCCAAAGTGGTGGAGGGCAAGCAGGCAACCGGTGAAAAGTTCGCTGACTATTTCGACCATGTAGAAAAATGGGCGACGGCGCCGGGGCACCGGGCGCTCGCCATGCTGCGCGGCTGGAATGAGGAGGTGCTGACGCTGACAATCGATGTGGACGCCGACGATCCGTCTCCCATCAAGCCGGCACAGAGCAGCATTGCTTCCGCCTTCGATATCCGCAACGCCGGAACTGCCGATCAATGGCTGATGGAGGTTGCGGGCTGGACCTGGCGCGTCAAGCTGTCCATGTCGCTGTCGCTGGATTTGATGCGAGAATTGCGCGAGCGAGCCGAAGAGGAGGCAATTCATGTTTTCGCGCGCAACCTGAAAGACCTTCTTCTAGCAGCGCCGGCCGGATCTCGTCCGACGATGGGGCTCGATCCAGGCATCCGTACTGGCGTCAAGGTCGCTGTCGTGGATGGCACGGGCAAGCTCGTCGAGACAACCACGGTCTACCCGTTCCCGCCAAAGAACGACATTCGCGGCGCACAGGCCGAACTCGCCTCGCTCATCCGCAAGCACGGCGTCGAACTGATCTCCATCGGAAACGGTACTGGCAGCCGCGAAACCGAAAAGCTCGTGGCCGATATGCTGACGCAGATCACTGGGCCGAAACCGACCAAAGTGATCGTATCGGAGGCAGGCGCTTCGATCTACTCGGCGTCCGAGCGCGCGGCGGCAGAGTTCCCTAACCTCGATGTTTCACTGCGCGGTGCCGTTTCGATTGCCCGTCGTCTGCAGGATCCACTCGCCGAACTCGTCAAGATCGAGCCGAAGTCCATCGGCGTCGGGCAGTATCAGCACGACGTCGATCAGGGCAAACTGTCGCGCTCTCTCGATGCGGTGGTGGAAGACGCGGTGAATGCGGTCGGGGTCGATCTTAATACCGCGTCGGCGCCGCTGCTTGCGCGCGTCTCTGGTCTTGGGAGCTCGATTGCCGATGCCATCGTGCTGCATCGCGATCAGGTCGGACCGTTTGCCAGCCGCAAGGAGTTGTTGAAGGTGCCGCGGCTCGGCCAGCGAACCTTCGAGCAATGCGCCGGCTTCCTGCGCATACCAAATGGCAAGGAACCACTCGATTCATCCTCCGTCCACCCGGAAGCCTATGATGTGGCAAAGAAGATCGTCGCCGCCTGTGGGCGCGATCTCAGAACCGTCATGGGTGACAGCGCCACTTTGAAGTCGCTCGACCCCAAGCGTTTCATCGATGATCGTTTCGGCCTGCCGACCGTCAAGGACATCATCGCCGAGCTGGAAAAACCTGGCCGCGACCCGCGCCCGAGCTTCAAGACCGCGACCTTTGCAGAAGGTGTCGACGAGATCACTGACCTAAAGCCTGGCATGCTGCTGGAAGGCACTATCACCAACGTGGCCGCCTTTGGCGCCTTCGTCGATATTGGCGTTCACCAGGATGGCCTGGTGCATGTCAGCCAGTTGGCGGACCGTTTCATCAAGGATCCGCATGAGGTGGTGAAGGCCGGAGACGTCGTCAAAGTTCGTGTGGTTGAAGTCGATGTAAAGCGCAAGCGGATCGGTCTCACGATGCGAAAGGACGGTGGCGAGGCAGCGCCTCAGCCAATGCGCGAAAAGGGCAATGCCAATGTCATGAGCCACGCCAGCGCAAAGCCGACGGACCGCGCCGAGCCTGCGCAGTCCGGAGGCGCGTTGGCGGCGGCTTTGGCGGAGGCCATGAAGCGCCGTTGATTTGCATAAAATGGCTCTTACCCACTGAGTAAGGGCCGTTTTGTTCCACGAAATCAATCAGTATTTTTGAAACTACCCCGTCTTGCAACTCTGGCGGAAAGAGATACGGTAACAGGCACTTGATAAGTGAGACTTAGCTTATTGGGGGTAATATGGCCTCGTCTCTGCATGCCCTGCTTGATAAAATCGTCAAGACCGGAAACCTGATCGTCACGGGTCCAAGCGGTCTTCAGTCCTTCGGAGACGGACGCGGCAAGCGCGTCGCACTGAGCTTCAGTGATGAGCACGCGATGGACGAAATCGCCGCCGACCCGGCACTGAAGCTTGCCGAAATGTACATGGAAGGCCGAATGTCGGTCGTCGAAGGCGACATCTACGACTTCCTGGCCCTGATCAAAAGCAATACGCTTTCTGAAGCCCTGACCTTCGGCATGGTTTGGCGCGGCATGGCACGCATCATCGCCTCACGCATCAAGATGCATCTGCCCGTCAATCACAACAAGCAGAATGTCGCCCACCATTATGATTTAAGCGCCAAGCTTTTCGATCTCTTTCTCGATCAGGACTGGCAATACTCCTGTGCCTATTTCAATCCCCCTGACATCACCCTTGATGAGGCGCAGCTTGCCAAAAAGCGTCACATCGTTGCCAAGCTCATGCCGGAGCCGGGACACCGCGTTCTGGAGATCGGCTCCGGCTGGGGCGGAATGGCAATGTATCTGGCTGAAAGCTCGGGCGTTGACGTAACGGGTATTACGCTCAGTGAAGAGCAACTGCGCGTCTCACGGGATCGGGCAGAAAAACGGGGGCTGACCGATATCGTGCGTTTCCAGCTGCAGGATTATCGCTACCTCCCGCCCGATACGAAATATGACCGCATCGTTTCCGTTGGCATGTTCGAACATGTCGGACCCACCCATTACCGGGAGTATTTTCAGAAGGCGGCGGAGGTGCTGGAAAACGACGGCGTCATGCTTTTGCACTCCATCGGTCAACCATATCCGGCGCTCGCTACCAACCCCTTCATCGAAAAATATATTTTCCCTGGCGGATACATTCCCTCCCTGGCGGAGGTTCTGCCGGCCATCGAGAAGGCAGGCTTACTGGTCAAGGATATTGAAATCCTGCCGATGCACTACGCCCACACTCTACGCCACTGGCGTGAACGTTTCGTCGCTCGAAAGACCGATGCTCTCGCCCTTTACGATGAGCGTTTCTTCCGTATGTGGGAATTCTATCTGGCAGGCTCGGAAATGGCGTTCACGCACGAGAATTTCCACATCTTCCAGATCCAGCTTGCCAAACGTGGCGGTCTCGTGCCGGATAATCGTGATTACATCGCGCGCAACGAAGCGCTGCTGATGGAGTTCGAAAAGACGAGGGCACCGCTCGAGAAAGTCGTTTTCTGATCCCTGTCGGTAACAAGTCGCGGGTGATGATAGCCTTAACAAAAGCTTAAATCCGAGCTACCGCTTCACTTGCCCATGGGGTAGAAGGCTGGCATGGTTCACCATAGCGATCTTTCCGGCCGCGTTTCGGACGCGCCTTCCAACAATTGGGTCTATCGGATGTTGCCGAAGGCTCTCTGGCCCTATGCTCAGCTTGCCCGTTGGGATCGCCCCATCGGTTGGCAGCTTTTAATGTGGCCTTGTTTCTGGTCCGCCGCTCTGGCTGCCAATGCGGCAAAGCAGGTCGGTTCGTTCTCCTGGGGCACGCTGCTCTTCCATCTCTTCTTATTTTTCGCGGGCTCGGTGGCCATGCGCGGCGCGGGGTGTACCTATAATGATCTGGTCGATCACAAGATCGATAAGGCGGTAACCCGCACCCGCTCCAGACCGCTGCCGTCGGGTCGCGTGACGCGAACCCAGGCCAAGATATTCATCGTGGCCCAGGCGCTTGCCGGGCTGATTGTTCTGCTTTGCTTCAACAGCTTTGCGATCCTGCTCGGCCTCTCGTCTCTGATTTTCGTGGCGATTTATCCCTTCGCCAAGCGCTTTACCAACTGGCCGCAGTTTTTCTTAGGACTTGCCTTCTCGTGGGGCGGGCTGATGGGTTGGGCCGCACAATTCGGCTCGCTAAACGCCGCGCCTGTGCTGATTTATATCTCAGCCATTGCCTGGACCGTAGGATATGACACAATCTACGCTCACATGGACAAAGATGATGACGTAGCCGTTGGCATCGGCTCCACGGCTCTCCTGTTCGGAGATCGGACACATGGCGCACTGGTGGCGCTTTATGGCACAGCCCTCATATGTCTCGTTCTGGCGTTTGCGGTCGCGAACATTAACGCGCTTGGGTATGTCGGGCTCATAGCTGCCGCCGCTATGCTGTTTTATCAGGTGAGGGCTCTGGATATCGGCAACGTGGAAAAGTGCCTGGCTCTCTTCAAGTCCAATAACCGCGTTGGCTTGCTCGTCTTTGCAGGTCTGATATTGCCGCTGATTTTCTCATGACGAAAAGCCCGGACGCGGTGCGCGCGTGCCGGGCCTGCTTTCGTCCGCACTCGTAACGCCGGCTGAACAGCGGCGTTACGTGGATCAGGTGCGGGCGATGATTTCTTTGCCTTCGATCCGCATCGTCAGGCCGAGCGAACCGGTGCTACGACGTACGAGAAAGCGCGGACGTCGATCGGCGAAGTAGGAGTGGCGACGGCGCGGACGCGTAGACTTCGTGCGCACATGGCCGAGATGATCTTCGAGAGGGCGGGCAACACCGTCGGCTTCTACCATCAGCATGGGGATATTGTACTTTTCCGACCAGCTGCGCCAATCAGCGGCGATGTCGCACAGATCGTGCGCCACCAAGAGCGGAATGCACAGGTCTGGATCGTCGTGATGAAGTTCGAGCGTGACCGTTACACCGCCATCGCCATGGTCGATCGCGCGGGCGGCAACACCCTTGAAAGCGCGTGCAGGCAGGGCGAAGGACAGCGGTAGACCGCTGGAATGAAGAACCTTGCGTAGAACGGCGCCGCGCTCATCGAGCGTGATGGCGACATCCGACGAACCATTGCTGTTGCCATAGGTCAGCTGCTGCGGGAACCGCGTCGGATCGAGCCGGAGAGTTGCGCCTGCCCATTCGGGCTTCAGAACGGTGTTGTTCATATCATGCTATCCTTGTTTTACCTGAGAGCCGTTTCATGGCCTCGTCCGGGACTTTTCGTCCTCTGATAGGTGGAAGATAGCCAGCGCATCTTCGAAACAGCTTAAAAATCGAGGTTAAGAAAACTTTGCATTCCCAAATGGTTAGCAA
Organism: Rhizobium sp. 22-785-1; assembly: GCF_053521965.1. Classification (NCBI taxonomy): domain Bacteria; kingdom Pseudomonadati; phylum Pseudomonadota; class Alphaproteobacteria; order Hyphomicrobiales; family Rhizobiaceae; genus Rhizobium; species Rhizobium sp. 22-785-1. The sequence continues at coordinate 18,010 of NZ_JBNWDI010000002.1, read as the reverse complement.
AACCCAGCCGCGTAAGGTTTCGGATTCCTGAATTGGGACGATCGTGCATTATCCGGCGCACGGACCGCACGGATCGACGAAGTGTTTGGAAAAACACCAGGGATCGGCCTGAGCGCATTTCCGCAAATGCACTTCAACAGGTGTGAAGGAAGGGGGCAATAGCCAAAGCTGGCGCGGCCAAAAATGAGCGTGGAGACGCACTCCACAGCATCAAAATACAATGCTCAGCTTGAGGGTGATAGAAAGTACGACATGCGAGAAGGATGCGGCTTCATCTGAAGCGTTTCAGGTTGTGCGTCGCCGCTTCGACGCCGGTCAATGCGGCAACAACAAAGACACAGAGCATTATAGACGATCGCGTGATCGCTGCACATGCCCTAGGAAACGACAACCTTGCCGGGATTCATGATGCCTGCCGGATCGAAGGCTGTTTTGATGCGGCGCATCAGCTCCATCTCGATTGCCGGGCGGATGGCCGCCAGCTCGTCTCGCTTCAATTGCCCGATGCCGTGTTCCGCTGAAATCGAGCCACCGAAAGACAGAACAATGCCGTGGACGATCTCGTTGATCTCTCTCCAGCGGGCGAGGAAGGCGCTCTTGTCGGCACCGACCGGTTGGGAGATGTTGTAATGGATGTTGCCATCGCCCATGTGCCCGAATGCGCAGATACGCGCATCTGGAATGGCGCGTAAGACGGCGCTTTCCGCTTCGTCCATGAAGGCCGGAACATGCGAAACCGGAACCGACACGTCATGCTTGATGGAACCGCCTTCCGGCTTCTGGGCGTCCGACATGCTCTCGCGCATGTGCCACAGCGCCTGACGCTGGCTCTCGGACGAGGCGATGACGGCATCCTGAACGATGCCTGCCTCAAAACCCTGTTCCAATAGGGTTTCCACCATCGTCTGCGCGGTGCCTGCCGAGTCGGAGCTTGAGATGTCGATCAGCGCATACCAGGGATGCGGCGTTTCCAGCGGATCGCGCACGCCGGGAATGTGTTTTGCGGTGAATTCGACGCCGATGCGAGGCATGAGTTCGAAGCCGGTTAATGCAGAGCCGCAAAGAGTGGATGCGCGCTCGAACAGTTTGAGCGCATCCGCTGGCGAGTTGAGACCGGCAAAGGCGACCTGATGGCCAAGCGGTTTTGGAAAGAGCTTTAGCACCGCGCCAGTGATGATGCCGAGCGTGCCTTCGGAGCCGATGAAAAGATCACGCAGATCGTAACCCGTATTGTCCTTCTTCAGGCGGCGCAGGCCGTCCCAGATCTCGCCGGTGGGCAGAACGACTTCCAGCCCCAGACATAGCTGGCGCATATTGCCATAGGCCAGCACCGCAGTGCCGCCCGCATTGGTGGCAAGGTTGCCGCCGATGCGGCACGAGCCTTGCGAGCCGAGTGAAAGCGGAAACATCCGCTCAACCTTCTCGGCGGCCTTATGAACCTCGTCCAGGATGCAACCACCATCAACAACGATGACATTGGCGACGGGATCGATATCGCGAACCTTGTTCATGCGGTCGAGAGACAAAATAACGTCGCTAGCGCCACTGCGGGGCGTCTGACCTCCGACCAAACCGGTATTGCCGGTCTGGGGTACGATAGCCGTGCGGCTCTCGCTGGCGAGCTTCATGATGGCGGCGACCTCCTGCGTCGTGGAGGGGCGCAACAGAAGTGGAGAGGTGCCGTGATACAGCCCGCGGTTCTCGACAAGGTGGGGCGCGAGATCGGAAGCCTCACGTAGCGTATTTCTTTCACCGACGATGGCTGCAAAGCGAGACATCAGTGCGTCGGGCAAGCTTACAGGCGTCATGATCACTTCTCCGGATGTAATCGTCAGATGGGGTCAGCATCGGGGCGCGGCAGCGCGCTCCAGCCTGTCGTTGATCGCTTCGCCAAGGCCTGTCGATGGAATGGGTGTTATTGCAATCGTGTTCGCGCCACTGGCATCGGCCAGTTTAAGGTAGTCGAAAAGATTGGCGGCAGCCTCGGCAAGGTTCCTCGAGGGACTGAGATCGAAGACGGCGACCGCATTGGCCTCTCCCTCCACCGCCTGTCCGCCGAAGCGGATCAACGCCTCGCCCTTCTGGACCGAGAACGCATTCAACCGAACCGATGCGCCCGGTGCGTAATGGGAGGCGAGCATGCCGGGGGCCTCTATCGCGGCTGATGCCGCCGCCGGGCGTATCAGCTTGACGCCAATGACACGCTCTATTTCATCTGCTACCAATCCGCCTGGACGCAGGAGGCGTACCGAGCTGTCGCTCTCTACCTTGATGATAGTGGATTCGACGCCGACCGGTGCGGAACCACCATCTAGAATCAGATCTATCTTCTGTCCGAGATCCGCCTCCACATGCGCCGCACTGGTGGAACTGATCTTGCCGGAACTATTGGCGCTCGGCGCAGCAAGTGGTTTGCCGAGCTTTTCGATCAGCACGCTGGCAAAACCCTTCGGCAGGCGGATGCCGACCGTTTCGAGACCGGCCGTCGCCAGCGAATGAATGGGGCTGTCTTGTCTCAAGGTCAGGATAAGGGTCATTGGCCCAGGCCAAAAGGCCGCCGCCAGCCTGCGGGATATCGGATCAAAGACCGCATGTTGCTCTGCCATGGCGACGCTGGCCATATGGCAGATCAGCGGATTGAACTGTGGGCGCCCCTTGGTTTCGTAGATGCGGGCAATGGCTGCGGGATTGGTTGCGTCTGCCGCAAGGCCGTAAACCGTTTCTGTCGGTATGGCGACGGGAAACCCGGCCTTGAGGATGCGGACCGCCTCTTCCAGTGCTTCGCCGGGTTGCTCCTCGATATCGATATGTCGCGCCATTCTTGAAGGCCCTTTGCTTGGAAACAGCGTCTTAAAGCATCCCGCCCAGATGTGTGAAGCTGTTTTGCAAAGAAGACTTTGCAAAAACCGGCAGGCGCATGCTTGCACGAAGGATAGGAGCGATCGAGGCACGCACACGGGTTTTCATGTGTATGAAGCGCGTTCAGAACAGGGCTGGACGATAGCGCTTCACATGTGGCGAATGAAATCGCGCATCTTCTCCGAGCGCGTTCCCAGCATCAATACGTTTTTCAAGGCTTCTTTCGGATCTTGCGTCTGGAACAGCAAGCCGCCGCGATGAACCGATTTGTCGATCGTCACGTTCTTTCCGCCGTTGTCGGCCTGCATGGCGACGGCGAAATACATGCGTGAGCGGCTCTGGTCGATCTTGTCGAAGAACTGGTCTTCGCCACACAGTTCGGCAAAGAAATTGGCAAGGTAGAATGACCAGAGCACCGGCTTGCGCGTATCGAAACTGGTTCTCGATGCAGTTACATGGCAATAGCCCAGATGCGGACTGTCTTCGATCAGCCTGTGAAAAATCATGTCGGGGAAGTGGATCGTATGGTGAAAGCTGTTCAGCCGCGAGTAGGTCGTGGAGCCTGCCTCCTGCAAGCGACGGCCGGTGATCTCCGCCACCTTTTCATGGGAGAGCAGGCGTCGCTCCTGCGAGAACGGCATGTCTTTGTAACGGGCGATGCGTCCGGTGCGCAGGAATTCGGAATGCGCCGTCTTCGTTCGTTCAGCAGCCGTCTGAGGCCTTTTTACATCGACATAACGGATCCGGGTTCCCTTTTCCAAAACCATATCCCCCTTGAAACATAAGAACTTTTTGCCAGATTTGGGTTAACGCCCGGTTTCCGATGAAAACAAGGAATAGAATTGGGTCGCAGACACAAGCGGTCGTAATGCGACGTAGTCCGCTCAGATATCTGTCGCAAGTCGCTGTTTTATATAGTGAAATTATTAGATAGCACTTTTGCGCACGATGTCGCAATTTGTCGTCAATGCGGGATTGAATGTCGCGCAATGTGGTGCTGGAAAAAGACGTCAATGATTAGATCAATCCACACCATGCGGCCGGATTCATCGGGTGGGGCCGCAGTATATTCGAGGACATGGCCATGGAACTGCGTGAAACCGTATTGCGCCAATTGAAGAATCGCCGCGAAGGCTTCAGCCTTGAGCAGCCATTTTATACCAATCAGGATTACTTCCAGCTCGACATGGAAACCATCTGGTATCGCGATTGGCTGTTTGTGGGTCATGACTGCGAAGTGCCGAAGTCCGGCATGTATTTCACAGTTCAGGTCGGCAACTATGCTGTGGTGATCGTTCGCGGCAAAGACGGCACCGTGCGCGCATTCCACAATTCTTGCCGCCATCGCGGTTCGCGCGTTTGCACGAGTGAGAAGGGCCAGTCCGCCCGTTTGGTCTGTCCTTACCATCAGTGGACCTACGATCTCGATGGTAAGTTGCTTTTTGCCCGCCATATGGCAGAAAACTTCAACAAAGATGATTATGGCCTGAAGCCGATCGCGTGCGAAACGGTTGCCGGTTACGTCTTCATCTGCCTGGCTGATCAGCCCATGGATTTCGCGCCAGTGCGTGCCGAAGTGGAGGCTTACATGAAGCCGCACCGCGCCTGGGAAGCCAAGGTAGCCCATGAAAGTACCATTATCGAAAAGGGCAACTGGAAGCTCGTCTGGGAAAACAATCGCGAGTGCTACCACTGCGCGGCCAACCATCCTGAGCTTTGCCGCACCTATCCGGAAAACCCGAGCGTTACCGGCACAGATGGTGGCGCCAGCGATCCCGAAATCGGCGGCCATTGGGCGCGCTGCGAAGCGGCAGGGCTGCCGAGCCGTTTCAAGATCGACCCGAAGGGCCAGTTCCGCGTGGCCCGCATGCCGCTGATCGGTGAGGCCGAAAGCTATACCATGTCCGGTAAGCCTGCAGTTCGTCGCCCGTTGTCTGACGATGTGACCATCAGCCACATCGGCGCGCTGCTGCTCTTCCATTATCCGACGACCTGGAATCACTTCCTCGGCGACCACATGATTTCCTTCCGCGTGCTGCCGCTCGGTCCGCAGGAAACCATGGTGACGACCAAGTGGCTCGTTCACAAGGACGCCGTGGAAGGCGTCGACTACAATCTCGAAGACCTGACCCACGTCTGGAACGAAACCAACGATCAGGATCGCCGGATCGTCGAAGAAAATGCCTTCGGTATTCGCTCGCCGGCGTATGAGCCAGGTCCTTATTCCATGGAAGACGAAGGCGGCGTCATGCAGTTCGTCAATTGGTATGCCGACTTCATGATCGACCGGTTGTCGGGCGACAAGAAGAAGCTTTCCGCAGTAGCTTGATGCAGATGACCATGGCTGTGATCTATAAGCATATCGATGAGATGAAGCCCTGGAGCGACAAGCTTCACATGCTGGAATGCATTTCGGTAACCCCCGAAACGCCCGATGTGATGACGTTCCTGTTTCGCTCCAATGACACGAACTGGTTTCGCTACATTCCGGGACAGTTCGTGACGCTGGAACTGCCAGTCGGGCCGGAGCCGCTGTTCCGGACCTATACGCTGTCATCGACACCGTCTCGTCCCTATGCCGTGGCGGTCACGGTCAAGGCACAGAAGAACTCGATCGGCACCCGGTGGATGTTCGACAACCTTAAGCCGGGAATGAAGATCCGCGCGCTTGGTCCTCTGGGTGACTTCTCCTACGTTAAGCACCCGGGCGACAAATACCTGTTCATCTCGGCAGGCTCTGGCGTCACACCAATGATGTCGATGGTGCGCGACATGTGCGATCGCGCGCCCCAGAGCGATATCTCCTTTATCAATTGCTCTCGCACGCCCGCTGACATCGTTTTTCGCCATGAGCTCGAATATCTCGCGCGCTACATGCCGAACCTGTCGCTAGGGTTCATCGTCGAGTCCTGTGGTCGTACTGATCTTTGGTCAGGTCTGAAGGGCTTCGTCGACAAGGCGAAGATTGCGCTCCTGTCGCCTGACTTCATGGATCGCACGGTGTTTTGCTGTGGGCCTGAACCATTCATGGCTGCGGTCAGCTCCATGCTCGAAGCCTCAGGCTTCGACATGACACGCTACCATCAGGAAAGCTTCGCGCCTGCCGCACCGCCGGTTGCCGTTGGAGAAACGGCACTAGAAGCCGATGGTGAGGCGATGACGACCGTCGGCTTCACGCTCTCCGGCAAGGAAGTGCCTTGTCAGCCCGGACAAACGGTTTTGATGACTGCAAGATCGGCCGGCGTTCGCATCGGTGCGGCTTGCGAATCCGGCATCTGCGGCACCTGCCGCGTCCTGAAGCTGTCGGGAGAGGTCGAGATGAACCACAATGGCGGCATCCTCGACGAAGATATTGCTGAAGGCTATATCCTGGCCTGCTGCTCAAGGCCGCTTACTGACGTCAAGGTGGAGGCGTAACGCCTCTACCCACCTTATCGCTTCTGGAAATTGGCATTCGCTGCCAAGTCTATGGAACGAGTTCCTAGTTCTTCCGTTTCTAAAATGTCTAAGGCTGTGTCACTGCGGGCGTTTTTCCGCGTTTCTGCCGAAGGATATAAAAACAGCACAACATCAATGTGCAAAGAAACGGAGGAAATTCATGCTGAATTTGCGGAAGACGAGCCTCGCCACCGCTTTTGTCATGGTCCTGACGAGCTTTACGCCATCGCAGGCCTTTCAGGTCCCAACACCTATTCCGGCACCCGTTGCTGCCCAGGATCACGTCGTAGACGTGCAATATCGCGATTGGCGTGACCGTCGTGACTGGCGTCAGCGGCACGGTCGCGACTGGCGTAACCATCGCGAGTACCGTCGCCAGGGCTTCTATAACGGTCACCGTGGCTATCGCGAACGCCGTCCAGGCTATCGTTACCATAACGGTTACTGGTTCCCGCTTGCAGCCTTTGCCGCTGGCGCGATCATCGGCGGCGCAACGAATCAGGCGCGCCCTTCCTACGGCAGCAGCCATCAACAGTGGTGCGCGAACCGGTGGCGCTCTTATCGCGCTTATGACAACAGCTATCAGCCCAATAACGGGCCACGCCGTCAGTGCGTTTCGCCCTATAGCTGAAACCGTTGATTTGGAGGGCCCGGCTTGTCCGGGCCTGCTGCCGTCTAGCAGCAATCCGTTCAAGTATCTGTGATCGTCTCGTTAATGCTGCATTCAGGCTGGGTTTCCTAACGTGAGTATAAGGCGAGTCCACGCCGTTAAAAATGGATAAACAGGAGAATAATCGTCGTAGTTCACCCCGTTCGGTTGAGTATCCGGACGCGAATGGAGAAGGTCAGATGAAGAATTACATGAAAGCTATTTTGGCTGCCGGCCTTTCTGCAGTTGTTGCTGCTGGATCTATTGTGCCAGCGCAGGCCATGCCGATTGTGCCCGCAGCACCTTCAGCGCCCCAGGCCGATAATAATATCGTCAACGTCCAGTACTGGCGCGATCGTGGCTATTACCGCGACTATGGCCCAGGCTACTATCGGGGCCATCGTGGTTACCGCGATTACCGTCCTGGCTATCGTCGCCACAATGGCTACTGGTTCCCGTTGGCAGCCTTTGCGACAGGCGCTATCGTCGGCGGCGCACTGGCGCAGCCACGCGAGGTGTATCGCCCTGTTCCGGAATATCGTCCTCGCCCGGTCTACCGCGAGTATCGTCCGGTTGTGCGCGGTGGCGTGAGCCAGGCCCACGTGAACTGGTGCTACGGTCGCTACCGTTCGTACGACGCCCGTAGCAACACCTTCCAGCCTTACCACGGTCCGCGCCAGACCTGCTACTCGCCGTACGGCTGATCGGACAAGGGTATATAATTGATAAGAGCCGTCTCGCATTCGCGGGGCGGCTTCTTTGTTAAATGATGCCGACACGTCGCAGCAGGAACCATGCCAGAAGACTGGACGCTATGATGAACCCGCCCGCGTAAAGCGTACCGTTCCCACCATCGATAAACGGCAGTGCGCTGGTGTTCATGCCGAAGAAGCCGGTGACGAGCGTGGGTGGTAATAGAAACGCCGTCATGATCGAGAGGATGTAGAGATGGCGGTTGGTTTCCGAAGACAGTTTAGAGTCAATTTCTTCATGCAGCAGACGCGCTCGCTCCTGCAGCGCATAGACATCGTAATCGACAGACTCCAGCCGGCTCGTCAGTCGCCCGGCAATTTCTTCAAAACCGACAGGCATATCATCTTCATCGGCTGCTGATGCGCGCCGCATCAGCGTCAGCACCGTGCGCAGATGCCGATGCAGTCGCACGACGGTGCGCCGCACAGGCGCTAGCCTGCGCCTCTCATCCCGCGGCGTGGTGTCATAGACATAGTCTTCGATTGCGTTGAGTTCTTCGGTCGTCTCCATGACTAGGTTGATCAGGCTGCGCTGGAACTCCGCCACCAGCGCTTCGAAAATATGAGACGGCGTGGAGTAGCGCTTTGAGTTCTTGTCGATGGCGGCGCGCAGTCGGTCAACGGATCGTAGCGGCTGAAGCCTCGTCGTAATGATGAAGCGATCCGTAAGGGCAAAATGCAGCCAGCCAAGATCGCGTGTTTCCTGATCGAACTCACGCTGAAAGTCGACAAGCGTGCCGTAAAGCGCGCCCTCATCGACGGTGATCGAAGGGTGCGTCTCATGGGTGGTCAGGCTGGCGCGGAGATTCTCATCCAACCCCTGGATGGCTTCAAGAAAGGTCGCCACCCGCGTGTCTGCCAGGTTGAGGTGCAGCCAGAAAAATCCGTCGTGGCTCTGTAAGTCTTCCCAACGGGCGCTGGGCGCCAGTCGGGTACAAGACAGATTTCCCGGCTGGAAGCGGTAGGCCCAGACAAGGCCGGGAATGGCGGGGTACTGTATATCCATATGTCAGTCCTGAAAGCCGGAGTCTTGGACGGCGAGATCGAGCAGACGCAAGGGGCTATTGCTGCTCTGAAGGCTGGTGATGCTGCGCAGAGTTTTATGACAGTTTCATAACAAGCGCGATCCCATTGGCGGCAAATTTAAAATTGACGTTTACGTAAAAATCAATTAGCCCGTAGGGACATTGCATTGTAGGCAGACGCTTCGGGAGGAGGCAGGATGTATACCGCGCCGGTAGACGATATCGCTTTTACGTTGAAACACGTTGCAGGGCTGGGCGATGCTCTTCAGAGCGGTGCGCTCGGTGATCTCGATGAAGATCTCGTCGACGCCATTCTCCAGGAAGCAGGGCGTTTCGCGACGGAAGAGGTCGCTCCGCTCGCGGAAGTTGGCGATCGTCAGGGTTCACGCATGGTGGATGGTGAGGTTCGCACGCCGGATGGGTGGGCTGGGCTCTATCATCGCTGGGCGGAAGGTGGCTGGAACGGCCTGACGGCCCCTGAGGAATTTGGCGGGCAGGGCCTGCCTCACATGCTCAATGTCGCAGCACTGGAGATGTGGAACTCGGGCTCTATGGCGTTCGCTCTTTGCCCGACGCTCACCATGGGCGCGGTCGAAGCCATTTCTGCTCATGGCAGCGAGGAGCTGAAAGCCGCCTATCTCGAAAACCTCGTTAGCGGCAAATGGACGGGCACCATGAACCTGACGGAGCCGCAAGCCGGCTCCGATCTCGCGGCGCTCAAGGCCAGAGCAGAACGTGCCCAAGACGGTACATACCGCATTTTTGGCCAGAAGATTTACATCACATGGGGTGAACACGACGCTGCCGAGAACATCATTCATCTGGTGCTTGCCCGCCTTCCGGATGCACCTGCCGGCACGCGCGGCATCTCGCTCTTCCTCGTGCCGAAATTCTTGCCCGATGCGGCCGGCAATCCGGGTGAACGCAACGATCTGTTCTGCCATGCGCTGGAGCATAAACTCGGAATTCACGGTTCGCCCACCTGCACGATGATCTTTGGCGATGGCCGTTTCGGTCAGGAGAAAGGTGCGATCGGCTGGCTGGTCGGTGAGGAGAACAAGGGTCTGGCCTGCATGTTCACCATGATGAACAATGCGCGCCTTGCGGTCGGTATGCAGGGTGTGGCGATTTGCGAAGCCGCCACGCAGAAGGCAATTCAATACGCCAATGAGCGGACCCAAGGCAAAGCGCCGGGAGCGAAGGCCACGGGCATGAGCCCGATCATCGAGCATCCGGATATTGCCAGAACGCTGCTCACGATGAAGGCGCTGACGCAAGGTTCTCGCGCCATCAGCTTCGCCTGCGCTCACGCGATCGACATGAGCCATACGGAAAGCGATGCTGGAACGCAGAAGTTCTGGCAGGAGCGTGCAGCCCTTCTAACGCCGATTGCCAAGTCCTTCTCCACCGATGCCGGTGTGGATGTGGCGTCCCTCGGTATTCAGGTACACGGTGGCATGGGCTTCATCGAGGAAACCGGTGCGGCCCGCTATCTGCGCGACGCTCGTATCGCTCCAATCTATGAAGGCACAAATGGCATCCAGGCTATCGACCTCGTCATGCGCAAGCTGCCGCTTTCCGAGGGTCATCACGTCCGGGGCTTCATCAACGAGTTGAAGGCCATCGCCGAAGCCGTTCGTGTATCGAACAAGCCGGAACTGGGCGACACCGCACGCTATCTCGACCAGAGCATAGCCGACCTCGAAGCTGCCACCGACTGGCTACTTGAGGCCCAGGCCAAGGGAGAGGCAGCATCAGCACTTGCCGGTGCCACGCCGTACCAGCGGCTCTTTGGTCTTGCCCTGACGGGCGTCTATCTCGCCAAGGGCGCGCTGGCTTCTGTTGATGACGGTAAGGGTGCCAAGCGAGCATCGCTTTGCCGCTTTGCCGCTGAAAATCTCCTGGCGGAAACGGCTGCTTTGAAGGACCGCGTGGTGTCGGGTGCTGCGAGCCTCGAAGCCGCGCGCGCTGTGCTTGCCTGAGGAGGTTGCTGATGTCTGAAGACCATATCCTTCTCGAACGTCCGCAGGCCGCACCCGGTGTGCATGTCATCCGGTTCAACCGTCCGGACAAGAAGAACGCCATCACAGATGCGATGTATCGCAGCCTGATCGATGCCTTGACGGCGGCCAACGCCGACGCTGATATTCGCGTCATCGCCTTTCTCGGTACGCCGGGATGTTTCTCGGCTGGCAACGACATGGCCGATTTTCTCGGCTTTGCCATGTCCGGCGGCAAGGGCAGGCTCGCTGCCGCAGACTTTCTGCACACGCTCGTTGGCGTCGAAAAGCCTATTGTCTCCGGCGTCGATGGCCTTGCTATCGGCATCGGCACGACACTGAACCTGCACTGCGATCTGACGCTTGCATCCAGCCGCAGCCTGTTCAAGACACCCTTCGTCGATCTGGCGCTGGTGCCAGAAGCCGCATCCAGTCTTCTGGTGCCGCGCATCGCCGGCCATCAGCGGGCATTCGCGCTGCTGGCTGCAGGTGAGAGTTTCACCGCCGAACAGGCGCTTGCGGCGGGCTTGATCTGGAAGATTGTCCCTGAGACGGAGCTGGAGGCGGAAACGCTCAAAACTGCCGCTCATCTTGCATCCAAGCCACCGCAGGCGCTGAAGATCGCTCGTGATCTGGTGCGTGGCGATATCGACGCTATCCGAAAGAGGATCGACGAGGAAATCGTCCACTTTGCAGCCCAGCTTCAGAGCGCGGAGGCAAGAGCGGCATTCGAAGCATTCATGCGTCGTTAAGGCTTAGCGAAGAAAGGCGGCGACCTTTACCGAACGGGAAGTGTTTCCGGTTATTCGATCAGCATCTTTACTGTTGGGAGAAGGCCGCCATGATGCGCAAAACCGCTCTTGCAATGATCGCACTACTGTCCGTATCCGGCGTTGCGGAGGCGGGCCTGCCTCAGGCGTTTAAAACGCCGTCGCTTGCACAAAGCGATGTGGTGCAGGTGCAGGACTTTAACAGTAGCTCGCAACGTAGCAACCAGAACCAGAACAATGGTTGGGACCGCCGCCAGCCGCGTTTCGTCTGCGTCATCACCCCGCCGGAAAGTTCTGAGCGCTCGCGCCCCTATGTCTGCCCCGTCCAACAGGGCAGGGTTGGCGGTCGTTGCCGCTGCTCCGGCGTTGTCGGCAGCGGCAATATCGATACCGCCTGGTAAAAAGCCTTATTTTTCCAGCGTCACGACCGCCTCGACATGCGGCGACCAGAGGAACTGGTCGATCGGCGTAACGTTCGTAATGCGATAACCGCCCTCGACCAGGATAGAAAGATCGCGTGCCAGAGACGGCGGATTGCAGCTGACGGCAACGATCTTCTTCACTGTGCTGCGAGCAAGTTCCTTGCACTGCGCTTCAGCACCGGCTCTCGGCGGATCAAAGACGACGGCGTCGTACAGCTTCAGTTCCTTGGCAATCAGCGGATGTCGGAAAAGATCGCGCCGTTCGATCGTGACCGGCTTCAGGCCGGGGGTGTTGCGTGCGGCAAAATCCAGCGCCTTCAATGGCTTGTCTTCGGCTTCCACACCATGCACCTTGCCGATGCGCGCCAGCCGTAGCGTAAAGGTGCCGGTACCGCAGAACAGATCGGCGATCCGCTTCGATTTGCCGATATGTCCCAGCACACGTTCAGCCATTGCGTCTTCCGCCACCTTGGTTGCCTGAAGGAAACTGCCAGCGGGAGGAGCGACCTTGACGCTGCCAAACTCGATGACCGGCTTTTGCGGCTCGATGAGAATTTCTCCTGACAGCGATACGCGGGCGATACCGCGCATGGAAAGAACCGTTTCGGTCAGTGCCCGACGCTGCTTGTCATTGACTGATTTGATGCCGTCCACGGCAATATCGAGCCCAGATAGCGTCTCCAGCACTGTCATGCGGAAAGGTTCGGCATTGGATGCCAGCGGCAGGCCGATTGCGCGGATTGCATCCAGCCTCGATACGATGGCAGGTGACGCGATAGGACATTCTTCGATCGCAACAATATGGTGGCTATTGGCTTGGCTGAAGCCGAGAAGAAGTCCTTTCTCGGTTTTGCGTGCGGTGAAGACGACGCGACGGCGCTCACCGGGCCGACAGATCACCAGTGGCCCGACCTCCGCATCCAACCCTTTGGAGCGCAGCGCGGAGACGACGAGGTTGCGTTTGAAGGCGTGATAGGTTTCGTCCGCCACATGTTGAAGCGAACAGCCCCCGCAAGTGCCGTTCTTGCCATCCGGCCCGAAATGACGGCAGGCGGGCTCACGTCTCTGCTCCGACGCCTCGGTGATCGACATGATCGTTCCCTGGTCTTTCACTCGGGCGATCGCGACTGTTTCCCCCGGAAGGGCGAAGGGCACGTAGACCGTGCCTTCAGGGCAATGTGCGATGCCGTCGCCCTGGGCTCCCAGACTCTGGATCTTGACGGTCTGCGTGCTCATGGCTTTCTGCCTCCGAGAAGGAATTCTACATTGCCATCCCCACCCGCAATCGGGGAGGGGATAAGGCCAAGGCTTTCCCAGCCCATATCTTCGGTCAGCCAGCGTTCCAGCTCTGCGGCGACTTGCGGCGCTGTCTCCGGCTCTTTCAAAAGACCAGCCTTGCTGATCGCATCACGGCCTGCCTCGAATTGTGGCTTGACGAGAAGCACGGCGAGCGCGCCCTCGACTGCGAGATCGAGCGCGGGCGCCAGCGCAAGCTTCAGCGAGATGAAGGAGACATCCGACACAATGAAGCTGATCTCGCGACCGTCGATATCGTCCTGTGTTAGGAACCGCGCATTCAGCCCCTCGATGCTGGTCACGCGTGGATTGTTCTCCACCCGTGGATGGATCTGCCCATGACCCACGTCGATCGCCGTCACGTGGCCAGCGCCGCGCTCCAGCAAAACCTCCGTGAAACCGCCGGTGGAGGCGCCCACATCCAGGCACTCTTGGCCTTTCGGGTCCAGCTCGAAATGATCGAGTGCGGCAACGAGCTTCAAGGCGGCGCGCGAGACATAATCCTGCGCCGGATCGTCAATGGCGATCACTGCGGTCTCGGCGAAGCACAGGCTTGGCTTGGTCACGATCTTGCCATTCACGCTGACGGTGCCGCGCGATACGGCATCGCGCGCGCGGGAGCGGCTTGCAAACAGGCCCTTGGCGACCAGGAGCTGGTCCAGGCGTTGGTTTTCAGATGTTTTGGTCATGGAGAGTGTCAATGACGGCCAATCGGGCGTAGCGCAAGCGGTTTGTGTCCGAGGGCTCTTGAAGACTTCGTTTACCCTGCCCGGCACTCCTCAGCTTTGTTTTTTTAGTACCTTCAGATTTAAGCAAAAATCAACCGCTTTGCAGCAGTTTGCGAAGCTGAAAAAAGAGCCGTCGCTGACATGAAGGTTAGGCCGGAAAACTTGTGGTTCGCGGTCTGATGACTGATGCGCGGTCCTGCGTCGAAGAAGAGTTGTCGATGTCTTTGAAAAATTTACCTATCAATATCAAACTGATGATGACCTTCGTCGCCTTGATGGGTGTGTGTCTAGTCGCCTCGGCATTCGTCTTTCTTCAAACGCTAGACGCGCAGCATCTGTCTGAAACGCAAACTCGCACAGCTCAACTGATGCAGACGGTCGACGAAGCGAAAGCCGCCATGCTGGAGCAGGTGGTCAATCAGCGCGGCTTTCTTCTGTTCCGCAGCGACAGCACATACAAGGATGTGTTTGCCCAGCGCGACGTGATGCTCGCAAAATTGAATGAGGCACGCGGATACGCTGCCGACCAACCCGAGATTCTGAAATCCATCGATGAGATGGAAGCGACCGCCACCGTCTTTTACAAGCAACTGGCAGAGCCGCAGATGGCAGCCCGCAAGACGACGGAAGCACCGGTTTCTGAAATCATCGAGATCGGCCGCAACCAGGCCAAGGGCCAGGTCGATGGCTTCCGCGCTGCAGCCGAAAAGATCAAGGAACAGCTCAACGCGCTGACCAAGTCGGAGATCGCGGCTCAGCAAAGCGCCCAGGCCAACCTGCAATATGCATTGCTTGGCGGTGGCGCTGGGGCCGGCCTCGTTTCTGTCCTGCTGATCTGGGCGCTATCACGCGCCATCGTCACGCCCATCGTCGGCATGACGGATGCCATGAGCCGTCTTGCCAATGGCGATAACAATGTCGATGTCCCTGCGGTTGATCGCGGCGACGAAGTTGGGAAAATGGCCAAGGCCGTTCTGGTCTTCAAGGACAGCGCGATCGAGAAGCAGCGTCTTGCAGGTGAGACGGACCGCATGCGCTCCGCGACCGAAGCTGATCGTCGGCGCAACGAGGCTGAAAAAGAGCGCGCCGAAGCTGACCAGGCTTTTGCCCGCGAAGAACTTGCCAAGGGGCTCCAGGCACTGGCCGACGGCAATCTCGACTATCGCATCGAAAAGCCGTTCACCCCGTTCGTCGAGCCGCTTCGTCTGAACTTCAACACCTCGCTCGATAGCCTGCAGCAGACATTGCGTAAGGTGGGCGAGAACGCTGCTGCAATTCATGCCGGCGCCGCCGAAATGCTGTCCGCAGCCGATGATCTGTCGCGCCGCACGGAACAGCAGGCAGCTTCCGTCGAACAAACCGCTGCCGCCCTGGAAGAAGTGACCACCACCGTTCGCGATAGCGCCAAGGGTGCTGAAGAAGCAGGAGCTCTGGTGCAGCGCGCCCGTGCCGGTGCCGAACAATCCGGTGCGGTCGTTCGTCGCGCCGTGGCCGCAATGCAGGAAATCGAAAAGTCTTCCGGCGAAATCACCAACATCATCGGTGTGATCGATGATATTGCCTTCCAGACAAATCTGCTCGCGCTGAATGCTGGTGTTGAGGCTGCCCGTGCCGGTGAGGCCGGTAAAGGTTTTGCCGTCGTCGCACAGGAGGTTCGCGAGCTTGCTCAGCGTTCCGCCAATGCCGCGAAGGAAATCAAGGCGCTGATCAGCAACTCAAGCAGATACGTTGAAAATGGCGTAGGCCTCGTCGACGAGACCGGCAAGGCGCTACAGATGATCGTCGCTGAGGTGGAAGAGATCAACGCTCATGTCAGCGCCATCGTCACGGCATCACGCGAACAGGCGACGGGCCTGCAGGAGATCAGTACTGCCGTCAACAGCATGGACCAGGGAACGCAGAAGAACGCCGCCATGGTCGAACAACAGACCGCAGCCAGCCATTCACTGGCTCGCGAAGCTGAGGCGCTGAACGGACTGATCGGCCAGTTCAACCTCGGGGCAGGGGCAGAACAGCGCATCGCGTCCTACATACCGCCCGCCACTCCCGCTGTCCCGCGTTCCGCTCCAGCGGCTTCCGCCAAGCCGCTCTATTCGACGAAGCCGAGCTTCACGCCTGCTGCTGTCAAGCCAACGGCACGCCCCGTAGCCTCGCCCGCGCGTGCGCTGGGCAATACGCTCGCCAAAGCCTTTGGAGCGTCGGCAGAAGCGGTACAACCGAAAGCAAGCGAACAGAACTGGGAAGAGTTCTGAGAGCAGGCTCATCGCGAGTTCGCTGAACTGCCAAACCATGAGAACATATGGCAAGGCAGATATTAAAACCGTTACGGCGGATACAACAAAATGATCCCAGATCTAGCGGACCTTTGAGCCCGCCGTACAACTCATGAAGTCTCTTTGAGCCGGAGATAATGTCCGGCTCTCGTGTCGCAGCATGCGTTGCGACCGACGGCGTTATGCCGGTGTCTGCGCGAAAAGCCGTCACACACGAAGGTATTGAACCTCTCGAAGTGTCTCGACCCGCAGAGCATTCCCTTATTAGGCTCCCCCAATTCGCAACCTGATCCCGGTCCGTTCTTGTTTTCATTTCAAGACGTTCCGGAAACCTGATCTCGTCGCGCATCTAACGTGGAGCGGTCAAACTCGATGAAGGATGAGTTTTACCGAATCAGCACCCCGCGCTCGCCCTCCATCAAGATTCAATGCCAGCCGCTTCATCGAAAGCTGACGGGATGCACTGTCAGACGATTGCACGTGAAAGTTTAGCCAGTGGTATCGTGATGATCTGCTGATGCGACGGTGAGACGCAGTATATCTTGTAACGATATTGCTGGAAGAGTGATGATTACTGCCAGTATCAAGCCCGCGAGAGTATCCGATTGAATGTCCTAAACGGCGAATCATGCAGAATAAAAACAACTTTACCGGGTTTTCTCCGTTAACTCACGCCGGGTGTCGGAACGGAAACCAAGGCCCAGAAACCGTATTCATCGCAATTATAATTCGATAAAGTCGATATTATATCTTAAAATCGATGTATTGTAATTCATTGATGTCAACATATTAAAAAATATGCTTGTGTTTACCCCTTTTTTTTATGTCGTTATCTCTGTTGGCGGTTTACCTATTAATTTTCCGACGGGGTTTTCCTTGGATAGTAAAAAGACTGCGTGAATGATTGAGAATCTGAGGCCGAATTAAAATTTTTCGCTCTTGATAGATGGTTAAAATGATGTAGGTGGCATAGCTTTCCTTTGAAATTTAGCGTTTGATTCGCAGAGATACATGTGTCTCAAGAATAATCAGATGCGTCACCAATATTAACTTGGCTTTAAATGTTTGCCTGATAAGACACCGTTACAGTCAGGTTACTCAAGCAACCAAATTTATTAGCGTCATTCGCAATAACTAGCGTGGAAAATCCGGGCTTCCCTCTCAGGCTCGAATTGCATGAAGCGGTTCCTACGCAGGTTCACATGAGCCATGTTCTCAACAATTTCGCTTCATTTGCGCGTGTCGGATTCATGTCTATTTGGGCGATGTCTGACGGCAGATAGGCGTGACCAGTCGCCATCCGGTAAGGGACACGTTCATGACTTCCATTATTTCTTCGCTGTCTGCTGCGCAGATTTCAAAGCTTTCCACATCGACCATTGCGAGCTTGACCTCGGCGGACGTGAACGCTCTTGATAATACAAAAATCAAGGCCCTTAGTTCTTCGCAGATCGCAGCCCTTAGTACCGCGAATATCGCTTTGCTCGACTCTGAAGACATGCGCGCCATTTCGCCGAGCGCCGTCAAGGGTCTGACGCTGAATCAGCTGGAGGTGCTCAGCAGCGGCCAAGTCAGCAGCCTGAGTGCGGCGCAGGTCGTTGCTCTTTACACCAGTCAATTCGAGGCTCTTGGGACAAGTCAGATCGAGGCGCTCACCTCGGCGCAGGTTGCTGGCCTCACAGCAGCTCAGGTCGGCACGCTGGACAGTGCCGAACTCGCTCTCTTCTCCACTGGCGAGATCGCATCCATCAGCGCGCAGGCGCTCTCCAGCCTCACCGCAGCGGCCCTGGAGAACCTC